>NZ_JAXMGC010000005.1:0-317884 GCF_046347455.1 Cellvibrio sp.
CGAGCTATCCGCCGATAATATCGATCGCGCAGGCAAAATTCACAAATACGTTGCGTGGGGACTAATTGCATTAGTCGCTCTCCATGCAATTGCTGCATTATTTCACCACTTTATCAAACGCGATAAAACGCTCGTTCGAATGTTAAAACCCTCGGACGATTCTCTTTAAGTCTGCAATCAACCAAAGTCAAAATCAACAGGAGCAATTTATGTTTGCAAAAAAACAACTCGCCGTTTTGGCACTCAGTACACTTGGTGTTGTGAGCCTGCCTTCATTGGCTGACGATTACACTATCGACACCAAAGGCGCTCACGCGTCAATTAACTTTGCGATTAAACACTTAGGCTACAGTGTGTTGACTGGTCGCTTTGATACTTTCTCTGGTGATTTTTCTTACGATCCAGCAAAAGTAGAAGCAAGTACTATCAACGTTACCATTGATACCAACAGTGTTAACTCAAACCATGCTGAGCGCGACAAACATTTACGCAGCAAAGATTTTTTGAATGTTGAAAAATTTCCTAAAGCAACTTTCGTAAGCAAGAAAGTCGTAGCAGGAAAAGATAAAGACAGTTTCGATTTGGTTGGCGATTTCACGCTCAATGGCGTAACCAAAAGCATCACTATCGCTGCGAAAAAAGTTGGCGAAGGTAAAGACCCATGGGGCGGTTACCGCGCAGGCTTTGAAGGCACAGCTGAGTTGACATTGAAAGACTACAATATTGTTTTCCCGCTCGGCCCAGCGTCAGAGACTGTGAAATTGTCTCTGAATGTTGAAGGTGTAAAGAAGTAAGCCGCCTTTGATGTACACATCCCCACCGCACGCTAAGTGCCGTGGGGATTTTTTTTGCCTATCATTTTTAGCATTTTCGCCAAACACAGGTTATTATCCTTATTTATAATACAATTAAAGCATCTCACAATAACAACTCATCAGCTAACAGGTATTCCTTTATGAAATACAAAGGCCTTCTGCTTCTTTTTGTCTCAAGCTTGGCGTTTGGGCAAGCCGCGCCCGAGCCCACCAACTCACTTACGTTGAAATACGATAAGCCCGCCGAAAAATGGACAGAAGCCTTACCCGTGGGAAATGGTCGTTTGGGCGCCATGGTTTTTGGCAAGGTGAACGAGGAGCTTATTCAGCTTAATGAAGCGACACTTTGGAGTGGTGGCCCCGTTGCTAAAAATGTAAACCCCAAGGCCTACGAATTTTTGGCGCCAGCTCGTGAAGCACTGAAAGAAGGTGATTATGTAAAAGCCAGCGAAATTGTTAAAAACATGCAGGGTTACTTTACCGAAAGTTATTTGCCATTGGGTGACTTGCAGTTGTCACAATCCTTGACCGGCACTACTTCAGATTACTCACGCGACTTAAATATTCGCGATGGTTTAACAACCACACGTTTTAAAGCGAACGGCGTGAATTACAAACGTGAAGTATTTGCTTCTGCGCCCGGCCAAGCCATTGTAGTTCGCCTTTCTGCCGATAAAGCGAATCAGATTTCATTTACGGCCAACACCAAAAGCCCGCTGAAATATTCCAGCTCCACAACTACAGAGACCTTGGTACTAAACGGTAGAGCACCATCCCACGTCGACCCGAGTTATTTCGGCGCAAAACGTGAGCCGATTGTATACGACGAAAAAGATAGCTGCAGGGGTATGCGCTTTGAATTGGCGGTGAAGCCAATTGTAAAAGACGGCAAGCTCGCAATTGCCGATAATAAAATCAGCGTCAGTAATGCGTCAGAAGTTATTTTATTAATTTCAGCCGCAACCAGTTTCAACGGCTTTGATAAGTGCCCCTTCAACCAAGGCGCGGATGAACACCAGCTGGTTAAGACTTATCTCGAAAAAAACGAAGGTAAAACTTACGCACAGCTTTTTGATGAGCACCAAAAAGATTTTCGTCAGTTCTTTGATCGTGTTTCACTGCAGATCAATGCAGACACCGAAGCCACCAAATCCAACCTGACAACAGACACGCGCTTGGAAGAGTACACTGTAGGAAAAACAGATAACGATTTGGAAGCATTGTATTTTCAATTTGGTCGTTACTTGTTGATATCGTCCTCACGCACACCCAATGCGCCCGCTAATTTGCAAGGCATTTGGAATAAAGAAGTTCGTCCGCCTTGGAGCAGTAATTACACAACCAACATCAATATTCAAATGAATTACTGGCCGGTTGAAACCGCTAACTTGTCGGAATTGTTTTCGCCGCTCAATGATTTAATAAAAAATCTGGCGGTAAACGGAACAGAAACTGCTGCGACTTTTTACCATGCACCGGGTTGGGTGGTTCACCACAATTCAGATATTTGGGCCACATCAAACCCCGTAGGCGAATTAGGTAAGCTCGACCCAATGTGGGCGAACTGGTATATGGGCGCGAATTGGATGAGCCGTCATTTATGGGAGCATTATCAATTCACCGGTGATAAAGAATATTTGAAACAAATTTATCCACTGCTAAAAAGCGCAGCGGAATTTAGTCTTGCGTGGTTACAAAAAGATAAAGATGGCCACTTGATTACCATGCCATCCACATCACCCGAAAACGTTTACTACTACACCGATAAAGCAGGTCAGCAGCAGAAAGGTAACATCACTGTTGCGGCAACTATGGACATTGGCATTATTGGAGATTTATTTGGCAACGTTATTGAAGCGAGTGAAATTTTAAATACCGATAAAGCGTTCAGAAAAACACTAATTGCCAGCAAGAAGAAATTATTGCCTTACCAAATTGGTAGCAAAGGCCAACTGCAAGAATGGTATAAAGATTTTGAAGAAGTTGAGCCGCATCATCGCCACGTTTCGCATTTGTATGCCGTGCACCCAGCGCACGAAATTTCTCCACTCGCCACACCGGCGCTAGCGAATGCGGCAAAGAAAACGCTGGAGCTTCGCGGTGATGATGGCACCGGCTGGAGCTTGGCTTGGAAAGTGAACATGTGGGCGCGTTTATTAGATGGCGATCACGCTTACACATTGTTTAAAAATTTGCTGCGCATTACCCGCGAAAAGGATAATCCCTATGCCGGCCACGGCGGTGCATATCCCAATTTGTTTGACGCGCACCCACCTTTCCAAATCGATGGAAACTTCGCAGGCACTGCGGGTGTTATTGAAATGCTGTTGCAAAGCCAAAATAACGAAATTCATTTGTTACCGGCTTTGCCATCCGCATGGAAATCTGGAAAGGTAACTGGCTTAGTTGCTCGCGGTAATTTTGTGGTGGATATTAATTGGCAAAATAACCAAATCACGCAAGCGACAGTTTTGTCGCGTAACGGCGGGAAGTGCGTCGTTAGAACCAATACGCCAGTCATAATTAAACCTCTGGGGCTAAAGAGTGAGAAATCGTCGATCGGTTATACGCTCAGCTTTAATTCCCGTGTTGGTGAGCGCTACTTGGTCGAGTCGGAGTAATGAGCGCCTTTTCATAGAGGTGTTAAATAAGCAGGTTTAGCTAGGTTCTAATCAGGCGAGCCATTTAGCAGACGAACGGCTTGTAATCGGTTACACTTGTTGGCATCATAGTGTTATCCAGACTGCCAAAGCGTGAACCTTGCCGGTGATTGTTTGGCGGTATCGCTGCTGATGAGCTATCAGTGCCGATAAAGTCCTTCGGGATATTTGCTGGTGTTAGCCCGCTGTTGTTTCTTTAACCCCGGCTTGCCGGGGTTTTTTACGCGCCTAAATTACTGAAAAATTTCAACTTTTCTTCTGGAATGGGTATAGTTCGTCCAATACCAATTTCCGTCTGCTTAAGGATAACCCATGTCTGCTCAGCTAAAGGCTCAGGCCCAGCGCCTCGAAAACTGGTTAAAAAACGACGCAATTCCCCTCTGGCTAAGCCGCGGTATCAATTCCCAAAATGGTGTTAATTACGAACGTTTTCTGGTCAACGGAGACGTAGACTTCGATTCCACAACTCGCGTAAGGGTGCAAGCTCGCCAAGCCTTTTTCTTCGCCCAAGCGGCCGATCGCGGCTGGTGTGATTCCGGCAAAGCCGTCGCCCAACGCATGCTGGCCTTCGTTCAACAACACGCGGCGCACCCCACTTCCGGTGGCGGCTATAGCCATTTGCTGGATAAGAATTACCGGGTCATAGACACCAAACAAGATCTTTACGACCACGCGTTTTTCTTGCTCGCTAACGCGTGGGTTTACCGCGCTTGCGGTGACGCAAGTGCGCTTGCAGAAGCGGAGAAGTTAGTTGCGCATTTGGATGCTAAATTCGGGTCGCCGGTAGGTGGCTGGATTGAGGGCGACTACGACTACGCTTGTCGCCGCCAAAATCCGCATATGCATTTGTTCGAGGCATTCCTCGCACTTTACGATGCAACCCAAGATGCTAAATGGTTGGCGCGTGTGGGCGAACTTTTCGCGCTATTTCAAAGCCATTTTTTCGATGCCGAAAAACAAGTTCTGTTTGAGTTTTTTGAAGAAGATTGGTCGCTTTGCCCTTCACCGAAAGGCGATGTGGTTGAACCCGGTCATATGATGGAGTGGGTGTGGCTCTTGGACTGGTACAGCCGCCGCAGCGGTCGCCCGGTTGGGCATTACACCAAGGCACTCTACGAAAAAGGCTTGCAAATCGGCATGGATAAATCAGGTTTGCTGTTCGATGCTGTCGCGCCAGATGGTCGCGTTATAGATCCTAAAAAACGCTGCTGGGGTATTACCGAATTAATCAAAGCGAGCCTTGTGCAAATTCGTGCAGGGAATCCAAAGGCAGAAGCGGTTGCCATCAAAGGTGTGGATGACCTATTTACCTATTACCTATGCGCCAGTACGCCCGGTTCTTACGTCGATCAACGCGGTGCTAATGACGAAGTGGTGGTGGACGTGGCTCCGGCGAGTACGCTCTACCATTTGATCGTCGCGGCGGTGGAATTGATTGATCACTGCAATGGTGTTTACACAAAATAAAAAAGGGCGCTAAGCCCTTTTTAAAATCGAAAGTTTACATTCCACAACCGCATATTTAAGGCGCCGTTTTAACCGGTGCCGTACTCTTACGAATAATAAACTCCGTCGGCAACACGCACTCGCGCTGGCTCAGCGGTTCCCCTTCAATCACTTTCAGCAACATGTCCATGGCCATCTTGCCCATTTCCTCAGCGGGTTGGGAAATGGTGGTCAAACTTGGATCGGAATATTTGGCGTAGGCGATATCGTCAAAGCCGGTTACAGACATATCTTCCGGAATGCGAATACCCTGATTCTTTAGCGTTTGCATTGCGCCAATGGCCATTTCATCGTTCATGGAAAAAATCGCGGTGGGGCGATTCTTCATGTTGCAGAACTGGAACGCAGCATTGAGTCCAGACCACATGGTGAAGTCGCCTTCGGCTATCAAGTCTTTCTCAAAGGGAATCCCCGCTTCCGCGAGTGCTTCTTTGTAACCTTCCAGACGATCTATGGCGTGGGGGTTGTCCTTCAAGCCGGAAATCACGCCTATGCGGCGATGCCCCAAGGAGATCAAATAGTTCACCATGGTTTTAGCGGCGCTGCGGTTGTCGATGCGAATGGCAGGGCCGGTGGTGTACTCGCAACCGCAGGCGTTGACGCAAGGAATGTTCGGCGGAATGTTGTTTTGGCTTTTTTCTGAGCTAGGGCGTAACTGGATAATCCCATCGGCCAAGCGGGTTTCTACGCGGCGGATGTATTCCAGTTCGCGCTCAGATGTTCCGCGCGTATCACCCAAAAGTACTGCATAACCTTTTTGCTGGGCGCGGTCTTCAAGGGCGCGAATGAATAGGGAATAAAAAGGGTTGGCGATATCGGGAACCAAAACCACCACCGCATAGGAGCGTGCGGAACGGAAGTTTCGCGCGAGCATGTTGGGTTTGTACCCGGTTTGGGCGATGGCGCTGTGAACTTTGGCGAGGCTATCGGGAGATACCTTTTCAGGCATGCTCAGTGCGCGGGAAACGGTGGCCACGGAAACACCTGCTATACGGGCAACATCGCGAATACTGGACATAAATCTGTCTCTTCTTAAACATCAGTGGGTAGTGGTTTATTGCTACTTGCTTGGCGGGTGTAACAATAAGGCTTATCACGGTGTAAATACAGGCTGCCGAGGAAGAAATTTTTCCCCATGCCATTGAAATTAGCTGGCAATTTATTCTGTAACCGATTACATTGTGCGCCCGAATCCAAGTGTTTCGGTTTTCCGTCGTGCAAATTCCTTTAGGCTCGGCGGGCGTATTGAGCCAGTATCTATTTTTGTAAAGATGTAACCGTTTTAGTTGAACAAGTTTTAGGCGCTAGGCATGATCTTTGGCTTCGGATTTTCCCCGAGCGGGCTCGTGAAAAAGCAGCCGTAAAAGATCCTGCGGGACAACATAATAATTGGAAAACACCATGAATCTCCCCTTGCTCGACATCTTGATTGTCATCGCCTTTATTTGCTCAACCGTGTGCGTGGGTTTTTGGGTATCTGCTCGCGCCTCTAAAGACATCAACAGTTACTTTTTGGGTGGTAATAAACTCAAGTGGTACATGCTTGGGTTGTCCAACGCCTCAGGTATGTTCGATATTTCCGGCACCATGTGGTTGGTGTATTTGCTGTTCGTCTACGGCCTATCGAGCGTTTACATCCCCTGGCTGTGGCCCACCTTCAATCAAATTTTCCTCATGGTGTTTTTGGCAACCTGGTTGCGTCGCTCGGGCGTAATGACCGGGGCTGAATGGATTATTTTCCGCTTTGGTGATGACCGCGGTGCGCGGCTTTCCAATATTATTGTGGTGGCGTTCGCACTGGTCGGCGTGATTGGCTTTTTGGCTTACGGCTTTATTGGGATCGGCAAATTTGCGTCTGTATTTTTTCCGTGGAAGCTTTCCGACGATCCGCACATGAACGATGTGTTCTATGGCTTGGGTATGACGGCGATCACCACCTTTTACATTATCAAAGGTGGAATGTTCTCGGTTGTGTTTACCGAAGTTTTCCAATTTGTGGTGACGACTATTGCGAGTATCGGCGTAGGCATTATTGCGATGAACAGCGTATCGCCAGACATGATTGCCGCTATTGTTCCTGCGGGTTGGGATAGTCTTGCGGTCAACTGGCATATCAATGTGGATTGGGCGGGTCGGTTAGATGCAGCCAACGAAAAAATTGCGGCGGATGGTTACTCGCTGTTCGGCATCTTCTTCATGTTGATGTTGTTTAAAGGTGTTTTATTAAGCCTTGCTGGCCCCGCGCCCAACTATGACATGCAACGCGTGCTCTCAACCCAATCGCCGCGCGACGCCGCAAAAATGAGCGGCTTCGTTACAGTCGTACTGATGTTTCCGCGCTATATGTTGATTGCAGGTTTGACGGTGCTCGCGCTCGCCTTTTTTATGAATGATTTGCGTGCGATGGGTTCAAATGTGGATTTCGAACAAATCCTTCCTTTCGTATTAAAAAATTATATTCCCAGCGGTTTGCTCGGTTTATTAATTGCGGGTTTGCTTGCTGCTTTTATGTCTAACTTTGCTGCAACGGTTAACGCCGCGCCCGCTTATGTTGTGAATGATATTTACAAACGCTACATAAATCCTAACGCACACCCCAAGCGCTACGTTTACATGAGCTACATTGTCTCTTTGGTATTTATTGTCACAGGCGTTGGGCTCGGCTTTTATATTCCGAGTGTGAACACCGTTTTGCAGTGGATTGTGAGTGGGCTTTACGGCGGTTACACCGCATCTAATGTGCTCAAGTGGTACTGGTGGCGATTTAATGCCTATGGCTATTTCTGGGGAATGGCAATTGGCATTACGCTTGCGCTTATTTTGGCGATACCCGATGCAAATATCGCGCTGGCGAATACGCTGAATCTGTTTGGATTCGCGCTGAAAAAAATAGATTTTATTTACGCATTCCCTTGGTTGTTTGTTGTGTGTTTGGTTACTTGCGTACTGGCTTCCCTATTGACTGCGCCAACAGATATAGAAATTCTAAAGCGGTTCTATTTAAAAGTTCGCCCTTGGGGATTTTGGAAACCCGTACATGATGCGTGTTTAGCAGATCATCCAGCGCTCACAAAAAATAACAACTTTGTACGCGACATGGTGAATGTAGTTGTAGGTATTGTGTGGCAAACCAGTTTGGTTGCAGCGCCCATTTTTCTTGTCATTCATTATCAAACTGAATTCTTAGTCTGCATAGGCGTTGCCGGACTTTGCACCTTGTTCCTGTGGAAAAATTGGTATCAGCATTTGCAAGATTACCCTGCCGATGTTCCCAATGAGTTATTAATTGGAACCAATGACGAGCATCTTCTTAAGAAATCCTAATCGCTGTAACGCGAATAAGTAAAAATAAATCGGTGGCCTAATTGCCGCCGAAGGCCAAAAAATGGAGAACTTCCAATGACACAATTTAAGGCAAACGTACAGCGCTTGCTGGCGCAACATGAAGCGCTGGTAACGCAAAAAAACATACCAAAAAAAATGGGCAACGGTGTGTACACCTGCTATGAAAACCCCATTCTCACCGCAGAACATGCACCTATTTTTTGGCGTTATGATTTAAACGAAAAAACCAATCCATTTTTAATGGAGCGCCAAGGTGTTAATGCAACCTTTAACTCCGGCGCAATTTGCTGGAATGGAAAATACATTTTGGTAGTTCGTGTTGAAGGCGTTGATCGCAAATCCTTTTTTGCAGTAGCGGAAAGCCCGAACGGAATTGATAACTTCCGTTTTTGGGATTACCCCATCACCATGCCCGAAACAGGTCGCCCAGATACCAACGTATACGACATGCGTTTAACCGCACATGAAGACGGTTGGATTTATGGTTTATTTTGTACAGAGCGCAAAGATTTAAATCACCCGGAAGATACTTCAGCTGCAGAAGCACAGTGCGGTATTGCGCGCACAAAAGATTTAATTAGCTGGGAGCGCTTACCGGATTTAATTACTTATTCTGGCCAACAACGTAATGTGGTCTTGCACCCAGAATTTATTGACGGCAAATACGGCTTGTTCACGCGCCCGCAAGATGGCTTTATCAGCGTAGGTGGTGGCGGTGGTATCGGCTGGGGTTTGGTTGATGACATGACGCGCGCCGAAGTGAGATCAGAAGTCATTGTGGATGGAAAGGTCTATCACACCATTAAAGAAGTTAAAAATGGTCAGGGCCCAGCACCTATCAAAACACCAGAAGGTTGGTTGAACCTTGCGCACGGCGTGCGTAATACCGCAGCGGGTTTGCGCTACACGCTTTATATGTTTATGACTGAATTGGAGCGACCATGGGTGGTAAGCCATAGTCCGGCAGGTCATTTTATTGCGCCCCATGGTGAGGAGCGCGTAGGCGATGTATCAAACGTTGCATTTGCAAATGGTTGGATTGTGAATGAAAAGAATGAAATTTTTATTTACTACGCCTCGTCCGATACGCGCATGCATGTGGCGACAACCACAGTTGAAAAGCTCATTGATTATTGCAAAAACACTCCAGAAGACGGATTGCGTTCAGCTGCTTCAGTTGCAGCACGCAATGAACTCATCAGCGCAAATTTAAACATATTAAAAGACTTGGTTTGATCAATAATGAGTTTTACGTCTTTTTATGCGCTAAGTGAGTTGCAAGATGAGTTTTATCGGGAACTCGAATCCATTGTTAATTGGTGGATAAAGTATTCCGTAGATAATGAACATGGTGGATTTTACGGAGAGGTTGATTCCAATAATCAACCCAAAAAAAATGCGACTAAAGGTATTATCTTAAACGCACGAATTCTGTGGTTCTTTAGTGAGGTTGCGGCGCGCTACCACCTAGAGAAAAATCCAAAGGCGCATGAATGTTCATCAATGGCCAAGCGCGCATACGACTATATATTGCGCTGCTTTTTTGATGAGGAGCATGGCGGCTTTTACTGGGAGTTGGATGCGCAAGGAAATCCAGTCAATTCAAAAAAGCAAGTATACGCTCAGGCGTTTGTGATTTATGCATTAACAGCCTATTACAATTTAACGCAAGAAAACCAAGTATTAACTCACGCGCTAGATTGTTTTCATCTAGTGGAATCTAAAACGCGCGATCCACAATTTGGCGGTTACTTAGAGGCCTTTACGCGTGAGTGGGGTTCGCTTGACGATTCGCGTTTGAGTGACAAGGATTTAAATTTCCCAAAATCACAAAACACGCATTTGCATATTCTGGAAGCCTACACGCAGCTCAATAAAATTCACTCGCACCCTGCAATAACCGCAGCTTTGCGTTACAACATTGAAATATTTGATAAGCATATTATTGATAAACAAACTTATCACTTGCGTATGTTTATGGATTTGAACTGGGTAGATCACTCTCCCGGCTATACATACGGTCACGATATAGAAGCGAGCTGGCTAATTGCACAAGCTTTGGATTCGTTGAATGACGAAGCCTATCGTAAATCTCTAATGCTTGATTTGCTAAAAATAGCAGAAGTAACCTTGGCTGAAGGTGTTGGCGATTCAGGACAAGTCCTGGACTCCTACGATTTCGCTACCCATGAAAAACGATGTGATGCAGTGTGGTGGGTGCAAGCGGAAGCTTTGGTGGGCTTTTTATTTGCGTATGGCGAATTGGGCGATGCTAAATTTTTAAAAGCTGCGGAAGAATGCTGGGCATTTATAAAAAAATTTCAAATCGACCGCAAGCATGGCGAATGGCTTTGGTTATCCACAGTAAACACGCAACCACCAATCGCTAATTACAAATTAGGTTTTTGGAAGTGCCCCTATCACAACGGGCGCGCCATGATGGAAGCCATAAATTATTTGTCCAAGTTAAATTAGGATCTGAAGAATTCCCTGTTTCCAATCAGTGAGGTATAAGTATGAACAAAATAATAAACCTGAGCATTTCGCTCCTTTTGCTTTTTACGACGAGCGTGGTGTTCGCCGTTGAGCAAGCATCAATCGCGAGCAAAGATGATTATATCAGCGCCAAAGGCACCAACTTTTTATTGAAAGGGAAGCAGTACTACGTGGTGGGTACCAATATGTGGTACGGCGGCTATTTAGGTTCGTCTGGCAAGGTTGGTGACCGCGCACGTCTTGTTAAAGAACTGGATAGTTTGAAGCTCTTAGGCATTAACAATATTCGCGTTCTTGCTGTTTCAGAAAAAGCAGAACACAACAGTGCTGTTCGCCCCGCCACCACCAATGGCTTTGGTAATCACGACGAAGATTTACTTGCTGGTTTGGATTTTTTTATGGCTGAAATTGCCAAGCGCAATATTACCGCCGTTATCTATTTAAATAATTTCTGGCAGTGGTCGGGCGGCATGTCGCAATACATGAGCTGGATTACTGGCAAGCCAGTGCAAGATCCAAACGTGACCAAAGATTGGGAAAGTTTTATGCAAACGTCTGCGAGCTTTTACCAAAGTAAAAAGGCGCAAGATGAATGGCGAAAAACGATTAAGAAAATTGTTACCCGCGTGAATACTATTACAGGCAAATCTTATGTTAACGACCCGGCGATTTTGTCTTGGCAGTTAGCGAACGAGCCACGCGCAGGTAATTGGAAAGCTTCAGAGAAAGACAAAGCCATTTACGTAAAATGGATTAACGACACTGCAAAATATATTCACTCACTCGACCCCAATCATATGGTAAGTACGGGTAGCGAAGGTTTAATGGGCTCAAATGGCGATGAAAAATTATATAGCGATGCACATTCATCTCCCTATATTAATTACATGACCTACCACATGTGGATTCGCAATTGGGGTTGGTTTGATCAGAAAAAGCCAGCAGAGACTTGGGATGCAGGCGTAGCCAAAGCTAAAGAATATTTAAATGTACATATTGATATTGCGAAGAAAGTGAACAAACCGCTCGTGCTGGAGGAGTTCGGTTTGGACCGCGATTTTGGTGCTTACGATGTTAAATCCACCACGCACTACCGCGACAACTTTTATCGCATGGTATTTGACACTTTATACAACCGCGTGAAAGCAGGTGACCCTATAGTGGGTTACAACTTCTGGGCATGGAACGGCTCCGCCCGCACAACGCGTTCAAATTATTGGTGGCAATCTGGCGATGATTTTATGGGCGATCCACCGCAAGAAGAGCAAGGTATGTACGGTATTTTTGATTCAGATATTTCTACCATTTTGATCATTAAAGAATACGCCGACAAAATGCACGCTCTTGCTCAGTAATCCGAGTTTGAGGTTCCTTTTTGACCATCACAAGCCCGCTTATGCGGGCTTCGTTGTTTCTGGCGGCGGCGCTTCGGTTCAAGGGCTTCATTGGTTTGCATTTGTTTACACAAGGCCACCGTTTTTCGTTTCATTATTTGGTATCTTGTTGCGCAAGCAGTCACTTAGGCTCGGCTAGCGAGCTTCCAACAGAACGGGGTGAAACAAAAATGAAAATCAGAGCTAGATTCGGCGCAGTTATTTCGGGGTGCCTTTTAACGCTAGGCGCTGCTCAAGCAGAAACGGGTAGTGATATTTACACCGCCAACTGTGCGCAGTGCCACGGCAAGCAGCGCGAGGGTGGCTTGGGGCCGAGCTTGGCGGACAATGTTTGGCTGAATGGTGAACCTACTAAGGCCAACTTCACCAAAATCATCAGCAAAGGTTTGGTTGCTAAAGGTATGCCGGCTTGGGAGGGCTTGTTGACCAAGGCGCAAATCGATCAGCTTTCCGAGTTTCTTCTCACCAAACCTACGGCTGCTGCAGAAGCCCCTGCGGCAGATGACATCGCTAATATTCGTGTTCCCAAAGGCTTTCAAATATCCGTTTATGCGGAAGGTGTAGAAACCGCGCGCTCCTTGGTGGTCGATAGCAACGACGTGGTTTACGTGGGTTCGCGTAAGGCAGGAAAAGTTTATGCTTTGGTGGATGCTAATAAAGATGGTAAAGCCGATAAGGTGATTACGGTTGCCGAAGGTTTGGATTCACCTATAGGTGTGACCTTGCTCAATAGCTCGCTTTATGTTGCGGAAATTTCGCGCGTAATCCGCTTCGACAACATTAATCAAACTTACGCGAACAAGCCTTCTTACACGGTCATTAAAAATGATTTAACCACTGATCGCTGGCATGGTGAGAAAGTAATTAAAGCAGGGCCCGATGGAAAACTTTATATTCCGATTGGCGCGCCCTGTAATGTATGCGACAAAGAAAACGAAGCCTACTCAAAAATTTACAGCATGAATCCGGATGGCTCTAATTTCTCTGTATTTGCAAAAGGCATTCGCAATTCAGTGGGCTTTACTTGGCATCCACTCACAAAAGAAATGTGGTTTACCGATAACGGTCGCGACGAGCTTGGCGATAACTTGCCTTCCTGTGAATTAAACCGTGCGCCCAAAGCAGGATTGCATTTTGGTTTCCCTTATTGCCACAGCGGTGTTTTACTTGACCCGGAATTTGGTAAAAACAAAAGTTGTTCTGATTATGTTGCACCGGTTGCTAACCTTGGCCCGCACGTTGCGCCTTTAGGTTTGGCCTTTTACAACGGCAACCAATTTCCAGCGCAGTACCGCAATCAATTATTTGTGGCAGAACATGGCTCTTGGAACCGCACCCAAAAAATTGGGTATCGCGTGAGCTTGGTGACGCTGGCAGGCAATCAGTTGTTAACCGACACGCCCTTCGTTGAATTCTTACACGACGAAAATGTGCTAGGCCGCCCAGTTGATGTGGCATTTTTAAGTGATGGTTCTATGTTGATTTCTGACGATTCACGCGGTCGGGTGTATCGCGTCACTTACACCAAGTAGCTATTTAAAAATTGGGGTCAGAGTAAAATTAGATTGAGAGTTTCGTAAATCTGATAAATTTTCCTTTTTTATTTTGCTCTGACCCCAATTCACAAAGGATATGGCGTGACTAAAATTATTACTAATGAAGTTATTGAAGAGTCTTTAAAGCTGATCGATTCAAAAACTCTTTTCAAGAAAGAAAAAATCAAATATGAAATTCAGGATGATTACAATTTCCTTATGTTTTCGATTTCGGTTGACGAATTCTCTAAAGTGGACCTGAAGTTGAGTTTTAAATATGTTGCGCAAATGTTAAATTCTTCGATTCCAAAGAGGAAAGGAGAATATTCTTGGATGGTAAATTTCACGAATGGTGGATTGGTAGTAGATAGCTATTTTGGTGGTGATTTAGATTGCCCAAATGCAGGGCTATAGTCATTGAATTGGGGTGGTGTGCGTCCCATTCATAAATTTCTAACGTTTCCAAAACAATAAAGCAACTGCGCACAGCCAGCCGCTAACAGCTAACACCTTCCACAATTTATCGGGGTGTCGTTCAATCAAGGGTTGTTGACGTTGCGTTAACCATTCTGGGTTGGGGCGCTTTAAATCTTGAAGCCATTCGGACAAAACTTCATAACGAGAATTAGGGTAAATGCTTAAGGCTTTCTGCAAGGCTTTGTCTAGCCAATAAGGCACGAGCGGGTTGTGCTGCATCGCAGAAATGTATTTTAATTTTTGAAAACTCCGCAAGTCATTGGCTTTTGCGTATTTCTCTCCGTAGGGCAATTTTCCAGTCAGCATTTCATAGAGCAAGACGGCTAAGGAAAATTGATCAGATGCGGGTCCCACTTTTCCGCCATACCTATATTCAGGTGCTGAGTAGTCTGCGGTTCCTAAAGCTATCTCGCGCGTAAAAGGAGCAATCACCTCCTCAACACCGGCAACCCAACAGGAACCGAAATCCACGATGATGGGGCCTCTGTTACTGATCACGACATTGTCAGGTTTTAAATCCTGATGCAGTGTGTCTTTGCGATGGAACACGCGAATACCGCGAATCAATTGCTCAATAATTTCTACTGCATCAACGATTGCCAAATTTCCACGCTCTTTTAGCAGTTGGGTAAGTGTCGGGCCACCAATATATTCGGTGAGATAATAAAGGCATGAGCGAGATTCCGGTGCGGGAATGACACGCGCCACGCCCGCACCGTGAATGCGTGAACCAATCCAGGATTCCATAACGAAACGTTCAATATAAGCGGGATCGTCCTGAAAATTTACTGACGGTGTTTTCATCACCAGCTGCGTGCCTTTTTCATCTTCGACTAAATAGACTTGGCTTCTCGTAGACTCGTGAAGAACTTTTTTAACGCGCAAGCCGTCGATTATTTTTCCGGGTGAAAGTAAAGGCGGAAAAGGCAGACGCGACAAAATTTGCATTGCATCATTTTGCGTAGCGTGACCCAGTTGTTCTACAGCTACAGCCTGAATACTGAGATTGTCATCGCTGTTGTTGGCGAGCGCGGTTTCAATAATCGTGTTGACGAGCTTATCTAAATCCTGAGTGTTTTGTTTAATTAAGGATTTGAGTTCTGCAGTGGGTATAAACTCGTGAACACCATCGCAGCTTAAAATAAAAATGTCGCCAATTTCTAATTCAGCCGTGTACACATCCACTTCAAGAAAAGGATCTGCGCCAAGAGCGCGGCTCAAATAATTGGTTTGACGATCAATACGCTGTGTGTGGTCGCGTGTAAGGCATTCAAATTCATCACCACGCAACCGGTATACGCGCGTATCGCCTACATGAAATACAAAGGCAGAGGAGCCTTTTAACACTAACGCGGAAAAAGTGGTTAGGTAACCTTCTCCATAAATAGAATTTTGGCTGCGCCCAAACAAACTGGAGTTAAGCGCCTGAATAACACGCATGGCTGATTGTTGTGTGCGCCAGGTGTCCGGCGTTGCGTAATAATCGGTGAGAAAACCTGTAATCGCTGTTTGGCTTGCTTCACGAGCGGCCATGCTACTACTCACGCCATCGGCAATTGCGATTGCTATGCCTTTATTGGTGAGTGCGTTCCCTTCTGGAATACGTGCGCCGACTGTGTCTTGGTTTTCTGGCTTTCGCCCCGCTTCGCTTCGTTGTGCGAAACGAATATGTAAGCCAGATTGAAGGTGATCCATAAGCTGAGCCGCTGTTTTTTATCGGATTGAAGAAATTCTAATAGAAAAGCCCGCAAGTGCGGGCTAACTTTTAAGGATTAATTTGTATGATTCTTCGAGTGCTATTTAAGCCACTTCAATTTTTTGCAAGCTACCGTCTTCATTAACCTCTACAGTGTGGCCTTTAGGTTCTTTTAAAAATTGGATGAAGAAGAATGCTAACGCCGCAGCGCCTGCGAGCACGTAGAAGAAGGTGTGAATGGTGACGAAAGTGTTGATGGTAAGGAACGCCAAGCCACCCACATTACCGTAAGCACCCGCCATACCCGAGATCTGGCCAGTCATGCGACGTTTGATGAGTGGCACTACAGCGAATACCGAACCACAACCTGCTTGTACGAACAGAGAGCAAATAAACACCGCCGCAAATGCCAGTGGCAATGGCCAGTTGCCGTTGATTTGCGATAAGAGCACATAACCAATTGCAATACCGCCAAATATAATCGACATGGAAAAGCGGCGGCCCAATCTATCGCTCACCCAACCGCCACCGGGGCGCGCAACCAAGTTCATAAATGCGAAAGAACCACCCAGCATTGCTGCTTGTGAAATACTTAGGCCTTTGAATGTGTCCATAAAGAATGCGGGCAACACAGATACAACCGCTAATTCAGAACCGAAACTTGCGAGATAAGCCCAGCTTAAAATCGCCACTTGTTTAAATTCATATTTATCGTGCTCTGGCACACCATTCTTCAGCATATCTTTGTTGACGCGATAAATTTGTGTGAATTGGAAGATAAACAGCGCAACCAAAACAACGTACAAAATGTTGGTGGTTGTTGCGCTCAAAAGTTTTAGGTTTGCTGGCGACATTTTCCACGCGAGCACAGCCAAAATTAAATACATAGGCACATTGAGAGCAACGTAAAACCAAAAGTCTTTTTTGTTACTGACTTCTAAGCCGCCGGATTTTTTCGGTTTGAAGTAAGTAGAGCCTTTTGGGGTGTTGCGTGCAAAAATATAAAACACAACGCCGTAAAATGCGGCCAGTACAGCGGCAGCGGTCATAGCGTAACGCCAACCATCTACACCGCCAAAAACATGGATTGCTAAGAAGGGAAGTGTGAAGCCAGCTGCTGCTGCACCGAAGTTACCCCAACCGCCATAAATGCCTTCCGCCAAACCGACTTGGCGAGCAGGGAACCACTCACTCACCAAACGAATACCAATTACAAAACCTGCACCAACAAAACCTAGCAAGAAGCGGAACAGTGCTAATTGCTCAAAGGTTGTTGAAAACGCAAATGCAATAAGTACTACGGCAGAGAGAATGAGGAGCCCGCTGTAAATATTGCGCGGGCCGAATTTATCGACAAGGCTACCAACAACAATTCGCGCGGGAATAGTGAGTGCAACGTTCAACGTTAACAAGGCTGCCCATTGTTGTGGAGTCATTTGAATGGATTGCATGATCAGTGGTTTTAGCGGCGGTAAGCTAAACCACATCACAAAGGTCATAAAAAACGCAAACCAAGTTAAGTGCAGGGTCGCAACTGATTTGTTAGAGAAATCCAACAGGTTTAATTTTGAAGAGCTCATGGCGTGTTCCGAAGGTGTTAAATCACAGTGATCCCATTTGTGAAATGAGACTGCCTAAACGTGATTTTGCAACGCCTGTGCCAACGCCTTATTTTGTATCAAATTCGCGGGTTTTGAGATTAAAGTGATAGCTATTGGTGCATGTTTTTCGAATATTTGTGCCCCAATTAAACACCGGTTTGGTGTGATCTGATTCGTTGTGGTGCGTTTTGCGGTGGATTGGGGTTTGATTCACGAGGGGTTTTGCCCCGGTAGTCCGGGGCAGGCTTACCGCTAAGGAATTTAAAATTTAACGCGGATACCCGCTTGCAAACTTCGGCCTGCTTCGGGCGCTATGTCGCGCAAATAGGAAGATGCATTACGAATCTCTTCGTTCGTTAAATTGGTAGCCTTTAGGAAAAGCGTGTAATCCGTTCCTGCGGTGGTGAAGGTGTAATCCACACGTGCATCAAGTCTGTTGTACGAATCTGTGTCGCTTTCAAAGGCACCGGGGTGGTTTTGTTTTGCGGCGTGAGTCGCGCTGATGTTTGCACTCCATTGGTCAAGATTAAAATCCAGCGAGCCACCAAAACGCATGGGCGTAATACGCGGTAGATCACCGCCATCATCCAGTGTGGCGCGAACTTTATCGCTGAATAAGTGCAGATTCCAATAAGTCATAAATGGAATTTTCAGTTCTGTTTCAAACCCTTTAAAAGTCGCGTTTGCTTGGGTGTATTGATAACCCGCAAGATCATCAATAATTTCATTTAGATTTTCACCGTAGATAAAATCTTTTACGCGGTTGTAAAACACATTGGTTGAAAATTGGAAATTATCGTGATGCCAGTGGTAGCCGAATTCCACGTTGGTGCTGCTTTCCTCTTTCAGATTTTCATCGCCAATTAAATAACTTCCGGTGGCAGGGTGCGGGCCATTGGCGAGCAATTCTTCTACGCTGGGTGCGCGTTGTGATTGCGCAATTCCCACGCTGAGTTGTTGATTCGGTGTAAAATGCCAGGTAGTGGTAGCGGATAGGTTAAGAGTGTCATGGCTAATGGTTTGTCCGTTTGATGTTCCAAAATTTGCATCGGGTTTGATTTTTTGCGAATCGGCACGTGCGCCAATTTCGTAGGTAAAATTATTGTGTTTTGTTTCTTCCACAATAAAAATACCCAAATCACTAATGTCTGATTTTGGAATAAATGCCTCTTCACCCACGGCCGCAAAAGTGCTTGTTGATGCTTGAACACCCACGGCACCATTCCACGTTAATTCTAGCCAATCAATCGGGTTATGAATTAATTCTGCGCGTCCTTCGTAAGCATCGTTGGTAAATTTTGTGCCAGGTTCACCGTTTTCCATTTCGGTATGGCGATAATCGTTGTGACCTAGACGAGCGCTGATTTTTTGAAAACCATCAAACGGATTATTCAGTTCACCCTTGAGGTCGTAGCGGGTTTGATGCATATCGATGCGTACCAGCTCGTCGCCATCTGGAGGCACGCCGTAGTTGTTGTCCAGCTTGTTAACGCTGATGCCAATAAAATCATCACCACTGATATAGGACGCACCCAAGGTGCCGCTCGTGGATTCTGCATCCGTGTTGGGAATATGGCCTTTGGTAGCGGAGGCTGGATCTTCGGGATTCTTAACGGCAAAGCCGGGGATATCCATGTCATCGCTGGTGCGTTTTACGCCATCGAGGTGAAACGCAAAATCTCCAGCGGCGGCGTTAAGGCTGGTGACACCAACGGTTTCATTGTTGGCGCTGGCGTTGCGTAATTCGGCACCGCCGGTAATGCCATCGGGTAGTTCATTGGGGATTCGATTATCCAACACGTTTACCACGCCACCGATGGCGCCGCTGCCGTATCTCAATGCAGCTGGCCCGCGCAGCACTTCAATTTTGTTGGCGAGTAATGGCTCAAGGGTTACCGCATGGTCTGGGCTGGCGGCCGAGGCATCCATGGAACCAACGCTGTCTTGCATGACTTTTACGCGGTTATCGCTTTGACCGCGAATAATCGGCAAGCCAACACCGGGGCCGAAGCTGGCGGAGCTCACACCCAGCTGGCCATTGAGGGTTTCGCCTAATGTGGCGGCTGAGGCATTTTGTAAGGCATCACCGCTGAGCAAATTAACGGGTTTGTTGACCGCTTCAATGCTTTTGGCAAAGGGCGAGGCAGTCACTACCACTTCTTCTTCAACATCCTCAGCAAAGGCAGTCTGGCAAACAGCGGCGAGTGCAAGGGCAAGATAGTGTTTTGAAAAATATTTCATGAAAAACTCCACAGCAAAAGGCACAGCTAGCTCATAGCGGCCAGCCGGTAAAAAAACAAAGTTTTAACGGGTGTGGAGTTGAGTGGGAGGTGCGCGTATCAGCGCAAAACAGCTTTGGGATTGGGGGATAAAAAGAGTTAAGACACTGCTAACGGCAACGGATAGCAGCAGAGGAATGAAAACAACGAGGGAGGAATTGAGCGGCTTATCCAGCGAAACTGAATGTTGGCAGAGCGTACATTGGTCGTCCGCCTGGGTAAAAACACCATGAACGTGGCCGGCCTCTAAAACTGAGGTTAGCGCCAATATGGCTGCGGCGGCAATTAGCCACAGGCGTATTGTTCTGGTGGAATGGCGGATTGAGCTAAACATGGGGCGCAATCTAAAGAAGTTTTCCGTGGCTCGCAAGCGTTATATTATAACATTTGTAAAAAAGATCGATTTAACCGAAGCTAGGGTGTTTTCCTTGCTTGGATCCCATCTATGAATTTCGACCCTTCGCTTATTGAAGCAACCCAATGTTACAAGTTAATGGTGGGCAGCATCACGCCGCGCCCTATCGCCTGGGTAAGCACTAAGAGTGCGACTGGGGTGCTTAATCTCGCTCCTTACTCGTTCTTTACTGTGGCAAGTTGCAACCCGCCCGTGCTGGCAGTGACGCACGTGAATCCCCGTGATCGCGCCGCTAAAGATACGCTCGCCCATTTGCGGGTAACGGGCGAATGCGTGGTGAATATCGTGAGTGAAGATCAGGCATCGGTCATGAATGCCAGCTGCGCAAATTATCCGCCCGAGGTTAGCGAGTTTTTGGCCGTGGGAATAGAGAGTGTGCAGAGTACTAAAGTGGCGGTGGCGGGTGTTGCCGCCGCTAAGGTTCGGTTTGAGTGCCGCCTGCGCGAGGTGCTGGAGGTATCCTCCTTACCCATGGGTGGGCACATGATGTTGTTGGATGTGGTGAATATTTTTGTGAATGAATCGGTTCTTGTTGATGGCCAAATCGCGCCACACTTAATCAATACCATTGGCAAGTTGGGTGGCGATTTATACGCAACAACCCACGAGCGATTTGAACTGGCTCGCCCAGAGTTGACCTAGTGCGTGTTTTTAAAAAGCGGTTTTAAAAAGGTGGCTGTATGTGGTTGTTGTGGTTAGTGCTAATGGTCGGCGTCGGGGGTTATTTTATCTACCGTGCCGATAAAAAAATTAAAGCAAAATTTGAAGACAAATTTAACCCGCATGAATGGGAGTTGCCCCGATCTGTTGAGTTGCCTGTTGATATAAAACCGCAGCCTGTAGCCGCTACAGCAGCAAGCGTGAAACTCAGCTACAGCCTAAAGTCATCGGTATTGGGTGATACCCAGCGTCCTATTTTTAAAGCCCTGCAAGAAGCATTGGCGGGTGATTATTTTTTGTTGACCAATCTTAACGCGGGCGATGTGCTCAGTATTGATTCCGGCGCTAACAAGCTTGCGCTGCAAGTTGCTACCCAGAACATGGGTGATCGAAAATTTGATTTTGTGATTTGCGATAAATTACAGATGCGTGCACTCTGCGCAATTAGCGTGGGTGAAAATCTCGATAGCTTTCTCGAAAAAGCCTGCGAAGAAGCGCAACTTCCACTGGCGAAATTTAAAGTGCAATCCAGCTACGACGTGAGCATTATTCGCGCGAGTTTAGCGAACGCGCTGGGCATTAAGGCTGGTACTGAGCCGGCTTCCGATCAATCAGGTTTGGATATACGAGAGATAATCGAAGAAAAAAATTCCCCGGAAAAAGCCGCTATGACAGAAAGTGGAATTGCATTGGAGCAATGCCCCGAATGTTCCTCCGTTATGTTAAAGCGCAAGGCTAAGTCAGGCGCATCTGCAGGTAAGTTATTTTGGATTTGCTCAAGCTATCCCAAGTGTCGGGGCATGCTACCCGTAAAATAAAAATCCGGGAGTCTCGCGACTGCCGGATTTCATTGAAATTGAATCTTTAAAATATTAAAAGCTGATATAACGCGAATCGTCCCCCGCCATATATTGCGTGGTCTCTTCTCCGTAAGCGTATCCCATAGTTAATCCGGCGTTGCCAAAGCCTTGGAAGTAAACCAACGTAAAGCGATGTGCGCCTTCGGTTAAATTAACTTGGCAGGCATTAATACTGAAAGGCCTGTCATGTGTCCATTCGCACAATTGTTTGTCGTCCACACTAAAAATAAAGCCATCATCACTGCCGAGGTAAAAGGTGTATGTTCCTGCCTTTTTCACTGTAAAAGGTGCATTGATATCAACAAAAAAATCGCCTGCATAACCAATTTCACCTAATTTACGATGGCGAAAGCGATTTTTATCAGCAAGGTCAATACGATCCACCTTTACCTTTTTGGTCATTTCAATATCGCGTGGTTGATGTATATCTGCAATCGACGTGCGATTTTTGCTTATCACCAATTCAAACACCGGGCTAACATGGGGTGGTGTAATGCGGTTGATAATGGCAATACAAATAATGGCCAGCAGTGCAGAAAAAACAATGTTTCTGTTAAATGGAATAGTCTTCATTATTGAACCACCTGTAACTTCCAGAAGCTAAACCAATTGCGTAATTCAAACTCGTCTGCGGTCATGCCTATGCCGTAGGTGAAGGGCGAGAAGAAGGCAAATATGGCAATCACTAACAACACATAGACACTTAAGTTAATCCACAGATGTTTGCTTTTGGCAATAATCTCCTCCCGGTAAATGTAATTAAATACCAATGCGAGATTAATCGAACCAAACACAAGCGGAATCAAATAGTGATAGAGGTACATTACCCGTTCAATTTGCAAGATCGCAATCATGTAACTCAAATACAAACCCGTAAACACACAGATCCAATTAAAGAGTGCGGTGTCTTTCTCGCGTTGGCCGTAAATAAATTTGCTCATGATTAAGCCAAGGCTCAACACAATGCCGGCAACAACGCTAAACCAAATTATTGGGTTAGCAATGATGGTCATGTAGCGAACTTCAACCTTGCCATCTACTGTGTCTTTATCCCAGCGGTAGCTAATGGTTTTTTTGCCGAGCAACCAATCCATCGGGTAGCTGCCATTTTCGTCCGGTTTGCATTCGTCTAAACGCGGAACGCCATCGGCATACTCGCTCATGTATTTCCAGTTATCGCGAAAGCCGATAGCAAATGTTGATGGGCTCCATGTGTCGCCGTTTTGAATAGCTTGCAAATATTCGGGCGACGCTTTGTAAGTGTGGCCTGCAATGACTTTAGTGCCCGTACCTATGTGAATATAAAAGACACTCAAAAACACCAAAACTACGGGTACTACGCCAGCAGGAACTGCAACTAACAGGCGTTTTAACAATGTGATGTATCTAAACTCCTGAATGTTCTTCCATTGGTCTACGCCAAAGAGAATGACAAATAAAAGCAACTCAATAGCACTGGTGACTTTTACGCTGATGCCAAGACCAATCAATACACCGAGTAACGCATAATCCTTCAATGTGATTACTCGTTGGCTGGTGATAATACGAGTGAAGCAATAAAGTTCGGCGAGAATAAAAAATAGTTGGATCCCTTCCAGCATGGCCGCACGTGCTTGTATGACGAGTGCGTTGTCGAAAATAACAAAGCTGCTAAATAAAAACGCGAGTAAAGGTTGGCGGGTTATACGATTCAAAATGCCGAAAAAAAATAAAACCGACAGCGCCATCAACACCACGGACGGCCAGCGGTAACCGGTAAATTGCGTACCGGCCGGCGTGTCTGAACCTTCAATGTGATCAGTTTCTACAAACTTGTGTTTATCGATATTTTCGTTGGGATTAATCATCACCTCCGCTAATGCCATGAGCATTTTCCCGAGTGGTGGGTGTGGCTCCATATACATCACACCTTGCACATGCTTTTCGGCAGAAGCGACGTGATAGTTTTCATCCCAAAACATGGCGCTGGGTGAGCCGTAGTAGGTGAAGTAAATTGCAAATGAGCAAACAAGCAAAATTAACGGGTAAATATGTTTTAACAGTTTGGTCTGAGTATTGGTCATTAGTGACTGGAAAATATTAGGCATAGACGTGTACTTGGTGGTGGATTCGGCGTGCTTAGGGGGCGGATTTTAGCGATTCTGCGGCCCGCTGTCTGTTACTCATTTTTTGCGCTTGGCGGTGCGGAATCTTGCCTTTTTCTATGCTGGGGTGCAATTGCGAGCGTCTTCTTCACTAAGGCTTTTCCGGGTTGTCATCGAATCCTGTTAGCATGACTCCACTCATCCGGGCTTTACTAAGGAGTTCATTATGAAAACAGTTCTTATTACAGGCGCCAATCGCGGTATAGGTTTCGCGTTGGTTCAGGAATATTTGGCTCAAGGCTGGCGGGTTATCGCTGTGTGTCGCAAGAGCTCACCTGAGTTGGATGCTACCGGTGCTCAAGTGATCGCCGGAATAGACGTAACCAGCGCTCAAGCTATTCAAAACATGCTTCAGACCATAGCGGGTGCAAAAATTGATTTGCTGATTAATAACGCCGGCATATTGCAACACGAACAACTTGGCGATATTGATGAGAGCACCATTACCCAACAATTTCTGGTTAATGCCCAAGCACCGTTGCTAGTGACGGAAGCCTTATTGCGCAACTTAAATGAAGGTTCAAAAATCGCTTTTATTACTAGCCGCATGGGTTCAATTGCCGACAATACTTCTGGTGGTTACTATGGATATCGCATGTCTAAAGCGGCACTCAACGCGGCGGCCAAGTCCCTGAGTATTGACCTTAAGCCACGCGGTATTGCCGTAGGTATTTTGCATCCGGGTTATGTGCAAACGGCTATGGTAAATTTTGGTGGTGATATTTCTGCTGCAGAATCTGCGAAACGCTTAAGCAAGCGAATTGCAGAATTGAGCCTGCAAAACTCGGGTGGCTTTTGGCATTCCAATGGCGATAAGTTGCTCTGGTAAAAGTGTGTCGCGTTTGTGAAATTTGAGCTAATTCATGTGCCGTTAAGATTTTTGTTGATAGTCTTTGCGCGCTAAATCCTATGTTATTTTTTAGTTTCGTTGCGTGTTTTTTCTTTTTCTACTCTTACGTAAAGGACCTTAATATGAAAAAGCTTATTGCCTTTTTGTCGCTTAGCTTGGTTGTTGCACCGGCGTTTGCATCAAAGAACTGTAAAGAACTTAAATCAGAAATTGCAGCGAAACTGGATGCAAAAGGTGTTAAAGGCTACACGTTGGATATAGTGGCTAACGAAGAGGTTAAAGACCAAAAAGTCGTGGGTAGCTGTGAAGCAGGCACCAAGAAAATTACCTATAAAAAGGAGTAAGTCTTCTTAATTGAAAGGGTGGACATTTTCCACCCTTGTAAGACAGCAAATCCCAAGCAATTTAAATCTAAAATTCCAAAAATTTAATCGCCGAATACAGTATCAATTTTTGCAACATATCGTTCTACAATCAGGCTGCCAATCATATCGCCCTCTACGTTCACTGTTGTGCGAAAGGTGTCGAGCAGGCGATCTATAGGTAGCAAAATTGCAATTGCCTCAACAGGCAGTCCCACTGACTGCAATACCAGCACCATTGTTACCATACCGGCGCTTGGCATTCCCGGTGCGCCCATTGCGGCAATCATTGCTGTGCAAAACACAATAAGTTGCTGCGACAGACTTAAATCAATACCCGCCAGATTCGCAATAAAAAGCGCAGCGGCAGCTTCGTACAGAGCCGTACCATCCATATTCAAGGTCGCACCCAGCGGCACCACAAAACCAGTGATATCTTTGCGGACTTTTAATTTTTCTTGTGTGCAACGCAAAGTGACTGGCAAAGTGGCATTACTCGAGCTAGTCGCAAAGGCCGTCATCAGTGCTTCACGTGCACCACGCCAAAACCACAGCGGTGTTTTGCGAGTTATCGCATACAACAATAAGGGCAACACAACCACACCGTGAAAGAGAGTTGCACCAATAATGGTGAGAATAAAGGTCGCTAAGGTTGTTAGAATCTCGAGATTCTGCGTTGCAGCCAGCTTGAGCAAGAACGAGAAAATGCCGAGCGGTGCGATCAGCATTATCCACCCGATAATGCGCATCATAAGATCAAGAAACTCCTGAAATATATTGAGGATATTTCGGTATCTCTCGCCACCTACAACCAATGCAATTCCTAAAAATAAAGCGAATACCACAACAGCAAGAATGTCACCCTTTGCCAAGGCATTAATAGGATTTTGAAAAAGACTATGGAGGAAATTTGTAAAAAATTCCGCAGGGTTCATTTTGCTGTATTCAAAGCTGTTCATTGACTCTTGGAACATCGCCAAATGAATGCCTTCACCCGGACGAATCCAGTTCATGACAAACAAGCCCAGCAACATGGCCAAGCTCATAGACGAGACGAAAAAAATAAGCGTCACTTTCCACACTTGATGAATATTTTTATTCGCCTGTAAATTGGCAACGCCAACTACAATGGTCGAGAACACCAAGGGAATGAGCACCATCTTCAGCAAATCAACAAAGACACTCGCAATTAAATTGGCCGCGTAGAGTGTCCATTCATAGGTGACAGAAGCGCTACCCACGTGATGCAGCAGGCCGCCAATAGCCAAACCTAAAACGGCAGCTATAAATATTTGTTGATTTAAACTCGGCATATTCATTCTCAGTTATTGATAACCCATTCGGCGATGCTTGGCCTCAACAATACGGTAATCATTTTTAAACAGTTCCAACTCACGCGCAGCGCTATCGGCATTTAAACCCAGTCTGTGAATATCGCGTTCCAAATCATCAATGCGACGCATTTTGTAACGGCGGTCTTGCTCGTCGTTGCTATTTACTATTTCATATTTCAAGCGCGATATTTCACTGTAATTGCTATCAATTTGCGATTGACTGGAATTGATTTCAGAAAGCATGCGATCAATGTTTTGCTGAATTCGGTACAACTCCTGTCCATCACCATAAGCGCGCAAAAAAGCGGGCTCTAATTCTGTTGGGCAAATGTTGTTGTACGCAGCGCCCTTACGCCCTTCGCTGTAGCCCTTTTCTGGAACGCAATACAAGCGCGCACCTTTGCCATGCCCTTCCCGATACTCTTTCATGTCCGGCACTATATTTACTCTTGCACAAGCCTTGCCATGTTCAATCACGCGATCCAAGGGATAGCCTTGGGTGGCATCTTCTACACCCTTTAAATACCAATCTGCTTGTTTACACTCTTCCTTACTCATGGTCGCGCACCCTGAGAGGCACAACAACATGCTTAAAACACCAAAATACTTATTATTCATTTCAAGTCATCCATACGAAAAGGTTTAGGCACTCATAGTACCAGCAATACAAAAGATGGTTCTAACCCAAGCCTAAATTTGAACGCAAGATTCCGGATGTTAGTGCCTTCAAAAGCGGTTAAAGTAAAGCCGGTAGATACTTAAGCTTAAAAATTATGACGACAGCAATATCCAAAAATACCACCTCATTTGACTCGCGCTGGCAGTCCGTACTTACACGAGACCGCACGGCAGATGGAAGCTTTGTATACGCTGTAAAAACAACGGGGATTTTCTGCGCGCCAAGTTGCCCGTCGCGTCGCGCAAAACCAGAAAATGTTTTGTTTTTTTCAACCTGTGAGGATGCGATAGCAGCTGGCTTTCGCCCATGCCAGCGCTGCAAGCCCGACAAGCAGCTACCTAACCAACAACATCAAGAACTTATTGTTAAGCTTTGCCGATTTATCGCCGAATCAGAACAAGAACCAAGCCTTACCGAATTAAGCGAACGCGCTCAAATGAGCGCTTATCATTTACAACGGCTATTTAAGCGAGCAACAGGCCTGACTCCAAAAGAATATGCGCGAGCACATCGTATAAATCGCCTACAAAAATCACTGAAGCAAACTGAAAGTATCACGCAAGCGGCATTCAATGCGGGATACAATTCGAACAGCCAGTTTTATGCGGAATCGCAACAAATCCTCGGCATGAACCCAAAAAAATACAAAGCAGGCGGCAAGGACATGAATATTTATTTCGCTATAGGCGAATGCTCTCTCGGCTCTGTTTTAGTTGCGCAAAGTGAACATGGAATTTGTGCGATTACCTTTGGCGATGACGCTGCGCATTTATTAAATGAATTACAAACCCAATTCCCCAATGCAAATTTGCTAGGCGGTGATAGCAACTACGAAGCCATGGTTGCGCAGGTTATAGGTTTTATAGAAAAGCCTGCGCCATTATTTAATTTTCCTCTTGATATTCGCGGCACACTATTCCAACAACAGGTTTGGCGCGCACTACAAACCATAAAACCGGGCGAAACGCTCAGCTATAGCCAATTGGCCGAACGCATAGGTGCGCCTAAAGCCGTACGCGCGGTGGCGAGTGCTTGCGCGCGAAACGTATTGGCGGTTGCCATTCCCTGCCACCGAATTGTGCGCAACAACGGTGATCTGTCGGGGTATAGATGGGGCGTGGAGAGAAAACAAAAACTATTAGAAATGGAAAACGTGAGCACAAAGGAAAAATAACATCCTTGTCATTACTGAGTTGAATCCTTTCAACTAACAGACATCATTAATGTGCGACAGTTTTATTCACATCAAAGTAAGGAATAGGCGCACCCGCGTAAACGTTTTGCGGTAACTGACCATTCCAACGCTCAGCTTTAATTTTTTCTACCTCAATACGGCGCAGTTCTAATACCTCTTTGCTTTGTGAAAGAGCAGCATTTTGAATTTTCAGCGCTTCGGCTTGTGCTGTTGCAATTTTCAAATTTGCGTAAGACTCACCGTCCGCTTGGGCACGCGTTGCTTCCGCTTCTGCTTCTGCAATTGCCACTTTTTGCTTTTGCTCTGCCTCTACTGTCTTTAACTTATTTTCTGCTACCAGTCGCAATTGTTCTTGCGTAACTTTTTGGTTGATTGCTGCCATATAGGTTTCAGAAAACGCAAAGTTTCGCATATCAATATTGATTACGTTTGCACCATATAATTCCAGCTTGGACTTTAGGGCTAGGTTAATATCCGAGGATACTTTTGCGCGTTGGGCAATTAAATCCGGCGCGGTATAGCGCGCGGTTACCGCCTTAAACACTTCCTGCGTTGCAGTTTGCACATAAGAAGACAAATCGCCATTGCGCGAGTATTTTTCAAACACTTCTGCAACACGGTCAGTCATGATGCTGTAACGCACTGTCATACTCACTTTTACGGGCTGAGTGTCGCTCGTGCTACCTTCTGCATTTTCGATGGTCGCCTCTTCCGCGCGCACGTTAAATACGCTTAGTTTTTGCCAAGGCGGAAGTATGACCAAACCTTCAGGCTCAATGCCCTTAATGGCTCCAAATTGGGTGATAACACCGCGCATACCTGTGGGTACGGTATTGAAGGGACTTAACCATATGAGAAATAAAATAACGGCAACGGCGATAAGCACGTTGCGAATAAGCTTTCCTGCGGCGACTTTGTTTGCATCGACAAAAATATCGTTCATGATAATTCCTTAAATACTTAGCTCTTAAAATAAATAGCCCTAAAAAGCATTATCCCCGCAACTCCATGAGTAACGGGGATAACAATCTGCATGATAACGAGGTTTAGCCTGTTCCTCACTTGCAATTCATTCAATCCGTGATACAAATCCCTTATAGATTCGCTACAATTCCCATCGCAATCTGTTTACGCAGCTTAATGTGCAGCTGCGTTTTTCGCATCGGTAAAAAATAGGAATAATCACCATGACCCGCCGCTACTCGGATATGAACCAACACGATGCTTTGTATAAAGTTGCCCGCGCTTATCCGGGTGGTATTGAAGCACTTGCGCAAAACCTGAATATGTCGGCGAACGTGTTACGCAATAAATTAGCGCCGGGAATTGCTTCTCACTACCCTTCATTTGAAGAGGTCTCCAACATTATCAGCCTGTGCCAAGAGGCTGGAGTGAAGGATGCTACCTTGCCATTACACGCGCTCCTGGCTCGCCACGGTATGGCAGCATTTCTTGTTCCGGAACCAGCCAAAATCAGCAACGATGATTTATCGCAAACTGTGTGCAAGGTAATGAGTCAGGTGGGCGATGTAGCGGAAGCGGTTTCAGAAGCGTTGCTCGACAGCGTTATCACCGAGCGAGAAGCCGATTTAATTGAGCGAGAGTTTCAAGGCGCATTAGAAGCATTGGGCGAATGGCGCGCGCGCATTCGCCAACACAGAGAACATTCTTAATTGCGGATCTGCCTCCGTGCAGATCTGTTCTCCAGTTAACGTCAGAGAGTTATTTAAAAATTCGCAAACTTGTTGCTGTGGCGGGATGTTTCTCAGCATCCTCAGCGACCGTTTTGATCGCTTGTGGCATGAGTGTATCCACTTGCGCCTGCTCATCCGGCGTTAAGATTTTGTAGCCACGCGGTTTACCTGCCTTTAAATAATTCCAACCATAACCCCAACGGTAAGGGGTTAACCATAATGGGCTACCACCAGTGGTTACAAAAAAATACATGTAATTCGCCATTGCCGGCCCGGCGAGATCAGCAATACAGGCTTGCAGGTCTTTATCTGCTTTTACCTTTGCAGACTCAGCACCACCTTGCCAATAGGCTAGATCATGAGCTACGCAGCAGTGACGCCATAAATAGGGCGACTTGGGTGGCCCATCAATCCAAACTGAACAGCCGTCGGTAGTGAAGGGTTTTACGGCATCAACTACCGGCTGCGCCAAGCTAGGTTGCGCCAAAATCAGCGCGACCACCAAACCAATGGGGGCCAGCACAGAAGAAACACGCATGAATTCCTCTCTCTTGAGTTTATTTATGGGAGTCTCGAGCTTTTTTGTGAGGTCCCATGCTTTCTTGTTGGGTGTAATAGCCCGGCATTGTACAATGACCGCCACCTTTTTCCGGCACCCTATTTTCTGGCGAACGAGCTGCTTATGACAAACGAAAACCAACCTCTACACGACCAAAAAACAACGCATTTTGGCTTTGAACAAGTGGCGGTTGAAAAGAAGGCTGAGCGTGTTGCTGATGTTTTCCATTCGGTTGCTGCAAAATACGATTTGATGAATGACCTGATGTCAGGTGGCATTCATCGCTTATGGAAGCGCTTCACCATTGAGGCCTCCGGCGTTCGTGCCGGCCATAAAGTGTTGGACATAGCGGGTGGCACCGGCGACCTGAGTTACCAATTCGCAAAATTAGTGGGTAAGGATGGCCAAGTTGTTTTGGCGGATATCAATGCATCCATGCTGAACGTAGGCCGTGATCGTTTGATTGACCGCGGTGTTGCGGGAAATTTGCAATTCGCGCAAGCCGATGCTCAATACTTGCCCTTTCCCGATAACACCTTTGATTGCATCACCATTGCATTCGGTTTGCGCAATGTTACCGATAAAGACATGGCGCTGCGCTCCATGTTGCGCGTATTAAAACCCGGCGGCCGCTTGTTGGTGTTGGAGTTTTCTAAGCCACAACACTCAGTTTTAGAAAAAGTGTACGACACCTATTCATTCAAACTCTTGCCATTAATGGGCAAACTGATTACGAACGATGCGGACAGTTATCGCTATTTAGCCGAGTCTATTCGTATGCATCCAGACCAAGAAACGCTAAAAGGCATGATGCAAGAAGCGGGATTCGTAAACACTGAATTTAGCAACATGACCGGCGGCATAGTGGCGCTTCACAAGGGTATAAAACCTTAAGGAGTTCCACATGGACCCAATGCTTAGCACAGCCGCTATTGCGGGCGTAGAAAAAATCATTAACGCCGCACTGGCTTATGATCCTGCATCGCGTATCGCGCTCGAACAACTTACGCCGCAAGTATTATTAGTCGACGTCACTTCACCTGCATTCAAATTATTCGTCGTCCCCACCGCAGAAGGCATTAACTTGCGCGGCCAATACGAAGGCGAAATAACAACCCACATTCAAGGTGCATTACCGGCGTTAATCAGCTTGGCAAAAAGCGATCAACTTAATTTAAAAGACACTGGCGTACATATTTTTGGCAGCACACACTTTTTAGCTGAGTTGCAACGCATCCTGAAAAATCTTGAAATCGATTGGGAAGAAATGCTCAGCCAAATTTTCGGCGATATTATTGGTCACCAAAGTGCCCAGCTGATTCGCGGAAAAATGTCCTGGGCAAAAGATCGCGCCGCCAATATTCAACGACTCACCAGCGAATTTCTTACTGAAGAACTGCGCGTGCTTCCCAATCAAGCTGAATTGGCATTTTTTAATAATCAAGTCGATGAATTGCGTTTAGGTGCTGATCGTGTAGCCGCGCGTGTCGATCAAATACTTGCACGTATCGCGCGCCAGAGCGCTCAATAGGATTTTATTTGTGACGGTTTTTTTTCGCTTTCTGACCATTCTTCGCGTATTCCTGCGTTATCGTTTGGATGAACTCATTCCAAAGCAGCACTTGCCCTTACGCGCAAGATTGTTATTACTACCCTGCTCTTTATTTCCGGCCTCATCGTTAAGCCGCGGCGAACGTTTGCGTCGCGCGTGCGAGGAATTGGGGCCGATCTTCGTAAAATTTGGCCAACTACTTTCTACTCGTCCCGATTTAGTTGCTACAGATATAGTAATGGAATTAAATTATTTGCAAGATCGTGTGGCACCTTTTGACAGTCAAGAATTTCGCCGAATTGTAGAGTCGGCTTTAGGCGCATCGGTCGATGATATTTTTAGCGAGTACGATCAGGAGCCTTTAGCTTCAGCATCCGTTGCGCAAGTCCACACTGCCACCTTAAAAAATGGCAAAGCCGTGGTGATAAAAGCGGTTCGCCCTAATATTGAAAACATTATTGCGCAAGATGTGGCATTACTTTTAAAACTTGCGCACCTGCTGCAAAAATACAGTGACGATGGCCGCCGCCTGCGCCCGGTAGAAATTGTTGAAGACTACCGCAACACCATTTTTGATGAACTCAATTTACAGAAAGAAGCAGCCAACGCGTCACAATTACGCCGCAACTTTGCTAACTCAACACTGTTATATGTACCAGAAGTCTATTGGGAGTATACGCGTAGCAACGTGATGGTCATGGAACGTATTTATGGCATTCCCGTTACGGATGTGGCGGCGCTCAAAGCGCAAAATACCAACATGAAAAAGCTGGCTGAGCGCGGCGTGGAAATATTTTTTACCCAAGTGTTCGATCACAATTTTTTCCATGCCGACATGCACCCCGGCAACATTTTTGTTTCCAAAGTGAACCCCGAGTTGCCGCAATACATGGCGGTGGATATGGCGATTGTCGGATCGCTCACGCGCGAAGATCAGTACTACCTTGCGCGCAATTTGCTCGCTATGTTTCGCCGCGATTACCGCCAAGTTGCAGAGTTACATGTGCAGAGCGGATGGGTTCCTGCGCATGTGCGTGTCGATGAATTTGAAGCAGCTATACGTACCGTGTGCGAGCCGATATTTGAAAAGCCGCTTAAAGATATTTCTTTCGGCCACGTATTGTTAAATCTGTTTCGCACTGCAAGACGCTTCGATATGGAAGTGCAACCGCAGCTGGTCTTGCTGCAAAAAACATTACTCAACATTGAAGGCTTGGGTCGTCAACTCTATCCAGACCTCGATTTATGGACCACAGCTCACCCATTTCTGGAACGCTGGCTTAAAAAACGCTTTCACCCCAAAACCCTGTGGGGGGAACTCAAACGCTACGGCCCCGAATGGATGGAAAAATTCCCGCTCATCCCCCAACTTATTTTTAATGGATTAGAGCAACTTCAAAACGTAGGCCAACTCGCACCCGAACTGCACAAAACCGCACAGCAACTTCAAAAAAGAAGCAACCGATCTACTGGCCGCTATTGGCTGGGAGGAGCTGTGGTTGCAGTCGCATTGACGCTTGCGCACCCCGCTGTTTTTGGTGCCATTAAAATCTATCTAGCTAGCCTCAACGCCACTAGCATCCTAGTGCTGACAATCGGCTTTGGTTTGGCCGCCGTACTGATTAAAAAGTCATAAAAATTGGTCTCTTATAAGGCAGGATTATTCTTGGAAAAGGGTAATCCTGAGTTATTCATAAGCTTGAATTTCCTTACATGGCTTCACATGTCGCGATAGTGCAATTTTGCGCGCCTCTGTTATTATCCAATAAGTTCTCCGGGCTAAAACCAGCTAGGCTTTAGCCATCAAAGAATAACGATGGAATGAGGTTGGTTATGCTTGCAAGTTCACGGATACTGCTGGTCGACGACACCCCCGAAAACCTGGATGTGCTGAGTGCAATTCTGGAAGATCTGGGCTGCAAACTGATTGTGGCAACCAATGGTGAGCGCGCTATTGAGCTTGCGCACAAACAACACCCCGATCTAATTCTGCTCGACGTTATGATGCCCGGCATGAATGGCTTTGAAGTTTGCAACTTACTCAAAGCAGATGCAGGCACTGCTGACATTCCCATTATTTTTGTGACCGCACGTACCGACGATATCAGCGTAGGCTTTTCTGTTGGTGGCAGTGATTATATTTCTAAACCGATCAACGCCGACGAAGTGCGTGCCCGCGTTCGCCACCAGCTCGAACGCAAAGCTTTGCTCAATGAATTACAAATACTGAATAAAGAGCTCGAGCAAAAAGTGCGTGAACGCACATCTGAACTGACCATTGCCAACCGCCAATTGCGCGAAGAAATAAACGAGCGTCGCTATATGCAAGACCGCTTGAATTATTTGGCAACGCACGACTTTGTAACACGCTTGCATAATCGCAGCGCATTGGAAGCCCATGTTTGCTCCTTGCTTAGCCATTTGCAAACTGGCGACAACAAGGCATCTTTTTTGTTGATTGATATAGATCGCTTCCGTGTGATTAATGAAAGTTGTGGATGTATTGCCGGTGACGAATTATTAAGACAGTTTTCGGATTCCATTACCGGATTATTGTCACGTGAGGATTTTTTCGCACGCATTGGCAGTGACAAATTTGCGATAGCCACCCAAAGTACAGACGTGGATAAGAGTGAGCATCTCGCCGCGCTTATTTTACAACATATCAAAAACTTTACGTTTATTTGGCAGGAGCGTGAGTTTAAATTAATTGCATCCATCGCATTGGTGCCGCTGAACCGCGACATCGTCAGTTTTGACCAAGTCATGTTAATGGCAGACGAAGTTCTTTTCCTTGCGAAAAGAGAGGGTCGCGGCCTCATACGCAGTTACAATGAAGCAACAAAACGTTCCAGCGATGACAAAGAAAACATCAACTGGGCACAGCGTTTGGTTGATGCTAACCACAACAAATTATTCCGCGCCTACTTTCAGCTTATCCAGGATTTCTTCCCAGACACAACTCAGCCGCGCAAGATTCGTATTGAAACGCTCATCCGTATGTTGGACCCCACGCACAATCGGCTTATTCCTCCCGCAGAATTTATTGGCCCGGCGGAGCGATTGCATCTGATTCCCGAATTGGATAAATGGATGATTGAAGAAGTTTTGACGCTATTATCACAGCACAAAGATTTGCTCGCTGGAATTAAAACAGTGTCTATGAATCTCTCCGCGCTCTCCTTGCGCGAACCCCATTTTGCCGATCATATAATTGAGCTTATTAACAAGCACAATGTCCCTGCGTCTATGATTAATTTCGAGATTACGGAAACTGAAGCAATTACCAATCTTGATGTCGCCAACGAATTTATGTCGCGCCTACATGAATTGGGTTGCTTTTTTTCGCTCGACGATTTTGGCAGCGGCTTTGCCTCTTATGCCTATTTGCACACCTTGGCCTTTGACACGCTAAAAATTGACGGCATTTTTGTGCGAGATATGGATCGCGAACCGCATCATTACGCTATGGTCAAGGCCATTGTTGAAATGGCGCAATCGCTTAATAAAGAAGTTGTTGCAGAATTCGTGGAGACTCCAGAGGTCACCGAAAAACTCAAAGCCCTAAACGTTAGGTGGGGACAGGGCTTCTTGTTTCACAAACCTGAAGAGCTAAGTTATCAAAGCCTACTGAATCATCTGCCGAGTTAGTATTGGTATATCGGATACTGTAAAAATAACAAACCCAGGGGCCGATTTGTGAATCACTTTTTCACTAAAAGCATTCCGCTCAATATTATTTTTTGTATCTGCTATTTTTGTTTGGCCACACTGGGATTTAAATGGGGCGCCTTAACCGCAAATGCTACTTTATTGTGGCCGCCCTCGGGGCTTGCAGTATTCGCCTGTCTGGTATTCGGTTCTCGGGTTATCCCGGGGCTGCTTTTGGGTGCTATAGCGTCAAGTCAAAGTATTTCGCTGGTGAACATATCAAGCAATGATTCTCTCGCATATTTATTAAGCGTGGTGAATAGTAGCGCGAGCATTCTCCAAGCCTATCTTATCGCAAGACTATCCCGTGTTTATTACTCGAAAGATTTTCGTGTTCCTCTAGGTGCCGCATTTAAATTTACCTTAATGGTATTGGGTGCGTGCACGCTTGCGGCTACCCTTGGCAGCCTTTCTCTCTGGCAAGCCAAGATTGTTTCAGGCGCGGGTACAATTCAAAACTGGGTTGTGTGGTGGAGTGGCGACGCTATAGGCGTTCTTATAGTCACTCCATTACTACTTTGGGTACACCACCGAAAAATATTTTTCAAACAGTCGCAAGAAAATGCCTTTTTGATTTTTAGTGTGGGCGTGGGACTTGTGTTGCTGGTTGCTGCTACTGTGGGGCATAAAGAGCGGGAAACATTTAAAACGAGTTTGGTGCACGCCGCAGATTTATTAGAAGCCCATTTGCAATCCAATATAGACTTGGTGACGCGCGACCTCGGTCACTTTGATAGCCTAAATGCTGACTCAGCGGAAGAACAATTTCGTGTGAATGCAGAAGCCTTTTTGGAGCGCAACCCGCAAATTGTGTCATTGAATCTTGTTTCGACATCAGCCGGAGGCAGTGAGCAAGCATTCGGTAAAAACTTAACAGTCTCTCGCGCAATTAGTGGCGAGATAGTGTGGAACTCGGATAGGTATAGGGAAGCCCGTGATTCTAGTTTGGCTGCAGTCTTTTCCGAACAAAAAGCTTTTTCAAACGATCAAAACCTTCTCTGGCTTCGACCAATAGCCGACCAGAAAAGCTGGGTTCAAACACTTGGCTTTCCCATTAACACTTGCGTTAACCATACGCAAAATTGCGCTTCCGCTTATCTAGTAGCTGCAGAGTTGGATTTGAACGCAATCACGCGAGCCAGTCTGGAGCACGTCTCTCTCGCTGGTTTAAGCCTTCAGCTTGTAATCAAAACTCCGCAACAAGTCTTAAGTAATCTTGAATGGTCTGGCACGCAATGGCGGCCGATTGTGAATGATGAAGACCTGATAAAAAGTCCCATTAGGAATGACTTAAAAAAAATTCCGAGTGTGAAATTCGCTGGCGCGGAATGGGAGCTTCTGTTCGGAGCGAGCAACCTGCCTAACCAATTGAAGCCAACGCTTTTGCAATGCGGAATATTAGTTATTGGCTTGACGTTAGTTGCATTGTTAAGTGCATATTTGCAGGCATTATTCAGGCACGATCAAATTATCGTTGAAAATCAGGAAAAACTAAAAGAAGAGATAAACACGCAAACCGAAGCGCTGCGCTCAGCGAATGATTGGCTGTTGCAGGAAATGGAATCCAAACGCAAAACGCAAGAACAACTCGAAGCGAGTGAGGCGCATTTGCGCACACTGCTAGATACTATTCCGGATCCGGTATGGCTGAAGTCGCCCGAAGGCAGATATATCAGCTTCAACAAAGCTGTGACCGAATTATTTTATCGCGATGAAAACGAGGTAGCGGGAAAACGTGCGAGCGATTATGTAGATAAGGAATTTGCAGAAGCAATCAAACAATTTGAAATGGCTGCACTTGCCAGCGATACGGCGGTAAGACGCGATTTGTGGATGCACATTCCTTCCAAAAACGAACACCGTTTGATGGACACCATCAAAATTGCCATGCGTGACCACAACAATACTGCCATAGGTATTTTAAGTATTGCGCGTGATATCACCGAGCAACACCAATTAATTGTCGAACTCGAGAAGTTCAAGCGGTTTGCGGAATTCGCCAGTGAAGGCTTATCCATTATGTCGCTGATGGCAGATACGCTTTACACAAACCCTAGTATGCAAAAGATGCTGCTCATTGAGCATGACGCCGGGCACAACCATTTTCTTTCCTATTTTCCAAATGATTTACACGAACAGTGGCATCAGAGCATTTTTCCCTACGTGTTAAATAAAGGTTACTGGCAAGGAGAATTGGCAGCACTGCGCGCCGATGGTTCACGCTTTCCCACGAAAGCTATTTTCTTCGTCATTCGCGATGACAAAGGGCAACCCTTGTATATTGGCGAGATCATGAGCGATATTTCGGAACAAAAACAAATCGAACAATCCTTGCAATTAGCGAAGCAGGCAGCAGAAGAAGCAACCCAGGCAAAAAGCCGTTTTCTTGCCAACATGAGCCACGAAATAAGAACACCACTCAATGCGGTGCTTGGCTATTCGCAATTGCTCATGACTGATACACAACTTTCTACGCAGCAGCAGGAGCGTTTGCAATCAATTCTGAGTGCTGGGCAGCGCTTGTTGCACCTTATCAACGACATACTGGATCTTTCAAAAATAGAAGCTGGTGTCTTGCATTTCCGGCAAGATTATTTTGACCTCAATCACGAGCTTCAAGATATTTATACCATCATGCACACCAAGGCGACAGGAAAGGGGTTGGCCTTGAGTTGCGATATTCAGTTGCCGAATCCCGCTATTGTAAAAAGTGACCGCCAAAAAATTGGTCAAGTGGTTTTAAATCTATTGGGTAACGCCATTAAATTCACCCAAGTTGGCGAAATAAAATTGCGCGCCTATTTGGACGAAAAAATTATTTGCGTCGACGTAATTGATACCGGCCCTGGAATTTCACCGCAAGAGCAGCAATCGCTTTTTTCTGCTTTTAAACAAGGCAAAGCAGGCGAAGAGTCTGGCGGTACGGGTTTGGGACTTGTGATCTCAAAACATATTGCAGAAAGCTTGGGTGGAGAAATCATTTTAGAAAGTGAGCAAGGTAAAGGTACACGAGCAACGCTGAAGTTACCGCTTCCCATAGAATACGCTGCGGATGTTGAACATAGGCCTGCGGTAGCAAATGCAAAATTAGCAGCGGGTTTTAGTTGTAGCGTCCTGGTAGTTGAAGATGATGTAGCAAGCCGCGATTTTTTGGTCAGCCTTTTGCGCAACATGGGGTGCGATACCCGCGAGGCATATTCGGGCAAAGCTGGCCTGACGGCTGCTCTGCAACAAAAGCCCGACATTATATTTACCGATATTCGCATGCCGGAGCTTACAGGTACGGAAATGCTAAAGGAATTGCGTAAAACTTTTAGCAAGGAGGATTTGCCTGTGGTCGCGGTATCGGCTTCAAGCCTTGAGCATGAGCGCACTTTTTATCTTGCAGAGGGATTCCATGAATTTATTGGTAAGCCGTACGAATTCAGCGATATTTACCGCACCTTGGAAAATTTAACCGGCGTTCAATTCATTAGACTCGACAATGCAGATCAGCAAGAGGAAAAACTGGAAAACGAGAGAGCATGCTGGACTGATCCGAACGAATTAAGAAACCTGCATAGCCAGCTTGTGGAGCTGAAAGCAAGTTTAGCCAGTGGCGACTCGAATAACAGTAAAAAGCTATTTAAATCACATACGCCACAAGCGCTTGGAAAAACGAGCTATCAACGAATTGCCAATGCGATAAAGCAATATGATTTGGTGTTAGCGGAACGCTATTTAGATGAGTTACTCCAGGAAATGGGTGCGATCATCCACTAATCCATCTTTAACATAAAAGTAACCGGGCCATCGTTAACAAGGCTTACTTGCATATCTGCACCAAATATTCCGGTTTGTACAATCTTATGCTTAGTGCGTAATTGAGATACAAAATATTGATACAGCTGTTCTGCTTCTGCAGGCGGCATGGCGGATGAAAAGCTGGGGCGTAAACCTTTCTGTGTATCAGCCGCTAGGGTAAATTGCGAAACCACTAAAACCCCACCTTGAATCTGTTGCACATTGCAGTTCATTTTGTTTTGTTCATCGGCAAAAACACGGTAGGCCAGAATTTTATCGACCAGCTTATCTGCTGTTAAGTGCGTATCCATTTTTTCCAGGCCGAGCAGCAACAGTAAACCTTGCTCTATTTTTCCTACGCACTCACCGTTCACATCAACCTGCGCCTTTTTAACGCGCTGAATAAGTCCTAACATTGTCTATAAACCTGTATTGTCTTGCTGCTGGCGTAGCAGAGCTTGCTTGCGATATTCTGTTGGTGTCATTCCCACTTTTTTCTTAAATAGTGTGTTGAACGTTGCTTTGCTATTGAATCCCACATCATACATAACAGCGAGCATATTTCGCGCTTCATTTGCCGGATCATTTAACAGCCGCTTGGCTTCATCGACACGATAGGCATTGATGAATTCAAAGAAATTGCAGTCAAAATGCCGATTTATCAAATGGGACAAAACGCGGGGTTGCATTTTTAATTGTGTAGCCAATTTATCCAGCGTTAGCGCCGGAACCAAATAAGGTTTTTGCTGCTCCATGAAATCTGTGAGTGATTTTATTTGCTCATCCTTAATCCTATCCTTTGGTAATTCATTTCGTCCTGCTGAGCTATGTCTTGCTTCCATTCCTTCAAAAACGGAAGAATGGCCCAAGCCGAAAAAGATGAGAATGCTCACCATAACAAATGTGGTGTAATTTCCTAATAGCCCCATGACTTCAAAATTTGTGCTGATGCCAAAGCTTACCGACAGCAAAATCAATAGGCCGACGAGCACCGCCCATCCTCTGATTATGAGGAATCCAATGGACAGCATTTTTAGCCACGTCAGGTCCAGCCGCTCTATATCGGAGAAGTTTGTTTTTATGTGTTGGCTGTATCGCCTGATTTCAATAATACACATCACACCTAATGCCGCTCTGAACAATTCCCTGAACAGGGTTACATAGTTCATATAATGTGGCGCCAGAAACAAATTGTACGCTTGTTGTATGTGTAGCTTGTCGCTCCACTCAAGGCGGTAGTAGAACAGGATTTGATGAACGAGATAGCAAAGAAACGGAATTAAATAAATCGCATCCATCTTAGTCAAACGATAATCCTTATAAATGAGGGAGCGGGTGTACCACAGCAAAAAGGGAGCTTCCAACCAATAGCCAAATCCAAACACATAAAATAAGTTTGGTGACCAGCTGAGCGCTATGTGGCGAAACTCCGCACCAAAACTAATCAGAATATCGAGCGGAATCGCTGCTTGCTGTAGCAAAAATAGCGCGAGGAAAATATTGCTTATGGCTTTTTCGCGCTTGATAGTGAGCAATAAGATCGCGAAAAGAATACATTGGTAGGCCGTCATTAATAAGACGACATCATGAGTATTAAAAATAACTTGATACATAGTCCCTCACCATTCTTATTTTGATTTGTCGTTGTTTATTTTTATCGAAGATACTTTTTATTTTGAAATTCTAGCCGTTCAGCGGAATTTACCGCACGCCACATAACATAACTTTTCACCAAGCGTTCGCCCATTTTGCCTTGGATTTATTTAGTTGATAAAAAAATGGAGCCCTTAGGCTCCACTTGGTAATACTTAACTTATGCAAGCTGATCTGGTCGTTCACCCAATTCTTTTGCCATGTCGTTAGTTGCACGAATTAAGGCATCAACAATACCCGCTTCCCGCGATGCATGCCCCGCTTCGCGGATAATATTCAGCTCAGAACCCGGCCAAGCTTTGTGCAGCAAATAGGCATTATCTAGCGGGCAAATAACGTCGTAGCGACCATGCACAATGACGCCGGGAATATCGGCGAGCTTGTGTGCGTCACGCAGAATTTGGTTTTCCTCCAAAAATGCGTTGTTTACAAAATAGTGAGCTTCGATTCGTGCGAGAGAAAGAGCACGATGAGGCTCAGTGAAGGAATCCACCACTTCTTGATTAGGGCGCAAGGTTGCTGTGCGTCCTTCCCACAAAGACCACGCTTTGGCGGCTGTCATTTGCTGAATTTGGTTATCACTGGTGAGATGTCGATAGTAGGCGTTCATCATGTCGTGACGCTCGTCTTCCGGAATGGGCTGAATAAAATCGTCCCAGTAATCGGGGAAAAGACGACTCGCCCCATCCTGATAAAACCAGAGAAGGTCTACCGGACGACACAGGAAAATGCCGCGCAGAATCAGCCCCAAAACACGTTCAGGATAGGTTTGTGCGTAAACCAGACTTAGGGTTGAACCCCAGGAGCCACCAAACAAAACCCATTTTTCAATGCCCAGGGTTTTGCGGATAAACTCAATGTCCTCGACCAATGTTTGTGTGGTATTGCTTTGTAATTCCGCGTGAGGGCGCGAACGGCCTGAACCGCGCTGATCAAACAAAACAATGCGATACACCTGTGGATCAAAGAAGCGGCGATCGTATTTCCCGCAACCCGCTCCCGGGCCGCCATGCACAAACAGTACAGGTATTCCGTTGGGGTTTCCCGATTCATCCACATAAAGCTCATGGGGTGGTTCAACGGCAATGATGTGGCGCTGGTAGGGTTTTATCTCGGGAAAAAATGTATGCATAGACTGACCTTGTTATGTGCATGTACCTGTGTCGATCAAGCCTGATGAGGTGTTGAGCTTGGTCTTACAGGCTGGAATCTTTATCTAAAGGTAGCACAGAGCGTCGTGCATTAGGCGTACTTTTTCGCGCAATACCCGTCCAAATCAATATTTAGATCTTGAGTTAAAGCGCAACTGACAGATATTGGCAGGTGTTCGTGTTAACTTTAGCCTTTCATAACTGCCCATTCGGAAACGGAACACATGCAACGCGCCGAACGCCTTTTTCAATTGCTTACATTGCTGCGCAACCGACGTACGGTGATGACCGCGAGGGACATGAGCGAACATCTGGGCGTATCTGAGCGAACCATTTATCGCGACATCCAATCGCTGAGTCTCTCGGGTGTTCCGGTTGAGGGCGAAGCGGGTGTTGGTTATCGTCTGTCGCATCGCTATCAGCTGCCCCCCTTAATGTTTGACCGCCATGAAGTGGAGGCATTGTTGCTCGGTGCACGTATGGTGAGCAGTTGGGGCGATACAGATATGGCGGCGCACGCAAAACATGCGATTCAAAAAATTCTCGCGGTCTTGCCGGACCATTTGCGCCACAGTGATGAAACCCTACCGCTGCTCGTGCCCAATATCGAAGAAATTCAAAAATTTTATACGGCGCACAGCCAGCAAATTCGGGAGGCGATCAGAACGCGCCAACGCATTGATATTGAATACACGCGAGCGGACGCACAAATTTCCACACGCATCATTGAACCATTGGGTTTGATTTTTTGGGGCAAGGTGTGGACTTTGGTTGCGTGGTGTCAATTACGAGGCGAGTACCGCACCTTTAGACTGGATCGCATTAATCAATTAACCGTACTTGAAGAACAATTTGAAACCAACGACAACAAAAGCTTGAAACACTTTTTAGCCCAACGCGAAGAATCTTTTCAGGACGAAACCCTATGATTGAAAAAGTTCGCTGCCCTTGGTGTGGGACGGATCCACTTTACATGGAATACCACGACAAAGAATGGGGCACACCTTTGTATGACAACCAAAAGCTGTTTGAGTTTTTAATTCTTGAAGGTGCGCAAGCCGGACTTTCGTGGATAACGGTGTTGCGTAAACGCGAAAACTACCGCAAAGCTTTTGATAATTTCGACCCGATAAAAATAGCCCGTTATAGTGATGCCAAAGTAGAAAAGCTCTTGCAGAACGAGGGCATTATTCGCAATCGTTTAAAAATAGAGAGCGCGATAAAAAATGCAAAAGCTTATTTGGCGATGCAAAAAAATGGTGAAGACTTTAGCGAGTTCTTATGGAGTTTTGTCGGTGGCAAACCAAAACAAAATAAACTGAAGCACATGGGCGAAGCTCTAGCGTCTACACCCGAATCAGACGCCATGAGCAAAGCGCTTAAAAAGCGTGGTTTTAATTTTGTGGGGAGCACTATTTGCTACGCCTTTATGCAAGCGACTGGTATGGTGAATGACCACATGACTAGCTGTTATAGATACAAAGATTGCGGACCAGGTAAATAACCTATGTACGATTCAAGCAGTGACGATCTCCCCATGCATTATTTGTTTGTGTACGGCACCTTGCGAAAAGAATGCGAAACCGGAGCGCATCGGGAATACTTAGGGCGAGCAGATTTTGTGTCGCCCGCAAAAATTCGCGGGCAACTTTATATAGTTGATTACTACCCCGGATTAATTTTGAGTGAAACTGAGCATTGGGCCTTGGGAGAAGTGTATTTATTAGAGGATCAGTCGCAATTACACGATTTGGATGTGTATGAAGGCTGCGCAGAAAAATCGCCCAAGCCGCACGAATACAAGCGCTGTAAAGCCGAGGTTATATTAAGCAGCGGTGAAATCATGAGTGCTTGGACTTATGTCTACCAGCAAGAGATTGAACATCTCGAGCCTATAACTTCAGGCGATTTTCTTAATCGCTATTAGCTTCTTCCAGCGGTAGCTCAACATAAAAACAAGAGCCTACAGTTAAGCTGGAGGAAAAGCCTATAGTTCCATTCATTTGCTGGATAAGCTCTTTGGCGATGGCAAGTCCTAATCCTGTACCGCCCACAGCTCGTGTATCAGATGAATCGGCTTGGGAAAATTTTTGAAAAATTTTATCGTGAAACTCCTCAGGAATTCCGCTGCCGTGATCGACAACTTCTATTCTCACGCGATCTGAGCTGACGCTGGCATTGATGATAATGTCATCACCTTTTTGCGAAAATTTTGCAGCGTTAGATAAGAAGTTCATCAACACCTGACGCAACCGCCGCGCATCAACTTTTACCAAGGCATACTCAAAACGCGGCCCCACAACAATATTTACGCCATACTTTTGTGCGTAGGATGTCATTGCCAAACAGGCATCATCAATAATTGGCATTATGGGCTGCACAACTAAATCCAGTTCAAGCTTGCCGACGGTTAATTTATCAATATCCAGCAAGTCATTGATAAGCTCTGTCAAACGCACCGAATTTTTTTGCGCTATATCAAGCAGTTTTACCGCTGAGCCCGGCAGGGCGCCTAACTGTCCGCTCAGCGCTACCGATAGTGCTCCGCCAATTGCCGTTAAGGGGGTGCGCAGTTCGTGGCTTACGGTAGAAACGAATTCATTTTTGAGGCGATTATTTTCTTTGAGTTTTTCTTGCATGATTTTCATTTTACCCAGCAGCGAATCCGGGTAAGGGGTTTTTACTTCGTACTCCCAATCTCCGTCTGTTACTGTTTGCACAACCTCAGCTGCATAGTAAGGCTCGCCACCTAATTGGTGCAGCAAGCGCCTAACGAAGAGAATAAATATCAACGCGACGGTTAAGGTCAAAATAACCACGTAAAACAACAGCGCGATCATTTGGTTTTTTAATTTGGTAATTCTACTTTGCAGAATGGAATCTAATTGCTCAATGGCAAAATGTGCATAGGCGAAATAGCTGTTCACACCCAGCGTGAAAGATGCGTAATAATCATCGGGGCTGAACGTAAGATTTTGTGAATCAAGAATATTCAGTTGTGCAATACTCACTGCTTTATCGTATTGCGCTTTGGTCGATTGATAATTGGCATAAATATTTTCTCGCCCCGTTGATCGCGCAGCGACTGCCTTATTAATATTTATGCTCAATTGGTCTGCTTTTGATTTGCTTAAGAGCAGTAATGCTTTTAAGTGGGCACGTTCATCAAAGTTCGCTTCCCCTTTGGTCAACAAACCCGTGCCGTAGCCGCGAATCTGGCCGAGTACTTCCGCCAATTCGGGCAATTCAACAAGGCTCGCGTCAATCAGAAAGTAACCATCAACATCCGGATCAAGGCTGAGTTGATAGGAGTCAACGAGATTGCGCAGAAATTGCAGCTGTAACTTAACCAGAAAACTATGCTGTTCAAAGCTCTCAAGATAATTAATGCGGTTTTGCGAAACATCGTGACGGATTTTGTGCCAATAACTCACCGTTTCTGCAAACTGGGCTTGAAGTTGTTTGTTGGGATTTTTGTCCAAATAAGCTTCATACGCAAAGATGGCAGTATCGACTTCCTCTGCCTTCATGCGTTGTTCGCGTCTTTCAAGGGTGGTTTGCAGGTATTTCGCGCAGAGGGCTCTGTGCTGCTGGGTACGCTGTATGACGTTAAGAACCAGTTGGACTTGCGGCAGCCCTTCTTGCTCTTTTTTTGCGAAGGCGAGATCTTTTTGCACCTCTTCCCAGTATAAAAAGCTCGGCAAAAAAGTGGCTGCAAGACAAAGGAACCCAAGGCAGGTGAACTTTTTCCACAGTGCTATCCGTTCTAATCGCTGACCTATACCCATAAAGCGTCCAGTTAGCCAAAATTCGCAGCGGCACAGGTTAGAATGGCCAGCTGATCGAACTAAGCTTAGCTCAATTTTGCCAGCACACAGGCTTGCGCCAATAAAAGCTAACCTCATGAGATGAGGTGATAAAGAGAGATTCTGTATACACATGAAAAATAAATATTCCGCCGAAACCGCCAACGCCGATTCACTCTTTCATAAAGGAAAGCCAGCGCTCACGGGCGTTCTGCTGGTCAACCTGGGAACACCAGACGCACCCACCGCGCCCGCTTTACGGCGCTACCTCGCGGAGTTTTTGGCAGACCCACGTGTGATTGAAATCCCCAAGATCATTTGGAACCTGATTTTGCACGGCATTATCCTGCGCGTGCGCCCCAAAAAATCCGCCGCTAAATATCAAACCGTGTGGACAGACGAAGGCTCGCCTTTGCTCGCGATCAGCAAGCGTCAAACCAGTGCAATTGCAGCTCAGCTGGGAGATAGCGTCTCTGTGAAATTGGGCATGCGCTACGGCAACCCGTCCATCACCAAAGCATTGCGCGAATTCCAAGTAGAAGGTGTGCGCAAACTGATTGTTTTCCCGCTCTACCCCCAATACGCCGCAGCGACAACGGGTTCGACTTTTGATGCGGTGACACGCGAACTCCAAAAATGGCGCTTTGTGCCCGAGCTGCATTTCATTAATAACTACTGCGATAACAGTTTGTTTATTGATGCACTCGCCAAGAGCATTCAGGAAGATTTTGATCAGCACGGCAAGCCGGAAAAGTTATTACTCTCGTACCACGGCATGCCAAAGCGCAATTTAGATTTGGGCGATCCTTACTACTGCTTGTGCCAAAAAACCACGCGCTTGGTGGCGGAAAAGTTGGGGTTGCAAAAAGGCGAATATATCTCCACCTTTCAATCGCGCTTTGGTTATGCGGAATGGTTGCAACCTTATACAGATGCAACCTTGGAAGAGCTCGCCAAAACCGGCACCAAGAATGTTGCCATAGTCTCGCCAGCCTTTAGTGCAGATTGCTTGGAAACCTTGGAAGAACTGGCAGTGGAAAACCGCGAGATTTTTTTACACGCAGGCGGTACAGATTATCGTTACATTCCCGCGCTTAACACACGGGAAGATCATATTGCCGCACTCACTTCCATTGTGCGCACACATCTATAAAACAAACACGCCCTGCAGAAATCCTGCGGGGCACAATCAGAAATACCCCTCGCGCTTTTTCTTTTCCATAGAGCCCACTTGGTCTTTATCCAACATGCGGCCTTCGCGCTCGCTGGTTTTACTTAACAGCAATTCTTGAATGATGGCGCTTACATCGCTCGCATCACTCAAGACAGCGCCCGTTTGCGGGTAGCACCCTAATGTCCTGCAGCGTACCGGGCGCACGGCGATAGAATCCAATTCTGCCGGCGAGAGAAACGGCAACATGCGGTCGTCATCCAAAATAAACACTTGGCCGGATTCTTCGCTAATCCATGTCTTGCGCGGCGCAGAAAAGTAGAGGGAAACCAAATCGATTTTTTCGCGCAGTATGTACAGCCAAATATCCAATTCCGTCCAGTTGGACAGCGGAAACACGCGCACGCTTTCGCCTGCGTTTAAGCGTGTGTTGTACAGGTTCCACAATTCAGGCCGTTGGTTTTTAGGATCCCAGGTTTGGTGGGCATCGCGCACGGAAAATACGCGCTCTTTTGCACGGGATTTTTCTTCGTCGCGCCGCGCACCGCCCAAGGCAGCATCAAACTTGTAGCGCTTTAATGCCTGCTTGAGGGCTTGGGTTTTCATCTGATCGTTGTATTTCACTGACCCCGAAAGTATCGGGTGGACACCTTGATCTAAAGCTTCCTGATTAATGTGCACTTTCAGTTTTAGCTGCAACCGCTCGGCCAGTCGATCCCGAAAGCGCGCCATCTCCGCGAACTCCCACGTAGTGTCTATATGCAGCAAGGTAAAGGGCACGGGCGCAGGCCAAAAGGCTTTGCGCGCGAGGTGCAGCATGACCGTGGAATCCTTGCCAATCGAATAAAACATGCAAGGATTTTCAAAGCTGGCAGCGACTTCGCGCAATATGCCTATGGCTTCCGCTTCCAAGGTTTGCAGGTGGGATAACACCTTCATAAGCGTCTCCACATCAGCCCGTTATAGCCATTAGCATCTTGTGGTAAAGGGGAATTCCCAAGAGCACGTTGAACGGAAAGGTGATGCCGAGCGAGGCGAATATAGCGATACCGACATCCGCATCTTTAATGGCTGCACGTATGGCAGCGGGCGCGGCGATGTAGGAGGCGCTGGCGACAAGACAACCCAAGATCAAGGTGCTGCCACTTGGGAGGCCAAGCGCCAAACCGATTAGCAGACCGACAATCGCCAAGCACACGGGCACAACAAGAGCGAACACCATTAACCGCCAATGGTGAACAGGCAGCGGGTAAAGATGCTTGGACGCGCACAAGCCCATATCCAGCAAAAATAAGGCGAGCAAGGCTTTAAAAGCACCGAGAAACAAGGGCGATATGGCGCTGCTGCCCTCCGGCCCGTAGCAATAACCAATCACCACACCGCCAACCAGCAACAACACACCGCGACTGGTTAAGGCCTCATGCCAAATCGCGCCCGCACCGCCTTTACTACCCGTTACTTTGCGGTGCAAAAGAATGGCCGCGACTATCGCCGGAAGCTCCAAGAGCACCAAATAGAGTGTGGTTTGCGGGGCGATGGGGAGTTTCAAAGCCTCGGTAAACGCCAGCGCGACCGCAAAGGTTCCCGCGCTGGCGGAACCGTAGTGCGCGGCAACGCTGGCGGCGTTGGCTTGCGAGAGTTGCACGGCTTTGCGCAGCAAGGGGTAAAGTACAAAAGGAATGAGGCTACCAACAGCCAAAACCGCCATTACCTCTGGCAGCAACTGCCAACTCACTTGCCCATGTAGGGACAAACCGCCCTTCAGGCCCAAAGTGAGCATGAGCAAAATGCTCAAGGTGTCGTAGGCCGCTTTGGGCACTTCTAAATCTGACTTGGCCAAACCGGCCAAAGCTCCCAGCAAGAAAAACATAATCACGATATCAGGCATGGCAATCTCCTCAGTGGTCTTCGGCGCCATTCTGATTGCTGTTTTTCATTTACGATAATTAATGTTTATACTTTTAAATATTGATAATTATCTATACATTAGATCCGTGAGCCCCCATGAACATTCGCCACCTCACCTTCCGCCTACTTCAGGTCTATGTCGCCGTCGTCCGCACAGGATCAATTTCCCAAGCTGCCAGCCAACTCCACCTCACCCAACCTACGGTGTCGCTACAAATCAAACGTTTAACCGAAGCTGTTGGCGACCAGTTGTTGGAAATGCGGGAAGGCAGTTATCAGCCCACCTTTATCGGCAAGGAACTATTTAACGCCGCGCAGGATGCACTCACGCGCTTTGAAGATTTTGATAGCTTTTTGGATGACGCCGCGCGCGGGCGCAAAGGCCATTTCAGCATCGGCATAGTCACCACCGCGAAATATGTTTTGCCGCGTTTGCTCAGCCCCTACGCTAAACAATTTCCGGCGGTAGATGTGACCGTAAACATTGGCAACCGCGGCTCTGTGTTGCAGCGCTTTGCACACCAGCAGGATGACCTTTACGTGTTCAGCCACCCACCCACGGGTGATCAGGTTATTAGCGGACGATTCTTGCGAAACCCTTTGGTGTTAATTGCCCCAAAAGATCACTGGGCCGCGCAGCGCGACAAGGTAAATTTTTCTGAACTGACGAACGAGCGCTTTTTAATGCGCGAACCCGGCAGTGCAACGCGCATGGTGTTTGAAAATTTTCTGCGCGATAACAACTTGCAGTTGCGCAACACCTTTCAAATTGAGAGTAACGAAGCTATTCGTTTGAGTGTTGAAACAGGTTTGGGGCTCGCCGTAATTTCGGAGCATACGCTCGCGCAAGTGAAAGCCAATATTGCGATCGTCAATGTGGAAGGATTTCCACTCTTAAGTCACTGGTATTTAGTTCGCCCCGGCGACCGCCGCCTGCCGATTTCCGCACAACAATTTATTGAATTCTTAAATGCAAACTTGGACACATGCGTAGAAGAAAAATACGTGCGCAACGAACTTGATTTGCTGCTGAAATAAAAAAGCCCCGCGAACGGGGCATAAAGGAACCAACGCCGACATTAAAATTTAAGCGGTCTTTCTCGTTACCCAAAGACTTGCCACTACACTCAAACCAATCACCGTGACCACCACGCCGAGCGATAAAGCCACCGGCATATGGAACCAAGGCATGATCAGCATTTTGATACCGATAAAGGTCAACACAATTGCCAAGCCGTATTTGAGCAAATGGAAACGCTCAGCAATATCTGCCAGTAAAAAATACAACGCGCGCAATCCCATGATGGCAAATATATTTGAGGTGGCGACAATAAATGGATCTGTTGTGATCGCAAAAATCGCCGGAATGGAATCCACCGCAAACACGAGATCTGACATCTCAATCAGGATGAGCACTAAAAACAGCGGTGTAAAATAACGCACACCGTTTTTTCGCACTGTGAATTTTTCGCCGTTATTTTCTGTTGTCACGCGCAAATATTTGCGCGCAACTTTTAACACCCAGTTGTTTTCCATATCCGGCTTTTTGTCTGAAGGAATCATCATTTTGATACCTGTGACAAACAGGAAGAAACCAAATAGGTAAAGCACCCATTTAAATTCCTGCACCACCCAACTGCCCAACATGATCATGACGATACGCATGGCAATAGCGCCCAGCACACCGTAAATCAACACGCGGCGCTGATATTCCGGCGGAACATGGAATGCCGAAAAAATCATTAAAAACACAAAGACGTTATCTACAGATAAAGATTTTTCGATGAGATAACCCGTGAGGAACTCCAAGGCTTTTTGATCGGCGATTTCTGCCCCCACACTGCCTTGCAGATGCCACCAAAGACCTGCATTGAACCCAATCGCCAACACAAACCACACTAACGACCAAGTCGCCGCTTCTTTGATGCTGACCTTGTGCGCTTTGCCTGCGCCAAAGACAAATAAATCCAGCGCGAGCATGACGAGCACAAAGGCCAGAAAGCCCGCCCATAGGGCGGGACTTCCTACACTTATCTCATTCATCGAAAGACTCCTTATTGGCTATCACGCAGTGCTTGAATACGTTCACTCAAGGGTGGATGCGTTAAAAACAATCGTTTCAGACCGCTAGCACCACCACCGGAGATACCAAAGGCCGCCATACGGTCTGGTAATGGTGATGGGTGCAGCGAATTCAAACGCTCCAGCGCCGCAATCATGTTATGGCGACCGGCTAGGCGCGCGCCGCCGCTGTCCGCACGGAATTCGCGTTGACGCGAAAACCACATAACGATAATAGACGCGAGAATACCCAATACCAGTTCCGCCACAATCATGGTGACAAAGAAGGCGGGGCCCGTACCGTTCTCGGTTTTGAAAATTACCTTATCCACGAAGTAGCCAATCACACGCGACAGGAACATCACGAAGGTATTCACCACACCCTGAATGAGCGCGAGCGTCACCATATCGCCATTGGCAATGTGCGCCACTTCATGGCCGATTACCGCCTCGGCTTCCTGGCGAGTCATCTGCTCCAATAAGCCCGATGACACAGCCACTAACGAACTGTTTTTGCTCATCCCTGTGGCAAAAGCGTTGACCTCGGGGCTGTCAAAAATACCCACCTCCGGCATGCCGATTCCGGCTTCCTCCGAATAGCGGCGCACCGTATCCACCAACCAGCGCTCGGTGGCGGTATTGGGCGATTCAATCACTTGCACGCCCATGGATTTTTTCGCCATCCACTTGGAAATGGCGAGTGAAATAAAGGAGCCGCCAAAGCCCATAACGGCGGCAAATATCAGTAATGAATTAAGGTTAAGTCCATTCGCGCTGAGGTATGGCTCAACCCCCAATACGCGCATGGTGACTGACAGCACCAACACTATCGCGACGTTGGTGGCCAGGAATAACAAGATACGTTTCATCGTTATGCTCCTCAGCAAAAAGAATGTTTAAACCAGTTGAATGCCATCACCCAACGCGGGCGTTAGGCGCTTGTGCCCGTGCTCGCGCTTGCGCGCTAACTTACGGCTCAAGGCTCGTCCCGCTCGCTCCAGCGCACAGTCGATGGCGATGTATAAATCCGATTGGATCTCCTCAATCACCACGGGCTTACCACCCGCCACCGGAATCTGCACACGGCAGGATTTATCGGCTCCTCCCTTGGGGCCATTAATATCGTCCAACCGCAAAACCACCTTCTGCAGGCCGTGATGCGCCCAACTCAAGGTGAACTGAATCCGGCGCTCAATGTGTTCCCGCAAACTCTCAGTCAACGAAAACTTACCGGTGTGTATTTCAATACGCATGGGAACTTTCCTCGTGTGATAGCCGTTGCGACTTGCAACACACCAGATACTAGATAAAGACAAAGCATCCAACAAATCGAATATAATTGAACAATAAATCGTTTTTTTCGATGAATGGAGTGCCCGCATGAACAACCTCAACTACAAGCATCTGCGCTATTTTTGGATGGTTGCCAAAACGGGGAGCATCGCTAAAGCAGCGGAACAACTCTTCCTCACACCGCAATCCATTAGCGGCCAACTCACAGAATTTGCCAGTGTGTTGGGCGTTGAATTATTCCGCCGCTCTGGGCGGAATTTGGAAGTGACCGATGCGGGCAGAAAAGTCTTGAGTTACGCGGACGAGATTTTTTCCATCGGCGACGAATTGATAGAAGCAATTCACGATCAGCGCGCAAAAAAATCGACACCGCTGAAAGTAGGAATTGCAGATTCGGTTTCAAAGTTGGTGGCTTACCGTTTGCTCGAACCCGCGCTTGAATTAGCGGAGCCGATTCGGTTGATTTGTCGCGAAGGGCGATTGGTGCCATTGCTTGCAGAATTGTCGGTGAATCGTTTGGATATGATCATCGCAGATCGCCCCATGCCGAATCATTTGAATGTACGCGGATTTAATCACTTGCTCGGCGAAAGCCAGCTCACTGTTTTTGGCGCCCCGTCGCTGATTAAAAAGTTGGCGAACGATTTCCCAAGTTGTCTCGACCAAGCACCGTTTTTAATGCCCGGTGAGGATGCCGCCATTCGCTCCAAGCTAGAACAGTGGCTCGACAATAATAATTTGCACCCCATTATCAACGGCGAGTTTGACGACAGCGCTTTGATGAAGTCTTTCGGCCAAGCGGGCGTTGGTTTGTTCGCAGCGCCATCCACCAACGCGGCGCATATTTGCGAACAATATAAAGTTCAACCGATTGGAAAAATTGAGGCAGTGGTAGAGCAGGTTTATATGATTGCCACCGAGCGACAAGTAAAACACCCGGCGATTATGGCGATTAGTGAAAAAGGGCGAGAAGATTTATTTGGCATATCACCTGCTAAAACGTAAATTGTTAATCGTCCCGCGTTAAGACTTCCAGCAATTCAATTTCAAAAATTAAATTGGAATTCGGCTTTATAAGCGCGCCCATTTGCCGCTCCCCATAGGCTAAATGCGCGGGTACAAAAAGTTTTCGCCTTCCACCCACTTTCATACCAATAATACCCATATCCCAGCCCTTAATAACGCGTCCCGTTCCAATAACACACTGGAAAGGTTTATCTCGCGAGTATGACGAATCGAATTCAGTGCCGTCATCCAAAAAACCGCGGTAATGCGTAGTGATCAAGGCACCTTTCACTGCAGCTTTACCGTCACCAATGATCATATCTTCAATAATTAATTCATTTTGCATTTGCATCTCACTTTTTAAAGCAGCTCTGATGTCGACATAATTTACATGAAAGCGCCAAGGTATGTAATTTTTCTACCTAGAGATTAGAAAAATGAATTTTTCGGCGACAAAAATTCGCAAAATACCGTCGCAGAATGTGAATCAAGCGAAACTGGCACAAACAGTGCCTGATGCGTGGTTCCGTCCTGTAAGATTTCAATTAAGGAAAAATTAAATGAAAGTATTTTTTAACTCAGTTAAAGGTGTGACCGTCGGCCTCGCGCTCTTAGCAATCTCGTTCAAAGCTAACGCAATTCCGTTTGAGGTAGACATTACTGTCGATAACTCTTACGCATTGTTTTATGGTACCCAGACCACTGCGACTAATTTCGTTGGTTCCGATAACAACTGGCCAACTGCGGAGCAATATGCGTTTGATTTGCCCGCTAACAATTACATTTACGTGGTTACCCAATCTGATTTAGCCGTTGCGCAGGGATTCTTGGCACAGTTCACGAACCTGCTAACTAACGAGCGTTTTTACAGCCACGACAGTCAGTGGCAAGTAACGGCAACCGGCCGTTATGGTTTCGCGCCTTATGACAGCACTCCAGCTTCATTTGCTGAGTTAAATAGCCAATTGGCTTTGGCTAATGCTGGTACTAACCCTTCAGCAGGTTGGGTTGCGACTACAGCCGGTAATGCAAATGGCTCGGCTCCTTGGGGCAATTTGTCTTCGATTGACAGCGCAGCGCGTTGGTCTTGGTACAACAGCAAGAAAGATGGATCAGACCCAACACAGGGCGGATTCAATCACGACGAGTATTTGATTTTCCGAATCAATGTAGGTGCCCAAAGCGTACCTGAACCTTCGTCAATATTGCTCTTCACATTGGGTTTGGTTGGTTTAGGTTTAGCAAGACGGAAATACAAAGCTTAATTTTTATAAAAGAAGGCGCTCTAAAGGCGCCTTCTCTTTTTTTACAACTTGTTCATTCGCAATTCAGCCTCAGCGTCATAACCTGCAAGCAAGATAGTTCTGATAAGGAGCTTGCCATGATGACGAACACTGAATACTCCAACGAATTAGCCTGTGCTTTAAACGGTTACCGCGCACTGATTATTCCTGATTTAAGCAACAGCGACGCCCGTCATTGGCTCAGTGTTTGGGAGCGCAATATTCCACGTAGCCGCAGAATTCTTATGCACGATTGGAGTTCGCCAGATTGGGTGAAGTGGCGCAACAGCATTATTGCATCCTTAATCAGTATTGATGAACCCGTTGTATTAATCGCTGAAGGTTTTGGCGCCTTGGCAGCAGCGAGCGTGGCAGCAGAATATCCCGGAAAAATTATCGCTGCGTTTTTAGTTGACCCAGCTGATCCGGAAGAATTTGATTTGCGCAAAAAAATTCCTAAGCAACATTTGCCGGCACCCACAAAAATTGTGATTCGCACGCAAACTCATACCAAGTCTGCTTTGCTTGCCGCGCTGTGGAGTACCGATTTATCTAACGCGCCAGCACAAACCCAAGGTGAGTTCTGGCCAGAGGGTGCCCATGCGTTGCAAAGACTTATGAATAAAACCCAACGCAAAGCAGAAGAACTAACGCAAGCCCGCACAAAAAAAGTATTGGCTTATTTGCGCGGCTTACAGCACACAAATCAGTTAAAGCAAGTTCGTTACCAAATCAATTAACTATTAAGCATTATTAGCTGCTACTTTTTATTCAGTACAGCAAGCAGTAGCACCCAAAAACACAACACCAAATTGAACAGCGGTATTTGTAAATCCTGCGGCATGCTATACACAATAGATACCGCAGGAATCCACACCATCCAGTTTGAGAAGACAACTGTCGGAATTTTCTCGGCGAAAAAGCGCTTATTCATAGACGCATACCATTCGCGAATATCAAATCCATTTTCCACCCACAAGTAAGCGATGGTAATAGTCGGCGCAGCCCAGAGCGCGCTATAAATAAACTGATCAATTAACACTTTGGTTGCGATAGTTTTAAAGTTGTTTTCATAGCCAAACCATTTGCCTTGCAGCTGGTAAAAGAAATCTACTTCAATGCCTTTCAATCCCCAGAACGCCAGATAAAAAGCTAAGAGCGCAAATAAACTGCGCGATGAATCTAACCGCCTGCTTAGCCACAAATAGATAAACGGAATCAATCCACCAAAAAATGCGGTTGCAACAAAAGCGTAAAGAAATCCGTAATCATGCTTTAAAACACCAAACCACGCGTAAACGGGTTGGGATGCTGGAACAAAAAAATAAATAAGCACCAGCGCGAGCGCAAAAAATTGCAAAACCAAACCCGGCAATAAATTTTGCTTTAATGCAGACAAAATCGAAGCTCTAATCGACATACTTAACGACCAATCACAGTAAATAGCATTTGTAAGGACAAGCCGGTCAGCAACACGGCAAAGCATTTTTTAAGCACAGGAATGGGTAAGCTGTGCGCGAGTTTTGCGCCCAAAGGCGCGGTAAAAAAACTTGCGGTCGCCATAGCAACCACGGCTGGCCAATAAATAAAACCAACAGTATACGGCGGTAAATTTTCTACCGACCAACCATTAATGGCGTAACCAACTGCACCCGAAAATGCGATGGGCAAGCCAACCGCAGCTGAGGTTCCAATCGCTACGGGCAATGCAACATTACACCATGTTAAAAAGGGTACTGTCAGTGTTCCACCACCAATTGCCACCAAGGCAGATATTCCACCAATACCTGAACCCGCCCCGATCAACGCAACCGAACCGGGTAATTGGCGAGAAGGTTTTGGCTTGCGATCTAACACCATTTGCAAAGCAACAAATGCCATAAAGCACGAGAAAAAAATCGCGAGTGGTTTTGCAGATAAATAACTCGCTAGGAATGTACCTGCAAAAGTACCCGCCAAAATCCCCGGTGCGATTTTTATGACGACAGGCCAAATTACCGCGTTGCGTTTGTGATGTGCGCGTAAACTGGCGATCGCCGTTGGGACGATTGCGGTCATGGATGTGGCGAGTGCCATATGCACTAAGTGTTCAGAAGGGAAGGTTAGTTTGATGAATAGAAATGTGAGTACCGGCACCATGATACCGCCACCGCCGATGCCGAAGAGGCCTGCGAAGAGGCCGGTGAAGGCGCCGAGTATTAAGAAATAAAATAAGAATAAAATATTCATCAAAACCACATTTTAAATTAATCGCATTTGCCTGCGGCAGGCCTCACTTTTGTGCATGAAAGCCTCCATGGCCTTCAACCGTTGGGCAGCTTCGCCGTGCAAAATTACTGTCCTGTAATTTTGTGCTTGTACAAAGAAATGTAAGCAAAAGCTAAAAAATCATAGCTCGTCGCTGGTTCCAATTACCCCCTGCGAGCGCCCCGAGCACTGGAAGAAATTTGTTGTAAAACAAACAGGAGGTTTGTTTTAGTGACTACGCGACATGGATGTCGCGTTGGAACGACAGCAAATTTCTGAAGCGCGCAGGAAACAGGCGCGAGAGGGGTGTCTTTTCTTTTGGTTACTTTTCGTTGGACAAGCAACGAAAAGTGACTCCCGCGGAAGGCAAAATATATCAGTTAAAAATTAAACTAAATAAAAAATCCCCAACACTTTCGCATTGAGGATTCTTATCAAACGGTCATCACAAAAAAATTACTTCGCGCGCTTACGCTCGTTCTCAGTCAGCAACTTCTTACGCAGACGAATACTTTGTGGCGTTACTTCTACCAACTCGTCGTCCTCAATAAATTCCAAGGCTTGCTCAAGTGTGTGCTTGATGGGCGGAGTCAATACCGCCGCTTCATCAGTACCTGATGCACGCACGTTGGTTAATTGCTTAGCTTTAGTTGGGTTCACTACCAAGTCATTATCACGTGAGTGAATACCCACGATTTGGCCTTCGTAAACTTCAACGCCTGGGCCGAGGAACAAACGGCCGCGCTCTTGCAACATGTTCAATGCGTAGGCGAGAGTTTTGCCTTTCACCATGGAAACCAACACGCCGTTTTGGCGCTTGGCCACTTCGCCTTGTTTAACCGGGCCGTAGTGATCGAAGATACTGGTCATGATGCCTGAACCAGACGTCATGGTCAGGAAGTTACCGCGGAAGCCAATCAAACCACGCGATGGAACGATGAATTCCAACTTGATGCGGCCTTTGCCATCCGGCTCCATGTTGGTCAACTCGCCTTTACGCAGGCCGAGTTCTTCCATCACTTTACCTTGGTGCTGCTCTTCAACGTCGATAACGACTTGCTCGTAAGGCTCGTGAATTTCGCCATCAACTTCTTTTTGAACTACTTCTGGACGCGACACACCCATCTCGTAGCCTTCGCGACGCATATTTTCAATCAATACAGAGAGGTGCAATTCACCGCGGCCAGATACTTTAAATTTATCTGGCGAATCACCTTGTTCAACACGCAATGCAACGTTGGCAATCAATTCTTGATCCAAACGGTCTTTAATATTGCGGCTGGTGACGTACTTACCTTCCTTACCTGCAAACGGAGAGTCGTTTACCTGAAAGGTCATGCTTACGGTTGGCTCGTCGATAGAGAGCGCTGGCAATGCTTCAACCGCATCTGGCGCACACAAGGTGTCAGAAATGCCGAGTTTATCTACACCAGTGATACACACGATATCGCCCGCATAAGCGCGGTCAGTTTCGATACGTTGCAAACCGTGGTAACCCATCACCTGCAACACTTTTGCACGACGGGTTTCGCCCGTTGGCGTTACCACAACCACTTGTTGGTTTGGTGCGAGTGAGCCACGAGTGATACGGCCGATGCCGATAACACCTACATAGCTGTTGTAGTCCAACGCAGAAATTTGCATTTGGAATGGACCTTCGGTGTCCACTTTTGGTGGCTGCACTTTGTCCACGATCATTTGGAACAGCGGAGTCATATCTTCCGCGATATCGTCTGGATCAAGACCCGCAACACCGTTCAACGCAGAGGCGTAAACGATAGGGAAATCGAGTTGTTCTTCAGTCGCACCCAAGCGGTCAAACAGATCGAACACTTGATCAATTACCCACTCAGGGCGCGCACCTGGGCGGTCGATTTTGTTGATAACAACAATCGGGTTCAAACCTTGTTCGAACGCCTTTTGAGTTACGAAACGGGTTTGTGGCATTGGGCCGCCTACAGCGTCCACAATCAACAACACAGAGTCCACCATCGACAGAACGCGCTCTACCTCACCGCCGAAGTCGGCGTGTCCGGGGGTGTCCACGATGTTAATGCGGTAGTCGTTCCACTTAATGGCGGTGTTTTTCGCCAAAATGGTAATGCCGCGCTCACGTTCTTGGTCGTTACTATCCATGATCAAATCGCCAGTGTCGTCGCGGCGGTCAAGGGTGCCGGACTGACGCAACAATTGGTCAACCATGGAGGTTTTACCGTGGTCAACGTGGGCGATAATAGCGATGTTACGCAGTTTTTCGATGGAAGCTTGGGTAGTCACTGGGGGATTCTCTGTGGGGGGCTATAAAATTGGGGTCAAAATTGAGGTCGCGCATTATACCCATGTAGAGGTGTCAGGGATATGGCTAAAATGGAGATTTGGCGATTTTTTAACCTGACCAGACGAGGCTTAGTGTTAGATCCACAATCCCGCCCAAGCTGTACAAGGGTATTCCGATGGTGAATTGCTCAATTACTGGCCTCGGCCGATCAACATTTCATTTACTAATCGCTTTTGGCGTTAAATTTGGCGGCTATTGTCGTCACCGACAGGGCATCAAGCGGGGTATGTTTGATGAGTCGCTACCGGAGATCACCATGTTAATGAGAAAACTAAGACTCGAAAAAGGCTTTTCCCAAGAACAGCTCGCGGAGGCGACTGGTCTTAGCCTGCGCACTATTCAGCGTGTTGAGGCGGGGCATAGGGTTAGCTATGCATCGCTCCGAGCTCTTGCCGCGACACTTGAAACTAATGTCGATTCACTGGAACGGGAGCTTTACGCTATGAATACGCCTAACGAAGAATTTATTGAGAAGCCACTGTGGGTAAGGTTGATGCTCAGCCTTCCCTCGCTAAGTGGTTTGAGTCGCACAAGTTTGATCAGGCATGAGTTGAGCTTGGTCGGTTACGCGATTTTTGCGTTTTGTGTTTCCTTCTTTTTGCCACGTGTGAGCTTTGAGTTTTGGAACCTCACCACGACCGACGCCTTACATTTCAGCGCCTTCTCTGCCTTGTTTGTGGCTTATGTCGCTTCTGTTGTATTTCGGCTAAAGCAAAAATTTAACGCTCAATCAGTGCCTTAGATGTTGGTACTGGGCGGTGGATTAGACACACCGCCCAAGCAAATACCGATGCAATTTGTAGGGAGCACTGAGCGCATTGACGGGTAAAAACTCATCAAATCGCGCACGCGCTCTGCGGTTCCGGGCGGTACACCCCCACATTCAAATAACCCGCGTCTTTTAAATTCGCCGCGTGCAATTGGCTCATTACACCTTTCTGGCAATACAAATAATATTGCGCGGTTTGATCAAGACTTGGGAATTTGTTGTTCAAGCTGAAGAATGGAATTTTGAGCACTTCAATGCCGCTTAATTTTAGCGGATTCACTTCCTCTTCGTCGGCGTGGCGAATATCAATCACGATTTGACCTTGTGCGACTTCACCAACTACGGGCACCGATAAATCTGCGTCCAACTCATTCACAATTTCATCAATGTTTTGCGAACGGCGCTCAGCAATCGCACGCTCGAGAGTCGCCATATCAAACTTGGCCTCTTCGCGCTCAACTTTGTACATTTTTGCTTTGGTAGTAGGGTTTACCGAAATCACACCGCAGTATTCCGGCATTTTTGCAGCGAAAGTTTCGGTACCGATTTTACGGGCGATATCAATAATGTCGCCCTTATCCATAGTGGCGAGCGGCCGCAGTACAACGGTTTCAATGGCACGATCAATTGCATTTAAATTGACGAGTGTTTGACTGGAAACTTGCGCAACACTTTCACCGGTAACGAGCGCAGGAATTTCCAAACTCTCCGCCACTTTTTCTGCAGCACGTAGCATCATGCGCTTGAGCGTTACGCCCATGTAGGCGTTATCCACCTTTTCTAAAATTTCTTTGACAACATCTTCAAACGGAACAGTCACAAATTTAACGCGATGCGATGAGCCGTATTTATTCCACAAATAATAAGACACTTCTTTCACGCCAATTTCGTGAGCGCGACCGCCCAAATTGAAGAAGCAGTAGTGCGCTCGCAAACCGCGTTTGATACATAGATATGTTGAGACCGTTGAATCAAACCCGCCTGAAATTAATGACAACACAGGGTCTTGCGCACCGAGTGGATAACCACCCATGCCTTGGGTTTTCTTGGCTATAACAAACAGGCGATCCCATTTAATTTCCAGCTGCACAACAACATCGGGTTTGCGTAGTTCCACGCCTTTGGCTTGCGAATGTTGCAGCAAACCGCCGCCAACATATTGCTCAACTTGGGTGGATGAGAATTCATGGTTGCCGTGGCGACGAGCACGAACGCAAAAGGTTTTTCCGGCCAGCTCATCTTTCCAGTGCGGCAAGACTTTTTGAAAAATATCGTCGAGGTCACCGACCGGGTATTCCTGAATCAACGAGAAGTTCGCAATACCCGGTGTATGCGCCAGCACTTCAGATACTTGCGCAACTGTCGCTTCATCCGCGCCCGGTGCAACTATTTCAATCTTCTCCCAATCCCGCTGCACGTCTACATGCACGCCCTTGTCGGCCAATAACTTGCGCAGATTGTCGCGCAGCTGCTTGATAAAGCGCTTACGTACCGGCGGGCTTTTGATGATGATTTCGGAGAAGACTTTGACAATAAAATGCATGGAATATTAATCACTTGTGTAAAAACACAAATTATACAGCAGCCCCGTCCACTTGGGTTGCGGCTTGACACAAGCCACGCCCTATCAATTGCACAGTCGACTTCTAAGGCTAGACTTAAGCTATTGATCAATCGGTAACCCTCATGAGTTCCAATCCACTAGCCTTTATCCAAAAGCATCTCGCGCTAAAAATACTACTTCCGGTAGCAGCGATTTTTCTGCTCGCCAGTATTCTCGGTGTTGTCGCAACGGGCGCAATGTTTAACAAATACCTCGAGAGACAGCTCGTGGAGCGCGGCTTGCTGGTTGCTTCAACGTTAAAAGACGCTGCGAAGGTATTTAGATCGAACGAGACATTACAAGAGTTTGTGGTCAACCTCAGCAATCAGAATGATATAGATTTCGTCATAATTGCCTCAGGAAGTCCTCTTAGTGTTGTGGCTTGCACTGATCCCACGCTTGTTGGGAAGCCGGTTGAGATTCTTCCCAAGGCTGATTTCGTTAACGATTTGCTTGCGGCACTGGAAAGTACTGAACCCAGTTTCGAGTTCGATCAGGGCGGCGGGACACTCTTGGATATTAGCGCCCCAATACAATTGTCGGGCCAGACCGGCGCACTTATGGTTCACCTTCGTACTGCCCCCCTTAAAAATGCTCTCAACTCTCTCAAACAACAGGCAAGCGAGGGATTTTTAGTGGCGTTAGCGGCATTGCTAGGGTTCCTGCTTTGGTTAGTTAACCGATGGGTTCTGGTTCCGCAGCGGGAACTTTTATCGGCAGTGACCGCCCGTAATGCGGGGCAAAAGGCATACTCACAGGTCTCGACGCAGGATGAATTCCTACGGCTCAGCAACGCCTTTAATGAAATGGTACGAACGGGTGACGAAGTTGAGATACAAAAAAATCGCTTCGTATCCACTGTGAGCCATGAATTGCGTACTCCGCTCACCTCTATTAAGGGCGGTCTATCTATCTTTTTGAGTCAGCGAGGTCAGTCGCTGGAGCCCCAATACCGAGGGCTACTTGAAATAGCCCTGCGCAACGCGAGCCGCTTGCATGCCATTATCAATGACCTGTTGGATATGGAAAAAATCAATGCCGATCAATTAGAGCTCAACAAAGAGAACGTGAATTTGGTGGAGCTTATCGAGAGCGCTATTCAAGACTGTAACGACTATGCAGTGAGTTGTAAGGTGCATATAAGCTTCAAGACTGATTTGCCAGAAGCGGTAGCATATGTCGACAACAAGCGCATACAGCAGGTGTTGTTAAATTTGTTATCCAATGCCGCTAAATTCTCACCTGAGGATGGCGAGGTGGAGGTAAGCCTGGAGTCTCAGGATTCCAGCTTTAGAATTAGCGTCCAAGACTATGGGTGTGGAATACCTGAGTCGTTTCGCGCAGATATTTTCAAATCCTTCAAGCAAGCCGACAACACCAGTACGCGTGCGAAAGGTGGTACCGGGCTGGGCTTAGCCATTAGCAATAGGCTGCTTGCCCTACACGGTACCACGCTTGAATACACCAGTAGCTTGAATGTTGGAACGCGTTTCTTTTTTGATCTGGCCGCTCCCGGCACGTCCGTTAGCGCGACCTCGAAATAACCTCTTTCATCTTTTGAAGCTTGGGCGAAACAACTGGCACCGTAAGCATGGTGCTGAGAACAGCCATAATCAAAAGTGCAGTGAAGGTCTCGCTGGTGATGATTTGTTTGTCGAGCAGAACGTTGGCAAAAATAATCATGATCAGCGCTTTAGTTTGCAATAACCAACCAATGATGGACGCTTCGCCCTTTTCCCATTTCAGGATTTTGCCTGCGATCTGAAGCCCCAATAATTTGCCCGCTACAGACGCCACCAACAGCACGCCAGCCGCTACAAATACCGTTGAGCCGCCGACCTGCCAGTTGGTGCGCAAACCTGTGCTGAGGAAAAACACAGGCATAATGATGAGCAGCACAAAGTAACGCAGCTTATCCATATCTTCCTGCTTGAACCATTCGGCATCCATGACCGCACCTGCCAAGAACGCACCCACCATAAAGTGCAGACCAGACCAATCTGCGAAATAACCGCACACACCCAGCCAAATGAAGGTGAGGTACCAGCGGTCGCTCTCTTTGAGTTTGACCATCAACTTACGGAACAAATAGGCGGCTATGGCGAAGCCGACAAGGAACATGCCTTGACGCGACACCCGCTCCCAATCCAATAGAATCAACGCAAGCACACCCCAGATCGCCACATCATCCAAGCTGGCGTAGCGCAAAATACGTTGACCGATGGGCTGGCGGAGGATTTCCAACTTTTCCATCAGCAGAATCAAAATGGGCAAGGCTGTCACAGCACAGGCCATGCCGACACCGAGGATAAACTGCCACGTCATGCTTTTGGGGCCCATCCAGCCTTCACTGAAATAGAGCAGGAAAATACCTGCACCACAGCCAAATAGCAGCGGCGTTCCAAGTGCCAGACCTGCAGTGATGCCACTTTCGCGCTTATATTGCCAAGCTTTGCGCAAATCCAGCTCAACGCCGGCGATCATCACAAAAATCATTACCGCCCACCAAGCAATGCCGTTAAGCGCCTGAATGACAGGCTTATCAAACACAAACTTGTAGTAGTCAGGAAACACAGCACCCAGAACGCCGGGGCCAAGCACAATGCCCATAATGATTTGCACCACGACGAGCGGCGCCCAGTAATCGGTGCGCCCCAGCCGCCAAATCAGGTAGGGAACAGTGAAGATAATCATCATAGCGATGAGAAAAATTTCAGTCGTATTCATAGCATGGTTCATTTCAGGACCTTTGGATCTCGTTATTCTATTGTCGTTAGAGTGTGAACAAGCAGCTCATTCCTTAGCGCTTAAATCGGGGAGGCAAACGGAGCAGATTTTTACAGCAGCAGGAGTTAGGGGAACAACAGGTTTGTCATCAGTATTAGCTATCGAACTTGCGGCAACTAAAAGGCTAGCAGGGAATGCACCCATGAGGAGCAAGAAAAAGCCAAAACGCACCAAAATAGATATATTGCACCCATATTGGCACCATATTGGTGCTTTTCGAAAATTGACTATTTTTGCAGGTCCTTATTTTTAAAGACCTGTTGCTATTTTCGGTGGATGGCATATATTTTGCCCCTTTTCTGACACCCTAACCTCGCCCGCTCGTTGCAAGTGGATGAGCGGCGGATGAACGCGGGAAAAATTTCACTGACCTTAGCTAATAAATACGCTAAAAACACTTGGAGGCATTCAATGTCTAAGACTTTAGACCTGATCAAAGAACATGAAGCACGCTGGATTGATCTGCGCTTCACCGATTTCCGCGGTAAGGAACAACACGTTACTTTCCCTTCACACGTTGTAAACGACAACTTCTTTGTTGAAGGCAAAATGTTCGACGGTTCATCTATCGCTGGCTGGAAAGGCATCAACGATTCCGACATGATCCTTATGCCAGATGACTCTACCGCTGTTCTTGACCCATTTTACGATGAAGCAACCATTAACATTCGTTGTAACATTGTTGAGCCAGCAACTGGCCAAGGTTATGACCGCGACCCACGTTCAATCGGCTTGCGCGCTGAAGAGTACTTGAAATCTACCGGTTTGGGTGACAAGGCTCTGTTCGGTCCCGAACCAGAATTCTTTATTTTTGATAGCGTTCACTACCACTCATCAATGGGCGGCGCTTTCTACAAAATCAAATCTGAAGAGGCTGCTTGGTCGTCAGGTGACGACGTTGAAGGCAAACACGGCCACGCTCCACGCATCAAAGGCGGTTACTTCCCGGTTGCTCCAGTAGACTCATTGCACGACATCCGTGGCGCTATGTGTAACGCTATGGAAGCTATGGGCTTGGAAATTGAAATTCACCACCACGAAGTAGCTAACGCTGGCCAATGTGAAATCGGCGTAGGCGCTAACACTTTGGTTAAGAAAGCGGACGAAGTACAGATCCTCAAGTACTGCATCCACAACGTTGCTCACCAATACGGTAAAACTGCGACCTTTATGCCTAAGCCATTAATCGGCGACAACGGTTCAGGTATGCACGTTCACCAGTCTTTCTCTTTGAACGGCAAAAACCAATTCGCAGGCGACGCTTACGCTGGCTTGTCTGAAACTGCGTTGTACTACATCGGCGGTATCATCAAGCACGCTAAAGCATTGAACGCTTTCTGTAACGCGTCCACCAACTCTTACAAGCGTTTGGTTCCAGGCTTTGAAGCTCCAGTTATGTTGGCTTACTCTGCTCGTAACCGTTCTGCTTCAATCCGTATTCCTTACACCGTTGGTGAGAAGGCAAAACGTATTGAAACTCGCTTCCCAGATCCAACCGCTAACCCATACTTGTGCTTCGCTGCACTGTTGATGGCGGGTATCGACGGCGTACAAAACAAGATTCACCCAGGTGAAGCTGCTACTAAAGACTTGTATGACTTGGAGCCAGAAGAAGAAGCAGAGATTCCACAAGTGTGTGCATCTTTGGAAGAAGCTTTGGCTCACTTGCAAGCTGACCACGAGTTCTTGTTGAAAGGCGGCGTGTTCTCTAAAGACTTCATCGATGCTTACATCGAATTGAAGAAAGGCGAGATCCAACGCGTTAACATGACTCCGCACCCAGTAGAATTCGAACTCTACTACAGCGTGTAATCAGCGAAAGTTGATATGAGTTAAGAAAAAGCCCGCTTCTGCGGGCTTTTTCTTTTTGGCGATGGCGAGTAATCTTTCGGAAGCTTTTACTGAGACCATGACCATGCGCCGATTGCTGTTAAGTATTGCCACCCTTCTGCTCAGCCTTAATACGGCTTACGTAGTGGCAGAGATCTACAAAACCGTGGATAAAAACGGTCATGTGACCTATACGGACACTCCCCCACCCAATACCAGCGCCAAACCTGTGGAACTCAAAAGCCTGAATACCACGCCGGGCGTCACAACAAGTGGCAATTACGAGATGTCAAATATTAGCTATGAAGCGCCTGGCTATTCGCTCAGTTTGGTTGCGCCAGAAAACGGCAAGACCTTAATGCCGAACGAGCGCTCGGTCACTATTAGCGTGAATATCAATCCAGTCTTGCAGGATGGAGACCTTTTAGTGTTTAAATTGGATGGCAAACCGGTGATGAAAACCGATGAAACAGTCTATGAGCTTGTTGAGCCGCCGCGTGGCGAGCATTCAATTACAGTTTCTGTGGTAAACAGTGAAGGCAAAGAGTTGGCTCAATCTGAGGCAGCAACCATATTTGTGATGCGCCCACCAATTAAGCACCAACAGGCGCCCGTGCCCAAGAAATAACGCTGCGCACCAAAATAAAGCATTAAATTTTTCTAATCGCTAAAATAGATCGCTGAAACGCCCCAAATTCAAGCTTTGCGTTATTGGTTTGCTTTTTGCATTTGTCTGCAATAAAGCAACTGCACCTTCCCAAGGCATTTTGGAGTTTTAAGCGACTTGACTGAACGTGATATCTACAAGCCCCTGCTTGATAGCCTGAGCACCGCCATAGTACTGGTGGACAACAGCCTGTTGCTGATTCATATGAACCCAGCGGCGGAAGCTTTGTTGGCCATGAGTTGCGAAACCAATCGCGGCGAACCTATCACTTATTTTTTCTACGAAACTGACGAAACCGAAAGGCAGCTCAAGCTCGCCGCCAGCAAAGCCAATCATTACACTAAACGTCATGCTGAATGGCGCTTACTTCACGGCGCGACTATCACTGTCGACTACACCGTAACCCCTTTTGGCGATCAGGAAGGCCTGATTGTTGAGATTCAACCCATTGATCGCTTGCTGCGTATCAGCCGTGACGAAATGGTAACCTCATCTCACGAGACCACCCGCAACCTGATTCGCGGCATGGCGCATGAGATTAAGAATCCCCTAGGTGGCATTCGCGGTGCGGCGCAATTGCTGTCACGTGAACTTCCCAATTCCAACCTGACCGAATACACCAATATCATCATTGATGAAGTTGACCGCCTGCGTAACTTGGTTGACCGCATGCTCGGCCCCAACCAATTACCCAAGTGGGCGGAGCTGAATATTCACGAAGCCTTGGAGCGCGTGGCGTCCATCATCAAAGCGGAAAGTAATGACGCCATAAAGCTTGTGCGTGATTACGACCCCAGTATTCCACCGCTCATGGGCGATAAAGAACTGCTCATCCAAGCCTGCTTGAACATTATGCGTAACGCCATGCAGGCGCTTTTGGAAGCGGGTATGACGAATGGCGTTATACAGATTCGTACACGTATTCAACGCCAGTACACCATTGGCCGCAAACACCATCCGCTGGTGTGTCGCATCGACATTATCGATAACGGCCCCGGTATTCCGGCGGACATGATTGAAAACATTTTCTACCCCATGATTACCGGCCGCGCAGAAGGCACGGGCTTGGGTTTAACCATTTCGCAACACCTTATTCATCAACACAATGGCCTCATCGAGTGCCACAGTGAGCCGGGCAAAACCCGATTCTCACTTTACCTACCAATGGAAGCGCAACATGCAGAAGTCTAATAAGGTTTGGATCATCGACGATGATCGCTCAATTCGCTGGGTGCTGGAAAAGGCCTTGCAATCAGCCAACATCGAAACCCGCGTGTTTGACTCGGGTGACAGCGCTCTCGGCCAGCTTAACCGCGACACGCCGGACGCCATCATTAGCGATATTCGCATGCCGGGAACCGATGGTTTGGTGTTGCTGAACAACTTGCACAACACGCATCCGCATATTCCGATCATCATCATGACCGCGCATTCCGATTTGGATAGCGCCGTGGCTGCTTACCAAGGCGGTGCTTTTGAATACTTGCCCAAGCCGTTTGATGTGGACGATGCCGTGGCCGTAACTCAACGCGCGCTCGCCCATGCTCAAGAGCAAAAGAGCGATCAACCGGTTGTGACCGAGCTGGATGCCAACACCGAAATCATTGGCGAAGCGCCCGCAATGCAGGAAGTTTTCCGCGCGATCGGTCGCTTGTCGCAATCCAACATCACCGTGTTAATCAACGGCCAGTCAGGGACCGGTAAAGAGTTGGTTGCGCGCGCACTGCACCGCCATAGTCCTCGTCGCAACGAGCCGTTCATCGCACTCAATATGGCAGCCATTCCTAAAGATTTGATGGAATCCGAACTCTTCGGCCACGAGAAAGGCGCCTTTACTGGCGCTGCCGCGCAACGCCAAGGGCGCTTTGAACAAGCTAACGGTGGTTCCTTGTTCCTCGACGAAATTGGCGATATGCCAGCCGAAACCCAAACTCGTTTATTGCGTGTACTGGCAGATGGCGAGTTCTACCGCGTAGGCGGCCATACTCCGGTTAAAGTGGATGTGCGCATCATCGCCGCCACACATCAAAATCTGGAAACCTTGGTAGCCGAAAACCGCTTCCGCGAGGACTTGTTCCATCGCTTGAACGTTATTCGCATCCACATCCCCAAACTGGCAAACCGCCGCGAAGATATTCCGAAATTAGCGCGCTTTTTCCTGCACAAAGCGGCGACCGAGCTGAATGTCGATACCAAAGTTCTGCTGCCAGAAACCGAGGATTATTTCTGCAGTTTGCAATGGCCTGGAAACGTTCGTCAGCTGGAAAACACCTGCCGCTGGATTACGGTGATGGCGTCTGGCCGTGAGGTGCATATTGAAGATCTTCCACCAGAGCTGCTGGAACACAAGGAAGGCAGCGCTCCGGCCGACGATTGGGAACGCGCTTTGCGCCACTGGGCCGACCAAGCCTTGGCAAAAGGCCAACATCAATTGCTCAGCGAAGCTGTTCCTACGTTTGAACGCGCACTGATCGAAACTGCGTTGAAATACACCGCTGGCCGCAAACGCGACGCTGCCAATCTTCTCGGCTGGGGCCGCAACACATTGACTCGCAAACTCAAGGATTTGGGTATGGCGGGCGGTAACGACGAGGATTAACACTTCACCCCGGCGCGCTTCCGCGTGGAACGCGCGTCGGGCTTGAGTCTCCAGCCAGTTTTCCCCACCTCCCCCCTCTGCTTTTTTATCTGCAATTAAGATTCTTTACGCGATTTGACACACAATCAAAAAACCGCATCTATACTCAGTAAACGCACCTGAGTAACACTTTGAGATTAATTAATAATTTAAAAGCACAGGCAGCTATAAAGCTTGGATGTTATGGGCCGTTAACCTGTAGCTAATCCAGAAAATGTTAAAGCATGTCGGGGGACACGATGGTACAAAAATCTCTTCTCACTAAACTTATGTTGGTTCTTAGTGTAACCATGATCGCGATATCCATTCTGGTTGCAGTTGCTAGCGACCAGTATGCTAAAAGCAGGCTAAACGCTAGTTTTGAAAGCGATAAAGAAGCAATGATCGAGCTGACCAACTCATCGATCAAAGAAGCTGTGTTTGCTTATGACTTCGATCAAGTACAAGCCATCGCCAAGTCACTTGTTAACACCGACATGGTTACGTCAATCTCCGTCGTTGACCACCGTGGACAAGTGCTTGCAAAGGCTCAAGACAACGATAAGAGCGAGGGCCAGGTAACGTCTCAAGGTGTAGAAATCAGCTACAACAATGCCAAAATTGGCAGCTACGACATCACCTTTTCTAAGCAAGATTTACAATCAACGCTTCACAATCAATTTATGAATAACATTCTTGTGGTTCTATGTATTCTGGTTGCAAGCTTGATAGCAGTTTACGTATTGATGCAAAAACTTGTATTGAATCCAGTAGCAGAAGTAACTCGCTCACTGTCCAGCATTGCTGATGGTGGAGGCGATTTAACCAGAAGACTCTCTACCGAAAGCCGCGACGAGGTTGCCGAACTCGCTCACAACTTCAACCGCGTAATGGAGCACATCGCCCACATTATTCGCAACGTTGTGAACGTAAACGAAAAAGTGCGCCACAATGTTTCTACCATGTCGCACGCGACTGAAAGCACTGTGACTTCTACATCTCAACAGTTGCGTGAAATTGAATTGGTTGCAACTGCAGTAGAAGAATTATCTGCATCTGCTAACGAAATTGCACGCCACGCTGGCGACACCGCTGAACGTACAAACGCAACCAGCGTACTGGCAGAGCAAGGTAACGAAATCGTTAACAGCTCGCTGGAAAACGTAAACCGTTTGACCAACCAAATCGAATCTACTGCGCAAAAAATTCAAGTGTTGAAAAATAACTCAGTGAACATCGGCTCTGTAATGGAAGTAATCCGTACCATCGCAGAACAAACCAACTTGCTTGCACTTAACGCCGCGATTGAAGCTGCGCGTGCAGGCGAACAAGGCCGTGGCTTCGCAGTGGTAGCGGATGAAGTTCGTTCACTGGCACAAAAAACACGTTCATCTACTGAAGAGATCGAATCGATCATCGTTCAATTGCAACGCGCAGCTGATGAAGCTCACCAAGCAATGAACACTAGTACCGCTGCTGCACGCGATACTATCGAAACCGCATCCAAAGTTGGCGGTGCGCTCGATAAGATTCGTTCAAATATCAGCGTGATTAACGACATGAACCACCAAATTGCTACTGCATCGCATCAACAAAGCTCTGTAGCAAACGAAGTGAGCAAAAACGTTACCGCGATCCACGCGTTGTCAGAAAAAGTGTCTAACAATGCGCAAATTGTTAACCAAAGCGGTAGTCAGTTGAGTCAGGAAAGCGCAGAGCTGCAAAAAGAGCTCAACAGTTTTAGGTTGTAACAAAGCTACATCTGCGGTCAAAAATTCCCCCTCGTAAAAGCTAACCCCGGTGAGAACCGGGGTTAGCTTTTTTAAAATCGAGATAAATCAAAATCGTGAAGACAAGTCAAAAACCTAAGGTTAATTTGGTATTGACTCAGATCGAATGAACTAAAAATAGCGTGTAAAAAAAGAGCCTCAATTGAGGCTCTTTTTATGTTTCAGCAAATCTAAATCTATTAAAACTTTTTGCGGCGCACAACCACCAAACTTAATAAGCCTAGTGCCAAAAGCATGAGCGCGCTGGGTTCTGGCACCTTCACATATTTGCTAACCTTTAAGCTCTGAAGCTTAAAATAATCCGTCTTGGTATCTTTTGCAGCAGAATCTAACAAGGGGTTGTAAGCACCGATTAACCAATACTGAGAGCTGATGTTCAACGGGTTAACGTTTTTTGGGCTGTTTCCGACATCATAATAATTACCAGCCGAGATCCAGCCATTGCCTAACAGGCTCTCCCAGCTTTTGCCAGCAAAAGAAGATTGTGCCGGGGTTCCGTTGAAAGCCATGATAGACACGTCGCTATCGTTTGAAATCCAGCCGAGATCGATAGTGTTTAACGTTACTAATGTGCTGAAAGACAGCAGCATCATGTCAAAGTAACCGCCTTCGTTATCCATTGCGTGGTTCGGGGTGCTAGCTTTTTCGACGCCCAAGCCGTAGTTCGATCCGAAATTACCCACTAAAGTTTGAGTGGCTGCGTTATCAGGCGTAGTGACAGTTTTTGTATTCCAGACTTTACAATTAGCATTTGTCCTTGGTTTATAGGGATACCAAGTCTTGCACGTAGTGTTGACGACTTTATTCTTCTGGCCATAAGTCCAGCCGGTCAAAGTCATATTTAGACCGCCTGCTGTATAGTTATATGCCAATGCATAAGTAGAGTCGCTGACTCCTGTTCTGGAGGTGGGGCTGGTAAGAGTGATATTGATAGGTGCAGCGATCACACTTGCAACAAAGCCAATGTTTGCGATTAACGCTAAAGTTAGTTGTTTAATAGGAGACATGACATTTTCCTGGTTAGGGTGTTTGGTTTTTAGCGATGTTGCCAAGCCTAAGCATGCTTTGTACCAACCTTCTGAGGCGCTTGATTTTAGCGTGATGTGCGTCACATAAATGGTGGGGTTATGGTTGGTTTTGTAAATTTTTCCGACACTTCCGCTGAATTGGAATGCGCTTTACCAACAAGCTCTTAAATTTTACCTATCAGCTTTTCGGCGGTAGACTGGCTGCTCATTAATCAGTGCCTATCGCTCATGACTCTTGTAGAACTCCGTTACCTCGTTGCTCTCGCTCAGACTCAACATTTCGGTCGCGCGGCCGAACTCTGTAATGTCACCCAATCTGCCCTAAGCATGGCGATGCGAAAATTCGAAGATGAGCTGGGTGTGCTTTTGTTCGAGCGTAGCAAGTCCGGTATTCGGGCGACGGAAATGGGTGAGAAAATTATTGCTCAGGCGCAACGAGTGGTGAGTGAGGTGGATGCGATTACCGCTTTGGCAGAGGCGGATAAAGATCAGTTAAGCGGCGAGCTCAACTTGGGTGCTATTTTTACGCTGGGTCCTTATTTACTGCCGCAACTTATCCCCTCGCTCAAAATTATCGCCAGCCAGTTATCGCTGCGTTGCTACGAAGGCTACAACAGCGATTTGCGACAAAAATTACGTTCGGGTGAACTGGATGCGATTCTGATTTCAAAGCCATTCACCGAGGCAGATGTTGTCACTCAGGAAATTTACAGCGAACCGCTGCAATTGGTTATGCCGCCCAATCATTCGCTTGCTGCCAAAAAAAGTATCGCCTTGGCAGACCTGACTGAGCAAACTTTTTTGGTGTTAAGTGAACGGCAATGTCTGCGAGAGCAAATGCTAGCGGTTTACCATCCATCAGAAAAAAACATGATTGAGTGCAGCAGTTTGGATACGCTTCGGCATATGATCGTACTGGGTTTGGGAATCAGTATCTTGCCGTCGTCAGCAACTAGTTCCGCAATGCTCGCATCACAAATGTTGGTAGCGCGACCATTGCAAAACAATCCCATGCGCAAAATATCATTGGCATGGCGAGCAAGTTTTCCTCGGCACAAAGCGATTGATGCGGTGCGTCGTGCAATTCAGGCAAACACTTGGCAATTTATTACGGCGCAAGACACTACAGGTCCAGGTTTGTTAGTGGAAAACCAAACCTGGTAAAAGTTCGCGCGAATTTACTCAACAAATTTGGCTTTGCTATGACCAATATAAATCCGATCAAAAAAATAGTGATTGTCGGCGGCGGCACTTCCGGCTGGATTGCGGCATCCATGTTGTCTTATCACTTGAAGTCGGATTTATGTGAAATCGAATTAGTCGAGTCAGAAGATCTAGGCACTATCGGCATCGGTGAATCAACCATTCCACCGGTTGTGCGCTTGATTCAAAACCTCGGTATTGATGAACAGTCTTTCATTCAAAATACACAAGCCTGTTTTAAGCTCGGCATTAAATTTATTGATTGGCGACAAAAAAACGAATCCTATTTTCACCCGTTTGGTGTTATTGGCAAGCGCATAGGTTCGCACGATTTTTACCAGTGCTGGCTAAAAGCAACCATGCAAGGCGACGCGTCGCCGCTGCAAGATTTCTCCCCCTGTTCTGTTATGGCAGAGCAAGAAAAGTTTTTCTGGCCGACACAATTACAAAATACTCCCATTGGTGGTGCCAGCTATGCTGTTCACTTGGATGCAAAGCTTGTGGTGGAGTATTTGCGCGATTACGCCTACGAGCGTGGTGTCAAACGCACCGAAGGAACTGTTGAGCAGGTTGTCCAATACGAAAACGGCAATATCGAAAAATTAATTCTTAAAAATGGACAAGAAATTCACGGTGATTTTTTTGTCGATTGTACGGGGTTCAAAGCCTTGTTGATTGGTCAGACCTTAAAGGTAGATTTTGAAGATTGGTCAAAATATTTACCCTGTGATCGAGCGGTCGTCGTAAAAACGGAGGCGCAAGAAAAACGCCCACCCTACACCACCGCAACCGCGCGTAAATCAGGCTGGAGCTGGAAAATTCCACTGCGCAACAGTACGGGGCACGGTTACGTTTATTCGAGTCAGTTTTGCACGGATGCTGAAGCTAAATCCACTTTGCTCAAAAATCTCGATGGCCCGCGCATTAACGACCCGCATATCATTTCGTTTACCACGGGTTACCGCAAAAAGATGTGGGAGAAAAATTGTTTGTCCTTGGGCTTGGCTTCAGGTTTTGTTGAGCCTTTGGAGTCCACATCTATACATCTAATTGCGCGCGGTATGGATTTCTTTTTACGTTTCTTCCCTGATCGCGACTGCGACCCCAGTTTAATTAAAGAATACAATCGTCGTATGGCAGCCGATTTTGAAGAGGTGCGCGACTTTATCGTTCTGCACTATTGTACAACCCAGCGCGAAGACACAGATTTCTGGCGCTTTTGCAAAACAATGGAGTTGCCGGAATCGTTGCAAGAGCGCATCGCGCTTTTCAAGGGGCATGGAATTGTTCGCGAAGGTACCGATGAATTATTTCGCGCGAGCAGTTGGCAATCTATTTTTGAAGGCATGGGCATTCGCCCGAATAAATATTGCCCGCGCGTGGACAACATGGATTATCAGGAAATTAGCGACACCTTAAAGATGGCAAGGCAGGCTATTCAATCCATGGTGAAAAACTTACCTGCCCACGATGAATTTCTTCAACGAAATTACGTTGAAGATTGATCAGTCAGTGCTTCAAGCTCTGCAATATGAATGTCCTTTAGCTTCACATAGTTGCCTGCAGAATATTTAAAAAACGCACGCTCGCTATCTTTTAAAGGGCGGGCTTGTTTGCAGGGTGAGCCAACGTATAAAAATCCGCTTTCCAAGCGTTTACCCGGTGGCACTAAAGTGCCTGCGCCGATTACGACTTCATCTTCTACAACAGCGCCATCAAGCACCGTTGAACCTATGCCGACGAGTACGCGATTGCCAATGGTGCAGCCGTGTAGATTAACAGAATGACCGACGGTAACGTCGTCCCCAATAATGAGTGGATGTCCAGCCGGATTAAAATCGCTGGCGTGCGTAATGTGCAGTACAGAGCCATCTTGAATACTGGTACGCGCGCCCACACGTATACGGTGCATATCCCCGCGGATAATGGCGTAGGGCCATATGGATGAATCTTCGCCAACATGAACATCGCCAATCACAATGGCAGACGGGTCTACATAAACTCTGTCGCCGAGCTGCGGTGTGTGGCCTTGGTATTTTCGAATACTCAATGGATTTTGATTGTGTTTCATAGGGTTTCTTTCCGAATTCGCTGGATCATTTTTTAACTATACCGAGTATCATACGCCAAAATATTTGTGCTATCTCGTCTGGAGCTGTTCATGACTAATCCTTTGCTCGAATCCCACGTGTTGCCACCTTTTTCCTCCATCGAAGCAGCTCATGTTGAACCCGCTGTCAGCGAAATCATTCGTGAGAGCCGTTTATTTTTGAATAGATTGTTAGAAAATTTGTCGACCCCAACGTGGTCGAGCTTGGTAGCACCCTTAGAAGCGCAAGGCGATAAATTAGATCAAGCTTGGTCACCCGTCAGTCATTTAAATGCTGTGCGCAACAGCGAGGACATGCGCAATGCCTATAACGCGAGTATCGCGCTCTTGACTGAATACGGCACCGAGTTGAGCCAAAACGAAGATTTATACAAAGCCTATCAAGCATTGGCGGATAGCAGTGAATACCAACGCTTAAGCCAATCGCAAAAACAGGCTGTTGATAACGCCTTGCGTGATTTCCGTTTAGGAGGTGTTGCGCTGAGTGCGGAACACAAAAAACGTTATGCGGAAATCCAACAGCGTTTGTCGGAATTATCAACACAATTTTCAAATCATGTTTTAGATTCTACCCAGGCTTGGTTCAAACATTTTGAATCTGCCGATGAACTTGCGGGCTTGCCTGAATCTGCTCTCGCGCAAGCTGCGCAGGCAGCACAGAAAAAATCCTTGAGTGGCTATGTGATCACTTTGGATTTCCCGTCTTATTATGCGGTGATCATGTATGCGGATAATCGCCAACTGCGTGAAGAAATTTACCGAGCTTACGTGACGCGTGCGTCTGCGGAATCCCAAAAAACCAATGCTGAACACAAAATCGAAACGACAGCGGAGTTTGATAACACCGCAATTATTGCTGAAACCTTGGCGCTGCGTCACGAATTAGCTCAACTCTTAGGTTTTGTGAATTACGCTGAACGATCACTCACTACTAAGATGGCGCAAAATCCACAGCAGGTTTTAGATTTCTTGCAAGAGCTTGCGCAAAAATCTAAACCTTATGCCGTACGTGATTATGCAGAACTCGCAGAATTTGCTGCAGGTTTAGGTTGCGCAGATTTGCAATCGTGGGATACGACTTACTACAGCGAAAAATTGCGCGTAGAAAAGTATTCAATTTCCCAAGAAGAATTGCGCCCCTATTTTCCTGCCGAAAAAGTTATCAGCGGGATGTTTGAAGTAGTGAAGCGCTTGTTTGGTATTGAAGTAAAACAGCAAACCGAATTTGATACTTATCATCCGGACGTTCGTTTTTACCAAATTTTCAAATCGGGCGAGCATGTCGCCAGTTTCTATTTGGATTTATTCGCGCGCGAAGGCAAACGCGGCGGCGCTTGGATGGCTGATGCACGTGTGCGCCGCAAAACAGCAGCAGGTGTACAGCTGCCCGTTGCGTTTCTCACCTGCAACTTTACCCCGCCGGTAGGCGACACACCGTCGTTGTTAACGCACGATGAAGTAACAACGCTATTTCACGAATTTGGACACGGCATTCACCATATGCTTACGCAAATTGATGTTGCAGCGGTGAGCGGAATCAATGGCGTAGCCTGGGATGCGGTTGAATTGCCCAGCCAATTTATGGAGAACTGGTGCTGGGAGCCTGAGGCCATTCCACTTATTTCCGGCCACTATCAAACCGGTGAATCGCTACCGCAAAGCTTGTTAGACAAAATGCTCGCCGCAAAAAACTTCCAATCCGGTTTACAAATGTTGCGTCAATTGGAATTCGCGTTATTCGATTTCCGTTTGCACGCCGAGTACGATCCAAAACATCCGAAATCAGCGCAAGAAGTTCTACACGAAGTTCGCAAAGAAGTCGCCGTGGTATTTCCACCTGCGTTTAATCGTTTTGAAAATAGCTTTAGCCATATTTTTGCGGGCGGCTACGCGGCGGGTTATTACAGTTATAAATGGGCTGAAGTTTTGTCGGCAGATGCCTTTTCGCGCTTTGAGGAAGAAGGTATTTTTAATTCATCTACCGGCGAAAGTTTCTTGCGAGAAATTTTGCAACAAGGCGGAAGCAAAACTCCTATGGAATTATTCGTAAAATTCCGTGGCCGCGAACCTAAAATAGATGCACTGCTGCGCCATTCTGGCATAGAAGTTCATTCGGAGTTTATCGCAGAGGATGCTGTGTAATGGCTTACTCCACTAAACGCCGTTTTATGGCCGGCGCGGTTTGTCCGCGCTGCTCCAAAATGGATACGATTGTTGTTTACAATTTGGATGGCAAAGATTTTAGAGAGTGTGTGGACTGTGGCTTTCAAGAAGAGATGCGTTTGAATATCGCCACTAGTGAGTTAGAAACGCGGGTCAATCACAATAACGACCAAGTGGCAGACGTACAAGTCATTACCATTTTGCCGGCCGATAAAAGCTGATTCGATGTGAGTTAATGTCCGAAAGGATTTTAGTGGCGAACTTCTTCTTTTGGCGGAGTGCTGAAATCAAGCACTATCGCCAAATCTTCGGTTAAGCAGGGCCAGCGTTTGAGCTCCTGCGACCAACCGCGTGATTTATGCAGCGCAATATAGTGTTGAAAACTTTCGCCCGCAAAACTGTATTGGTTCAATAAGAGTTCCGCTGAGAACAGCACGGCTTGATCAAGTTCGTTTGCGAAGGGTTCGCCAATTAACTCGTGTGCAATTACATTGGCGCGGGTCATATCCATGGGCGCAAGCGGAATGCCGCAATAGCCAATGAAGCGGTCATTCACTTCTTCGAGCAGTCGGTGCGCCAGATAAGCTTCGTAGAGCAGTGCCTCAAGCTGGCCATGCTCGCCAATAATCTCCGGTGGCGTGAGGAAATAATCGCTGGCGATATTCAGCAACGGCAGAATGCCGTCGTAAATGCCCGCCTCTTGGGTAATCTCACTAATCGCCTCAATAAACTCTGGCACTTGGCTGATGTAACGTACAGCAAACTCAGCAAGTAGCTGCTCAGCTTCTTGAGTAGGCAATTTGATCGCATCGTGCAGCTGGTTAGCTCGCGCACTCAGCACGCGGCTAAGATGCGCTGATGCACCCTCAAGCTGCTTTGCGGAATGGATCAATTGGCGGATGTGAATGAGCTTGTCGTTCATTGCTTTCTGTAATCGTTATAGTGCTTGAGCCCGCTCGACCTTTTTGTAGTCGTTTAGCTATACGGCGTTGGCTTAACGATAAACCATGACTGAGCAATCGCAAGTGAGTATTAATATCAAGTTTTTATATAAAAACCGGAAAATGACTATTTGAACGAAGTCGCATAATCCAGCGAATAAAAGTCGCTCAATCGAGGTATCCACAGTCCTTTGGTGCTCGCGCTCTACACAAAAACGACGAGTAACGTGAGTGAGCTGGGCATTAGCCCCCGCAAACCTATATAATTCGCGCTTTCTTATTAACTCGAGTTACTCAAGAGTGCCGCCGGAAGTCCCGGTTAGCTGGAGCCCTGCATGTCAGATCGAATTGCCACAGTCGCGCGCAATACCCTCGAAACCAAAATCAGCGTTAGCCTCAATCTGGATGGCGCTGGCAAAGGCGTATTCAACACGGGTGTTCCTTTTTTGGAGCACATGATGGATCAGATCGCCCGCCACGGCATGATTGATCTGGACGTAACCTGCGATGGCGATACCCACATAGACGATCACCATTCCGTGGAAGACATCGGCATCACTATCGGCCAAGCCATCGCCAAGGCCGTAGGCGACAAAAAAGGCATTCGCCGTTATGGTCACGCCTATGTTCCGTTGGATGAAGCCTTGTCGCGCGTGGTGATCGACTTTTCCGGTCGCCCCGGCTTGATTATGCAGATTCCGTTTACCCAAAAGCGCATTGGTCAGTTTGATACCGAGCTGTTTTGGGAGTTTTTCCAAGGTTTCGTCAACCATGCCGGTGTGACCTTGCACATCGATAACCTACGCGGCCATAACGCCCATCACCAAATTGAAACGGTGTTTAAAGCCTTTGGTCGCGCTTTGCGTATGGCGCTCGAATTAGACCCACGTATGGAAGGCATAATGCCTTCAACGAAAGGTAGCTTGTAATTCTATTTTGCTTGCTGATACTTCGTTAAAAATGAATCGAAAAATGCTCATTTATTGCAATAAACTCCGCTTCTTCGATTCATTTTTGCCTCGTCTGAGCTGCGCCAATGACGAATTTAGAGTAATAGTATGACTGAACAAACTGTTGCCGTTATCGATTACGGTATGGGCAATCTTCACTCGGTGAAGAGCGCCCTCGAGCATGTTGCCCCCGAGCAGAAAGTCGTTGTGACCTCAGACCCTGCGGTCGTGGCAGAGGCTGATCGTGTAATTTTCCCCGGTGTTGGCGCTATTCGCGATTGCATGGCAGAGATCAATCGCTTGGGATTTGATAAGTTGCTACGCGAGCAAGTTGCCACGGGCAAGCCGGTGCTGGGGATTTGCGTCGGTATGCAAGCCTTGATGAATCACAGTGAAGAAAATGGCGGTGTGGATTGCATCGGGATTTTCCCCGGCCAAGTAAAGTTCTTTGGAACCGACCATAAAGACGCGAGTGGCTGTCCGCTCAAAGTCCCGCATATGGGCTGGAATCAGGTGAACCACAACGACCATCCGCTGTGGGTTGATATTCCCCAAGACAGCCGTTTTTACTTCGTACACAGTTTTTACGTACGCGTTGATGACGAGTCTTTGGTCGCGGCAACTTGTGAGTATGGGGTGAAGTTTCACACGGCATTGACCCGCGGCAACTTGTTTGCGGTGCAGTTCCACCCGGAGAAGAGCCATACGGCGGGCTTGCAGTTGTTGAAGAATTTTTTGAGTTGGGATGGTAGGGCTTAGCTTCCATCCTTACGGTTCCCTTATTCGAAGGGAGTCGTCATCCTCGCGAAGCGGGGATCCATTTTTTTAGATTTTTTTCGCCTGCTGGCGAGTCACTTTTCGTTGCTTGCCCAACGAAAAGTAACCAAAAGAAAAGGCACCCAGTTCGCCGCTACTTCCTGCGCGTTTCGAAAAATTGCTGTCGTTCCGACGCGACATCCATGTCGCGGCGTCACTAAAACAAACCTCCTGTTTGTTTTACACCAATTTTTCTCCAATGCTCGGGCGGCTCGCATGGGAAGAGCTGGTGCCACAATGAATTTGTTTTTATCGAGACTTTTGCATGTTAATTATCCCCGCAATTGATTTAAAGGATGGCCAGTGTGTGCGCTTGCGCCAAGGGTTGATGGACGATTCAACGGTGTTTTCCGATGATCCCGTCGCTATGGCGAAACAATGGGTTGATCAAGGCTGCCGTCGTCTTCATTTAGTTGACTTGAACGGCGCTTTTGAGGGCAAACCCGTCAATGGTGGTGTGGTTACGGCTATCGCTAAGGCTTACCCAAACCTACCCATCCAGATCGGTGGCGGCATTCGTAGTGCAGAGACGATTGAGTATTACCTCAAGGCAGGTGTGCAGTATTTGATTATTGGCACCAAGGCGGTGAAAGAGCCGCAGTTCGTAACGGACATGTGCAAGCTCTTCCCCGGCCACATCATTGTTGGTTTGGATGCAAAAGACGGCTGGGTGGCGACCGATGGTTGGGCGGAAGTCTCGAACATCCAAGCATCCGAATTAGCTAAACGTTTCGAACAAGATGGTGTGAGCAGCATCGTCTACACCGATATTGCTCGCGATGGCATGATGCAAGGCGTAAATGTCCAAGCGACTGTCGCCATGGCGCAGGCTTCCAGCATTCCGGTTATTGCCTCTGGCGGCATCACCAACATGGATGATATCCGCGCGCTCAAAGCGGAAGCCCATAAAGGCATCTGCGGTGCCATCACGGGCCGCGCAATTTACGAAGGCACTCTCACCATGGCAGAAGCTCAGGCCTATTGTGACGCCAACTAAAGGCGACGCTAACTCTTTTTTGGTACGACTATGACCCTCGCAAAACGAATTATCCCTTGCCTTGATGTGGACAATGGCCGCGTGGTGAAAGGTGTGCAGTTTCTGGATATCCGCGATGCGGGCGATCCGGTGGAAATTGCCAAGCGCTACAACCAGGAGGGCGCGGACGAAATTACCTTCCTCGATATCACTGCCACCCATGAAGGCCGCGATACAACGGTACACACGGTGGAGAAAATCGCGAGCGAGGTGTTTATACCTCTCACGGTTGGCGGTGGTATTCGCACTGTAGAAGATATTCGCACCATGCTAAATGCGGGTGCTGACAAGGTTGGAATTAACTCGGCTGCTGTGTTTAATCCGGAGTTTGTGAAGGCCGCGTCCGATCGGTTCGGGGCGCAGTGCATCGTGGTAGCGATTGATGCTAAAAAGGTCAGCCAACCGGGCGAAGAGCCGCGTTGGGAGATATTCACCCATGGGGGTCGCAAGCCCACGGGCATCAATGCCGTTGAATGGGCGATTCGTATGGCGGAATACGGTGCGGGAGAGATTTTGCTCACCAGTATGGATGGCGATGGTACCAAAGCGGGTTACGATTTAGGCGTTACTCGCGCAATTAGCGATGCGGTTGCGGTACCTGTGATTGCGTCTGGCGGTGTGGGAAATCTCCAACATTTGGTCGATGGCGTGACTAAAGGCCGCGCAGATGCAGTCTTGGCAGCTAGCATTTTTCACTTCCGCGAATACACGGTTCCGCAGGCGAAGGAGTATATGCGGGCGCAGGGAATTGAGGTTCGTTTGTAGTTTCTCCGGTAAAGTGTCTAGGCAATAAAAAAGGGCGCTTTTAGGCGCCCTTTTTGTTTTCTACTCGCAACTGGATTAAGCAGCGCGGTATTGTTTCAACACATCCAGAACCTTGGGTTCAGATGCGCAAATAAAATCGATAAATTCACCAACGCCTACTTCGGCATCTTCGCGGGTATCAAAGGGGCCTATATCAACACCTTCACGGGTGCTGTAGTACCAGTAATTGTCTTTTTGCAAAAAGCGACCGCTGCGCGTAGGTACGTCGCCCTGTTCACCTGCACGATTGAATGTAGCCATCTTGAACCTCGTTAATTAAATAGTGCTTTTTCAGCTTGCATTCCCTACATGTGGGTTCATGTGACGACCCGAAGTGATTATAAACATTAAACAAATCGTCTCAATATACTTAATTAGATTAAGTTGCGATTATTTAATAACCAAAATAGGTAGACTTCGTCCCCATAGCGCTGTCGTATAAATCGCCGTTGGAGCTTAACCGGGTTAAAAAGTCTGGTGCAGGCGCGGGACAAAAGGCTGGTTCGTTTGTTCTTACCTTTTCGACCTGTACTCTTTCATCCACTGGTTGGTTTTTTTCTTTGACCTGCTTTTCCAAAAGGTTCGATAAATACACTAACTTCACACCTTGGGCGGAGAGCGTCGATTCCGCCTGTTCAAGAACACCCAAAGTCGCAGGGTATGGGTGGCCGATGGCTACGGCGGAGCCGCGTTGTAAGGCAAAGTTAATGGCGCGGTTGAGTTGGTATTGAATGGCTTTGGTGTCGTTAATGTCGTCCAAAAAAACATCCCTTTTAATGCTGGGCACACCGACTTCGCGGGCAATATCCAAGGCTTTGGTTTGGGCACTAGTCCGGCTGTCCACAAAATAAAGGCCGCGTTGCTGCAGCACTTCCATCAGCCAACGCATGGGTTCCGCCTCTTGGGTAAGGCGACTGCCCATATGGTTATTGACACCTTGGATGTGCTGCATGCTATCCAGATCCTGGCTAACTGTTTTAACAAACTCCTCTTTGGTCATTCCACTAACCAGCCCACCTTTCCCGACTGGCATATTGGTGATGGTCGCCATGGGGAGGTGTAGCATCAACTCTTTGCCTTTGCGATGAGCGATGCCTGCGCTGGTAAGACCGTGGGGGGTAAAGGGCAAGATGGCGAGAGTAAATTGGCCGTTGAGATTGGCGGCGCGCTCGCTCTGGACTTTGTTGTAGCCGATATCGTCAATGATGATAGCCAGACGTGCCTCAGCGCTGGCGGGGGCTGCAAGCAAAGTCTCGCAGAAGCTGCCGATTACAAACAGCAGCCAGAAATGGCGAGTACGCATTAACGCGATTTGTCCTGCGCGGGTGGCCGAACCTCAATGTTGGGCGCTATGGCGGGTGCGCGTTTGTCGCCGTCATCTGTCACCGCGGCTGGTTGTTGGCCGAGGATGTGCAAGCCCTTGAGCAGATTGATTGCGTCCAAGACTTGGTTGTCTTTCAAGGTGTCATCGTTAATAGCCGCATCGCGTTCGCGGTTGCTGCTACCGATGTCCTGTCCGTCTTTATTGCCGATATGACCCGCCAAGTCGGCTTCTGCCATAGGGGCCTTCTGGCCTACGCCGCTGGTTTTTTCCAGACGAACGTCGGGGTCAATTCCTTTCGCTTGAATGGAGCGCCCATTGGGGGTGAAGTAAAGGGCGGTAGTTAGCTTGATGGCGCGGTCTTCGGTGATGGGAATCACCGTTTGCACCGAGCCTTTCCCAAAGCTGCGGGTTCCCATGATGATGGCGCGTTTATGGTCTTGCAGCGCGCCCGCCACAATTTCGGATGCGGATGCAGAGCCGCTGTTAATAAGCACCACCAAGGGCAAGCCATTGGTCAAATCGCCGGGTGTCGCGGCGTAACTAGTATTGCTGTTTTCCATGCGGCCTTGGGTGTAGACCACGGTTCCGCTATCGAGGAATGCATCGGCCACTTCGATAGACGCTTGCAGCACACCGCCGGGGTTGTTGCGTAAATCCAGCACCAAGCCTTTGGTTTTGGGGCGAAGCTTGAGGTTGTCACGCAAGCGTTCGGCAAAATCGCGGCCTGTGTTGGTTTGAAACTGGGCGATGCGCACGTAGAGATAATCTTCCGCGACGGGTTTTACCACCACGCTCTGCACGTGGATTAAATCGCGTACCACCGTGAGTTCAATTGGGTCATCTACACCTTTGCGCTGCAAGCTAAGTTTGACGGGCGTATCTTTGGGACCGCGCATCAAACGGGTGGCGTCAGTGAGTGTTTTGCCCTTCATGGGTTGATCGTCAATGCGAACCACAATATCGCCCGGTTTAATGCCGGCTTTTTGCGAGGGTGATCCATCAAGCGGTGTAATAACTTTGATCGCGCCTTCGTCCATTCCTACTTCCAAACCAACACCGCCAAATTCGCCGCTCGTGGTTGCCTGCAATTCCGCGTAGGCCTCTTTGTCGAGATAGGCAGAGTGTGGATCGAGTTCCGAAATCAAACCTTTAATGGCGTATTCCAACATTTTGGAATCGCTAATTTCTTCCACGTAACTGGTGCGCACGTGGTCGTAAGCGCGCGTAAAAGTGCGCAACTCTTCTAAGGGAAGCAAGCCTTCATATTGTGAGTTGGGCTTTTTCTTGTCGGATGTCTTGTCCGCTATTTTATCGGCAGGCGCTACTGCGTTGGCGACATTAATAAACGCAATAAAGCACAACGCCAAGATTGCTTGGAGTTTTTTATGACTACCAAATTTTAGGGTGGAAAGGCACAACATTTACTTCTCCGAAAAAGGCAGCTGCGCCTTTTTATTTTTTACTCTTTAAGCGCGCGCTAACCAATCAGCGGGGTTGATGGCTTTGCCTTGAAAACGAATTTCAAAATACAAGCCAGCTTCATTTTGGCCGCCGGTATTGCCAACGCTCGAAATTGTTTCGCCGGCCTTTACCGCATCGCCTGCTTTTTTAAATAAATTTTGGTTGTGCGCATATAAACTCAAATAACCTTCACCGTGATCAATAATCACGAGTAAGCCTTGGCCGCGAAAATAATCAGCAAACACAACGCGACCATAGTGAACAGCTTGCACTTGTTGCCCGGCGCTTGCACCGATCATGACGCCGTTCCACTGCAGCTGACCTTCAACTTGCGTGCTACCAAAGCCATGGGTAATGCGCCCTTGTGTCGGCCAAGGCAAACGACCTTTGCGGCTGCTAAATTTTTCACCGGCGTTAGGTAAAGGAACATAACTGGGTGCGGCGGCGAGACTCGTGCTTGCACGCGCCACTTTTTGCAAGAGTGCTTGTAGTTGGCGGCGATCTTCCATCATGTCTTGCAAAGCTTTGTCTTTGCTGGAAATGGTGGAATTTATTTTAGCGAGAGTTTCTTTGCGCTGGCTTTGTGCATCTTTCAGGCTTGCTTGTTGCTTGCCGAGTTCTTCTTTAATAGTGTTTAGCTCAGCTGTCTTTTGCGCGATTTGTGGTTCCAGCTCGTTCAGCTGCGCAATGGTGTCGAGATATTTTTTCATTTTCTCGGCATGCGCCGCCATAAAATAGCTGTGGTATTTCATCATGCGCGAAATGCGTTCGGGTGATTCTTGATTCAGAAAGACTTTAAACTGTGGTTGTTGCCCAAGCTGATAAGCAGCGCGAATCTGCTCAGCGGCTTGGGCTTGTTGCTTTGCTCGCGCTTTTTCCAAATCGCTGCGCTCTTTATTCAAATCGTCGATCTGCTTATTTTGGCTGTTTATTTCCTGCTGGATTTTTTCAACCTTTTTTTGCAAGTCGCTCATTTCCGTTTCATTTTTTTGCAGCTCTTGCTGCACGGTGGAGCGGGCGCCCTGCACTTTTTTCAATTCTTTTTGCAGCTCGTTGATATCCTTTTGTAGTTTTTCCATATCAGCTTTTTCGTCGCTCATCGCACAGGGCGATATAGCCAGCAAGACGGAAATTAAACCTGAGCAAAAAAGTTTCTTCATAGAATTTGTTTAAATCATGTTATTTATTGGAAGTCGTCACCCAAGTGGGTGACGATGACATGTAAACAAGAATCAAGTGAAATAAACAAGCGGCGAAAAGGCTTCGCCAATTGTTATCCGAGAGTAATTAAATTTCTTCCGGTCATTTCTTCTGGCTGTGGTAAACCCATTAAGGCCAGCATGGTTGGCGCCACATCCGCCAAAGAGCCGCCGGGAGAAATAGTGCCTTTGCGTGAGCTGCAGAAAATAAAGGGCACGGGCAAAGTAGAGTGTTGTGTATTAGGTTGACCAGTTTCTTCGTCAAACATTTCTTCTACGTTGCCGTGGTCGGCGGTAATAAGCGCTTCGCCACCCATTTTTTCTACAGCGGCTAACACGCGACCCAAGCAAATGTCGATGGCTTCTACGGCTTTGGTTGCGGCTTCCATAATGCCGGAGTGACCGACCATGTCGCAGTTTGCGTAGTTGCAAATGATGGCGTCGTATTTGCCAGACTCAATCGCTTCAACCAATTTGTCAGTCACAATCGGCGCGTTCATTTCAGGTTGCAAATCGTAAGTGGCAACTTGTGGCGATGGAACCAAAATGCGATCTTCGCCTTCGTAAACCACTTCGTTACCGCTGTTAAAGAAGAAAGTTACGTGCGCATATTTTTCAGTTTCAGCAATGCGCAATTGGGTTTTGCCCAATTTAGAAATGTATTCACCAAATGAATTGGTTAAATCTTCGGGCGGGAAGGCGATAGGCGCTTTGATGCTGGAAGCGTATTCGGTGGTTTGCACGAAGTGCGCAATTTCTGGATGCAATTCGCGCTCAAAACCTGTGAAATTCTCGTCGATTAATGCGTGTGTAATTTCACGTGCGCGATCGGGGCGGAAGTTCATAAAAATCACGGAGTCGCCGTCATTGATCGTTGCAACTTCTTCCTCTTCACCGCAAATCACGGTGGCTTTTACGAACTCGTCATTTTCACCGCGCTCGTACGCCGCTTTCAACCCGTCAACTGCAGTGAGTGCGTCGAATTCTGCATCGCCAGTTACCATCACGTCGTAAGCTTGTTTAACGCGATCCCAACGGTTGTCGCGGTCGAGCGCAAAGTAGCGGCCAACAATAGAGGCAACGCGGCCGGTACCTAATTCTTTGAAAAGATCCTGCGCTTTTTGAAGCGATGACTCAGCGCTGCGAGGTGGGCAATCGCGGCCATCCAAAAACGCGTGTAGGTAAACTTCTTTGGCACCACGTTGTACGGCCATTTTCATCATGGCGTAAATGTGGTCCTGGTGGCTGTGAACACCGCCTTCAGATAAAAGGCCGAGGATATGAACGGCTTTGCCACTTTTAACGGCGCTATCAATCGCCTCAACGTAAACCGGGTTAGTGAAAAAATCACCGTCGCTGATGGCTTTGTTGATGCGCGTGAAACTTTGGTAGACCACGCGGCCAGCGCCGAGGGTCATATGGCCTACTTCACTGTTACCCATTTGGCCTTCGGGCAAGCCAACAGCCATGCCAGAGGTGTCGATCAGGCTCTTGGGATTGTTCGCCCAAAGTTTGTCGAACACGGGTTTATGGGCGGCTGCAATGGCATTGTATTTGGTTTTTTCCGAGTGGCCGAAGCCATCGAGAATGAGGAGCACGGTTGGTCTTTTTGGCGATGTCATAGCGCAATCACTTCTCAGGAGGGAATTAGGGATGGTAGATGGGCCTATTCTAGCGGGTTATGGGCGGCATCTCTAGGTTGCGGTGTTACCTCTTTACACCTTGCGAGTTCCCATGCGGACTTGATAAATGACATTTAGACGACAGAGGTTCAAAATGCGTTTTAGCTTTCACCCTTCGAAGGATATGTTATGGGACAACTCACTTTTATCACGGCACATGCATCCCTTAGGCATCTACCGCTTATCCTCACCAAGATTACGATTGTTTTAGTTATTCTCGGCACTTCACTTCAACTTATAAAATTTATTGGTGGACATGGCCGATTATTCGGTTTGGTACCGCTTCTCAACCTTAATGGTGAGCACAATATTCCCAGTTTCTTTTCGGCTTTCCTGTTAAGTTTGGCTGCATATATTCTGGGTCTGACCTACAGGTTGATGCGTAAAAGCAATCAAGCGCTCTATTGGTTGGTATTGACAGTTGGTTTCGGATTTATGGCTGTCGACGAGGCTGTGTCTCTTCATGAGCGCTTGGTGCAACCGATTCGCGATTTGCTAGGGCGCGATCAGCATTTTGGCGTTTTGTACTTTGCCTGGATTATTCCTGCATTGTTCATAGTTATGGTGGTAGGGCTTTGCTTTGTAGGTTTTCTAAAACGTCTCGATAAATCAACGCGAAATGCATTTATGGTTAGTGCGCTCCTTTACCTTGGTGGTGCTATCGGTATGGAAATGGTGGGTGGTTGGTACGATGAAATCCACGGGCCTGAAAACCTTGGTTACGTACTATGCTTTACAATTGAGGAAACTCTTGAAATGGCGGGGGTAATTTATTTTATTCGAGCTCTTCTGTGTTATCTCGAAACCCAGGTTAAGGTTATAACGTGACTTTTTAAATTGGAGCATTGCTGCTAGCAACAGAGATCTACAGGGAGCTAACCATTCAACACTAGCAAAAGTAGGGCTGTGAGCGCCGGGCCTGCCTGAATGTACAAGATTTTCCGTCTGGCAGTGATACCTCCGTAAATCCCAGCCACTAAAATGCAGCTGAGAAAAAAGACTTTGATTTCAAACCCGGCATCGCCCAGATACAAACCCCAAAACAATCCTGCTGCCAGAAACCCGTTATACAACCCTTGGTTAGCTGCCAATACTTTTGATTCCTTGGCTTTTTCCAACGAATGCCCAAAGGCCTTTCGGCCCGCGGGTTTATCCCACAGGAACATTTCCAATACGAGAATATAGACATGCAGCAAAGCGATGAGCGCAATAAAGAAAGTAGTGATGCTATTGAGCACGGTAAACTCCTTATAAACCGCGTTGACAATTGAGTTGCGGCTCTTTTATTGGGGAAGGTTACACCAAAAATACTCAAAATTTGCTTATAACAAAAAAGATGTTTCCTAAATACACATCTTAAAATTAATGCTGGAAAAATGAAAATTGGGTCGTTAAAGTGCGTTCACCAACTGAGTACAAACCAGTGGCAACAACAATAATTAATAACAATCGTGGTGGTGTTTGCAAACAATAATGGATAACAAATTGCAGGCACCCATCACGACGTTTTCCCTTCACTGTTAAAAAACAGCATCAAATCTGCTCTGCAGACATTTCCAAAAAATTATTTTATTTGTCGTGCGCATGCGTATAGATATGCATGGATTTAATCCACACATTTAGCCGAAAAATTATTCGGCCTTAGAATCTTCTGCTGGACCAGTTATTTCAAGGCGCAAACCATCTTTGCGTGCAGGAGGCATTTTTTGAATTTCGCCTTCAATCCATTCTTTTACTTCTTCCGTGAGTTGTTTGCGATCTTTGCCTTCGGTTTCTATCGGTTCGCTCAGCACAACGGTAATGGTGCCTGGATATTTTAAAAAATGTTTATGCGGCCAACACTCGGCAGCGTTGTGTGCAACCGCAATAATGGGAACACCTGCGCTCACGGCAATGTCTGCGCCGCTGCGTGCGTAATTACCAACTTGCCCGAGCGGCGTGCGAGTTCCTTCCGGGAAGATTAATAAATTGTTGCCTTCTTTCAAGCGCTCAATGCCTTTGGTTTTTACATCTTTTAAGGCTTGAATCGGATTGCTGCGATCAATTGCAATCGGGCGCAAACTCGCCAAACCCCAACCAAAAAAGGGGATTCGCAATAGTTCTTTTTTGAGGATGGTGCTCACGGGGCCAAAATAATATTGCAGAAACATGGTTTCCCACGTGCTTTGGTGTTTAGCCATTACCACGCAGGGGTAGCGATCAAAATGACGTTTGCCGATCACCTTAAATTTCACGCCGCAGCAAATATAAATCCACACCATCACAAAGCGGTTCCATGATGTAACAATGCGCCAGCGCCATGAATAAGGAAGTAAGGGGCGAATAATTACAGCGATTAAACCGGCAATAGCTCCGGTGAGCCCGTGGCCAAGAATAAATAGAAAACTGCGAAGATAAAGCACAATGTTTTTCAATTTAATTTTCCACATCATTTGCGAGAACAACATCAGCGGCTGCCGCTAAATTATCAACCACTTTAACGTGTTCCAATGAAAGAATGGGAGCATCTGTTTGTAAACTTGCGTCCGCTAATTGTGTCAGCGTTTTTTCGCCGTTGCCGGTTTTAACCAAAATGGGTTTGCAACCTTTGGTCGCTGCCGCTTGCATATCGCGCAAGCTATCACCGACAAAATAGAAACCTTCTGCCGAAATATTAAATTCGGCTTCAATGGCATCAATCATTCCGGGAAGTGGTTTGCGGCATTTGCAATTGTCTTCGGGTGAATGCGGACAATAAAAAATGGCTGATAATTCCGCGCCCTGCTCCTCAACCAACTGCGTGAGTTTTTCATGCATGGCTTCAAGGTCATCCAAATCGAACTTGCCGCGCGCCAAACCTGATTGGTTGGTTGCCACCACAACAGTGAAGCCTGCTTTGTGTAACCGCGCTATGGCATCAATACTGCCATCAATGGGCACGAATTCGTCCGCCGATTTTACAAAATCGTCGCGGTCATGATTAATAACACCGTCGCGGTCGAGGATGATGAGTTTCATAGATTACTCGAAGATTTAAACCCCGTCCCAACCTTCCCCTTGAAAAGAGGAAGGAGCCGACTCCCTACTAAACACGTTGCGTAATTTGCGAAAACCGAGGCGTATACAAACTAAGTAACGCAAAAAATTAGCTACAAGGCTCAGTAAGCCCCTCCCCCTTCTCAAGGGGGAGGTTGGGGGGGGTGTCTAATTAATTTTTCGCCGGAACCAAAAAAGAAATATCCGCAACTTCCAAAAACAATGCGCGCAACTGTTGCAATAACGCGATACGGTTTTGCTGCAGTTTTTGGTCGTCGCACATCACCATCACGTTGTCGAAGAATGCATCCACAACAGGTTGCAAATCGGCAAGCGCTGCAAGTGCTTTGGTGTATTCGCGTTTGGCAAACAAGGGCGTTACCAATTCTGCTTTGCCGCTGATGGCGCGCGCTAGATTTTTCTCCGCATCATCAACCAACAAATCGTTGTGAACAACACCTGAGTCTGTCGCATTTTGTTTGCTAAGAATATTAGATACGCGTTTGTTAGCTGCAGCCAATGCTTGTGCTTGTGGCAATTTGCTGAATTCGTTAACAGCGAGCACGCGCTGATTAATATCGAGCGGTTGCGACAATTGTTTTGCGTTTACCGATTGGAAAACTTCCGCCGGAATTTGCGCGTCTTCAAACATGGCGCGGAAACGGTCGAGCATATAGCTGAGCACTTGCTCTACCAGTTCATCGCCAACCGTTAAATTGGTGTGCTGTGCTTTAGCGAAAGTGAGCAGCTCACGCAAATCTAATGCGAGATTTTTTTCAACCAGCAAACGCAATACTGCAATGCTGGCGCGACGCAGAGCGAATGGATCTTTAGAGCCTGTTGGTTGTTGGCCAATACCGAAAATACCACTGATTGTATCTAGACGATCTGCCAAGGCGATAATGGTGCCGGTGATAGTTGCGGGCAATTGGTCGCCCGCAAAGCGCGGCATATATTGCTCGTTCATGGCCGCAGCGACTTCAGCATTTTCGCCATCGTTGAGCGCGTAGTAGTAACCGGCAATGCCTTGCATATCATCAAACTCGCCCACCATGTTGGTGACGAGATCAGATTTGCAAAGTTGCGCAGCGCGCACAGCAGATGCTTCATCGGTATTCAGCAATTTAGCAATATGACCAGCGAGCTTCGCAACGCGTTCGGTTTTATCGTGAATGGTGCCAAGTTGTGCTTGGAATACGATAGTTTTCAAACGCTCGCGCAAAGATGCAAGTGTGGTTTTCTTGTCGGTTTCAAAGAAGAAAGCTGCATCAGAAAGGCGTGGACGAATCACGCGCTCGTTACCGGCGATAATTTGCGAAGCGTCTTTACTGTTGAGGTTGGCAACGGTGATGAAATTATTTTTCAACTTGCCGCCGGCATCCACAACGTGGAAATATTTTTGGTGTTCTTTCATAGAAGCAATTAAGGCTTCTGCAGGAACCGCAAGGAAGCGCTCTTCGAATTTACCGGTAAGTGCAACTGGCCACTCAACCAATGCGGTTACTTCGTCTAGCAATGAGGGATCAATAACGGCAACGCCGCCCACTTTTTTCGCTTCCGCTTCCACTTGTTCTTTAATAGACGCGCTGCGCTCGGCGAAATCGGCAACTACATAGCCCGTGTTTTTCAATACGCTGGCGTAGTCGCTGGCTTTGGCCAGATCGATAGTATTGTTGTAATGGAAGCGGTGACCACGGCTGGTGCGGCCAGCTTGCAGGCCGAGTACATTCGCGTTAACCACATCGCTGCCGAACAACATGACTAACCAATGCACTGGGCGCACAAACTCTTCGCGTTTTGAGCCCCACTTCATGCGTTTGGCAATCGGCAGTTTGGCGAGCGCATCGCTCACTACGCCTTCGAGCAACTCAACAGTTTTTTTGCCCTGAGTGTTAATACGCGCAACTAATTTTTCGGCTTTACCATCGCTTTCTGCTTTTAATTCAGAAGCAGCGATACCGTTTTTTTCCGCAAAGGCGAGAGCGGCTTTTGTTGGTTGGCCATCTTTATCAAACGCAATTGCCGCTGGCGGACCCCACACGGTTATTGATTTGGATGGTGTTTCACTTGCAAGATTTTCCACCAACACAGCCAAACGACGTGGCGCAGCGAAAGGTTTAATTGCAGTGAAGGATAATTCTTCTGCTTTTAAATTGGCTTCGATGGTTTCTACAAACGAAGTCATTAAATTTTTTAAAGCTTTGGGGGGCAGTTCTTCTGTGCCCAATTCAACGAGAAAATCAGCAGACATTATTTACTCTCCTCAGCAGAGCTTGCAGCAAGCAGCTCTGCGCGCAGCGCTTCGGGTGCAAGTGGGAAGCCGAGGGCTTTGCGGCTATCGTAGTAGGCTTGGGCAACGGCGCGTGACAATGTGCGTACACGCAAAATAAAACGCTGGCGCTCGGTCACAGAAATCGCGTGGCGCGCATCCAGCAAGTTGAAGGCGTGGGACGCTTTCATTACTAATTCATAAGCTGGCAGCGGCAAATTTTTTGCCATCAAACGCTGGGATTCTTTTTCGTAGAAGTCGAATGCGTTGAACAAAAATTCTGTATCGGCTTCTTCAAAGTTGTAGGTGGACATTTCCACTTCGTTTTGGTGGAACACATCGCCGTAGGTGACTTTGTCGCCGTTGGGGTTAACAGTCCAGACCAGGTCGAAAATCGAATCCACGCCCTGCAGGTACATGGCGATACGCTCTATACCGTAGGTAATCTCGCCCGTTACGGGGTAGCACTCCAAACCGCCCACTTGCTGGAAATAGGTAAATTGGGTGACTTCCATACCGTTCAGCCAGACTTCCCAGCCCAAACCCCAAGCACCGAGCGTTGGCGATTCCCAGTTGTCTTCCACGAAGCGAATATCGTGCACGTTGGTGTCTATCCCCATTTCGCGCAGTGAACCCAGATACAGATCCTGAATATTGTCAGGTGATGGCTTTAGGGCTACCTGGAATTGGTAATAGTGCTGCAAACGGTTGGGGTTTTCGCCGTAGCGGCCGTCTTTAGGGCGACGGCAAGGCTGGACGTAGGCGGTGTTCCAAGTCTCCGGGCCAATGGCGCGCAGAAAGGTGGCTGGGTGGAAGGTGCCGGCGCCGACTTCAAGGTCGAGTGGTTGCAAAATCACGCAACCCTGGCGCGCCCAATAGTCTTGCAGGGCGAGAATCAGGCCCTGGAAGGTGCTTACGTCATAGCGTTTTTCAGACATGGAAAACCTTAATCATATGAAGGTGATATACGAAGATAGAAAAATGCGGCGATTATAGCGGGTGGCGGCACTTAATGGCAGTTGTAAGGCCAGTGAAATCGGTGGAAGAAGTATTCCCTGAAAAAAGCGGCGTAAAGCACCGGATTTGCGCTACATCAAACAACGCGAAAAATCGGTTGATGCAGATCAAAAGCGGTGGGTCAGCCTGGGTTCAATCTATACCCAAGGCCACAGTTGTTGTGGTGAACGAAGGTAACAAGAGGATTGAATCATGTTTGTATCTGGCGTAGTAGCAACTGCATCTTTAGTCGGTATTTTGGTGGCATTGTTTGGCGCGGCTGTTGCGCTGACTTATGTGGACAAAAGCTTTGACGCAAACCGCGAGCATTGATGTACGTTTAAACCCTGTTGGTTGTTAACTGCAAATCTCCGTCTGGGAACCCCCGTGCATGTGTAATGCTCGGGGGATTTTTTTATCTGAAAGGAATTTAGGATAAAAAGGAATTTAGGATAAACTCGCCGCATCGTTTAAGGATGCATATTTATGCTCGCCACCTACATCTCCCATGATTTGTGTAAACAACATTTAATGCCTGAGCATCACCCGGAATGCCCGGCGCGTATTGATGTTATCGACAACCAATTAATGGCGAGCGGTATTGACGGTTTGCTTTTACAGCAACAGGCAAAACCCGCAACTGATGAACAAATTTTACAAGTACACACGAAAGAACATTTACAGCGTTTAAATCAATCGCTACCTGCGCAAGGCATAGTCTCTTTTGATAATGATGTTTACTTATCGCCAAATACCTTAACTGCCGCGCGTTACGCGGCGGGTGCATCGGTTCTAGGAGTTGATTTAGTGATGCAAGCAAAAACCAACGTGGTATTTTGCAACGTGCGCCCGCCGGGTCACCACGCGGAAAAAAATCGCGCTATGGGCTTTTGCTTATTGAATAATATTGCAATTGCCGCGAGCTATGCGCTGAATCATTACGGACTTAATCGAATTGCGATTTTAGATTTTGACGTTCACCACGGAAACGGCACGCAAGATATTTTTTTAGGCGATGAACGCGTGTTGTTTTGCTCGAGCTTTCAATATCCTTTTTATCCTGGCACGCCAATTGACGATATGCCTGCACATATCCTCAATGTTCCCTTAAAAGCGGGTTGTCGCAGTGAAAGCTTTCGTGAAGCCATTCAAGGATGGTGGCCCGCACTTGCTGCGCACAAACCACAACTCATTTTTATTTCAGCAGGGTTCGACGCATTTATTGATGACGATATGTCTTCTGTACAATTAGTTGAGCAAGATTATTTTTGGATTTCACAAAAAATTCGCGCTTACATGGATGAAAGTAAAAAATTTCCAGAGCCAAAACAATGCAAAGGAATCATATCCAGTTTAGAAGGTGGTTATGATTTGCCTTCGCTGGGGCGTTGCGTTGTGCAACACATTAAAGGAATGGCAAAGCTGTAAGGCTCAGATTTTTAAAATTTTAGTTCCATATGAACAACATCTTCGTCGCGATCAAACTTCACTGTAAATCCCAATTTGCGTGCAAGATTTGCCATGCCGGCGTTTTCTAGCATGGTCACGCCAGTTAAACGCTGCAGATTTTTGGTTTTACAATAGCGAATCATTTTCTCCAAGAGCAGCGTACCTAAGCCTTGGGATTTTTCATCGCTGCGCACCGCCATGGCAAATTCGGCTTCCAAACCATCTACCGCGAAAATCGCGCGTACCACACCTAAAGTGTAAAAATCGCCGTTCTCGTTTTTTGCGGTTGCGATAAAGGCCATCTCGCGGTTGTAATCTATCTGAGTTTGGTGTGCGAGCTGCTCGTGAGAGAAATGCGGTAACTCAGCAAAGTAGCGTTTGTATCTGTCTTCCTTGCTCATCGCCAAATCAAATTCTTTGTGAGTGCTTTCATCTTCCGGGCGAATTGGCCTGAATAGCACCTTTCTGCCATTGCGCAAAACAACATCTTCTTCAAGCTCTTTTGGATAGGGGCAAATAGCTAGCGATTGTGTTGCATCTGTGCTCAAGGTGACTGCAACATTTTCTACATAAATATCTTTGCCTTTGATCCATACCGGATTCAACAGCAACTCAGTAATTTGCGGGTTATCTACTACCATTTGGCTCACGCAGGTAAGTAAACGCGCGAGCTGATGTTGATCTAATGTTTCAGCACCATCACGTTCGCGAATTTTTCCTTTGCCCAAGGCTTGTAGAATAAGGTAACGCGAAAGCGCCATATTCAAAGGTGGTAGCGCAATGGCTGCGTCCGATTCTAATCGCCATCCACTCACCGGTTCACCTAGCGCAATAAACGGGCCGAAGATGGGATCAATAGCAACCTGAATGCGCAAAGGTGTCGCATGTGTGTGCAAAGATTTTTCCACGCGTAAACCGTAGGCAGCTAAAAATCTTTTGGTATTTTCGGGAGATAGTAGTTGGTTAATGCTTTCCTGAAATTTTTCATGCCGCGATTCTTGGTGCAGTTGGATGGCGAGTTGTGGGTGGTGTGGAATTTCTTCCATCACCGATTCGGGCGTTTCCGATAATAGTTTTTGATTTCGCCGGTAATCAACCATATGCATAAACGCAATGATTGCACCTTCAGGTGTTCGGAAAGATGCAATATTCGCATCGGCAAATAAATAGCGCGCTGTTTGCGCCGCTTCCTCACCCATCCAATTAACGAGTAGGTTGGGCTTTCGTCCGGTGCGTTTTTGATAAGTTTCGATAACAGCTTGCGCGTAAACTTCAGCGGGAACAAGTGCCGAGGGTGCGTGCATCAATAAAATATTTTCAATCGCTTTATCATTTAATAATTGAATTAGTACTTTTGTATATTCTTCCGGCGTAGCGTCGCCCAATAAATGAATCGGATTTGTCGCGCGTGAACCTGGGCGCAATATTTTTTTGATATCGCTGACTAATTCCTCGTTCAGCTGTTCCAGCTTTCCACCGCGTTGCAGCAGCGTATCAACGGCCATGGCGGAGGGGCCATTGCCATTTGACACAATAACGAGTTTTTCGCCGCGAATCGGTTTGCCATTCGCGAGCGTTTCTACTGCTGCCATAAGTTCACGCAAATCGCCAACTCGCAACATACCTGCGCGACGAAAAGCGGCATCGTAAACCGCATCAATGCCTAAAGGTGTCGTCGAGCCATGTTGAAAAAGTTGAGCGCTATCAAGATGTCCACCTGCTTTAATAACGAGTAGCGGCTTATTAAAAGATGCAGCACGTGCGGCAGATAAAAAAGCGCGGCCGTCGGAGATAGAATCTATGTAAAGCAAAATGGCAGTTGTGGCAGGATCGCGGCCTAAGTAATCGATCAACTCATCAAAATCTATATCGACTGCATCGCCAAGTGATACCACGTAAGAAAAGCCGATGCGTCGGCGCTTTGACCAATCTAATAGTGCAGTGCACATGGCGGATGATTGGGATAAAAAAGCAATCTTGCCCGGCTGAGCTTGTGTGTGCGCATAGCTCGCGCTCAAACCCAATGCCGGTGCAATAAAACCTAATGAGTTGGGCCCCAGTAGCCGAATATTCCAATGCGCGGCAATTTGCTTCATTTGTTCCTGAAGGTTGGTGCCCTGCGCTGTGTGCAAATTTTCTAAACCACTTGCAATGACGATGGCGCACCCTGTGCCCTTGCGACCAAGCTGCATAATAATCGCCGGTACGCGGCTAGCGCGTGTGCATATAATGGCTAAGTCAGGCGTGATGGGTAGCTCTTCTATAGAGCGATAAGCCAATACACCTTGAACTGATTTGTAGTCTGGTGTTACCGGCATGATGGGGCCGTCAAAGTGCCCCTGTAATAAATTTCGCATCACGGCGAAGCCCGGTCTATTGCTGGCGTTAGAGGCGCCAATAACCGCGACGGATTTAGGTTTGAATAAACTGTCCAGATGTTTAAAGCTCATTTCAACAACCTACGTACAATCGTCAATAGAGTTGGAGTATAGCTCCTGCGATAATCGAGTTTTTGTTATAGATTAATTTTTTAGTTATTGGGTAGATGGAAATTCTATGCGCGGTATAAAAGCAGGCGACGCCACACCTCATAAAAACGGTAAAGAATATGCGCTCGGTTGGCGGGAGACCTTTCGCTCCCTCTGGCCGTATCTGTGGGACTTTAAAGGCCGCGTCATTTTAGCGATGCTCGCATTGATTGGCGCCAAGCTTGCGACACTCTTAATGCCATGGGCGCTAAAACACATTATTGATGGTGTAGACCCCAGCATTCGCCCTGAGCTCTACTTGCCGCTCGCCTTTTTATTGTTTTACGGGTTGCTTCGCTTTGGAAGCGTTTTTTTAGGCGAGATTCGCGATGCACTTTTTGGCCGCGTAACCGAGCGAGCCATGCGCAAAGTTGGCTTGCGTGTGTTTAAGCATTTACATTCACTTGAGTTGGGGTTTCATCTTGACCGCGCAACCGGCGGTATTAGCCGCGATATTGAGCGTGGTACAAACGGCATTAGCTTTTTAATGCGCTTTTTAATGTTCAATATTGTGCCTACTTTGGTTGAGATTTTTTCCGTTGCAATTATTTTTGCAGTTGCCTTTTCTTATTGGTACGCAATCATCACCTTGGTTGCCGTGCTGATATATATCGCTTTTACGATAGTGACCACTGAATGGCGCAACCGTTACGTGCGAGAAGCAAACCAGGCTGATTCATCCACCAACACCCGCGCTATAGACAGTTTATTGAATTATGAAACCGTTAAGTATTTTAATAATGAAAAGTACGAAGCCGATACCTACGATCAATTCCTAGCGAAATGGGAAACCGCGAAATTAAAAAATCGTATGTCACTCTTAACACTTAACTCCGGGCAAGCATTTATTATCGCCGCAGCCATGACGGTAATGATGGTGATGGCCGCAAAAAGTGTTATTGCGAAAGAAATGACCATTGGGGATTTAGCCATGGTCAATGCCTACATGATTCAATTATTTATCCCACTCAATTTTCTCGGATTTGTTTACCGCGAGATTCGCCGCTCCTTAACCGATATTGAAAATATGCTAGCTCTGTTAAAACGCGAAGCGAAAATTGTTGATGCTGAAAATGCCACCGAGCTGCGTGTACCCAATGGAAACATACAATGGAAGCAAGTGGACTTTGCCTACAATGCAGATAGGCCCATTCTTCAGGGGTTGAATATCAATATAGAAGCGGGGTCGCGTGTTGCAATCGTAGGCCCTTCGGGTGCGGGTAAAAGCACTGTTGCACGTTTGCTTTATCGCTTTTACGACATCAATAGCGGTGCGATTGAAATAGACGGACAAAATATTCAGCAAGTCACTCAGGAGTCACTCCGCAAAGCAATTGCCATAGTTCCTCAAGATACAGTGCTATTTAACACCAGCATTCGCGAAAATATTGCCTACGGTAATCCGCAGGCAACAGAAGAAGATATTAATCGCGCAATAAAAATGGCGCATTTAGAAAGCTTTATCGCAAGTCTCCCCGAAGGTGACAAAACCTTGGTGGGCGAGCGTGGGCTAAAAGTTTCTGGTGGCGAAAAGCAACGCATCGCCATAGCGCGCGTGCTCCTAAAAAATTCACCTATTCTTATTTTCGATGAAGCCACGTCAGCATTGGACTCACATTCTGAAGCTGCAATAGTAGATGCTATGAGAGAAGTTGCCGAGGGAAAGACGACGTTGGTTATTGCCCATCGGCTATCTACAATTGTGGACGCGGATAAAATTATCGTGCTGGACAAGGGCGCCGTTGTTGAGGAAGGAACGCACCAGCAGCTGTTAAATTTGCAGGGTCGCTATGCGCAAATGTGGGCGATGCAATTGCAAGAAGAATAAATGCCTCATGCCAAATTCACCTGTCGAATATTTTGACATGGCGTCCAAATCAGCTTTCGTACCCTAAGGGCTAAGAGTTTGATAATTAATGGTTTTTGACTGCAGGCGTGAAAATTGCTTTTGACGACATTAATGTGTCTTGAGTCACATTGTTAATAGCATTATCTTCACATTTACATGGAAAAACATATGAAATTTTTAGTAAAGCGCATTTTATCTGTTTGGATTCTATTTGGTTTTGTTCTTTCTGCCAGTGCAAGCCCAATTTTGTCGGGTCAAACGGTCACCATTTCTGACACTGGTGTTTATAGTTGCTGTGGCGGGTCTTGGACATTTTCGGATGGGCCATTTTCTTCTACGATCGACGGCAATCAAGAGAGTGGTGGCCACAATTTAGGTATCAGTGGCCAGATGATATCTGCTATAGACATTGATCCTGTTAATAATCGCCTATGGGTTTATGGCGGTAGTGATATGTATGGTAGCTATCGAAGTATGAGTAATTGGAAAATTCATTTAGATTTTCCAACGCTCGTCGGTTATCAATTTTCAAGCATTACGCCTAACTACGCCCCTTTTGCTTACGCGACGGCTACCCCAACTTTTACCGCGCACTCTATTGATGTAACTATAAATGGATCTTTTGGTTATAACAGCAATAAGTGGTGGATTTTTGATTTCACTTTGAATAAAACCCAGTCCTCTGGCAACACTACTTCTGTTCCAGAACCATCAAGTTTACTGCTGTTTTTGGGTGCCATTGGATTGCTTGTTATAAGACGAAAAATTTGAGCCGTATTCATTTAAAAAAAACCGCCTTCGGGCGGTTTTTTTATTGCAGTTGTGTGATCGGAAATGGCGCACGAACTGTGCTTCATGCACCAACTAATTTCTCGAAAGTTCTTTAAGATTTATTTTAAGCGATCGATTTTTTAGCATTTCGATCATTTTTGCCCTTTTCTGATACACACATTCAAATTATTTTTATTTGGCATGAGTTTCGCTTTGGTCCCCCCGTACAGATTTTACATCTTTAATAAGCTAAGGTTTAGCTGAGCGGGTGATTTATGAAAAAACTTTCACCAAGTAAATCCAACACTGAATATGGAAAATTTCTGGGTGGTAAATATCGCGGCATTCTAATTTCTGTAGCGCTTTTCATTTTGCTTGACGCCTCGGTAATGATCTTAAACTTCTATGTTTCATTTGAAATTTCGGCGGATGCTGTAGGTATCAACCTCGCTGGCCGACAGCGTATGCTCAGCCAGCGAATGGCAAAGACACTCTATGTGCTCAATAGCGAATCCGCTGATTCCAAAGAATTTTCAGCGGCAATAGCTGAGCTTAAAAGCAGTGAAGCTTTATTTGATGAAACCTTGCGCGCATTTACCTCGGGTGGTGAAGCGCACAATGCAAATAAAGAGCTCATTATTCTGCCGCAAGTGAAATCTGATGAAAGCCAAAAGACGTTAAAAGAAGCCACTGATATCTGGCTCCCCTATAAAGCGGCGATCGATCAATTATTGGATGACGTTCAGTCCCACCGTGATTATGTCGGCAGTCTTGCCTCAGCGCTGGAGCAAGCAAAATTAAAAAACATTGTATTGTTAGGTCATATGAATGACTTGACTGTAGATTTGGAAGCAGTTGCTTCCTCTAAGGCTACACGGTTGCGGATTATCCAAACCATCGGTATTAGTTTGGCTATCCTTAACTTCCTATTCATCATGCTGCATTTCTTGCGTCAGCTACGAGATAGTGATGCTGTATTGGAACTTGCCCGTAAAGAAACAACTGAAATACTTCAGACGGTAAATGAAGGGCTGTTTCTTGTTGATGAGAATTTAATAATTGGTAATCAGTATTCAAAACAGCTGCTAGATATTTTAGGTATTCAGGATATTGCAGGACAAAACTTTCAATCGCTTCTGGAAAATATCATTAGCGAAAAAGATGCTGAAACAGCACGTGGTTTTATCGAACTTCTCTTCGATAAAAAAGTAAAAGCCAAATTAATTGGCGACTTAAATCCCCTGAATTTGATTGAAGTAAATATAGCCCAGGCAAGCGGTGGCTTCCTCACCAAATATCTGCAATTTAGTTTTGCCCGCGCTCAGCAAGAAGGTGAAATTTCCCATGTACTTGTTACCGTTTTGGACGTCACTGAAAAAGTTCGTTTGGAAAAAGCCTTGGCAGAAAGCCGCAAACACAGCGAATCACAAATTGAATTGTTAACGAGCTTATTGCACACCCATCCATCATTGTTGCAAGAATTTATCAATAACAGTTACGAGTGCTACAACAGAATTAATAATGTTTTGCGGCAACCCGCCAAAACAACGCAAATGCTTAAAGAGAAAATCGTCAGCATTTTTAGGGAAATTCATAACTTCAAAGGTGAGGCTGCTTCGTTAAAGTTGGAGTATTTTGAAAGCCGCGCCCATGCCATTGAGGACAGCCTGCAAGAGTTGCGCGGTAAATCAGATATTACCGGTAACGACTTTCTGCCCCTTGCGGTACAGTTGGAAAACATCATTAGCTACACGCAACAGGTACAACAGCTTACAGAAAAGCTCGCACTATTTGGTCATTACGGCAACAAAGGTAATACATCTGCATCTGAGAAAAATGTTCTTGGCAATCGTCAACAAGATGGTTGGGGTCATTTGGGAGATTTCGTTAAAAGTATTGCCCAGCGCAATGGAAAGTTAGTGAAATTTGTTGCCAGTGGCCTACATGAAATTGACTTAGAGCCAAAATATGCCCAGCAAGTTAAGGAAATTTGTATACAGCTCTTACGTAACGCTGTAACTCATGGAATTGAATCGCCCGAAGATCGCGAATTAACTGAAAAACCTTTAGAGGGACGCATTGATTTACGTATGGCAAAAATATCGGACACTGAAATGGAAATTTCGGTCATGGATGACGGCAAAGGTTTGGACTACGGCGCTATACGTGAAAAAGCGCTCGAGTCTGGCCGCTGGAGCGAAGATGAAATTGAATCTTGGGGAAATAAACATCTGCTCGCGCTTATTTTTCACGAAGGTTTTTCCACAGCAAAAGAAATCTCAAAAGATGCAGGCCGCGGTGTAGGCATGGAGGCGGTTATGAACCACGTTCTGCAACATCGTGGGAAAATTACGGTATCGAGTCGACGTGGTCGTCATTGTCGATTTGTCATAACCCTACCGATTGTGGCTGTTCAAGAAGGGCTAGCGGCCTAACCAATATGGAGTAGTGAATGCTGTCATTAATGATTGTAGATGATTCCAACATCATTCGCCGGAAGATAGAACGGTGTAACGATTCTGAGCAGTTTAGTGTTGTTGGTTCTGCTGCAAACGGCTCCGAGGCATTACAACTTTTCCAGCAAATCAGGCCTCAGGTTGTCACTATGGATTTAACCATGCCGGAAATGGACGGTATTGCTTGTATTCAGCAATTGGTTGCGCTGGATCCGGACGTTCGCATTTTGGTGATATCTGCGTTGTCAGATAAAGCAACGGGCATTGAAGCTTTGAAAAAAGGCGCGCGCGGATTTTTGTGCAAACCTTTTAGCGAAGAGCAATTAATTGAAGCGCTTACGGAATTAACCGAGGATTAAATGTCAGAACAAACCCTGCAAGTTTTTATTGATGGTGTCGTACGTTTTTTTGAGCACACCAACGATAAGAGTGTGAAAGTTGGTACCCCATACTTGGTTGAGAACGATAAACCCGCTGCTTATGATCTCACTGGTATTATTGGAATTTCGGGGCCTTATCGGGGGTGTGTTTATTTCACCGCACCGAGAATTCTGCTCAAACATTTATTGCTTAGCATCGGTGAAACCGAAACGACGAACGAATATCTTTTTGATTTGGTAGGCGAGGTTGCCAACACCATATCCGGAAATGCCCGTAGTAGCTTTGGGCACAAATTTATGATTTCTGTGCCTGCGATGATCGAAGGCGCTCCCGGAAACATCCATTTGCCTAGAAATATGCGCTCTTATGTTATCCCTATTTATTGGAAGGCATATCACGCGGCGGTAGTCATATGCCTTGAGTGTTGATTCTTAGCAATTCGGTTTTTTAACATCCACACAATTCGTACAGCCGGAAACATTGTTGACACGCTTACCAAAATCATCTTTGGGTAAGCGGCAACGCGCATAACAAGCCACGCTATCTTCGTAAGCGCGTTTTTGTTGTTCGCAGCTACTTAATTTTTCGGCGTAATTGTCTTGAGTTACAGGTAACTGAGGCTGTTGATACGAGGGTGTATTGGTGGATTGGTAGCTTGGGCGAGTTTTAGTTTCGTCCATAGAGTTAACGGATTTAACTTCAATTACTGTACTTTTTTTTGCGTATTCTTTTGGAACTTCTTGTCCGAAATGCTTCTTACCGTCCTTATCTACCCATGTGTAGACCTCAGAATGGGCAAGATTCGAAACCATAATTAGCAAGAAAGTGGCGAAAGTTGTAATGAGCGCTCTCATATTTTCTCCCCAAATCGAACTTAAAATTTATCAGTTAAAATATTAGCGAAAAGCTCGCGGTCAATATTTCCACCCGTGAGCACCACGGCAATTTTGCGCCCACGATTTTGATGAGTTTCTTTAATTGCGGCCGCGAGAGCAGCTGCTCCCGCACCTTCACTTAGGTTGTGCGTACACTCAAACAGCATTCGTATGGCGTTGGCAACGTCTAAATCTGTTACCTCTAGAATGCGATCAACGTGTTGCAAAATGATTTCTAAGGCTTGCGCATTGGGCGTGCGACATGCCATGCCATCTGCCAACAGAGTTGTTGCTGGCGATTCTACTAATTGCTTTTTGGTAAATGATTCTGAGTAGGCGCGCGCGTGTGATGAGACCACACCAACGATCTCACATGTTAGGCCAAGCGCCTCGCGGGCCGCTAACATAGCAACTATTCCCGAGCCAAGACCAATAGGGACATAAACGGTATTTAGATTTGGAACTGCACGGAGTAGTTCCACGCAATAGGTTGCGACACCTCTAACTAGGAGAGGATGGAATGACTGCACCATATGCAGTGATTTTTCTTCCGCCAATTTTTCTGCGTATTCTTTTGCGGCTTGAAAGTCGTCCCCATGTTCAATAAGTTCAACACCTAGGGCGCGCATGGCATTATTTTTTTCTTTGCTATTTCCATGTGGAACCACAATGGTGGCGGGAATGCCGTAATGTTTTGCGGCTAGTCCGACAGACTGGCCGTGATTTCCCCTAGTTGCGGCTATAACTCCCTGTACCGATTGAGTTGAAGCGAGTTCGCTGAAATAAACCAAACCTCCCCTAACTTTAAATGCGCCTAGGGGGCTGTGGTTTTCATGTTTTGTCCAAACTTCTGCGCCTAGCTTTTCGCAAAGTAGTGGCCAGCAGTACTGAGGCGTTGGCGGCATGACGGAATAAACAATTTCGGCGGCCTGTTCAATTTCTTCTAAAGTGGCTAACACGTCATTCATCCAATTAAATTGTTAGTCATGTTATTGCGCTATAAGTTACTCAAAGTGTTGATATAGAGTTCTTCAACTTTGGTGCGTGCCCATGGTGTTTTTCGTAAAAATTTTAAACTGGATTTTACGCTCGGATCAGATTGAAAACAGCGGATATTGATACGCGCGCCCAACTCTTCCCAGCCGTAATGCTCAGCCAGTTGGATGACAATTTTTTCAAGCGTAATGCCGTGAAGTGGATTTTTGGGTTGTTCACTCATGATTTCGCTTCTTTAATTTTTGTTAACCGTTAATTGGGGCGATGCGGGTGCCGGGCAGTTATGTGCTTGGCCTATGCCTTTTAGATAAGCACGTCTAATACTGCCTGCCGTAATCGCCGATTTAACTGCGCTCGATTTGCGTTCTGCGCCTGATAATTTGCGCACCCAATTGCGAAAAGGAACAACCGATTCAGTTGTTTTGCGAATAGCGGAAACAGATTCTGATACTAGGTTTCGCTCCAGCAGCCCATCATCCTTTTTACTGACGGGTTTATCCAAGTCGGCGCCCAGCACCTCATCAAGTGCGTTAATGTCTTTTGCCAATACTTCGCAAGTCACGCTTTCAGGCGCAGCATAAGGATTTTTTTGGGCATTGCGCAATGCAGATGGGATTGCAGTTTGCACGAGATTAAGATCACTTAAAGGAGCGGTAACAGCATCGCCAATTTGATTGGGGAGATTTTCGTTTTTCTGAGCGGGCTTTTGTGTGCTACAGGCGCTTAGGCTTAACACTGCGCTGATGAACAACAAGCTTGTAAACAATAAGGATGGAGCGCAGAATATTTTTATCATTGGATTGCTCTTGGTAGGCGGAGATGTGAGTTGGTAGAGATGTGTAAATTCTAGCCGACCCTGTGCACTCCGACTATGGCCTGCAAACCAACTTGTGAATCTATTCCTATTGATGCAGCAATTTACTAAAAGGGATCATTCAAAATAGCTTTTGAGATTGTCTCATCCACAGTTGGCATAATGCTATTCCCGCTACACCACCAAACATCAGCAGGGTGAAAGGTACGGGAGTGCCGGTAAAGGTTAGTGCAAGCACCGGCCCTGCTAAAGCGCCACAACCATAACGCAAGGTGCCTGTAACAGCGCTTGCCGTACCGGAGTGATCGGGAAATTTGAGCAAGATCATTGCATCCGTATTGGTGCTAATCATGGTTAAACAACCCATCAAAGGCGCGAGTGTTGCAATGGTTAATATTAGCCCAAGTTCTAACAGGTTAACCGCACAGAGCAATATAGAAAATACTATGGCCGTCATAAGCGCCATACGCACCATATGCGGTGAACCATAGCGTGTTACATAACGGCTGTTAATGAAATTGGATGTCATGAGCAATACAATATTGATGGCAAACAGCAAACTAAATAGCTGTTCACTCGTGCCATAATATTTTATGTACACGAAAGGAATTGCTGTGAGGTAGCAAAAAAAGCTAAACGATGAAAACATAATAGTTGCAATGAGCGGGCGAACTTCTCGCATCGCAAAAACCGTTTTATAACCCGAAAAAAAATTAATGTTTGACGAGCTACTTGAGCGTGGTGGTTCGGGTAGAAATTTCCAAATAAAAAATAGCAGTATGGCTGCGTAAGCGAAAATACTTAGAAATATAAAATGCCACTGCGTGAAATATAAAATGCCACTGCCGATGGTAGGTGCTAACAAAGGCGCGAGCATCATAATTAACGACATGTAGGACATGCCTTTTGCCGTATGCTCTTGGTAAAGGTGGCGAACAATTCCCGGCACGATTACCGTTGCCGCCGCTCCACAGAATGCTTGCACGGCGCGCGCTATTAAAAAGCTTTCGATGCTATTGCTGAAGGTGAGAAATAAACTTGCCAGTGCAAACCCAGATACACCAAATAATGCCAGAGGCCTGCGCCCCCACTTGTCGGCAAGTGGGCCGAAAATCAGCATGCCTGCGCCATAGGCCGCGAGAAAAATGCTCAGGGATTGTTGTACTGTACCAATATGGCTTTGCAAGTCATGCGCGATTATCGGCATGGCAGGCAAATACATATCGACTGCGAAAGGTGTAATGGCAACGGTGGCGGCTAATAGGATAATGAGCCAAATGGACGCAGGCTTAGACATGAAGGTTTCCTCTGAACACTTATACTAGCCCGATAAACCTGAGGGAGTGTGCAAAAAACTTGTTTTTAATGCACCAATTAACTGATCTAACAGAAATGGGAGGCATATAAGCTGGAGTGTCTAACTACGATTTTTTGGCGACAGCAAAAATGCGCTCGGCGGGAATACGCAATTGCGCCAATAAATAGTCACCAAATTCTGGGGCATAATTTTGCAAGGCAATTGCACGCTGCATACATAGTAACCATGCGTCGCGTTCCGCTTCATGAACAACCAAATGCGAATGATCGCGTGGAATATTAATGCTGCCGTATTTATCGTGATACAGCTTTGGCCCGCCCATCCAGCCGCACAAAAACAGTGTTAGTTTATCGCGGGATTCAGTTAAATCTTGCTTGTGCATTGCGCGTATAACAACCGCTTCTGGCAACTCATCCATAAAGCGATAAAAGTCATCCACCAATTTACGGATTCCCGCTTTCTCTCCAGCAGCTTTAAAGGAATTGTCTGAGAATCCGTAAAGGGGGGTAGTCATGAAATGCTCCAAACAACAAGGATGAAAAATTCATCTGCTAAATTGGAGATTATAACGGCATTGGATGCTTAATGGTTATTAAGCGGCAATACGCACGTAAATGTACTGCCCTTGCCCACTTCGCTGGAGATTTTTAATTCGCCATCGTGGCGCAGCAGAACGTGTTTAACGATAGCCAAGCCCAAGCCTGTGCCACCGGTAGCGCTGTTGCGGCTTGCGTCAACACGGTAAAAGCGTTCAGTTAATCGTGGCAAATGTTTGCTATCGATTCCGGGGCCGTTATCGGTGACTGAAAAATAAATGTGGTTCGCATCTTTCCACAAACGCAAATCAATTTGTCCGTGTTCCGGTGTGTATTTCACCGCGTTAATAGCAAGATTTGAAAAGGCGCTGTGAATTTCTTTTTCGTTAGCGAGAATTTTAATCGGCTCTTGGCATTCTAGGCGAATCGTTTGATGCTTTTCGTTTCCTAAAGCATCAGCTTCGTTTTTAATGGATATTAACAGCGGCTCCAACTCCAGTTCTTTTTGGTTGTGGCCTGCTTCTGTTGTCTCTAATTTTGACAAAACTAGTAAATCGTTAATCAGTAAAGACATTCGTTTTCCTTGCTGCATAATTTGTTGCAAGGGTTTGTCCCATGAGGGGGTCTTATTGTTGTCGGCGATTGTTTCTATATAGCCGTTAATAACGGTAAGCGGTGTGCGCAATTCATGCGATACGTTAGCTACAAAGTCTTGACGCATTTGTTCAAGGTTGTGGACTTGGGTGATATCGCGAATAACAATCAAACGCTCTTGTTGGCCGAAGCGCGTGATTTGAATTTGCAGTTGCTTACTGGCCTGCCTTGGAGAAGGTAAATCTAAAGGTTCCGCGTAATCGCCGCTTTCAAAATAGTGAACGAACTTTGGATCGCGAATAAAATTAATAACTGAAAGACCTTGATCTTTAGTGCGAAAGCCAATCATGCGTTGCGCAGCCGGATTCCAAAAATCTAAATGGCCGCGCCAATCCAAAATAATAATGCCGTCTTTTAATGCAGACGTAATTTCCTGAATGCGTTTGATCACCGCCTGCAAATTTTCTTTTTCAATTTGCTGTTGGCGTTGCAGGTTGTACATGTTGTCAAAAATTTCGCCCCACAATCCGCTAGATTCTGGCGGTGCATCCGTGCCTTTAATGAGCCATTTGTTAAGGCGATACATTTGGTAAAACAGCCACGCGACGTAGAGGCTCAAACCGGTGAAGAGCAGCCACCATTGCAATCCAAAGAGCACGCCGTAACCAACGCAAATCACAAAAATAATGAGCAGGCGACGCAACTCAATCTTAAAACCGGTTAAAAACAAAAGGTGGCCTCGCGAGTGTAGAGCAAAAAGCAGCCGAGGCTGCTTTAGTGAAGATGCATATTATGCTTAAGCTTCTATTTTAGTCGAAAACCTATAGCCTGTGCCGCGCACGGTTTGTACTAAATCTTCATGGCCATCAATGCTCAGGGCTTTGCGCAGACGGCGAATATGAACATCCACCGTGCGCTCTTCCACATACACATTGCCGCCCCACACATGATCCAGCAATTGGCCACGGGTATAGGCGCGCTCTTGATGGGTGAGGAAAAACTCCAGCAGGCGATATTCCGTTGGGCCCATATCCAGTGATTGATCGTTAATCGTCACGCGGTGGCTAGAGGGGTCAAGACATAAACCCTGAACAACAATCGGCTGGCCGGAAATTTTAGGATCGGCGCGGCGCAATACCGCTTTCAGGCGAGCAACCAATTCGCGCGGTGAAAAAGGTTTAGTGATGTAATCATCCGCACCCACTTCCAATCCTTGAATCTTGTTATCTTCTTCGCCTTTGGCGGTTAGCATAATAATTGGTATATCGGCGGTCACTTCATCGCGCTTCAAGCGGCGCGCTAGTTCAATGCCACTGGTACCGGGCATCATCCAATCCAGCAAAATCAAATCCGGCTTTTCATCCACGATCAGCGCATGGGCATCCTGCGCATTACTGGCTTCAATACAATCGTACTCCGCCATTTCCAGCGCTACGCGCAACATATCGCGAATAGCGGATTCATCATCAACGATTAAGATTTTGCGACCGGTCATAAATTTCTGCTCTGAAAGGCTCACGGGTTTGTGAAACTATTGTTGCAGCCTATTTAATAAAGAGTTTGTTACACATTCGTGACACTTGCACTGAATTTTACGATGGCGTGCAGTTTTGGTTAATTTGGTAGCAAAACTACACATTTTGTAGGGGGGATTTAGCGGCAGACCCGGCCTTGTAGATCAGCCAGTTCTGCTTTTTGGCTAAGAAAAAATGAAATTACAAAGCTTATTACGGTGCTTTTACTTCAGGTTTTTGCTTCGGTGCTAATTCCTTCGCCGTCCTCATTAAGCGCACAAACTCCGCCCGGTAACCACCCTCATCCGCGCCCGCGCCGGATTTGGCCAAGGCAATAAGCTGGTCAAAGCCGTAGTTGTTCATGTAACTGCTGTCTTTTAACAGCTGACCGAAACCGGCGACGCTGGCGGCAAAGCGGAAGTCTTCGCTGGTTTGATCCAAACTGGTTTTGTTGTTGGTGATCATCAAAGGTTCTTCCAGCAGGATGCTCTTATCTGTATCAGGCTTTTTGTAGCGAATGCGCAAAAAGCCGAATTCGTTGTTTTTCGCCGCTTTAGCGTCCGCCGCTTTTTCGTAGCGGTGTGGATCAATCAAGGTGGGTTTGCCCACGGGCGTTAGCTCGTAAATGGCAGTAACGGTTTTGCCTGCGCCAATTTCACCGGCATCGACTTTGTCGTTATTGAAATCCTGCTCGTTGAGCGCGCGGTTTTCGTAACCAATCAAACGATACTCGGCGATGTACGCGGGGTTGAACTCGATTTGCACTTTCACATCTGCCGCGACTGTATTGAAGGTGGACGCCATCTCCTCAATCAGCACTTTGCGGCCTTCGTCGGCAGAATCTATGTAGGCGTAGTTTCCGTTACCTACATCCGCCACTTGCTCCATCAAATACTCGTTGTAGTTGCCTTGGCCGAAGCCCAAGGTGGTGAGTGAAATACCCGTTTTTCGCTCGGCGGCCACCATGTCTTTGAGTTGATCGATATTGCTCAGTCCCACGTTAAAGTCGCCGTCGGTCGCCATCAAAATACGGTTGATGCCGTTGGGAATGTAGCTGCGGCGCGCCATTTGGTAAGCGAGTTTCATGGCCGATTCGCCCGCCGTTGAACCTGCGGCGACGAGTTTATCAATGGCGGCGAGGATTTTGTCGTGCTCGTTACCGGGCGTAGGTTCAAGCTCCACTTGGGTTCTGCCCGCGTAAACCACCAGCGAAATACGGTCTTGTGCGCGCAGTTTAGGTACCAGCATCTTCAGCGTATTTTTTACCAGCGGCAGCTTATCAGGCGATTCCATAGAGCCCGATACATCCACCAAAAACACCAAATTCGAGGGCGGCAGTTCGGTGGCTTTTACATCTAGGGCTTGAATTCTCACCCGCAACAGCTGGTGTTCGGGATTCCAAGGCGCTGGAGCCACTTCGGTATCCACACCAAAAGGATGCTCGCCTTTTTTGGTCAGCTTGGCGTAGGGGAAATAGTTGATGAGCTCCTCAATGCGCACCGCATCTTTGGGTGGCAACTGGCCTTGGTTGAGGAAGCGGCGAACATTGGCGTAAGCGCCGGTGTCGACATCGATACTGAAAGTAGAAACCGGTTCTTTGGCTGTGACTTTAATGGGGCTTTCGTCTTTGTGTTGATAGTTTTCGGTGTTGGGTGGTGGTGCCATAACTGAGGGCATAGCAACAGGAGCAGGGGCAATCATTTTTGCCGCTTCCATTCTTACATCACGCATGGCGTGGGGTGATGCTCTCATGCCCGTCACAACTAAATGTTCGGAGGGGGATGGGGAGGCTACCTTTTTCTTGTCGCTGCTGGAGCACGAAATACTGCATGCCGCCCAAACGATTGGAATTGCCAAAAGTACTACACGCTGCATTTTCATCGAAGTTTTCCTTGTTTAACGCGAATGATGAGCGGCATTGGCTTACACACCTTCTCTACGCCGAGCTGCTCGGTTGCTTTCCATTAACATAGCCAAGCTTAACTGGCTGGCAGCTGAATAAATGGTGCTGGGCAATAGTTTTTTGAAATCTATAGATCGTCTTGGGCTATTTCGGCATCACCTTAAACTTGCCGAATTCAAACAATAGAGCCAGCTAGAGCCTGATGCTACACTTAAGCAGTATTTGAATATTGGCTCTGAAAATAAATTAAAAATGGATTTCCCATATGATGTCATCGATAAAAATATATATTCGTTTTTTTATTTGTCTAATCTCAACTTTAGCTTGTTGTGCTACCGCAGATAGACCTCCTGAGCCGCCCCTCAACCCACACACTTATTATTCACCCAACAAACAATTTGCCTTAAAAGTTGTGCCTTCGGATCGACAAGGTTTTGGCCGCGCTGATTATCTCCTAACGCAAAATGGCATCCCCGTACTGCATCGAGAATTTCCTTTTACTCTTGCTAAAGCTGCTATTAGTGACAAGGGAGATATTGCTGGTTATTCCTATTCTTCGCCCAATAAAGATGACAAATCGCAAATGCACCTATGGTTGTTGAGCGCGCAGGGAAAAATAAAGCTTGATAAGTCTTTCGATCAACACTATGGCGGCCTTGACGGCCCTCGGTTACCTTTGACACGAGATGTGTTCATTCACCAGTTCAATCAAGCCGCCACTTTCGCTGTTTACGATAATGGAAGTAATCCACAATGGATATCCTACTCATTAGCGAACGGTCAAGAAATTTCTACCATAGTAACGTCGTTTGAAACTTATAGAGATAGAATCAAAAAAATAGTGACATCAGATGTTAATCCGTACAGCTTAATTTCAATTTCTCACAGGATTGGAAAGGATGATGATTGGCATTCCAATGAAGAATTTTGTTTGCTAGATAAGGTGTGGGAGAAGAAAGATTGCAAAATCTATCCCGATGAATTTTCTAAAGCAACATCACCAATACGTGATAATCAATATAATGCGGTTATTAACAACGATCAATATATGGGTTTTACTGAAGATAATAAATTGTGGGTGACTAGTTTCAACAAGCTCACCCAAGATTTTTTTGCAATTCGGTATTCGTTATTAAATCATCAAACTACCTTAGAGCAACTTGACTCAAAACCTATCACGACAAATGCCAAGGTTGAACCAACATTAAAACCAGTAAAGCAACTGACTGCTTTAGCAGATCGCGCCGTACCAAAAAGTATTCTAAACGGTAAAGAACTATTTACCGCTATTGATATGGCTTTTGATGATGTTAATCAGAAAGCCGTTATATCGCGAAAAGATGGTGCGTACTATTTTGAACGATACGATGACAGCAATAAAAAAACATTTTCCACAGCGTTGAAAATTAATGGCGAAGGTTTTACCAAGCAGGATTTTATTTATTATAAAAATAATCAGTGGCTTTTGCTTCTTTCTCGCTATGATGAACAGTCTAGGTTAGTGCTGCTATCCAATAAAGGCAATCTTATTAGAGAGATCAAAATAGATGCCCCAGGTGCTGTTCATATTGCAAAAAGCAAAAAAAATACAATATATATTTTGACTAGCAAATCGAATCAAGGTGCATCGCTCGTGGAGTTTAACATTGAAACTGGCGATACGATATTTAGAAAAAATTTAAAAAATTATTATGATGATGGAATTGTGATTACCAATGATCAGAAGGTTGCAATTCTCGGGAAGAATGGTGCTATAGATTTTTATTCTCTGTTTGGCGAATACCTGCAAAGTGTTGATGTGGCAAAAATGGCAGGTATTAAGGATGCTTATGTTAAAGATATTCAAGCAGATTTGCAGGGTTTAATCTATGTTTTTGATTTTTCATCACATCAATTAATTTCCTTTAGTGGTAATAAGCTGCACTCGAAATCCAATATTTTACGAGGTGATGGAAAGCAGATAGAAAATATCTATTTTATGAAGTTTGATGTGAAGAATAATCTATGGGTTAGTAGTGAAAATGGGTCGTTTATTCATATTAATGGGTCAGGTAAAGAAGAAGGGAGAATTCAAAAAGCTGATGCGACTCAACCTAGCAATATAAATTGGATGTATGTAGACAAAGAAGAGAATATTTTTATTTTTGACAATAGCCAATATTTGTTATCGAGAATAGATAAAAATGGAGTAGTAAAAAATATTTATCAATCGCCTGCTAAAGATCAAATATTTCTAACAAGTATAGCTAGGGTTAGCTGGAAAACTCAAAATGGCTTTCTTATTAAAGAGGGTGGTAGGTATGTGCACATAAATGAAAATGGAAAGCAATTGGCTGATTTTTCTGTGACGTGTGATAACCGGTGCACAGATATTATCCCCTTTGTGCGATCTGGCGATTATTGGAGAGTGAAATATACAGAAGTTGATCTGGTGTCTGAAATAAGAAATGTGCAGGATATAAATATTCAAAAAGATAAAGACGAAAATTGGTTGGAGTTAATTCACAGAATCAGTCAGAATGAAAATGATTGGCTGTCAGTTTCGTCTGCTCAAAAACTAATAGCAATTGACCCGTCCGGAAAAATTCAGGCGACCTTTCCGCTGGATGATTATTTCATTGCGTGGGCTCAGGTTAGTGGCAACTTTGTATATGTTACTACCCATAAAAATGATTTGATAAATGTGTATAACTTAAACGGTACCTTGGTTGCGTCTGCAAAAACGCAAAATACTAAATTCAATCATTCTGTCTCGCCAGTGTTATACGCCAGTGGGGCTAATAAAAAATTATATGCGTTAAGTGAGAATGCTATTAAGGTTTATTCGCTACTAGAAAAATAAATGGTTATTTCAACCACCCCAACCGCTCATAGACAATCCGCAGCCTCTGCTTGGTGGCCTTGGGCAGTTTGCTCACAATCAGGTCGTAAGAATGGTCGATTTGGCGATGGATTTCGCTCAGGGGTAAATCACCCGTTAAATCCAGTGTGTTCCAGTGCTTCTTGTTCATGTGATATCCGGGCGTTATTTCTCGGAACACGGTGCGGAGTTCTTGGGCATGGATGGGGTCGCATTTGAGGTTGATGCGGCCTTCAACGGCGATCGCAAAAATCTTGCCTTCAATGCGATAAACCGCAGCTTCAGGCCCAAAGGGATAATCGAGCGTGGCTTCAGGGAGGTTGGTCAAATAGGTGTGGAGCGGAGTGGTAAATGCTTTGGTCATGACAAGTTCCTCATGTATCCGCATTGAACCTCCAGGCTGAGGACCGGGAGGCTAAGTAGAACTTTAATTGAAGTACTGCTGATATTGAGCCGGAATCCCCTTAATCGGTTTGATCTTCACGCCTTTGAAAAAGGCTTCGCCCGCTTCGCTTTGCAGCAGGATTTTGCCTTTAGTCAGGGGGATGACTTTGCCATCTTTGGTGTAGCGCGAGTTGCTCAGCGCCATAACCACCTGCCCGTTCACGATGTGCAAACTCTTGTCGCCAAAGGTGATGAGTTCCAGCGTGTTCCATTCGCCTTTTGGTTTTTCGGCGTCTTTACCGCGCATACAGGTAATGCCAGCTCCGCCTGGGCCGTAGCTGATGAGAGGTGCTTTAGGGTTGTAAACAGGTACTTCTTGATTGCCGGTTTTCGCGCAGCGGATATCAATTTGCGAACCGGCGATTTGCCACCAGTCGCCCGTGTTGTGCTCCATGATCTGGAACTCTTGCGAGAGCGCCCAGGCTTTCCAGTAATCCACGCCGTGATCGCCGTTAACGTGGTAGAGAATGCCGGTGTCCAACGCTTCGGTCAGGCGTGGAGGCCATTTTTGGCTGCCCCATTTGAATTGCACCACCAAGTGGTAGTTTTCAAAATCCTGCTTGGTGTGCACGCTGCCGTAAATTTCGCCGGTCACATGGAGCACGGGTTCGCCATTCACCATCGCAGTGGTGAACACGCCGCGCTCGTCTTTATCGAAACCGACCGCGTGGGTGTAGTTGCCTTTTTCATCTTTGGGGATGCCGGTGACGGGCGTTTCTGGCCTTGGAATGCCCAAATAAGTACGCCATTGGCTCATGTCTTTATCGAACAGATAAGTCCAGCCATCGTTGGCGGGTTTGGCGAAAGTGCTTGCGCTCAAACCGAGAGCGATGAGGGCGAGCGCGGTATTACGGATTTTTTTTATCATGGAGAGACTGCCTTTTAGAATGGAATGCGCGGCGATTCTACAGGCAATGACAGCGCTAACACAGCTTTTAAACGGTCCTTTACTTGATCGCCAAATCCACCGCGATTCCCACAAAAATAGCGGCGCCAACCCAGTTGTTGTTGAGGAAGGCTTTGAAACAGGCGGTGCGTTCGCGGAAGCGAATCATCCATTGTTGGTAAACGAACAAGCCGCTCGCGGTTACAAGGCTCAGGTAAAACACCCAACCCAAGGCGTAGGCTTTACCGACCAGCACCAAGGCGTAAATCACCAGGGCTTGCAGGGCACCGGTGATGATTCGATCCTGTTCGCCAAACAAAATAGCGGTGGATTTCACGCCGATTTTCAAATCGTCATCCCGGTCAACCATGGCGTAAAAGGTGTCGTAGACGACTGTCCAGAGCACAACGGCGAGGTAAATCAGCCACATGTTTTTATCCAGCGCGCCAGTTTCCGCCGCGTAAGCCATGGGGATTCCCCACGCGAAAGCAGCCCCCAAAACGACCTGTGGCAAGTGGGTATGGCGCTTCATAAAGGGGTAGCTGAAGGCCAGCAATAAACCGCCCACGGACAACTTAATCGTGAGCCAGTCGGTCATGAGCACCAATCCAAAAGCCGCAAGGCACAAGCTGACGAAGAGGATAATGGCCTCGCGGCTGGTCACTGCGCCTGTCGCAAGCGGGCGGCCTTGGGTGCGCTGGACTTTGCCGTCAATCTTGCGGTCTGCAAAATCATTGATCACGCAGCCGGCCGAGCGCATCACCACCACACCTAGGCAGAAAATCACCAAATTCTTGAGTGACGGAACTCCCTTCGCCGCCAACCATAAGGCCCATAAGGTTGGCCAAAGCAGTAGCAATATGCCGATGGGTTTATCCAAACGCATCAGCTGCAAGAAATGCGGCAGGCGCTTGCTAAATGTGGTGCTAGAAGGCTTGCGGATTTTGGCTTTGGGCACAGACTTCTGTGGAGCTGGAGCTGGAGCTGGAGCTGGAGCTGGAGCTGGAGCTGGAGCTGAGGTTTGCGTTTCGGTTTTCACGGCTTTTGGTTGAACTGGTTTGGCGGCGGGCTTTTTAGCCGTTGGCGATGCACCCTCCGCAGTTTTACTCACCGCTGGTTTTTCGACCGGCTTAGCACTTGGTTTTGATGGCGCGGATGCTGGCTTTTTGGCGGCGACCTTTGCTGGAACAGGGGCAGGTTTTGCGACAGGTGCAGGCGCTCCGGCAGTCTTGGTTTCTGTGGCCGTTACGACTTCTCCCGAGGGAGCTTTCGTTGGCTTTTTCGGCGCAGCAGCCTTTTTGGGCAAGGCTTTAGCCGCAGGCGCAGCGGGCTTTTCCGCGCTGGAATCGATGGTGGGTTTTTCGTCTGTCATAAAACGGCACCTTAGCGCGCCAGCGCGGCAAAATCGTCAGGCGGAGGTTGTTAGCTTCAAACCCACCACGCCCGCAAGAATTAAACTAATGCTGAACAACCGGCCGAAGGTGGCGGGTTCGTTGAGGATAAACACGCCCAATATCGCGGTGCCCACAACGCCTATGCCCATCCATACCGCGTAAGCTGTGCTTACCGGCAGGCCCTTCATGGCAACACCTAGCAAGGCAAGGCTCACCAACATGGCGGTCACGGTAATTGCCGTGGGCCAGACGCGTGTAAAACCTTCGGTATATTTCAGGCCCACTGCCCATACTACTTCGAGCAAGCCTGCCAGTATCAATAGAACCCAACTCATAAACACCCCTTTTACGGCAAGGGGTCGTCCCCGAATCAGGTTAGGCCCGGGCGGTCGTCCACTCGGGTATCAATCTCTTTATTGGTTGTCCGGGAAACCGGGTAAAAACACTTCGCTCACCAGCAGTGGCTTGTTGTCGATGGAGAAAATCGACCGTCTGCCCCACGCCTGAGCATCACCCAACAGGTTTTCAGGAACATAGGCATGATGGCGACTAATCAAGCTCAGAGCAATGGGGCTGCGTACTAAGTGTGGCTGACTGAACAGAAATGCGCCGAGCGAGCGACTGCCCTGCTTGCGAAGATGGCGGAGTGAGCCGGTTAAACTGCTTACTGGGAAAATACTACGGGCAAACACCCAAGGCTGCCCTTGCCCACGCAATATGACCTCGCGAATCAAACAAAGCTGGTGTGGATCAATCCCCAATGCTTGCGCCTCGTTTAGCGCAACCCGGCCGAAAACCTGCCGCAAAACCTCCACCCTGAAGTGCCCGTGGCTCAGCTTTACCAATTTTGCGGTTAAAGATCCCTCATCGAGCAGCCAGTTTTGCAAAGCTGTACTAGGATGTAGTGGCGATGACAGTCTAGGGCGAAAGAACCAGCGCAAGGGGCGCTTGAAGTGTGAATTAGTTGGCAAGGTGAAAAAACCCTAGGCTAAAGTCGTCAGAAGCTGGCATTCTAGCAGCTCACATTTACCGGCGGCACAAAAAGGCTCGCCTATAACTAGAAACCCAAAAGAACGACCATTCGAAGGAAAACCATCATGAATAAAGCAGACTTAGTGGCCGCCGTTGCTGCTCAAGCCGATTTAACCAAAGAAAAAGCCGATGCAGCTGTATCTGCCATCGTTGAGCAAATCACCAACGCGCTGAGCCGCGATGAAGCTGTAACCCTGATCGGCTTCGGCACCTTCAGCCAAAGCCACCGCGCTGCCCGCACTGGCCGCAACCCACAAACCGGTGCAGAAATCCAAATCGCTGCATCAAACAGCGTAAACTTCAAAGCCGGTAAGGCGTTGAAGGATGCAGTAAACGGCTAATTCCCGAACTGCTCAAAACGAAAAAAGGCGCACTGGTTGCGCCTTTTTTTATACTGTTACGAATCCGAATTTAGCTTGCGTTCGCCTTGGCATCTTCAATGGCGGCCACAAGATACTTGGGTTCGTCTGAGCCGAGTCGGATAAATGAGCCGCCTTTTAGTTCGATCTCCACACCCAACAATCCAGATACGTTGTAAATCCACCCGGTGCCGTAGGCGTGTATTCCAAAGCCCATCCATATTGGGTTTTTAACAGCCCTGTAATTGGCAATTTCTTCCAGCGGCAAGCTTTTGCGAAATGCGCCGGGACCAAAAAACCACTGAATTTCGCTCTCGTTCACTTCAATCGTCATAGAGCTAAAAGCGATCGCTACTACCGTTAGTAGGCCAAAAAGAACGCCTACTGCAGCCGGCGGCATTAGGTTGAATTGGCTTTGTGCGCCCAATAAGCATGCGGCAATAAGAGGCATAAGGGTAAACATCACCCACGACCATTGGCGGTGGCGATACACCTGAAAGCTGCCGTCTTTCCAAAATAGACTGTCGGCGTCTACTTCAAAAACGGCGGCTAAGGCTTTGATGCTTTCTTGAGATGCGCTACCACGCGCTTCAAGGCGCTGGATAGTGCGCAAGCTCAGCCCACTCACGTCAGCCAGCTGTTCTTGCGACCACATACGGTCAAGGCGATGTTTGCGGATAAGGGAAGATTTAGCTTTCATGTCCATCAGTGTAATCCTCAAGTGAATTGAGTTTCCATCCTAGGAGTTTGCTCGGCTTTTCGTGACGACACCTTGCCGCCACGCTAACGTCATGTGCGTTTTGTGAGTTCGGCTCGTCGTGCTGGTATCAAAACCACGCCCGAACCGCATCCGGCAAAGCCACAGATTTCCCCGTCGCTTTATCCACCCAAACGATTTTGGAATAGCCTTCACTGCAAGGATTTTCGTGGTCGGCGCTGGTGTAGACCTTGTAGGTTGCCATAAAGCTGGAGCGGCCGGGTTCGGAGATAAACACATCTACGCGCAGGGTATCTGGGTGGAACACAGGGCGGAAAAATGTGCAGCCAATAGTGACGACTACCGGGTAGCTATCGCCCCCAATCGGAATACCTTTTTGCAACATCCACTGAAAGCGTGTTTCTTCAAAGTACCTAAAATAAATCGTGTTGTTAACGTGCCCGAAAGCGTCCATATCGCCCCAACGCACGGGGATTTCACAGCTGAAAAAGGGCTTTTCTGAGATTTGTTCTGACATTATTGTCTCCGCATAAACGCTGGCTCGTCGAAACTTAAGAATAGCACTCGGGGGCATCCAGTAATTTTGCTTTGGGGGCACCAGTAGGAAATGCTCATGGCGGCTTCACAGCCGAGTTCGATGATGTCCGGGTCTTTGTTTTTGGCGATATCGCAGCTGTTGCCTATGGCTTTATCGAGAGATTCGCCCTGAAAGCGGCCGCGGGTGCTGATGTCTTTGAGTAACGCGTAGGATTTTTCCGGCGTGAGGCCGCCCCAGGGGCGCATTTTGACTTCGCGGCCGTTGATAGGCACCAAAACTTCCAGTTGCGGCGCGGAGCAATCCCATTCGCCGTCCACCAAATCACAATCGTCGATGTAACGCATGGGCTTGCCCATAAAATCCCCGTGGCTTTCACATTCGACGTAGGCGGACGTGCGGGCGTCGAGTGCTATTTTGCTATCGGTGGCTTTGCGGGCATCGAAGGCGTAGGCCTTGATTTTGCTGGCTTTGAGGTTGTATTGCGCACCACAAACCTTCTGTTCTAAAAAGGTTTGTTCGCGTTTGGAGAGATTAAACGGCGTGCCGGGTGAATCGGCAAGAGTTGAGGGGGCGCCGAAAATAAACATCAAGGCTGCAGCGACAATCAATTTATTCATCCGTTTTCCTCGTTGATTAAGCGGGTGTAACCCCCTCCCAACCTCCCCCTTGAAAAGGGGGAGGAGCAGGCCGCTCATGATAATTAATAAGGTGCACAAGCTCTCCTTCAAAAACGGGGGGAGCAGACCGCACTTTGCAACTAAATAGGGAGTACGAGCCCCTCCACCTTTTTAAGGGGGAGGTTAGGAGGGGGTTGCGCTCTTAGCTCTTCGCCCTAAAGCTCACCTCATATTCACCCAAGTCCCCGTACTTCAAACTGATGTTGGTATTCATCGGCACTTCCAAAACGCCGGCGAAGGAGCCGGTGATAACAGCTTGTCCGGCCACTATGCCTTGACCTTGGGTACGTAAAAACTCTGCCAACCAATAAAGCGGTGCGCGTGGATGGGTGTTGGGATGTTTGGCATGATGGGTGTGACTTTCGCCGTTATAACGCACATTTAGCGTAAATTCGCCGGTATTTCGCGCTAGTTCGCTATCCACTTGCGGGCCTATAAAAAGGCCTTGATTAACCAAACCGTCGGCCAGCATTTCGGGGAATTCGCATTTGCTTGGGTCGGTGTAGCGCGTGTTCATCAGTTCCAGTGCTAGGTGGGTTCGGCTGATGGCGGCGTCAACGTCAGCGGGTGTGTAGGGTTCCGCGCGTGGTGGCAAATCTTTGCCAAAGAAAAAGGCGAACTCGGGCTCTATGCGAGCAATGTCCTTTGCACCGGGTTTTGGCCAAACGGTTACGGGTGCGACTGAATCTATGGTGCGGGTATAAATGGGGCCGACAATGGTTTTGTCGGCAACCGGCAACAAGCATTTCCAAGCCCCCACGCTGTCGTCCATAAGCTCGCACCAAAGGTCGGTCGCGGCCTGTTGAATAGCGAGTGCTTGGGGAATATCGGTGGGGCGACAGCTTTCGGGCAGGCGATCACCTTGAACACCTGTTTGCCGACGTTCAACTAAAATCGCCGCCGCTTCTTGCGCTTTTTGCATTATTTACTTCCAAAGTTTTTGTAAGAGACTTTTGCACGAAGTAACGAGCGATGACGGAACAAGGCAAAAGTCACTAAAAAAGCGGAGTTTACACGGAGTAAATGAGCATTTTTTAGTGACTTTTAACGCAGTTGTGTCGAGCGTAGTATTCGTGCAAAGTCTCTATAAAGAAAACCCCTGCTGAACAGGGGCTTATCGTCGTTGTATTTTATTCACCGCAGAAGCCTTGGGGCTCGTGTTCGGCTGACCCCTTCAATGCTTGGGGCTTAACTCGTGTGCAATATGTTTCAAGTCTTCGCTGGATTCAAGGATGTTTTGCACGGTTTGCTGGGCTTTTTCTGGATCCAAGTGCAAATCGTCAAATACTGATTGTGGAATTTCCAGTTTGGGGCCGTGGCCAATGTTGTGTTGATGCAACAGGCGTTGGGCTACAAAAATCAGCTTGGCGTATTGGCTGTATTCGCCCTGAATGTTGGGGTTGTTTTGGTGACGAAGACCAACAACAACTTCCTCAGGCATTGACCAGAGTGACATCAGCGTTGAGGCCAATTGCTCACGGGTTACGCCAATCAGGTGGCGCTCAATGGCTTGGTGAGTCACATGCGGGTTGGCGTCGGCCATTTCGCAATAGGCGTGGAAGTAAGGTGGAAACACTTCCGCCAAAATCAGGTAGCCAAAGTTGTGGAGCAAGCCGCACAGGTAGGCCATACCGAAGCTTGGGCGATGGTCGCGCGGAATGGCGGTTACCAAACCTTCAATAGTCGCAGCCATAAACACCGCTTGTTGCCAGTAAGGCAAGCTGCCGTGAGGGCCTTCTTTGGGAATGGTCATGGTTTTGCCGAGCGACAGACCCAACGCCAAGTTCAACACCATGTCAAAGCCAAGCACGCGCACTATGGCGTCGTGAATGGATTTAATTTTTCCTGGAGCAGAGTAATAAGGCGATGCTGCCCAGCTCACCACTTGTGCTGCCAAGCTTGGATCAGTCTCAACGATTTGAGCAAGGTCGCTGATGTCCGCATTAGGGTTCACGCGCAGCTTAATAATGCGCTGTGCGGTATCGGATAGTGGCGGTAGTTCAAGGGTTTCTTCAAGGCGTTGCTTGATGCGTAATTGCGTAAAATTCCTCACCGCGCCCAAAATCTGGTCTTGGTCGCTTGATGCAGTATCTTCGGCTTCCAGCGGTTCCAGCGGTACGGAAATATCACACAGGGTTGCGCCCTCTAATATTTGTTCAAACTCGGCGCGACCAATACGCACCAGCTGGTCGTCACTGCCCGAATCCAGCAGGAGTTCGTTACGATCCATGAGCGTCCGGTCGACCAAAGTTTGAAGTCCGGCCAATTTAGGTAACGCGGGAATCGAATCCAGATGATGAGTGCTGCAGAATTTACGAATGTCTTCCAGGCTGGTGGCTCGCAACTCGCGGCCAAGCTGACGGTTAACGGCTTTAAGGTCGAGCAGGCGATCAGCAGATATTATCACCTGAACCCGGCCTTGACCGTCTTGCAAAATTAGGGATTTAGCGGCGCTCATATTACGTAAATGTTGGTCGTGCCACATAGGGCGCTGATCGTCAGTATTAAACGGTGTTGTTGCCAAATCATAGGCAACATTGCGAGTCTGAAGTAACGATTCAACGCTGGCTGGAACTGGCACGGCCTACTCCTTTGTTAATCTCATTAGGTCGAAGATGTCATGTCTTTGGAAGACAGTTCTCATGTGAGCATAGACGAGTATTTTAAACTTGCAGGTAAACATGACTCTTTCCGAGCCAGCGATTAATGATTTCTTGGCAAAGCGTGAAGTGGTGCGCCATTAAATAGTCTGCGCCCTGTTTTACGCTGTCTAACAAGTGCGCATCGCGCTGCAAATCGGCAATTTTGAATTGCATATCGCCCGTTTGCCGTGTGCCTAAAACCTCACCGGGGCCGCGCAATTGCAAATCTTGTTCGGCGATATAAAAGCCATCGCTGCTTTCGCGCATCACGCGTAAACGCTCTTTGCTGTGATTGGACAAGGGCGACCCGTAGAGCAAAACACAGTGGCTGGCGGTTGCACCGCGACCCACCCGGCCGCGCAGCTGGTGTAATTGCGCGAGTCCTAAACGCTCGGGGTTTTCGATAATCATCAGGCTGGCGTTGGGAACATCTACCCCGACTTCAATCACGGTAGTGGCGACCAGTAGATCCAGCTCATTCGCCTTAAAGGCACTCATCACCGCTTCTTTCTCGGCGGGCTTTAAGCGCCCGTGAATAAGGCCGACGCGGATATGTGGCAAAGCTGCGGCCAAATTTTCCGCCGTAGCTTGCGCTGCTTGAGCTTCCAGCGCTTCAGATTCCTCGATCAGCGTACACACCCAATAGGCCTGCTTGCCTTCCTCGCAGCTCACGCGCACCCGCTCGATAATCTCCGGGCGGCGCTGTTCGCTAATGACAACGGTCGTGATCGGCGTTCGCCCTGGTGGTAGCTCGTCGATGATGGAGCAATCCAAATCCGCGTAGGCGCTCATGGCCAAAGTGCGCGGTATGGGGGTTGCGGTCATAATAAGTTGATGCGGGCGCGTTTCCTGCGAGTTCGGCGAAGATGTGCCTTTATTGGATAAAGATAAGCGTTGATGGACGCCGAACCTATGTTGCTCGTCGATGACAATCAACCCTAAGTTGGCGAACTCTACGGATTCCTGAAAGAGCGCGTGGGTACCCACTACGACCTGAGCATCCCCGCTGGCGATAGCCTCCAGCTGATTACGCCTTTCGCTCACTTTTAATTTGCCGGTGAGCCAGCCGACTTTAACACCCAAGGGCTCCAGCCAACGGCCAAAGTTAATTCGGTGCTGCTCCGCCAATATTTCCGTGGGCGCCATAATGGCGGCCTGCTTGCCATTGGCTACGGCGACTAAGGCGCTCAGCGCCGCGACTACGGTTTTACCGGAGCCAACATCACCCTGCACCAAGCGCAGCATGGGAACTGGCTTGGCGAGATCTGCTTTGATTTCATCAAATACTCGCGCTTGCGCCCGCGTAAGCGCAAAAGGTAGTTGATCCAAAAATCGAGTATGCAGTTGCGGGTTGGCTTTTAATTGCGGTGCGCCATTGCTTTGCATTTGTCGCCGTAGGAGCAAAAGGCTCAGGTGATGCGCGAGCAGCTCCTCGAAAGCAAGCCGCTGTTGGAAAGGGTGTTCGCCATCCATTAACTGCTGCACATTGGCATTGGTGGGCGGTTGGTGCAGGTAGCGTAGCGCATCTGCAAGTGAGCTTTGGTTGAGCTGACGCCGAACTTCGTTGGGCAGCAATTCGCGCAAATTATGGGTGTTGAGCCAGGTTAAAGCCTGGCTGGCCAAGGCGCGCATCCGAGGTTGGGTCAGGCCTTCAGTTGCCGGGTAAATGGGGGTGAGGTGTTGCTCAAGCGGGAGCGGAGCCGCCTCATCCAGCCGATCATATTCGGGGTGGTACATTTCCAATCCCGCCGCGCCGCGCCGCGTCTCACCAAAAACCCGCAGACGCGTGCCGCTCGTAAGCTGGTTTTTTTGCGCGGCGTTAAAGTGGTAAAAGCGCAGGGTTATACCGCCGGTGCCATCTTGCATTCGCACCACCAAACTGCGGCGTTTGCCAAACACAATATCGCAGGCGCGCACCTCGCCTTCAATCACGGCGTTGATGTTAGGTTGCAGTGCACCCATGGGCGTAACACGCGTGCGATCCATATACCGTAGTGGCAAGTGAAACAGCATATCCTGCAGGGAAAAAACGCCGATCTTCGCCAATTTCTCCGATAAATTCGCACCCACACCTTTTAGCGCGGTCACGGGAATTTGATCGAGGGTTTGGGGTGTTGAAGGCAAAAACTGCATCCTGACGCCGTTGAGGAGGCATGCAAGATAACGAATAAACGTGGGAGAGTAAACGAAGCGAAATTAAATAAAAAAGCCCCGATAATCGGGGCTTTTCGGGTACAAAGCGGCGCGATTATGCGGCTTTGCGACGACGCGCCAAACCTAAACCAACCAAGCCTAAGCCAAACAAAGCGAGGCCGGACGATTCAGGAACGCTGGTTTTGCCGAACTTGAAGCTCAAAGAGCCTGTCAGAGTACCTTCTATACCAGTCAGACCGCCTCCAGGAGAGCTTACATTCGGACTAAAGTACACGCCCAGATTGTAGAAGTTGCCTGCTAATAGGGTGTAGTTGGCGTTGCCTTCATGATGACCAACAATGCCATAATTTCCTAAAATAGGCGCAGGTGTTGGTGTCCCGCCGATGGTGATTATTTGAAGCCCAAAAGGATTAGGGCCGAGGTAATCGAAACTCCAATCTACAAAAAGATTGGTATCCGTCGCAGCGAAATAATTGATAAAACTTTTATTTCCCGTTAACGATGTGCCCATGTAGGCAGGACCTTGATAGCCATTTTGGCTGCCATGATAGCCTATATCGAAGTTCAAAACGGCGGCTTCTGCACCAAGTGGGCTCAACGAAAGTGTAGAGTGAACTGCTGCGCCTGTGATATTTCCAGCAGCGGAAGCGCTTGCGAAAGCGGCACCGCTATCTGAATCAGTTGCATCCACTACCGAACCCGCGCGAATTTCTACGTTAGTTTCGACACTGGTACTAACAATGGATGCGTTGGCAGTTGCCGCTGCCAATAAACCGAAAACTAAGCCTATTTTTTTTGCCGATGAAGCTTTAATTGAAAAAATACTCATTGGTATTGTCCTTTTTTGTGTAATGAAAACAGCGACAATCTCGTTAGCACAAAATGAACCACATTTTTAACCAATTGATTTTAATGAATTTAAAAGTTATCGCTCAGATATTATGTAAAGGATTCTGACGTGATGTATCTCACATTTTGTTATGAGTACGGTCCTGAAGTTTTTGTAATGCTATTTAATTTTTTGGAAAAAACCTGAACATCTGATCCGATTTTTCCAAGTAGCGATTCAAAGCCTTGGAGAAGTTGTCGGGCTTTTTGAATTCGGCAATGAGCTGTTTGCTGTATTCCATTTGCTCTGGTGTGAGTTCCCGGGCGACGCGGTCGCGTTTTTTGATGGCATCTTTCAAGATGGTGGTTTTGTGGTTAATCGCCAAGTCGTAAAGGGCATAGGCCAAAACGGGGCGTTTATGAGTGCCTGCGCCCGTGAGGTAGATATCGCCCAAGAGTAACTCGGCGTCGGCATAGGCTTGCGATGCCGCTTTAGTCAGCCAGCCGATGGCGAGTTGGTCATTTTTGGGGAGGCCTTTGCCGAAGGCGTACATCAAGCCCAGCGAATATTGAGCCTCAGCATTATTTTGCAGCGCGGCTTTACCGTACCAAAGCACGGCTTCGTTGTAGTTTTGGGTAATGCCTAAGCCACGGCTGTAAATGTGCCCAAGGCGAACCTGCGCTTTGGCTAAACCTTTCTGCGCGGCTTTTTCGTACCAGTGTGCTGCTTGGGTGTAGTTTTGCGGAAGTTGGCTGTCTTCATAGAGGTTGCCAAGCTGAAATTGCGCCTCGGGATTGCCCTGTTGGGCGGCTTTTTGGAACCACATGGCGGCGGCTTGGTCGTCGCGTGCGATGACGCCACCTTTGTTATAGAGCGCGCCGAGAATAAGCTGCGCGCCCATATCACCCGCGTTACCCAAGGCTGTGAATTCTTTGATGGCGGCCTCGTGGTTACCCTTTTTGAAATCCTCTTGTGCCTGTTGCATGTCTGCAAATGCATGGGCGGCTGTGGATAGCGCGAGAGCGACTAACACTCGTTTCAACATGGCTGAGCCTCTTTATTGTATTTTTTAACCCGCTTGCTTGTTTGGATTGCGCGCGTTCTTTAACGCGCGATCTTTGTGAGCGATTGTTAGTTTAGTTGCTCCGCGCCATTTGAATGGATTTTCTGAGTGCATCTATCGCCTTGTGGCGCGGGAAGCTCGCACGCCACGCCAAAGCTACGGTGCGGCTTGGAGCAGGAGCGATGAATGGACGAGTCACCAATAGGTTCGAACTGTAAATGCTACTGCTCGCGGCCGACTGCGGCAGTATGGTGATACCCAAACCAGAGGCAACCATGTGACGTAAGGTCTCCAGACTGCTGCCCTCCGCCGCCGTGCGCACGTTGGAATTGGTTTCTTCGGTCTGGTGGATATTCGGGCAGGTCGTAAGCACCTGATCGCGGAAGCAATGCCCTTCGCCGAGTAACAGCAATTGCTGGCTGCCAATCTCGTTAGGGTCGATTTCGGTTTTGGCGGCAAGCGGGTGATCGTGCGGCATAAGCACCACGAAAGGCTCATCGTAGAGCGCTTGAGTTACCACATCCGGCTCGTTAAACGGCAGGGCGACGATAATCACATCCAGCTCACCGTTGCGGAGCTTCTTACGCAGCGTGTGGGTGTAGCCATCTTCCACATAAAGCGGCATTTTGCTGGCCAGTGTTTGTAAGTGAGGGATAAACTGCGGCAGCAAATAGGGGCCAATCGTGAAAATGGCGCCCACGGCGAGCGGGCTGCTGAGCTGGTCTTTGCCTGCGTCTGCCATGTCTTTAATGGTGGCAGTTTGCTCAAGTACCAGATTCGCTTGTTTTACGATTTGCTCGCCCAACGGCGTAGGGTGAACACGGGATTTGGTACGTTCAAACAGGGCTACGCCCAGCTCGTCCTCCAGTTTTTTAACCGCGATGCTCAGCGTGGGTTGGCTCACGTAACAGCGATCCGCCGCGCGGCCAAAGTGTTGTTCTTGGGCAAGGGTAACAATGTAGCGGAGTTCGGTAAGCGTCATGGTGGCTCCCTGAAAGATGTATACGACTAACGCAAAAGGTAAACCATTTAGATGGCAATGAATAGTGAATTACTATTAAAAGAGCAAGTTTTAATAGTCGGCTGCGGCGACATCGGCCAGCGTTTGGCTGCGTATTTGCCGCCCGAGTTATACGCTGTAACCGGCTTGCGTCGTCACCCGCCCGCGGATTTACCATATTTGAAATACCGCCAATGCGATGTAAGTGACAGAGCGCAGCTGGCATCGGTTCTTGAACAACAATTTTCAATCATCGTGATTACTATGACGCCGAGCGAACGCAGTGATGCAGGTTACGAGCACGCTTATGTGCAAACCTGCGCGAAGGTGGTTGAAGTCTTGCGCGCACAATCGTGTAAGCCGCGCTTGCTGATATTTGTGTCCAGCTCCGCGGTGTATGCGCAAATGAACGGCGAGTGGGTTGATGAAACCTCGCCCACCGAGCCTGGAAGTTTTAGTGGCAAGCGTTTGCTGGAAGCGGAGGCGATCATTCGCAACAGCGGTTTCATCAACACAGTGGTGCGTTTCAGCGGAATTTACGGCCCCGGTCGCAATCGTTTGATTGAACAAGTTCGTCAGGCAAAAGCATCTGCAAGCCCACATTTCACCAATCGCATTCACGCCGACGATTGCGCGCGTTCGCTTGCGCATCTCATAGCATTAAATCGCACGAACAAAACATTGGAGCCGATTTATCTCGCGAGCGATTCATCACCCGCACCCATGATTGAAGTTGTTAGCTGGCTTGCGCAGCAAATGGGCGTAAAAGATTTTCTCTCAGACTCCGCGACTAACGAGCGCGGTAACAAGCGTTGTAGCAATCGACGTTTGTTAGAGTCGGGTTTTGAGTTTCGTTACCCAACTTTCAAAGATGGTTACGCGGAATTGTTGAAACAATAAAAATCAGTGTTGTCGTGGCCTTGGCGGGTATTTTTCGTCACCGACAGTCATGACTTTGTATCATATTTCCAGCTCTACCGAGGCTAGAGGCTTTTTATGATTTTGAAAAAGTTGCGCGAAAACCGTAAGTGGTCGCAAGAACAGTTGGCGAAAATGGCAGGGCTGAGTGTTCGTACAATCCAACGTATTGAAGGCGGCCATAGCGCGAGCGCGGAAACCTTAAAAGCCCTCGCCTCAGTGTTAGAAGTCAATATTTCTACATTGGAGCAGGAAATTGTGATGATTGATAAAACGACTGAAAAATGGAAAAGCTTACCGCTACTTTTCAGATTGAATTTCGTTGGGTCTGAAATCGCTTGGCTAGGGTTGTCTCAACGAAAATATTGGGTGCGTGCGGAAAAATTATGTGCTTGGTCAGGTGCAACCGGGTTTAACGGTCGGCGGGTTAATCATGATCGCGTGCGCTTACATGTTCTCGCTCATTACTCGTATGGGTGATGGCTACGCGATTTGGTAGTGTTGTGTTGACCCTTATTAAGGGAGAGTAGGGATGTTGATTAAATGCCTTTCTGTGTTTGGCCTTGGAATTCTGGAGCTTTGGTTGGCAATTCCGGTAGGTTTTGGATTGGGGCTTTCGCCGTTGTTAGCGGGACTTTTTGCAGCCTTCGGTGCTGTAGTCAGTGTGGTGATTGTATTAGCTGTGGGTGCACCGCTGCGCAATTGGTTATTGCGTTTGCGTAAACCTAAAGCGGAAGACAAACCAACAAGGACACAACTGATTTGGAATAAATACGGAATTGCCGGCCTTGGCTTGCTTGCGCCGGTGGTGATTGGTGCGCATTTCGGGGCTGCATTTGCCGTTGCCGTCGGTGCGCCACCACAAAAAACACTGTTTTGGTTTACGGCGGGAATTATTGTGTGGGCGGTAGTTGCCACTTGGTTGGCGCACACGGGCGTGTTGCTCTATCACAAATAGCGTGAGGCATTTGATGATTTTCTTAATCGCATTTTTCGCGGGCTTAGCGCAACTCTTTTTCAGTGTGATCTTAAGTCGGGAGGTGATGACCTGGCCGCGATTATCATTCGTTAAAAGATCATTTTTATTGCTGGCGATTTGGCTTATTCCGGTGGTGGGTGCCGTCATCGCTTATAAAGCTGTGAAGCTCGATTGGTTCAGAAAAACAACTTCTGGCGGCAGTGTTCCTGCCAATATTTTTGGTGAGGTGGATGCTGCGTTTAACCCCGGCGCTCGACACACTATGGAAGTGCGACAAGAAGTTCGTGTTGAGCAAAGAAAAAGCGCTGAACCTTATGGCGATAAAGTCAAAACCTAGATGGATCATTAGGTTTTCCGAAGAGCGTTTAAGGCTTCTCTGGCAATTTCGTTAACGCATCAAATACTAAATTTGCCACCGCTTCTGCACCCTCCGGTTGAAAATGTGTGTTGTCTTTTTGTCCGTTTGGGTAAGCCTCGAATTTGCCCGCGGGTAAGTTCATAAAATAGTTCTCGGTTACGTAAGCTTCGCCTTTTGCGGTGAAATGTTCGATGGATAATTGTGTAAGGTCGATCACATCGACGTTCATTTCTTTGCCAATGTCCTTCACTGCTTGCGGATAGTCGCCGTGGCTGTTTTGTAATTTCCCATTCAACCAAGGGTAATTGCGGTTAACCGATGTGATTAAAACCGGGCGCGCTTTTTTTTCGCGTGTTTGTTCAACATACAAGCGCAAATATTGTTTGTAACCCTCGATAGGTGTGTAGCGATCTATTTTTTCTTTGGATTGATCGTTGTGGCCAAATTGAATGAGAACCAAATCGCCCGGCTTTAAGGCATCGCGAATTTCTCTCCATCTGCCTTCTTCAAAAAAGCTGCGCGTACTGCGCCCGCCTTTGGCTCTGTCATCTACGACAACCGCGTGGCCAATGTTTAGGTTTTTGAGTTGCTTTATGGATTCAGTTGTAAAGAGGGGTTGGAACACTTGCCCCCAGCCCATTTGCGGGTAGCGCTTGGTCGCATAATCGGGCTCAGTGCTGTAGTCGGTTGCGGTAGAGTCTGAGGCGATATAAAGATGCGTTACATGCGCATTGTTTAACTGGCTGCAGGATGCGAGCGCAAAGAGTGCGATAAGAAGCGAGCACAAGCTCAGGATACGGCCGGTCATAGGAATTCCCACTTCACAGTAAAGATTCGATGTATGAAATAGAAAGGCACCGCTGCTGGTGTGGCGGCGGTGCCTGGTATTGACCGATTAGCATCCCAATTTCTTGTTTTTGCGATTGAGCTTACTAACCCAGCTACCTTAGCAAAGCTCAGGTGCACAGGTGAAGTTTTATATTTGCGTTACTTCGCTAATAAGGCGCTTTCGTGGCGATAAGTGACGAGCCCGATTCATAGCCGCTCTGCCGGTTTGAGGTTATACTGGCCGCCGTTTTGGCTCCTTGTTGGGTCAGCTTTCGGTGGATGAATCGGGTGGTTTGCATGAAAAAAATGGTGCTCATGGGCGGCGTGTTCGTCATTCTTCTCGCGGCCTGTGGCCAGAAAGGCCCGCTTTATTTGCCGCAGCCGGCCAAGCCTTCTCCGGACGCTTCGGCGCCCGCGAAAACTGAATCCAAGTCTGCTTCCCAGCTCAATTCAGCTCGCTATTAATCGCTACAATTTTCTCGATCACTTACACGCAAACAGAGTTTTTTATGCAGCATTTTACTGAACGCAACGGCGAACTTTATGTAGAAGACACTCCTCTCGCTGCCGTTGCCGAGCGCTTTGGTACACCTACTTACGTGTACAGCCGCGCGGCTTTTACCCAGCATTACCTCTCATACTCTGAAGCGCTGGGTTCGCACCCTGGCATGATTTGCTATGCGATTAAAGCCAACTCCAACTTGGGTATTTTGAACCTGCTCGCCAAGCTGGGCGCGGGTTTTGACATTGTGTCTATGGGTGAATTGGAGCGTGTGCTGCGCGCTGGAGGTAATCCCGCAAAAATCGTGTTTTCAGGCGTGGGTAAAACTCGCGAAGAAATGGCGCGCGCGTTAGACGTGGGGATTTTCTGCTTCAACGTGGAATCTGAAGCCGAGCTAGAAATTCTTGCGCAGGTTGCTGCTGAAAAAGGCATGGTTGCCAATATTTCTTTGCGTGTGAACCCCGATGTGGATGCCAATACGCATCCCTACATTTCTACCGGTTTAAAAGAAAACAAATTCGGTATCGACATCAAACGCGCGCCTGCCGTTTACGCACGCGCTGCGCAATTACCGAGTTTGTCGATTCAGGGCGTGGACTGCCATATTGGTTCTCAGCTCACACAATTAACGCCGTTTTTGGATGCGCTTGATCGCGTGTTGGCGCTTATCGACGAGTTGGCGGCGAACGGTATCGCGATTCATCACTTGGATCTCGGTGGCGGCTTGGGCGTGACCTATCGCAACGAAACGCCGCCGGACGTGGCGGATTACATGAGTGCGCTCAAGGCAAAGTTGGGGGATCGTAAATTAAGTTTGATGTTCGAACCCGGTCGCTCCATCAGCGCCAACGCGGGTGTGTTGTTAACTAAAGTCTTGTATTTGAAACCTACCGAGCACAAAAACTTTGCCATTATCGACGCCGCCATGAACGACAACATTCGTCCGTCGCTCTACCAAGCCTGGCAAGATATTCGCGCGGTAAAGCCACGCGCTGAGCAAACCAAAAAATGGGATCTCGTTGGCCCCATTTGCGAAACTGGTGACTTTTTGGGTAAAGAGCGCGACTTGGCTATTGAACCGGGCGATTTGCTCTCCATGATGTCTACAGGCGCATACGGTTTTAGCATGAGCTCCAACTACAACACTCGCGGCCGCGCTGCAGAAGTGATTATAGATGGTGACCAAATGCATCTGGTGCGCGCGCGCGAAACCATAGATGATATGTTGCGTGGTGAAGCGGTAATCCCGGAATAAATTTGAGAATTTGAAATGCGCTTACGTTTTAGCAAAATGCACGGCCTCGGCAATGATTTCATCGTGATTGATGGCATCAGCCAAAGCGTGCGTTTAACACCAGAAAAAATCCGCTTCCTGTCAGACCGTCATTTCGGCGTGGGCTGCGATCAATTATTGCTGGTGGAACACCCTGAAAATCCCGCGGTGGATTTTCGCTATCGCATCTTTAACTGTGACGGCACCGAAGTGGAAAACTGCGGTAACGGCGCACGTTGCTTCGCCGTGTTTGTGCGCGAGCGCAGGCTAACGGGCAAACGCAGAATTAAAGTAGAAACGGCGGGCGGCATTATCGAATTGCTGGTTAACGACAAAGGCGACGTTAGCGTCAACATGGGCGTGCCGCGTTTGGTTCCGCAAGAAATTCCGTTTGTGGCCGATGCAAGAGCCTCGACCTATGAATTGGATGTAGATGGCCAAACCTTAGAAATTTCTTCCGTGTCTATGGGCAACCCACACGCGGTTATGCTGGTAGATAAAGTGAGCGAAGCGCCGGTAGAAATTCTGGGGCCACGCGTTGAACATCACGCGCGTTTTCCACAACGCGTGAATGTCGGTTTTATGCAAAAAATTTCTGCTACTGAAATTGATTTGCGCGTATTCGAGCGCAGCGCAGGCGAAACGCTCGCGTGCGGAACAGGCGCATGCGCTGCCGTTGTCGCTGGTCGTTTGCGCAATTTATTAAATGAAAATGTGAAAGTAAATTTGCCTGGCGGCAGTTTGCAAATCAGCTGGGCAGGTGAAGGTCACCCGGTGATTATGACTGGCCCAGCCGTTACGGTATTTCACGGGCAAATTAATATCTAAATTTAACAGGGAGTCGTCACACGCAACGCGTGTGGCGACGAATAAAGCATTCGCGTACATCCGCTAATATTTATAAAAGGTGATAGCCAATGAACGATAATAAAAAAACACTCGCCGATCCTTTAGAGCCGGAACAAGTCGCGGCTTTCCTGCAAGAAAATCCCCACTTCTTTGAAGCTTATCCTGATTTACTTGCTGAGCTTTCACTTCCTCACGAAAGCGGCAGCGCGGTTTCATTAATTGAACGCCAAATTGCAGTGTTGCGTGAACGCAATATGGACATGCGCCATCGTTTAAGTAAATTGCTCGACAACGCTCGCGACAACGATAAATTATTTGATAAAACCAAACGCTTGGTTTTGACGTTGTTAGAAGGCCAAGATCTCGGTGATATTGTCGATGCGCTCTATTACTGCTTCGACAAGGATTTTAATATCCAATACACCAGCTTATTTTTCTTCGGCAACATCGACAAAATCCCGAGCAGCCAAGCGCACGTTGTAAGTCTTGCTGCTGCACGCGATAACGTTGGCACCATTCTCAAAAGTAATCGCGCAATGTGCGGCACACTCGGCGCAAAAGAAATGCAATTTATTTTCGGCAAATACGCCGACGAAATTGGCTCGGTTGCCACTGTTCCCCTTATCCACGGCAACGCCTTTGGCTTGCTCGCCGTCGGCAACCGCGATCCACACTACTACCGCTCCAGCATGGGCACTTTGTTTTTAAGTTACATCGCTGAAGTGCTGAACAGAATTTTGCCGAAGCATTTGCCGCGGTAATTACTGGTTGGGTAAACCTTCATTGCAAAAAAAATCGCGGCAATTGCCGCGATTTTTTTATCTTCAGAAAAACTTCTTATCAGGTTGGCTTGGTGATAACGCCATTACAAATCGGCTGGAATGCCGTCATGCGGTCCATCATGACGCTGCTGCCAATGCCGTTGCCTTTGAACAGGGTGCTGAAGCGGCCTTGTTCGCCATGTAGAGCCATGTAATTCAAGATCACTGTTTCCACGAGCAGGTTGACGTTGTTGGCCGCAGGGCTGGATGAAGTTTCCACATCGCCACTGGCTCGCATGTAGCCAAGTTGCTGATGTACACGTTGCGCCATGGTGATGGTAGCGGGATCTGAGCTGGTCCCGTCCATTAGGATGGGGCGTTTTTTGGGGTTGTACACTAAAAAGTAAGCTGAGGCGGTTTGTTGGTCGTCGCCTGTCCACTGGCCTTTACCTCGGCCGGCCATAGTGTCGTCTGCCATGCCGTTACTGAACACAGAGCCGTCGCTGAACACGTAAATCATCAACGGCATTTGCAAACGCGCGGCGTATTCCAAGCATGCGCCAATGCATTTGCCAGCGCGTTCGTCGCGCATTTCGCCTGCAGAGCGGTTGCCCGTGTGGTAGTCAAAGCCACCCATGGTAATGGTGCCCGCACCTGCGTAACCGTTAACCACCAATTTCATCACGGAGGCTGCTTTGCGGAACTCGCCGTCTGAATCGAATTCGGCTTGGGTGAAGATGCCGGTTGGGCCAACAATGTTAGGGTCATCTACCACACTTATGCTGCGTGGGTCGCCAAAGCGATCTGCGATATCCGCGCTTTTGATGTAGCCGCAGCGGATCATTTCTTTCAGCTCGGCATCGCGGCTGGTGCCGGTTTGCACGTATTTGAGTTTGGCGTCGCTGATACGGTACATGGATTCCATCACTGAAACCGTGTCTTGCTGGCTCATTAAGCTCACCAGATCACCCACGTCGATAAGACCTTTTACGTCGCCAGGGTTATCAATTTTGGTGGGGCGAACTTCTAGGTTAATCATGCTGGCCGGTGACATGGAGTTACCACCGGAGTCGCTGTTCACCGAGCCTATCAACGTCAGCAAAGAGCCGTTGGCACCGGCTTGATTGATACCATACATAGGGTTGTGTGGATTATTGCCCGTATCGTTTTCTGAGCGAGCGGCTATCACCGCACCATTCGTCATAAGGGCGGTGTTAACAGCAATTTTACTTTTAATTCCCCGTAAAACGGCACTGTCGGCGTGGAAGGCCAAGCCTAGTGTTTGGTCTACAAAGTTGGTGGTGGATGAGTTGGGAACCATTGACGGCGGCAAGCCTTGTTTGCTGTATCCGGCTGTACTGAGGAAGTCCAACTGACCACCCTTTTGGCCAACCAATACGTTGGAGCCGGCAATATTTGCACCGCCTGCCAAGTCGAAGCAAATGAACGGAATCTTTCCGGCTCCTTGCGAGGCTATACCGCATTGAGCACGCTTATCAGAAATGTCTGAAGACAAGCTCGCAAAGGCAGAATCGGACAGCAGGCTGAAGAGCGAGCCGCCCGCAAGCGTAACACCACCCGCCCTAAAGCCCTGCGCGATAAGTTCACGGCGGCTGATGGGGCGGCTGTGGTTGTTTAAATACAGCGGCGTGTCTGGGTGGAGTGGAGCTTTATTTTTGGCCATGTCTTAACCTGCTATAAGCGGTTGTGTTTCGATTGTTCGGTTAAATTACTGCAACAACATCACTGCACTACCTAAGGCTGCCGAGCAGGTAGCTTTTACGGTAGTGAGGGTTCGATCTGCGGCGCAACTGCCTCCGCACGCTATCATTGTATCGATCAATTTGTTCAATTCAGTACGCAGGAGCCCCGGATCAGCTTGGGTTGCCAAGGCGTTGCCTCCGCCAATCTCAGCAGCTAGCAAGCGCTTCAGCAGCGGATCGATAATTTGGCTGCGACCTGTTGGGGTAAAGGCAGTTGACGCAGGCGAGCTGAAATTAAAGCCTGCGAAGTAGCTATCCCGCAGGGCATTAGGTGCTGTACTGCTTCCAACCAAGGCGTTGCAGTAGGCTACGGTTAATTGGGTTACGCCCATTTGTTGCGCGGCGAGGAAGCCATCCAAATTCGCCAACGTTGGCAGCTGTTGCTGAACCTTGCCAAAGGTGGTCTTAACACTGGTATTGGATTGTGAGATACCTGTAAGTGCTGAAAGTGTGGCATTGATCTCGGCGAAGCGACGCAAACCAATCAGTGGTTGTCCTTCGATGTCGGCGGGCGTTGCAACTGGTGGCGTTACTGGGGCTGAGCGCGCATAAGTGTTGCTGCCGATTTCATCAAAACTCAGGAAGAACTGATCTTGATCTGGCCCGCCTTTCAATTCCACCACCGTACCTAAACTGGATAAGGCTTGGCGACCATTCACCATTTGGTTGGAGTTGAGCTTGGTGTTCAGGTTGGCGAACACTTGGCCGGTAGGAGCTTCTTCGCCGTTAATGCCGATGTGTATACCTTTGAGGGGAATATCGGTATTAATCGCTGTACCTTTCAAATTGGTGAAGAAAGGGTTGGCGAACAGGTAGCCATAATCATCGAATTGCTGGACTTCAAATACTAGGAAACTATCAGGTGTTCCTATAAGGCTGGAAATATTAAACAGCAACAGGTATTTAGCACCCACACCGACTTTGTAGTTTGTTTTAATGTCGGCTGCGGTCATGGCGCGTTTGTGAATGCCTAGGAAGCGGATACTGCCTTGCCATTGTGTTTTGGTGTCACCGCTCACCTCGTTACCCAATGCTAAGGCGTAACTGCTATCCCAGTCCTTGAGAACGGCTCCTTTGCTGAGGTCAACATCACCGGTGAATTCACCATTCACGTAAATACGGCGGCCATTTGTTGGGTCGTAAGTCACCACTACATGTTGCAGTGTGGCTTGCAATTTTTGCGCTGCGTCGGCGGTGTGCAATTCGCGCAGGCCGTTACCATCGCTCTTGTCAGTTCGGTTAAGGAAGCTGTAATTGTATTCGTATTGCCCCAAGGCAAAGTTGCGTTGGGTGGCGCTACCAGAATAGGTGACTATGCGCGCAGGGTTATTATCGTTGGTGCCTTGGGTTACGTTGTCTGGAATTACCCAAGCCTCGATGGAATATTCGCCTGAGCCGCGAATCAAATCAAAGAATTTGCGGCTGGTGGCGGTAGTAGCCTGCGCGCGGCCACCGTCTTTTACCTTGATGCCCCAAGCGCTGCTCCAACCTACGTTCCCCATAATATTCAAGTTCGCTGCAGGCTCTACGCCGCTGGTGTCGTAGGCAATACTGCCTCTACCGGTTTTGAATTCGTATTTGGCGATTAGGTTGGTATCTATGCGTCCACCGCTGGTGAGCACGAAGGCATCGCCCAATCCCACCGTTTTACTGATCTTAAGCTCAGGCGGAATTTGGATAGGTTTGAGTGAGTCGGAAAAACGAGTGATAGCGGCTTCCATGGTTGCAGAGTTGGCGGCGCAATCGCTCCAGCAATTGTGAAAATCGCTGCGTAAACGCTGTACGAAACGCGATTGAGCAGGATTATCCAAGCGGATTTTGGTTTTAGCCTGGGTGTAAGCAATCGCCAAATTGGTGGCGAAAATCGCGTCATAGTTGGGGTCGCCTTGCTTAACTTGGCTATCAAATTGCGCGAAGTAGGGCTGTTGCTTGGTAAGAGCCGTTTCTGAGTGGCAGCGTGAGCAATATTCAGTCAGCACGGGATAAACAGTCTTCGCAAAATTATCCGGGTTGCTTGGGTCAGCGGGGTCTTTCGGGAAACTTTTGCTGTTTGCGACATCCTTTTCAGCCGGCGCAGTGAGGGTTACGTCATTGGCTTTAGTTTCAGTGGGGCCTGCCCAATTGGTGATCCATGTGGTTAGTGTATCGCCACATGCAACTGGGTCTTTTAGCCAGCAGTTATGGCCTTTGGAGACTTTCTCGACAATGTGTGATTGGGATGGATTGGAGAGCGATACCAAGCCGTTGCTAATCATTTCATCGTAGGCCAGGTTAATGTCGTCGCCACGCGCGAATTTGGGTGTTTGGCCTGTTGCATTGTGACAACCACCGCAGCGGTTTTCCGGGGCTATGTTGATCCACAAATTGCTTTGAAACTTGAGTACGTCGGGCGTTCCGGCAGGCTTTTGACCTTTATAGGTAAAGGTATCGGTGCCCGTGTTGCCATTGCTGGTATCGGGATTGGTGGTTGTTTTTGACGAGCTGCCGGAACCGCAAGCGGTAAGCATGAGCAAGCTTACGGAAAAGGCCATGGGCAGAGCGAAGAGTTTTAATGTGAGCTTTTTCATTTTTAATTACTCACCTTTGCAGTAGTCAGCAGTGTCAATGAACACCTGCTTTAAGTTGTAAGTGCTGTTAACAAAATTGGCGGTAATTGCCTCAATTTTGTTGCGATCTGCCGCGTTTGCGGGCTTGCGTAAACAAACATGTTTAAAGACTTTTTCTACTTGGCAACTGGCAAATGCCTTGCTGTAAGCTAACTCTTTATCCATCTCCTTAGCGCCTGTACCTTTGCCTGGCAGGGCGGAGCTCCAGCCGAGATTGGCATTTATGCCTACCCGCCAATAGTTCTGCCAATCGTCATTAGTAGTGACATAACCGTAGGGGAAGGTAGTGCTGTTTTGGAGGTATTTTTTCTCAACGCGGCTATTGGTGATGGGGTCGACTGTCCCTTCCTCGTTGTAATGAATACTGCCGTTCAGGGCGTCCGGGTCAGAGGCTGCATCGAACTCATAATCGTAGTAGGCGTAGGCTTTAGCCATAGGATCCATGCCACTGTGGCAACCTATACAGCCGTTCAAGAAGACGCGACTGTCGCCGCCTGGGCTACGGCTAACGTCTTGACGGATAAAGTCGGGCGTGCGAGTTGTATCGTGCACTTGTTCCAAATCGCGGCAGAGATGGTTTATCAGCGTGAAGCGAAACATGGCGCGGTTAGTGCCAGCAATAAAAAAGGCTTTTGCCGCAGCGCGACTGGTAATTACGCCGGAAGTTGCTTCTGAAGGCAGGCCGTTAACGGAGGATTGAGGCACACCAACGAACTTGGCGGGGTCGCGCAAATCTATATGCTGGTCTTCAATGGCTTGGTAATGATTGTTGTTGCTGTTGGAGTAAGGCGGTAAGCCCAAGCTGGGGGCGGCTACATATACTATGTCGTCGAATAGTAGGCGGCGGAAATCCGCGTTATCGCGCACCAAGCCTATCACCGTTGCGGTGTAATCGTTGAGAGGTGCAAACACAGTTTGCTCGCGGTTTGTCCACGGAGTGGCCATATTTTTCAGCACAACGCTGTAGAAAGCTTCGTTATCCATGGCTAGTTGTACCGCTTTGTCTTTCTGGCCTGCATCTAAATAGGCTGCCATTTGCAGCAACACGGTTTCACTAGGTGGAACACCTGCAACCCGGTTGTGAATTTGCAAGGCTTGTTCGCGAGAACCGGCATGTGCCTGGCTGGCAACCAATCCAAGAGAGAGTGCGGCTATCTGCAAATAACGACTGTTGCTCTGAACCCAGTTCGCGGCATCTGCGAGGGCTTTGGCGATAGTGATAGGTTTCACGGCAGCTCCAGAGGTGTTAAAGAAAATACGGTTGGAATTGATTATAGGCGTGAGTGTAGATGAAACCTGTGTCTCGCTTGCAAATATGCTGACGACTTAATCACATAATTCAAATTGCCTTTGGAATTTGTGAAGCAGGTAGCAAAGGATTTTTGTCGTTTCATAAATCACACATTAATTCGTGATTAAATCGAGAGAATGGCCTATACACATTCACTGACAATGGTAATTACCCTTTGATTTTTCCAACGTTGTAAGGCACCGCTTATGTTGCAACCACAAAAAAAACGCTTAACCGGAACTGCGCTAGCAAGCATTCTTTGTGTGTTTATAAGTGCATGCGGCGGTGGTAGTGGAACTAGCACGAGTAATAACGGCGGTGGCTCCCAAAAGCCTGACCCTGTGGCTGTGGATTTGCCGATTGCTTATATCAAGCGACCGCTACCCGTGGATGAAAACAAACAACCTGTTTTTCCAGATTTAATGGATCCCACGGCGTTTAATCCGGGCGCCGCGATTTATGTGAAGGACAGGGCTACAGCGTCGGCTGCTCCCGTCAATATTACCGATAGTGCCTTCGAAAAAGGTGCGCTCTACGATGTGAAAGATTTAAGCACAAGCCCCGATGGCAAAAAGCTGCTCTTTTCCATGCATGCTCCCTTGCTTAAAAATGTCACAAAAGATAAGCAGCCCAAGTGGCAAATTTGGGAATATGACCTCACCAGCAAGGTTCTGAGGCCCATAATAACCTCGCCATTGGTTGCCTCTGTGGGACACGATGTCAGCCCGCGCTATTTACCGGATGGGAGAATTTTATTCAGTTCAAACCGCCAAATTCGCAGTAAGGCTATTTTGCTGGACGATGGCAAACCCCAGTTCTCTGCGTTAGAGGAGAGCGGTGACACGCCCGCATTTGTATTGCATTCCATGAAGGCGGACGGTACCGATATACAACAGCTCACTTACAATCAAAGCCACGATATTCAACCGGCAGTTCTCCAAAGCGGCAAAATTCTTTATACACACTGGGATCAATTCGGCACTGATAAGCTCAGCTTCTACACCGCAAATGCGGATGGCAGCCAAGTGGAGCGCCATTACGGTTATTTCAGTCTGAATATTCCGCCCGAGACGGCAAATGCTCCTCGCAATCGTCTGTTCCGCCCACAAGAAATGCCTGATGGCCGTATAGCCGCAATCTTGAAGCCTAATGAGGCCATGTTGGGTGGCGATATGGTTGTAATTGATACCAAGCACTTCTTCGAAAATGATTTGCAAGTGCCTGCGGGCGGCGGAACGGGTTCAGCGCAGAGTTCGATTTCCATCTTGCCAATTAACATCAAGGTTGGTGCCAATGAATTTTCCCAGCATGGTCGCTATTCATCCTTAACCCCCTTATTCGATGGGACCAACCGCCTTCTTGTCAGTTGGAGCGAATGCCGTTTGATTGAGCCGCAGGATAAGCGCTTGGTGCCCTGTACCGACACTTGGCTTGCGACAGCTGGGGTCAAAGAGGCAGACCCGCTCTACGGTATATGGGTATACAACATCACACTTCAAACTCAACAGCCTGTTGTTTTGGCGGAAGAGGGGATGATGTTCTCCGAGCCTGTTTCGCTGGAGCCTCGCCCTGCTCCAACTTACACGCCACCCAAGTTTGAGGTTGACCTCGCTGCTGAATCCGTCGGTATGCTTCATATTCGTAGCGTTTACGATATGGACGGCAAGTTCAATAATTTCGGCGCGACCGCATTCACCAGTATCGAGCAAATCGCACAGGCAGCGCCCGATCAGCGCCCGGCCCGTTTTGTGCGTTTGATTAAGGCTGTGTCGATTCCTGATAAAACCACTCGCGACAATCTCGGTGACAATACCTACGGCGATCTGTTTAAGCAATTTAATAACCTTCGCGAGATTCTCGGTTACGCCCCCGTTGAACCCGATGGCTCGGTAAAAGTTAAGGTTCCTGCTGACGTTGCATTTACCTTGGAGATCCTCAACAAAGACGGCAAGCGCATAGGGGCCTTGCACCGTAATTGGTTACAGGTTCGTCCTGGCGAAGTACGTGAGTGTAACGGCTGTCATAATGCGGTTACCGTGAATGCTGGCCATGGCCGTAGCGATGCCGAATTACCGAGCATCAACAAAGGCGCAACTGGAACACGATTTGCGAATGCTTTAAGGTTCGACCCTTTGGGCACACCCGTGCAACCAAAAGCCGGCGAGACTATGGCGGAATTTGCAAGCCATACCACCTATTGCTTAATACCTGGTGACGGCACTACCTGCGCCCTTTTCACAAATAAAGCCAAATCCAACTTTCGTGCGCCAAGTGTGGACTTGGTGTTTGACGATGAATGGACCGACACGGCCGTGCGCGCCAAAACTACAAGCTTCGCCTATAGATATAAAAATCTGGCACTGGTTGCGAGCGACATTCATTCGCCAACCGCCGAGGCCTGTATGGAAAACGATGGTTGGTCGAGTTTGTGCCGCGTCACCATTAATTACGAAAACCATATCCAACCCATTTGGGAGCGCGCACGCGGCGCAGCCAACGGCATAGCAGACACCACTTGCATCACCTGCCACACATCCACAGACGCTGCAGGCAACGTGAATATGAAAGTACCCGATGGTCAGCTTGAACTTTTGGGCACCAAAGGCGCTAACAATCAGCGCATGCTCTCCTATACTGAGCTGACCACCACGACGAACAAACAGATATTGGGTGTTAACGGAATACCCACGACCCAGATTCCCGTGTGTGAATTGGCTCCGGCGGATTTGTACCCCGATATCCCGGCTTGTGTCATAGTCCGTGATACCAATGGTGTGCCAACTTGTAATGGCGTGACTAACTGCCCGTTTGTACAAGATGCGATAACCGGCGCCGTTGTGCTGGACGCCATGGGTAACCCAACGCCGTTGAATCAGACCATAGGTGTGCCTGCAAGCATGAGTCGCGGCAGTGCGTTGGGTAGTGCGAGATTCTTTAATAAATTTGCTAATTTTGATGCAGCAACAGACACTGTTGATCATCGCGGTCTGTTGAATCCCAGCGAATTAAAATTATTGTCAGAATGGTTGGATATTGGTGGTGTTTACTACAACAATCCTTTTGACACGATTAGACCATAACATTCGATGAATTGACTTGTGAAAATAACTATAGAAAAAACTGTCGCCCGCCGCGCGCGCGTTCGCTGGTTGGTTAGCTTGGGTTTGTGGTCTGCAGCGTGTTTGTGGAGCTTGAACGCAGCAGCTGCTGATTTTTGGAAGTTCAATTGGTTTTCGCCTGAAGTACCAATAGAAGTCACCGTCAACGATGCTTTTATTAACGTGTATAACGCGCCCGGCCGCGGCTACCCAATCTTTCATGTTGTAGAGCGCGGAGAAACTATCACTCTGCTTAAAATGAAAACCGATTGGATCAAAATAAAAACCCAACGCGGCATTCAAGGATGGATAAAACGTAATGACGTTTTACTTACCTTAGGTCCAGATGATTTAGCGCCGGATTTTCCCAACACCAAGCAGGCAGATTATCTTGTAGATCGGTTTGAAGTTGGTACAGCTTATGGCGATTTTGATGGTGCCGACTCGGTGAGCGCAAATTTGGGTTACCGATTCACCAAGAATTTATCGGCTGAAATTCGCTTGGCACAAAACACAGGTCAATATTCTGATAGCCAAATTGCAGCATTGGCGATTTTGCATCAACCCTTTCCGCAATGGCGTGTGTCGCCGTTTATAGGAATTGGTGCAGGTAAATTAAAAACCATGCCCAGCGCTACTCTCGTGCAAACAGAAGATCGCGAGGATAATTTACTGCAAGCAAGCTTGGGTGCTTACATCCATATTACCGGCCGTTTTTTTGTGCGTGCGGAATATGTTAATGACTACGTACTTACCAGTCGGAACACCAATGAAGAGGTTAATGAATGGAAAATCGGTTTCAGCGTATTCTTTTAGCGGCCAGCTTGTTATGCGCGTTGGCTGGTATTGCCAGCTCGGCATTTGCAGCGGACGATAAAGAAAAAAATAATGATGGTGAATTGGGCAAAATTATTACGCCCGATATTGAGCGTCGTCACATCAAAGAAGCCGATCTGGATTCAGAAGACTTCGAAGTAGGTTTGTATTACGGCATGTTGAGTGTGGAAGATTTTGGTAGCAACCCAGTGGTGGGGGTGACCTTTGCCTATCACATTACTGAAGATTTATTTGCCCAGCTAAACTACGCTACTAGCGAAACTCAAAAAACCAGTTACGAATTATTGAGTGGTGGCGTTGAACTTTTAACGAAAGATCAGCGCGACCTGAGCTACTACAATATTTCACTTGGCTATAACTTATTGCCCGGGCAAGTCTACATTTCTGATAAATGGCATTTCAATACAGGCTTCTATTTTATTGGTGGCGCAGGCAATACCAAGTTCGCTGAAAAAAACTACTTCACTTATAACCTGGGTGCAGGTTTTAAGTTCTACGCCACTGATTGGTTGATGGCGGATTTGGGTGTGCGTGATTATTCATTCAAGCATGAGCTTTTTGGTGTGAGCAAAAAAACAAACAACCTTGAAACTCGTTTAGGTATTTCGTTGTTCTTTTAAATTATTCTGATTCGCTAAGATTAGCTCGACTCAAAATTTAGTAGAGAAATTATTATGGCTTTTATTAACCGTTTAAAAAAAATCGCCGCATTCGGTTTGTTGTTTTGCAGCTCAACACTCTTTGCCGCTGCAGCACCTGACTTTACCCTGAAAAGTGCGGCTGGTGAAAATATTCGTTTGGCTGAGCAGGCTGGCCAAGTGGTGATGTTAAACTTTTGGGCATCTTGGTGTGGACCTTGCCGCAATGAAATGCCGCTGCTGGATAGGATTAGCGCCAAATATGGAAAAATGGGCTTTGTGTTGTACGGTGTGAACACCGATCAAGATATTGCCGAAGCTAAAAACGTATTGGAAAAGGTAAAAGTTAATTACCCCATATTGTTCGATCCCGACTCAAAAATAAGTACTCTCTATAACGTGGACAGCATGCCATTTACTGTATTCATCGACAAAAAGGGCCAGATTCGCCACGTGCATAAAGGTTATGTTCCCGGTGATGAGGAAAAATATATTCAAAAAATCAAGGAGCTTATCAGCGAATGATGCGAACCAAAGTCGCGCTGATTCTGACGTTATTGTTTCCCGTACTCTGCTCATCCTGCAGCAGTGTAAAACCTTGGGTGAAACCATACGAGCGCCAAAATATCTCGGACCCTATTATGAGTTTCAGCCGTGATCCTGTTTCGGATGCTTATTTGTCGCACGTGCATGATGCGCGAGAAGGGGCCAGAGGTGCAGATGGTGGTGCAGGAGGCGGTTGTGGTTGTAACTAATGCGTTATACAAAAAAATAATCAGCCGCTTTGCGCTTGTAGCTCTTATTCTATGTGCGCCTGCTTATTCTGCCGTATTGCCTGATGAGCGTGTGGATGTGTTAGAACACCAATACGAGGGAGGTGGAATCCAAGTAAGTGGCCCTTCGATATTGGTACGAAAGAGTATTGGTAAATCGATATCTGTATCGGCAAATTATTATGTTGATATGGTCAGTAGTGCCTCTATAGATGTGTTGGCATCCGCCAGTCGCTACAGCGAAGAACGCAAGCAAAAATCTGTAGGTGTGGATTATATGAATGATCGCACCACATACAGTTTTGGTTACACAACCAGTGATGAAAATGATTACCACGCGAAGACTTATAATTTAGGTGTTACCCAAGGATTTTTTGGTGATCTCACTACCTTAAATTTCGGTTTCAGTTTTGGGCAAGATATTGTGGGTCGCAATCTAAAAGGCGCGCCCGATCCTGATTTCCATTTGGATAAAGAACAACGCCGCTATAGCCTAAATCTTTCGCAAATTTTGACGCGCAATTTGATTGCGGAAGTGAGCCTCGAGTCCGGTTCTGAAGCCTGTATCGGAATGAAAGAAGGGCAAACCTGTCTCAACAATCCTTACCGCAGTTACAGCTATGTGCAAAACGGCGCGCGCGCGTTGGCCTTGGAGAAATATCCGCTTACCCACAATTCAGATGCGGGTAGCATTCGCGCGATTTATCACTTGCCTTACTCTGCATCTATTCGCGCTGACGTTCGTCATTACACGGATTCCTGGGGTGTAACAGCAAACAATGCTGAAATTCGGTACATTCATGACTTCAAAAAAGATTTGTTGTTGGAAGTGAAATATCGTGCGTACAGTCAGGCGAAAGCAGATTTTTACGCTGATTTATTTCCATATAAGGACGCGCAAAACTTTATGGCGCGAGATAAAGAACTCAGTGCTTTCTCGTCAAAAACCATAGGCTTGGGTCTCACCTATAAATTTCCCTGGAACATTCCCGGATTTGATAAAAGCACCGCGAACCTGTTTTGGGATCACATGGCGATTGATTACGAAGACTTTCGCGATTACGCCAATTTTAGCGGCAAAAAGCCTGCTGATACGGTATACAAAGTTGGCGAAGAACCGCTCTACAGTTTAGATGCCGACGTAATACGTTTTTATCTTTCCTTTTGGTTTTAATTCTGGCCTGTTGGTTTCAGATTTAACCCTTTTTAACCGGCGCCCTCTGGTCTATAGGACTCAGGGCGCCTATCATCTATTTCCTTTCGCAAGCCGTACAATTAACCACCAACTTCTTTTGGGGAACACTATGAAATCGCTAAACCTATTTTTGGGAGTTATGGCTATGGGGTTAATTTCCTCTACTGCATTTGCAGCGTGTGAGCCTCACTTGCAAGGAGAATATCGCAAACTTCACTCAACTGATTCTGTGAGCTTGTGCAGCCTTGTTGAAAACAAAGTGACCCTGGTTGTGAATACCGCAAGCCACTGCGGCTTTACGAAGCAGTTTAAAGGCTTGGAAGCGCTACATAAGAAATACAAAGACAAAGGTTTGGTTGTTGTGGGCTTCGCAAGTGACGATTTTAATCAAGAAGATAAAGACGAAGCCAATGCGGCAGGCATTTGCTTCAAAAACTTTGGCGTTACTTTCACCATGTTTGCTCCAACGCATGTCAAGGGCAGTGAAGCGAATACCCTGTTCAAATACTTGAATGCAGAATCAGGTGAGCCAAAATGGAATTTCAATAAATATTTAGTGGGTAAGGACGGCAAGGTTATCCAGCACTTTGGCAGCATGACCGATCCAGACGCCAAAAGTTTGAGCAAAGCAATTGAAGAAGCCTTGGCCAAGTAGGCTCTTGCTTACAGCGGGCATCGTTTACTTTAGGCTTCCAACTCAAGCACTAAAAATTAAACCTAAGAAAAAGGCAGTCTGCGTAAAAACAGGCTGCCTTTTTTTATAGGTTTAAAGCTGTTTAAACTAATTCTCTAAGCGCACCTGAGCCGGTTGTTAACTCGCAGACAAATTCAATCAAGCCACAACAGAAAATTTATAACTCATTACCGACCTATATTCTTCGCCTGGGCGCAAAATGGTATTCGGGAAATGGGGCTGATTGGGTGAATCCGGAAAGTGTTGCGGCTCTAAACATAAACCGCAGCGGCGCGTGTAGTGCCAACCTTTACCTGTTAACGAACCATCCATCCAGTTGCCGGAATAAAATTGCACACCGGGTTCTTGCGTAAATACTTCCAACACCCTGCCGGAGTTCTTTTCAAATACACGCGCCGCCAAACTTAATTCTTTGGGGTGCGCTTTGTTCAGCACAAAATTATGATCATAGCCATTACCGTTCTTTAACTGCTCGTGATCTTCGTTGATTCGCTCGCCGACCAAATGTGGTGTACGGAAATCGAAGGGTGTGCCTACAACCGATGGCAATTCACCCGTTGGAATCGCTTCTGGATCAATAGCAGTAAAGCGATCAGCATTAATCATCACTTCATGATTTAAAATATCGCCGCCTTTACCTGCCAAATTAAAATAAGCGTGTTGTGTTAAATTAACAGGCGTCGCTTTATCGGTTACGGCGTGGTATTTCACTAAAATTTCGTTGTTATTTGTCAGTTCATAAACAACAGTCACATCCAAGTTGCCGGGATAACCTTGATCACCATCCACACTTAAATATTTTAAGGTTAAGCCAACGGAGTTTTCTGTCTTAAACGTAGATGCATTCCAAACAACCTTATCAAACCCAACCAAGCCGCCGTGCAAATGATTGTTGCCGTTATTGGTAGCTAACTCATAGGTTTTACCATCGAGCGTAAATTTCCCGCCAGCAATTCGATTGCCAAAACGACCTATAAGCGCACCAAAGTACGGTGAATCTTTATAGTAGGGTTCGATGGAATCGAAGCCAAGATTCACATCAGTAAACTGGCCGTGCTTATCCGGAACGTGGATTTCGGTAATAATTCCGCCGAAGTTGGTGATTTTTACAATCAAGCCATTCGCATTAGTCAAGGTGAATAAGCTTGCAGCGACGCCCTCTGTCGAGTGACCAAAAGAGGTTTGTGAAATATGTAGATCAGATGTGGTTGTTAGTGACATAAATTATCTCTGGTTAAAGGTTCAAGGAACCCGCGCTGAAACTTCAGTATCGCGTGACGTTAAATGTACAATGGTTATATTCTTTCCAATAAATATTTGAGTTCATCCATTACCAGCCAAGGGTCATAACTGCATATTTCATGAGGTGAAATTTTTGAAACTATATGTCTGGAATTTTTTGATAGCTTGGCAATACTTTTTTGAAGTTTATTGTGCTCTTCGTTGAAAGTATTAATTCCCTCGTAAGTCATTTTATTTCTTCTAATTTTTGTTAAGGGAATGCCTCTGGATATGACGGTAATAGGCATAGTGTTCGGAAACTTAAATGATCTGGCGGCCTCTTGAGCCTCATAATAGTCTTCGTGAAAGGTTGTAGAATTCCACTTTATAATAAACTCCATGATATCCCAATCACTTGCAGACATTTTCTTTTGAAGGTGCGGAACCCAGTCTTCGTGGTTAACATCTAGAAAGAGAACAGCCTTAACATCCGCAGGATACTTAGAAACGTAACCTCTTGCGATTAATCCACCAAATGAATGCGGAACTAACACTAAATTTTCCCAGCCTCTTTTTGTTTTGAGTTGATGAAGTTCGTCCACTAACTCGTCCATTTTTCTTAATTTAGGTTCTTTAAATGTACTGGCACCAATTTCGGCGCGATCATACATGCAGATGGTGCCTTTCCCTTGGTATTTATGGTACACAGCCTCAAAGGATGAGTGCGCATCCAGTCCCATGCCGGCCATTAGAACAATAGTTGGCGAGCCGGAGCCTTCGCACGACCAAGCAATAGTGTTACCCATAATGGTTTCATAACTATATTGATGTTCTTCGTTGGCAAAACACTTTGTAAACAAAAGCAGCAGTACACCAGCAAAAAAATATTTCATTTTTGTTTTCTCGGGTCCATAGGTGACAACAAGATTAGAATTTGGTCAGGATTAGGTGCTAACAATATCCAGGCTGCCGAAGGCTGGGATATTCGCGGCGATACAAATAATATTGGGATGCCACCCGACAACTTGTCTTATAAAAAATAATCGTTTTCTACTGCGTGAACTAATAAAACATCTATTCCCGCCATACCCGCCGTTGCTGCTGCTTGCAATCCAAGTTTTGAATCTTCAAATACAACACATTTCTCCGGTGATACGCCCAATAGCTCTGCACAGCGTAAAAATGTATCTGGCGCTGGCTTAGGGTTTTTAACTTGATCTGCACCTACTACCGCATCAATGTATTTATCCAATCCGCACAAGCCCAAAATGGTTTTTGCTTCCTGTGTATAAGCACCTGTGCCAATCGCCATGGGTTTAATGCCGTGGTATTTTTGTGCGACTTCGATAAGCGCTGTGGGCTTTACAAATTTGTGCATATTTTCATGCACCCAAGCTTCTTTGAAATCATTCATTTCATCCAAGCTGGCATCAACAGTCAGCTGGAATTTTTCTAAGAGAATTTCAATCGTGCCCTTGGTGGGAACGCCAGCCAAAGAACGCATAAACGCGCGATCAATTGGAATCCCATATTTGTTCAGCATTTCGCTCCAAGCGAATTCGTGTAATTGGCCGCTATCAACGAGCGTGCCGTCCATATCAAAAATTAAAGCGTCGTAATGGTCGTACATAAGGTCGTCTCAAAAAATTCATCACAAAATAAAAAGCCGCGGTTCTAAGCGCGGCTTTTTTTAAACACTTAAACGCGCGTCGCCAATTTTAATTTAGCGCGCTCTACAGCAGCTTTGACTTGAGCTGGCGCGGTACCACCTATGTGATTGCGCGCTGCGACTGAGCCTTCTAAAGTCAGCACCGCAAAAACATCTTGCTCGATAACCGTGGAGAATTGTTGTAATTCTGCCAAGCTCATTTCAGAAAGGTCTTTACCGGTTTGTACGCCGTAGCCAACGGATTTGCCGACGATTTCATGGGCATCGCGGAAAGGTACGCCGCGACGAACTAAATAATCTGCCAAATCGGTTGCGGTAGAAAAACCACGCTTGGCGGCTTCGTACATTTTATCTTTGCGCGGTTGAATGGCGGGCACCATATCGGCAAATGCGCGCAAGCAATCTTTCACTGTATCAATCGCATCGAACACAGGTTCCTTGTCTTCCTGATTGTCTTTGTTGTACGCGAGCGGTTGTGATTTCATGAGCGTTAACAGTGCAGTGAGATGACCGTAAACGCGACCGGTTTTGCCACGCACTAATTCTGGAACATCGGGGTTTTTCTTTTGCGGCATAATCGACGAGCCGGTGCAGAAGCGATCAGGCAAATCGATAAAGCTAAATTGCGATGAAGTCCATAACACCAACTCTTCGCTAAAGCGCGACAAGTGCATCATCAAAATTGATGCGAAGCTGGAAAATTCAATTGCGAAATCGCGGTCACTTACGGAATCCAAAGAGTTTTCCGTTGGACCATCAAAACCTAGTAATTGTGCAGTGTAAACGCGGTCAATCGGATAGGTTGTACCCGCAAGTGCAGCGGCGCCCAAGGGCAAGTAGTTCATGCGTTTGCGACAATCTATCAGACGTGAATAATCGCGCTGCAACATTTCAAACCACGCCAACAAATGGTGGCCGAAGGTGACAGGCTGCGCCGTTTGCAAATGCGTGAAGCCGGGCATGATGGTTTCTGCTTCGCGCTCAGCTACACTCAACAGGCCTTGTTGCAAACGAGTAAGCTCTTTGGCGATGGCATCGATTTCGTCGCGTAAATAAAGGCGAATATCGGTAGCAACTTGATCGTTGCGCGAGCGCCCGGTATGAAGCTTTTTACCGGTAATGCCGATACGTTGAGTCAGTACAGCTTCGATGTTCATATGAACGTCTTCAAGGCTGACAGACCAATTGAACTTGCCCGCCACAATTTCTGCGCGGATTTCCTCAAGGCCGGTGATAATTTGATCGCGCTCAGCCTCGGTTAACACCCCAACTTTCGCCAGCATAGTGGCATGGGCAATGGAGCCGTTAATGTCGTGGTGATAGAGACGATAATCAAAGCCGATGGAGGCAGTAAAGCGCTCAACAAAGGCGTCTGTCGCTTCCGTAAAGCGGCCGCCCCAAGGTTTGATGGGCTGATCGTTTTGGCTCATGTGGAATGTTTCCGTGAAGAATTAAAGAAAGAAGAATAGAAAAAGAAGACATAATATAGCGATAAATAAAGGCGGGCATTATAGCCCCATTTGACCGGCTCTGGAGCCAGAAACACGTGACCAAAACCAAGAATAAAGGCGCAAGCGGTGATTTTCTACCCAACCTTTGCAACCCCCAATCGGTGTTGTTGCTGGTTTTGGTCGCCGAGCTCATTGCTCTGCTGCTAACCCTGAACGCCTCGTTTCTCCCGCTTTTCAGCTGGGACTCGCTGGCGCTTTACTCATTTCAAATCCAATGGATTAGCCTTATCAGTGCCCTACTTATTTGTCGGATGAGGCCGTGGCTACGCACACGATCGCCGGTGGAGGCAGGGCTTGCGTCCTACGGAGTAGTCATCGCAACGACACTGATCATGTCCATAATTGGCCAATATCTCCTGCAAGGTTTCGCCACGGGTATGTACTCGCGCGGGCAGCCCTTCCGTTTGGATGTTTGGCAGTTGTTCAATAACTTAATTACTTCGGCAATTTTATCGGGCATAACTCTGCGCTATCTCTATTTACAGCAACAACTGCGCAACCAACAACAAGCCGAATTGCACGCGCGGATTCAGGCCTTGCAGTCGCGCATTCGCCCTCACTTTTTATTTAACAGCATGAATAGCATTGCAAGCCTGATCAGTTCGGACCCTGATTTAGCTGAGCGAGTTATTGAAGATTTGGCGGAGCTGTTTAGAGCGAGCCTCGCGGAACCTACATTAATTCCTTTGGAGCGCGAAATAACACTTTGCCGGCGTTATTTAGAAATTGAGCAGCTACGCTTGGGCAAGCGCCTCACAATTGATTGGCAAATCCAATTGCAAAGCGATGACATAAAAATTCCGAGCCTGATGTTGCAACCCTTGGTCGAGAACGCGATTTTTCACGGCATTGAACCCATGCCCAAAGGCGGTACTGTGACGATAAAAATATCACAAGCCAAAAATCAATTAATGATCTCAATCGCAAACCCCTATCCACTAGTGAGAAAAAATTCAGCGCAAGCGCAAACCCCATCACAAGATCGCCACAACCGTATGGCACTGGATAATATTCGCCACCGTTTGCAAGTACACTATGGCAATGCCGCGCGTTTGTCTTCCAGCGAAGAGCAAGGCGTTTTTACGACTTATATTTTCTGTCCTTTGACAAAATAAAAAAATAAATGAGAGCATCAACATGGAAATTTTAATTGTCGATGATGAACCCTTGGCCCGCCAACGATTAGTACGCATGATCGAAAAGTTGGGTGAACACCATATCATTGCAGAGGCAGACAATGCGGAGGCAGCTCTGGCTACTATTGATGAGCAGGACCCGGATATTGTTCTTCTTGATATTCGCATGCCTGGCAAAGATGGCCTTACACTCGCACATGAGATTAGCCAACTGGATTGCCCACCCGCTATTATTTTTTGTACCGCATTTGACCAATACGCACTTGATGCTTTTGGTACAACCGCTGTAGGTTACTTATTAAAGCCCATTAAAGCTGAACAGTTACAGGATGCGCTTAACAAAGCACAAAAACTTAACAAGGCACAACGCGCGGCTGCACAAATTCCAGCGCAAGAAAATAAAAATGCGCGCACACACATAAGCGCGAAAACGCGTCGGGGAATTGAATTAATCGCCTTGGACGATATTCGCTATTTCGTTGCTGACCATAAATACGTAACTGTTTTTCACCGCAATGGAGAGCATCTTCTCGATGAAACTTTAAAAGAATTGGAGGAAGAGTTTTCGGGCAGGTTTATCCGCATTCACCGCAATGCGCTCATTTCTATAAAACATATAGAAGCCATCGAACGAGCCGCTCAAGGACAATATCAAGTCCGTTTAGCGGATACCGAACAGCGGCCTATTATCAGCCGCCGTCATGTCAGTGATGTGAAGGGATTGTTGAAGGTGATGTAAAGCAGCTTTTTACTCGTCCTTTGCAGCCACAACAGATTTCCACGTGCCCTTCTTTTTTGCGTTCTCTATATTCCATTGGAAAGTGAACGGGTACCAGCACGACACCGCGCGGCCTTGATCCATACAGGGCGTAAATTTCCAGTAACGTATGGCGTGATTCATAATAGCCTCGTCCAAGCGAGCTGACCCGCTCGACGATATTATTTTCGCGCTAACAACTGCCCCACTCTCAGCAATATTTAAATTCATTTCCGTTGTACCTTGCTCACCTAAGCGCGCAGCCTCTTCGGGGTATTTGGGGTGTGTTAAACCTTTTGAAGATCTTCTCGCTTTGACGAAGGTGGGGTTTTCGTTCTGTGTTGGGGTCGAGTTTTGCACATATTGAATAGCATTGCTGGTGGGGGTTGCGTCTGCAGCAAAACCGAGTGTTGGTGGAGGAACAAAATCCGGAATTGATGTTTGAACATCGGTTGGCTCTCTAGGAATAATTTCTTCCGGTTCTGGAGGCGGCGTTTCAACAATTTCTGCTTCTATTGCGGTAACTATCTTTTGTTTGTTGAATACTGCAAAAGAATTGGCTAAAACATAAATACCTAAAAAATGAAGTAAAACAACAACGAAAAAACCAGTGGTTCGATGCTTTGCATTATGGGCGTGATGATAAGGCATAAGCTTATTTTCACCCCGTTACTTGTGGGCGAAAGCCAAAATCGCCTAAACAACTAGCCTTAATTTCAGCATTTGGTTCTGGTTCGCAAAATACATGTCCCGCAGGGAGCTCGACACTGTGGTAGCTGATTGCCAAAAATGTTGTTGCACGCATACAAATCCTATTTGCTATGTATTTATATTGCGTGATTCTACCTTTCAGAATTTTGATGCACAAGAAATGTACGGCAGCTAGCTGCCTATCAGCATTCCAGAACGCACAAAAAGTGGAAATAAAGCCCCAGAAAGAGGATTTAGCTGACACAAAGTGTTAAGTGTGCGCGGATAAGCGGGTGAAGAAACTCAGTGGTGAATCGTACGTCAGCGTAAGAATGCCCACAAATGTGGGCATTCATTAATTTTTTTTTCGCTAATAGGATTTATAAGGTAAAAATTTCCCCGACAACACTACATTAACACGATCGCCTTTAGGGTCGGGTTCGCGCACAATATCCATGCTGAAATCAATGGCACTCATGATGCCGTCACCAAATTCTTCATGAATTAATTCTTTAATGGTTGTGCCGTAGACATTTACAATTTCATACCAGCGATAGATCAGCGGATCTGTGGGCACAGCGGTGGGTAGTGAGCCTTTGTAGGGAACAACCTGCAACCATTTTTGCTCCTCTTGCGTCAGCTCAAATAGCTCTCCAATTATTTTTGACTGCTCCTCATTAAACGCCATTTGGCCAAGGCAGCCAGATGTTACCCATTCTTTACTTAGGCCCACTTTTTGTGCGACCTCGCACCATTTAATACCCTTTAATACTTTTTGAGTGATAATTTTTTCTGTTACATGGTTACGATTCATTGATTGCCTCGGCGTTTTTTCCATTAAGGTTTATAAACAAAGACCCAAATGAAATGCAGCAAATACTACGCCATACTTATGAAATGAGTGAAAAAGTTCGCGATACAAAACTTCTTTTAATTTTCCCCGTGCGCAACCAACCAGTAATATCGAAATAGCTGTAACGTTTTTTAAATAACCTCGCGCCGTCAATTAAGGAGTGAGTATCCTTGTTGCGCAGATTGGGTACTTGCAAATGATGAGTATGTTTAAACTCGAGCAAGCCTATGGATAGTTTGTTTTTAAACGGCAGCTTGTGAAAACGAGCGAGTTGGCCGGTAGTGCAATTTTCACAATCACATAGTTTTACATAAAGCTCCGCACCTGACTCCAATGCTAGTTTTAACCGCGATACACGACGATTCCATTTTTCGCGTGCCTCCTTTTCAGAGGCGTAATGCAAAAAATGAATTTCAATATCGTCGCCAAGTGTTCCAACGGGATAGGGCTTTGGTTGAAGACCCTGTTTTGATTGTGATACGAAATTCAACTCCGCAGAAATATATTTATCGAAGCCTTCGAGAAACTTAAGATAAGACTCAGGCTTCATAAATAATCCAATAAAGGGCGTGTTGTATTCACGGCGTGTTGAGCTATAGAGCTCATATCCCCAGCAATTATTGCTGATGATGACGAAGGGTGTTTGCTTGAGTCGCCATAATTCGTAGGTCGAAAAAACGCCGTCGCGAATTTTTTGTAGAACTCGCCTGGTTTGCCAGGCTCTCGCCGACGAAATGTTGGAATTGGAAAGCGTGGTCATCTTCTACCCCGTTTATATCGCGTCTGAAAAAAAAGCAAATTGCCAATCTCCCTAAACCTATAAGCCATTTTGTTATGCGTATGTTCGCTCCCTAACATAATGGGGGTCATCAATTTTTCAGCTACTTCCACTTTGCGAAAACAATCTTGATGTATGTCAACTCAAAACGAAGTGATGTTCAAATTTAATATCAAGCCTATTCGTTTGATTTGCATCATAAAAATTACTGAGGAGAGGTACAGAATAGGAACTGCTACAGACAAATTGATAGAGGAAAAAAATATGCGTAAATCCTTAACCTTCGCGGCCGCTTTATTGTTGGCCTCAGCGGCAAATGCTCACGAGCAAAATGAATTATTCTTCCGCGTTGGCGCTGCGAGCGTTCAGCCAGATGCGAGCAGTGGATCTGTTTTAGGTGGAGGTGTGGATGTAAAAAATGACACCAACCTCGGTTTCACCGGCACTTGGTTCATTAACAAGCATTGGGGTGTTGAAGTGCTTGCTGCGCTTCCGTTTTCACATGATATTGTTGGAACAGGTGCGTTAAAAGGTGTAGACATTGGCAGCACCAAACACTTACCACCGACAGTATCCGTGCAGTACTACCCTCTCGATGGGGAAACCTTTCAGCCCTATGTAGGATTGGGTGTGAATTACACCAACTTTTTTAAAACCAATGCAAGTTCGACTTTGGATACAGCATTAGGTGGAAAAAGTGATATTTCACTTTCATATTCAACTGGGTTGGCCTATCAAGTCGGTGCAGATTGGAAGATAACCGAAAACATTTATGTGAACGCGGCGGTTTGGAAAATCGATATAGATACTACAGCGGATATCAATGTTAATGGGAAGCGTGCAGCAAGCGTGGACGTACAAATCGACCCCACAGTATTTATGCTAGGTGTGGGTTTCAAATACTAATAACACAACAATAATAATTAGAAAAATAAAAAAAGGGCAGCCATAAGGCTGCCCATAACCGACTCATGAAGCAGTCGAAGAAGAAGGTTAATAACTAAGCTTGTACGTGCACCACGCCTTGTTCAATTTTTACCGGATACACTGTTACTGCGTATTCCGGCTTTTCAAGGCATTCCCCGGTGCGTAAATTGAAATGCTCTTTATACAAGGGTGATGCCACTACCACCGCATCCCCCAAAGAACCTATGATTCCGCGCGACAACACATTTGCTTCGCCGATAGGGTCATAATTTGAAATGGCAAATATTTCATTTAGGCGGCCCGACTTAAAAATTGCGACTTGCTCACCTTTTACCTTTGCGCAAATTCCGGTGTCTGAAAATAGATCATCTTCAAAACACACGCTAATCCAACTTTTTTCACTCATAGCATTTCTCTCATAAACTGAATGTTTGATGCACCTGCAGACACATGACGTAAATTCGCTGTTTAATCTACAAGCTCAACCAATTCGATTTTGTTCTCACGTTCTTCTTTCGTAGCGGGTCGAATTTGCTCGCGCTCTACAACATAAGCTAAATTTTCGTCACGATCGTCTGAATTGATAAAGTGCTTGAAGCGTTTTTGCAGTTCAGGGTTTTCTACAGTGGTTTTCCATTCGCATTGATATTGGTCGATGCTGGATTGCATTTGAGCTTCTAACTCTTCGCCTATTCCAAGCTTATCGTCTATAACAACTTTCTTGAGGTAAGCCAAACCACCTTCCATGTTTTCCAGCCACACAGATGTTCGTTGCAAGCGGTCGGCAGTGCGGATATAGAACATCATCACGCGATCTATGTATTTAATCAGCGTTGCATCATCCAAACCTGTTGCAAATAAATCGGCATGACGTGGACGCATGCCACCATTGCCGCACACATATAAATTCCAACCGCTTTCGGTGGCAATCACACCAAAATCCTTACCTTGGGCTTCCGCGCATTCGCGCGTACAACCAGAAACACCAAATTTTATTTTGTGTGGTGCGCGAATACCTTTGTAACGATTCTCCAGCGTGATGGCCATGCCTACTGAATCGAGTACACCATAACGGCACCAGGTAGAACCTACACAAGACTTCACTGTACGTAGCGATTTTCCGTAGGCGTGGCCGGTTTCAAAACCGGCTTCCACCAGCACTTTCCAAATTGCGGGTAATTGATGTAATTGAGCACCAAATAAATCTATACGTTGGCCACCGGTAATTTTTGTGTAGAGTTTGTATTCTTTGGCGACTTGGCCCAACACAATTAATTTTTCTGGTGTAATTTCACCACCGGCTACACGCGGCACAATTGAATAGGTACCATCTTTTTGCATGTTGCCCAAGAAGATGTCGTTGGTGTCTTGCAAACCTATATGCTTCTTATCTAAAACAAACTCGTTCCAGAATGACGCAAGAATAGAGCCTACCGCTGGTTTACAAATTTCACAGCCTAAACCTTTACCGTGGCTATCTAATAATTCATCAAAAGATTTTATTTTCTTGATACGAACTATGTCGGCCAACTCTTTGCGTGAATGCGGGAAGTGTTCGCAAATATGATTGCTAACTTCTACCCCGAGTTTTACCAACTCGGCATCCATGATTTGCTTAACCAGTGCAGTACAACCACCGCATGAGGTGGATGCTTTGGTAACCGCCTTAATATCCCCCATGGTTTGCGCGCCGTTTTGCACCGCACAGCAAATTGCACCTTTGCTCACATCCATACACGAACAAATTTGTGCAGTTTCGGGTAGTGCATCTACCCCCATAGCGTGGCTTGCGCCATCCACAGAAGGTAAAATTAACGCGTTAGGATCTTCCGGCAAATCCATTCCGTTCACACACATCTGTTGCAAAGTGCCGTAGGCTTCTACATCGCCTACCAACACAGCTCCCAATAATTTGGTGTTGTCTGCTGAAACAATTATGCGTTTGTAAACTTCTTCTACATCGTTGCTATAGGTGTAACTTAATGAACCGGGAGTATTGCCGTGTGCGTCGCCAACAGAGGCCACATCAACACCCAATAATTTTAATTTGGTGCTCATGTCAGCACCGGTAAACTGTTCCGAACCACCAGTAATATGCGACACAGCGACCTTCGCCATGTGGTAACCCGGCGCTACTAAACCGTAAATACGGTTGTTCCAAAGTGCAGATTCACCAATGGAGTAAACATCTTTCACCGATGTTTGGCAGTGATTATCAACCACAATGCCACCGCGCTCGCCGACTTGAATTCCGCATTTACGTGCGAGTTCGTCTTGTGGGCGAATACCGGCAGAGAACAAAATCATATCGGTTTCTAAGTGGCTACCATCGGCAAAATTCATGCGGTAACGCGCTTCGGTACCTGCGACAATTTCTGTGGTGGCCTTTTGCGTGTGCACACGAACACCGAGTGCTTCAATTTTACGGCGCAATAATTTACCGCCGCCTTCATCCAGTTGAACAGCCATCAAACGCGGCGCGAATTCAACCACGTGGGTTTCAAGACCGGAGTTTTTCAGCGCTGCAGCTGCTTCCAAACCGAGCAAACCACCGCCTACAACCACACCTACTTTGCTGACTTTTGCAGAGGCCGTGATTGCTTCTAAATCCTCGATAGTGCGATATACGAGGCAATGCTCGCCGTTGTTACCAGGAATTGGTGGAACGAATGGAAACGAACCTGTCGCAAGAACTAATTTGTCGTATGCTTCACGGCGACCTGATGCAGTGATCACTTCTTTATTTTCAAGATCGAGATCAACCACTTTATCTTTCAAAATAAATTCGACGGATTTTTCGTTGTAATAATCTTCGCTGGTCAGCATCAAATCATCGGCGGTGGAGCCGGAAAAATATTTTGATAACTGAACGCGGTCATAGGCCAAGCGCGGCTCTTCTGAAAAAGTAATGACCTGATAATTTGCGGCATCAGCGTGGTTCACCAAATTATCGATGAATTTGTGACCCACCATGCCGTTACCGACTACAACAATACGCTTCTTCATAATTGCCTCAGGTTTTTGCTTTTACGTAATTAAATTCTGTTAAATCGCTATTCAGTCGTTCACGCGGACAACTGAGCTTCCTTTATCCAGGTATCTATTTGCAGTTGCATATGCATACCCACAACTTTGCCAACTACAATGAGTGCGGGCGATTTCACTTGCTCGCGCAGTACTGCAACAGGAAAATTTTCTAAATCGGAAATGATATTTCGTTGATTTTTACGGCAGCCGTTTTCAATAATGGCAACAGGGGTATTTGCGGCCAAACCGCCTGCTAATAGATTGCTAGAGATGTCGCCAGCGCGAGTTAGACCCATATAAAAAACCAGAGTGTGGTTTAACTGCGCCAAAGCACTCCAATTAATGTCCAGCGCTTTTTCCGCATGGCCAGTAACAAACGTACAACCTAGCGATAAGCCACGATGAGTAAGGGGAATGTCGGCATAGGTGCTGCAGCCCGATGCAGATGTGATGCCGGGGATGACCTCAGCGTCGACTCCCGCTTTGCGCAGCTCCAATAATTCTTCGCCGCCGCGACCAAATACGAAGGGATCGCCACCCTTAATGCGGCACACGTTCAAGCCAAGCTGAGCTTGATTAACCAACAATTGGTTTAAATCTTCTTGCGGAATGCTGTGGTTGTTTTTGATTTTTCCAACGTAGAGAGCAGGTGTTGCTTTTGGAAAGAGCGCGCAAATTTCATCGCTGACTAATTGATCGTAAAAAATGATGTCGGCGGAATTAATCGCCTTCAATGCTTTAACGGTGAGTAAATCTGCATCGCCTGGCCCAGCGCCAACCAGCCACACTTTTCCTTCACGAGCACCGCGCAACTTTTGTTGTGCATCAACACCGCCAGAAAGCGGAATCGCTTTTTTCATGTTTGCTGAAGTGTGTTTCATGGTTGTGCCCTTCAAAAGTTGCCAGATGCTTTTTCTGGATTTACTTGAAAGGAGTTTTGCAAGTGCAATGCCAATTTCAGAAATTGTCGTCTGCGAAAATTTAAATCCTTTTAATTCATGGGGTTAGTGGTCTCCAGAGAAGGATTTATTGTTGCGTGATTGAAATTGAGCCGAGTTATATTTGAATATAAATGTTTTTTTATGGTGCAAGTGCGCGCCATTAGAATGCAAAATGCGTTGCGCTAGAATTTTAAAAATGCACCTCAATAAAACATAATGGTGGTGCACATAGCACCACGAAAAAGCATTTTGAAATTTTTTGCCGTTTTTATGAAAGCGAAGCCCGATTAATTACTCGCTAAATTGAAAAATTTGGCAGGGAAAATTGAGGAGGTGATTTCAAAAAGATTAAAATCCCAGTTTTGGGGCGTTACGTAAATCCCAGTCTGGGCGACCCTTAAATCTTTGCTAAGTCAAAACGGTTGTGCTTGAGCCACTTTCAATAGACCTATAGAGTAAGCCCTTACTTTTTTACGATTATCCCTATGAGCGCCAGTGTCCCTAGTCCGCAAACCCTGATCGATAGCTTTGGTCGCGCTATTACCTACGTGCGACTATCGGTTACTGACCGCTGTGATCTGCGTTGCATCTATTGCATGGCAGAGGACATGACCTTTCTTCCAAGATCGGAAGTGCTATCAATAGAAGAACTAGTGCTGCTGGGTAAAACCCTGTGTGAATTGGGTGTAACCAAGCTCCGGATTACCGGTGGCGAGCCTTTAATTAGAAAGGGAATTATTGAGCTTGTGCAGCAGCTAGGAAAACTCCCCCTCGAGGAGCTTTGCCTAACAACCAATGGAACCCACCTTGCTCAGCATGCTCAAGCACTTAAAGACGCCGGTGTAGACCGAATCAACATTAGCCTTGATACCCTTAACCCAGAGCGCTTTAAGCAGCTAACCCGATTTGGCGATATAGACCAAGTGTTTGCGGGGATTAAGGCTGCGCAAGTGGCGGGATTCCAACATACCAAGCTTAATTGCGTCGCGCTCAAACACTACAATGCTGACGAGGCGGTGGATCTGGTGAAGTTTGCGCTCAACGAAGGCCTTGATATCAGCTTTATAGAGGAAATGCCGCTGGGCCGAATTGACGGCCATGGGCGCGCTGCTGAGTTCGTCAGCAGCGCCGAATTGCGCGACCAAATCTCTCAGCACTTCTCGCTAAAGCCAGATGATGTAACGACCGGCGGCCCCTCGCGCTATTGGAAGGCGGGCGGCTATAGCTCCCGTATTGGTTTTATCTCGCCTCACTCCGAGAATTTTTGCAGTAGCTGCAACCGGGTTCGTGTTACCGCAACCGGCAAACTCATCTTATGCTTGGGGCAAGAGAATAGTGCCGATTTGCGTGCGGCCATGCGAAACAACCCACAGCCCGAATCAGCGTTGCGAAGCGCGCTTCTCAATGCAATTCAGTACAAACCAGAAAAGCACGATTTTAATCTCAACGATGAACCGAAAATTTTACGGTTTATGAGCATGACGGGTGGCTAATAAGTCACTCGTATTTAGAAAGCAGGATTCCTATGTCATCCCAAAAAGAATTTGAACCGCTGAATATTTGCGTATTGACCGTTTCGGACACGCGTTCGCTAGAAACGGATACGTCTGGCCAAAAGCTGCAAGATCTTTTAACGACAGCTGGGCATCATTTATACGAGCGCGATTTGGTGATCGACGATATCTATCAAATTCGCGCGGTGATTTCCAAATGGATAGCCGACAAGCAAGCACAAGTTATTTTGATTACGGGAGGAACCGGCTTCGCCGGGCGCGATAGCACCACAGAAGCAGTTGTTCCTTTATTTGACAAAACCGTCGTTGGCTTCGGTGAATTATTTCGTCAGGTTTCCTATGAGGAAATCGGTACCTCTACCATTCAATCACGCGCTACCGCAGGCTTAGCCAATCGCACATTGATTTTTTGTTTGCCGGGTTCTACAGGCGCATGTGTTACGGCTTGGCAAAAAATTATAGTGGAGCAGTTGGATAGCAGACACAAACCCTGTAATTTCGTGGGCCAACTGCGCATTCAGTAGCGACAACTTAACGCCTGCATCTGGTGCACATAAACAAATATCAAGCTCAAGTTTGTGCATCGGGAACACAGGTTCATGTCAACGTTTTTCTCTGCGCGTATAAAGGGCAATCATTTTGTGCCGTTTGTACGCACATACATTCTATTTTGTTATCAATAGCAGCAATATCTTATTAAAAGAGTCGCACCCATCTTATTGGCAAAGTCTTTGCTATCTATATTGGCCGCTTAGGCATTTCTCGCTTTATAAGACACCACTATGAATGATTTCCTTTTAGGAAAGTCAGCCGTGCCTGCGTTATTAGCAGCCATGGATGCGCTCACTCTCGAGCAAGATTTCCAAATTTTTTTTAAGAAAGCCGCCACCTCTGTTTGCAAACTTCTCAAGGCAGATGGAGCAGCTTTAATTTTGCTGGACGAGCGTCGTGAATTTTTTGAATACCACTTATTTGAGGGCGCTCAGCAAGAGCGATTGAATCCTTACAAAGGTATGCGTTTTCCAGCTCAACAAGGTATTGCAGGTCGCGCACTCAAAACCAAAACTAGCATTTATGTTCAGAATTATTCTGAAGATATTGATGCTATGCCTGATTTGGTTAAAGGCGGCCTCGCCGCCAATTTTGTCATTCCTTTGATTTCCTCAGATCAGGTTATAGGCGTATTGGCTTCATCTTGGTTTAGCACGCCTACTGAAACTATTCCCCCGCAAATTTTTTTGTTGGCAGAACGTATTGCGAGTCAAATTGCAGTTGCGTGCCATCGCGAACAACTTGAGAAACAACTGCGCTCGCTCGTTAGTGTTGATCCTCTCACGCAACTCAGTAATCGTCATGGAATAATGCAATTTTTGGATCACAAAGCTGACCAGCTTGCGCGGCATAAACGCAGTTTTGCGTTGTTCTTTATTGATTTGGATGGTTTGAAAACAGCCAATGATCAATGGGGTCATGAAATTGGCGATAACATTTTACGAGACGCAGCCAACCGCTTGCGCGATGTTGTGCGTAAGAGTGATTGTATAGGCCGGTTAGGTGGCGATGAATTTCTTATTATTGCGGAATGCGATGAACATAGCCTCAAAATTCTTGCCACACGATTCATACAGGCATTGCGAATACACTTTGGCATAGGACGAAAGCGCGGTCGCATATCGGCAAGCATAGGCATTGCATTTTCACCGCTCGACGGAACAGAACCCAACACTTTACTGCGCAAAGCCGATGCCGCTATGTACGTTGCCAAGAAAATGGGCGGCGACAGTTTTCATTTCGCTTCACGCATCGCAGTGACCGAAGTTGACAAAAACTTCTCCGCTGTTGATATTGAAAATGCATTAGACGCTGACGAAATCTGTCTTTGGTATCAACCCATTATTTCATTGCGAACAAAACAGGTAATAGGTTACGAAAGCCTTGTACGTTGGAAAAAATGTGACGGTCAGTTGATTGGCGCGCTTCCGGTAATAAAAGCCATTGAATCGGCGCGCGGTGATTTGGAAATTCGATTTGGTAATTGGATTCTACAAAAATCAGCGCAACAGATATCGGATTGGAAGAAGCAGGATTTCTTCCACGATATTCATATTAATATTTCCGCACGTCACTTTTTACATCCTTCATTTTTGCAAGAACTTCATAAGATTCACACGGAGTATGCCGAAGTATGTCACTCACTTATTGTTGAGATTACTGAATCTGCAATGTTAGATGACATGGAACGCGCACGCCGTATTATTTTGCGTTGCCAGGAATTGGGAGTTCGGGTGGCTGCAGATGATTTTGGCACAGGTTATTCATCGCTAACTTATTTGAAATATTTACCGCTTAATTCATTGAAAATTGATCGATCATTTGTGACCGACTTGCCACACAACCAAGCAGATAGAGATATTGTGGGAGGGATAGTTTCCATTGCGCACGCTTTAAATTTATCGGTAGTAGCAGAAGGCGCAGAGAACGAAAATCAAATGGATAGTTTGCGGGCGCTTGGGTGTGATCAATTGCAAGGCTATGTAGTCAGCCCACCTATTCCGTTGGAAGATGTAATGAGCTGGCACAGTGACTACCAGAAAAACAATATTTCAGATTACAGAAATACCGCTCGATCAAAGATGAACGCGATTCCAAAGCAAGCGCAAATCTAGAAGCATTTAGCACGCGCCACACAATTTAATAAGTGATTGGCAACCGACTTAGCATTTCCTTACGCGCCGCAATCAGTTCCTTGTACGTTTGAATCATAGTGAAATTGACATAATTACCGCTGAGTTTTAAGGCGTCTTGCTGACGTTGATATTCAGCTATCTCAGCTAAGAGCTTTGCGCGAAGATTGTCGTTTCGAGTCAAATCAACACCACTATATTTTGTCATTTTTTTCACGGGACTTTCTCCTTTACCTCATAAACGCTCGCAAGGTTCTGCATTGGTCAGGTGATTTTTAGTCGTTTTACCGGATTAAGAGTTTCCTTAACCTCAGTAAAGCATAGCGCAGCTATACGACTTACAAGCCCGATTACTAGACCATTTGTTTCTTTAAGCCACCCTGAAACGGTGATCTATAGAAGGCTTCGCAATAAAAGAATTTTCAAAAATTACGAAGACATTTTACCTCCAATTTTTTCTATTGAAATTTCAATTACCTGCAATAAACACCTCGAAAGTTACTCAATTAATATGTAAAAACTGAATTACCAAACTTTACTTAACAACTCGTTTTCGCACACACTCATTTAATAAAGCCCATGTCAGAATACGGCGCCTTGCCAGCCCTGCACGCGGCAAGTAGCGCTGTTTGCTTTGCATCCCGAGTAACATTGAGCGGGAGGAAATCTGCACAAAAATGATAGCGCTAACATAACCATAACTTGAGAGGAAGAATCATGCTATTCAAGAACAAGGTTGCGCTTGCCGCGGCCATATCGGCAATCACACTTAGTCACATGGCCTTAGCAGACGGACTCAGCATCTCCGCGCGTGACACGCTGGAACAACCTGGTCTTACCGTTATTCTCGACCACAATCCCTTCAGCCCGATTTTCTTCGATGAGAAAAACGGCGGCCTGCAAATCGTATTGCACGGTGAACGCATTGCCACCGATGGCGCCTTGCGCCTGAGCGCAACCCCCGAACAATGGGACCCGGTGCCGACTTTCGGTAGCCGTTCCCGCGATGCCAGCGGCACACAGGTGCTGGTGAAATCGTCTTACCCTGAGGTTGATTTGTCCTACACCTTGGCCGTTGCGCCTGAAGAAGGCGGCTTTCGCATTGCCGTGAATCTGGATAAGCCTTTGCCGAAAGCACTGGAAGGCAAGGTGGGTTTTAACCTCGACTTTTTGCCCTCAACCTACTTTGGCAAAACTTACCTGAGTGACAAGCAACCCGGTCTCTTCCCTCGCCATCCCGCTGGCCCCATGAAAACGGACAAAAGCGGTGACCCGCAACCCTTGGTTTCCGGCGGCAAGTCCATCACCCTTTCGCCTGAAGATCCGCTGACACGCGTGACCATAGTGTCTGATAAGGCCCCCGTTGCACTTTACGACGCACGCAATCGCGCCCAAAACGGCTGGTTTGTGGTTCGCTCTATGGTAGCCGCAGGCGCGAAAGATGAAGCCGTTGTATGGCATGTTCGTCCGAACGTATTGCCCAACTGGGCGCGCGAGCCAGTGATTTCCTACAACCAAGCGGGCTACACCCCCAACCGCAACAAAGTCGCCATGATTGAGTTGGACCCCAACTTTAAAGGCCCAGACGAAGCCGAACTACTGCGCCTGATGCCCGATGGCAGCAAGCAAAGTGCATTGCGCGGCAAACTCACCTCCAAAGGTAAATGGCAGCGTTACAACTATTCCGCATTTGATTTTTCATCGGTACGCGAGCCGGGCCTTTACGTAATTTCTTACGCAAATCAGACCACGACGCCATTCAGCATCGCAGAAAATGCCTACAGCAACATCTGGCAGCCGTCGCTCGATACTTTCCTTCCAGCACAGATGGACCACATGGGTGTACGTGAAGGCTACCGCGTGTGGACGGCTCCTTCTCACCTTGACGATGCCCGCCAAGCGCCGGCTAATCTCGTTCATTTCGACGGCTACAAAATGGGTGAATCGCTCGACTCCCCGTTCAAAGCCGGTGAACGAATTGACGGTTTAAGTGTGGGCGGTTGGCAGGACGCGGGCGACTACGACATTCAAACCCCCGACAACTCATGGGTTGTGCGCGACCTTGTTTGGGGCAAAGAATTATTCGGTCTTGAATGGGACGAAACTAGCGTTGACGAAGCTGCTCGTCAGGTGGAAATCCGCAAGCCGGATGGCCAACAGGATTCGTTACAACAGATTCGCCACGGCGTTCGCCAGTTGGTCGCGCAGTACAAGATTTTTGGTCATGCGATTCAAGGCATCATCGACCCGACTTTGAAACAATACACGCACTTGGGCGATGCCTCTTCGCAAACCGATAACAAGTTCTACGACCCGTCCTTGGGTGAAAATGAGTCCAAAGGCGATCGTTCTGGAAAGACCGACGACCGCTGGGCGTTCACTACCGACAGGCCATCCAACAACCTCTATGTAGCCACCGCCCTTGCAGGCGCGGCGCGCACTCTGCCAGCGCTTGATGCACAATTGGCGGCAGAAGCACTCACCGCCGCCAAAGCACTGTGGGCGCGCGAACAAGGTAAGAACTTCCCTGTGGCTGAACGTCACAAAGGCCCCTTTCCTGCCCGTTCGCCCGATGCCGTTAACGTACAAGCCACCGTTGAACTGCTGCTGGCGACCAAAGGCGAAAAAATCTACAAAGATCGCCTGATGGAGTTGTTGCCGACCATTGATGTTCAGTTTGATTGGGTTGGTGGAGCCGCCGCGCGCGCAATACCGCTGATGGACGCCACTTATCGCAAGCGTTTGGAAGAAATCGCGGTAAAAGCCAAGGCGCGTATCGACAATGAGATTGCTAATACGCCTTTCGGTGTGCCGATTAGCGAACACTCATGGGCGGGTTCTATTCAGGTAGCCACCTTCGGTACCAACATGTATGTCCTTCACAAAGCTTTCCCCAAGATCTTCGGGGTTGAGTACACGCTCAATGCGCTGGATTACATGCTGGGCCGTCACCCGGTGAATAATGTGTCGCTGGTATCCACCATAGGTACTCGTTCCAAGCTAGTGGCTTATGGACACAACCGCGCAGACTACAGCTTTATTGCTGGCGGCATGGTGCCAGGCCCATTGGTGATTAAACCCGATTACCCTGAACTGAAAACAGATTGGCCGTTCTTGTGGTTTGAGAACGAGTACACGGTAGCCACGACTTCGGCTTACATTTTGGCAGCCAATGCCGCCAGCGCAGCAGCAAAAGAAAAGCGCTAAGGTTGAAATTTGCGAGGCCCGTTCCGCTATGCGGCGCGGGCTTTTGCTTTACGATGTAAAAAATGCCAAAAACTGGCGTATATGGCAGTTGTAGCCGATACTCTAGCTACGCCGGCCACAGTAGTTTCCCCCTTTCAAATGCCAACCAAAACCTTTTACTCGAAGCTGTTTCTTGCAGCAATTGTGTTCACGATCATCGCTATGTTTGCGAAGAACCATTTGCCCAAGCGGACGCTGACGATTGTTCCCAATAGCGACCCCAACGCGAATTACTTTTTGCTCGATCCCGAGCACCCCAATGCGCGCTGGATTGACCGCGACAGATTTCATTTTCACTGCAAATTTAGCGAGTCTGAGTCCAACATGCCCTGCAATTTGATTTACATGTTGAGTGTGGACTCGGTGAAAGGGACAGACCTAACCAATTACGATCGTCTTCATTTGGATGTAACCTACGCGGGTAGAGCGAAGAATATGCGCATTGCGATTCGTCATCACGACCCCCGTTTCTCCCGCCCGAGTGACAGCAATAGCACCAAGTTCAACGTTATTAATTTGCGCACCAGCGATTTGGCTAAGCCGTTGGAAATCAAGCTCGATGAATTTACCGTAGCAGACTGGTGGCTCGCACAATACGATTTGCCGCGAGATCAAACGCACCCTGATTTAAGTAACGCTATTACCTTTGCGCTGGATTTTGAAGGCGATTTGCGCAATACCGAGCATGATGTGCAAATCAATAAAATCGAATTCACGGGTGAATGGATTAGCAATGAAAACTGGTATTTAGGAATATTGTTGTGCTGGATGCTCTTTGGCACCATCTACAATGTGAGCCGCATCATTCACTTGCAACGCATTGAGCAGCAGAACCGCTCAAAAATTTCCGAGCTGGTATTACATAACTCAAAATTGCGTAACGAGACTGATAAATTTCGCAAACTGTCTACGGTGGATGCTTTAACGAATACCTTTAATCGCCACGGCATTGAACAAATTATCGAGTCGCTGGAGATTCGGTTAAATGCAACCTCGATTATTTTATTGGACATAGATCACTTCAAGCGCATTAATGATAGGCGCGGACATGATGCCGGTGACAGAGTGCTGCAAAGAATTAGCGAGCTTATTGCGCGCACTACACGTTCCACTGACAAGTTAGGCAGATGGGGCGGGGAAGAGTTTATTTTAATTTGCCCTAACACATCCGTAGGTATGGCTACCGCGCTTGCCGAAAAATTGCGAATTGTTATTTTTGATAGTGTGTTCGAGCCTGAAAATCCCATTGCAGTTACGGCCAGTTTTGGGGTTGCAGCTGTTTCCCCTAATGAACCTTTTTCAGATGCATTTAAGCGCGCAGATGAAGCACTTTACTCGGCCAAATCATTGGGCAGAAATTGTGTTGTCGTGGCAGAACAAGATAGTCCTCACATTGCATAAAAAATCCCCGGTCGTTGCCGGGGATTTTTTCATTGCCATTTCGCGTTAAAGCTTATCGAACGCATCCGTTAATACGCAGTCGAAACGGCGCGCATCGTATTCCAACAAACGGTTTACATCTTGCGGTTGAATGATATTTTTGCTCACCGCATCTTGCAGTTTTTCCGCCATATTGGCGCCAGCCAATTTGTTTTGGTTTTTCAACCAAGTTGTCCACAAAGGGCCAAGCGCTAACAACATTTGGTAAGTGCTTTCTACACGACCTGCTGCATCTTCTGCTTCGTGGCTTACGTAAACGTATTGCGCAAAGCTTTGGCGAACAGGGTTATCTTCCAGCATTAAATCGCCCAGCTCGCGAGTTAAATCATCCGTAGGTTTCAACACAATTTTGCCCCAAGGTAAGGTCAAATAGCGCACGAGTTTCGCCACCCAACCTACGGGGAAGTTGTCGGAAAATTCAATCAAAGCTTGTTGCGCTTTATTAAGTGCCGTTGTAATTGCATATTCTGCATGCACATCTTCCGCACGCGTTCTTGGATGCGCGGAGTGATATTTTAAAATCGCGCAAGCGATCATTAATTGGCTGTGGATATCGCCCAAGCGCGCCGATAACAATTCACGGCGTTTTAAATTTCCACCCAAAACGGCCAAAGCAATATCAGACATGCTCGCGAAAGATGCACTCAACAAATTGATGCGTTGATACCAACGTGCACTAAAGTCGTCGGCGTTCGCAGGCACACTACTGAAATGACCGCGTGTTAAACCGAGTAATTTCGTGCGCGCTAAATTGCTGAGCACATGGCCCAAGTGTTGGGTAAATAATTTATCAAAGGTTTTAATACCGCGCTCTTGATCTTCATCCTGCATGGCTTGCATTTCCTGGAACAGGAACGGATGACAACGCATAGCGCCTTGGCCAAAAATCATAAGCGAGCGCGTTAAAATATTTGCGCCTTCCACCGTGATGGCGACGGGTACGCTGTGGTAGGAATAAATCAGGAAGTTGCGCGGCCCCTGCTGAATGGCACGACCACCGACTATATCCATAGAGTGCTCAACGGATTTACGCATCAACTCAGTCGCATGGTATTTCGCCATAGCAGTCATTACGGAAGGCGAACCTGTTTCCAAACCTTTGGTGACTAATTGGCGGAAGGCCTCCAAGGTATAGGCTGTACCCGCGATATCTGCCGTGGCTTCTTGCACACCTTCGAACTTGCCGATTTCGGTATTGAATTGACGACGAATGCGCGCATAAGCGCCCACCAAACGGTAGTTCACTTCGCCGCTTGCGGTGGAGAGTGATGGGAGAGAAACACCGCGACCCGCACCCAAGCATTCAATCAGCATACGCCAGCCTTTACCGGCCATGGACGCACCGCCAATGATCCAATCAACGGGGATAAACACATCGGTACCGAAAATAGGCCCGTTCATAAAGGGTGAGCCGGGGTTGTGACGTTTGCCAATTTCCATACCGGGGTGATTGGCGGGGATAAGCGCACAGGTAATGCCGTATTCTTTTTTGTTGGCATCGCCCAGTAAGCCTTCAGGGTCATAGAGCTTGAACGCCAAGCCGACTACGGTTGCGACCGGTGCTAGAGTGATCCAGCGCTTGCTGAAGGTGAGTTTTAAACCAAGAACTTCCTGCCCTTCGTGCATGCCTTTGCAGACAATACCGGTGTCGGGAATTGAACCTGCATCGGAACCCGCCTCTGGGCCAGTTAAACCAAAGCAAGGGATTTCGGTGCCGTTTGCCAAACCGGGCAGCCAGCGTTTTTTCTGTTCTTCGGTGCCGTAATTCATCAACAACTCGCCGGGGCCAAGGGAGTTGGGCACCATGGCGGTTACGGCAGCCGTACCTGAGCGGCTGGCGATTTTGCTCATCACACGGCTTTGCGCGTAGTGGCTGAATTCGCGGCCACCGAATTCTTTGGGGATAATCAGGCCGAAGAAACCTTTGTCTTTAAGGAATTGCCATGCCTCTGGCGGCAGGTCTTTGCGGGTGTTGTAGATGTCCCATTCGTTGAGCATTTCGCACAACTGGCTGACTTCGTTATCGAGAAAGGATTGTTCATCTGCAGTGAGCTGCGGCAAGCTAATTTCAGCAAATTCATCCCAATCGGGTTTGCCGCTGAACAGCTGCTTTTCCCACCAAGTGGTACCTGCTTCCAGCGCTTCACGCTCGGTTACGCTCATGCTCGGCATGGTGCGCTTTAAAATGCCGAACACCGGTTTACTGAGGAACGCGCGGCGCAAACTGCCCACGTTTAAGATGGCAAGGACCGCCACCAAGGGCAGCAATGCCCAGACGGATAAGAGGCAGGGAGCAAGGACAACCCCGAGCACAACCCATAAAATCACTACCAAGGCTGAGGCCGCCGCGAGTGCCACTTCCCGCAGGATGAGTATGGCAATGAGGCCCCAGATCGCGATTAACGCAAGCAGTAACGACATATCAAAATCCTCTTTCTTATTGAATTATGCGGGTGCCCCCGGCTACCTATAGAGTCTAGTTGCAAGATCCCACTCTTGCTCACGACTGGCGCAGATTTATTCCTTCTGCGCTAAAACTGACCAGCACCAAAAAAGCGGACAATCCGCCTTACACAAATGGATGAACTAAAGCGGCTAACAACGCCTGCTCAATCTCGTCCGCCGCGATCTTTTTGTCATCAATGACTTCAATACGGCTATCCAAAATCTCATCTGTAGACTGGATGGGAATTTGGTTAACGCTCAAGACACCATTTTCCGCGTTGAACATGTACACACCCTCGTTGGTGTGCATGACGGCCTTGGCGCGCAGAAAATCCGCACCGGAGAGCCAGCCAAAAAGCGCGTTAAAGTTAAATTGAATACTCGGCTGGAACAGCCAGCCGCAACTGTAAAAACCATTTGCTGCGTTTTCGCGGCGCGTGTAAGTCTCGTTTTCCGGCAAGCGCACAGCTGCGTTGTACAGCTCGCGCTGCGGGCTCAAGCGGTTTTGCTTGTGATGCTGCGGGTGCGTCACCTCGTGCGCCGCGCGAGGCAAATCCAACCAGCTCGCGTCTAATGCGCCCTGCTCCACCCAAAAAGCACCTTGCTTGGGCGGATTAAAACTGGCGAGTAAGGCATCGAACGCCTGCTTTTCAGGCTCACCGCACACATCGGTTTTATTGGCAACCAAGACATCCGCCACCGCAATCTGATCCTGAAAATTGGCGTTTTCGGTGTAGCGGCTGTCGCTGAGTTTACGGGGATCAATCAAGGTAATGGTCGCCCGCAAATTCAACACCGTATCGTAATACTCGCCGAGCAGGGTGTTGATGATTTCTTCGGGGTGCCCCAGCCCCGTTGGCTCAATAATGATACGGTCTGGCTTGGTAGTGGCGATCATCATGTTAAGAGCAATTTTCATGGGCAGGCCCGCCACACAGCAAATGCAACCACCCGGCACCTCGCGCACGTTGGCGTTGACGGTTTTGAGCATGGCGCCGTCTATACCAATTTCTCCAAACTCGTTGACCAACACAGACCACACCTCGTCTTGAGGCTTGTGTTTGAGCAAGTGGGTGATGGCCGTTGTTTTTCCTACGCCTAAAAAGCCGGTAATGATGTTGGTGGGAATAAGGGAATTCATAAGCGGACTCGCGTTAAAAAAGCTGGCCGCGAGTGTAAACCGCCCCGTAACGTCAAACCAAGCACGAGTTCTATAAGGCTCCCAGTGTCCCGCCGGCGCGGCCAGTGAAATTTAAAACTTAAATGCGGCTCTGTTTGAGCATGTAACCGATTACATTTACTATACAGGCAACATGTCTACTTGTTTCATCTTCTAACACTACAGAGAACATTTATGAATAAGTCGTTATTGCTCGGTTTTGCTTTCACAACTTTTTTAACAACCGCGCCGCAAGGCTTTGCAAAAAATACTAACGAAGACTGGCCAATCATTAAACGCAATCTTGATGTGTTGTATGAAGGTCAAAAAGAATTTCGTTTCTTGGGCTTGGCCGCACCCAATATCCAAGCGCACGAGTCGCAATTACATCCTGACTTTAGCAATCGCTTTCCTGACGAATACGAGTTACGCGACATCTTAAGTTCTATCAATCGCTTAGGTGCCCGTGCAACACGGTCATTCTCGTTTGGTGTTTACAGTCCAAAAGATAATGGAGTTCCCTTCCACATTAGCGGGCGGCGTCAATATAACGAAGATGCGTTTCGTTCCTTCGATTTACTTCTGGCGCTTTGCAAAGAGTATGACGTACGCATTCTTGTACCTTTTATCGCATCCCAATCATTTCCGGTTGTACGTGGCGTAGATGAGTTTGCCGCTTTATCTGGCAATACAACACCAGGGGCGTTCTGGACAGATGAAAAAGTTAAAGAGGATTTTAAACACTTTCTCAATTATGTATTGAATCGCCGCAACACCATCACCGGCATAGTCTACAAAAATGATCCAGCAATTTTGGGCTGGCAATTTGGTAATGAATTCGACAGCTACGCACCTGATCGCAAAATTAATAGCGAAGAATGGAAGCCAATCATTACAGCATGGCAATTGGAAATGGCGAAATACATCAAATCTATCGACAGCAACCATTTGTTAATGGAAGCCGGTGGCGATCGTCACGTCATGTTGAATAGCCCAGACGTCGACATGATGAGTGCGCACCTTTATGAATATTGGAATCGTACTTTTGGCGGACCAACAGAGCTTGCACCTTTGGCGAAAAAAGAGCGTGACGCAAGCCGTGGTAAAAAAGTATTGCTGATTGATGAATTTGGTTTAGCGACTATAGAAAATCAAACGGCGTTAATTAAAGCCATTCGCGAAGAAGGTATCAGCGGCGGTTTGTTGTGGAGTATTCGTAGCCATCGCCGTGATGGCGGATTTTATTATCACAATGAAGGCGGTACACCAATCAATTCATTTCATATTCCTGGCTTTGCCGCAGGTTATCACTTTCAAGAACAGCAAATTTTGGATTTGGTTAAGCGTGAAGGTTACGCCATGCGAGGATTAAAAGTTCCACCGATAAAAAAACCTGATCAAGCGCCCGTGCTTTTTTCCAGAAAAAAAGGGGCATTGGTGTGGCGCGGCTCAACCGGTGCATCTGATTACACAGTAGAGCGTTCTGAAAAGAAAAACGGTGGTTGGAAAGTGGTTGCAACAGGTATTCAGGATTCCGTTATTTTTGACGTAAAAAAATACGAAGAAGATAAAACCCATGAACCCACACCTTTGTGGTTTGATGAAACAGGGGAACGAGAAAAAACCTATTACTATCGCGTTAAAGGCCGCAACGCGGGTGGCGAAACCGGCTACTCCAATGTCATTGAAATGAGTCTGTAGAGAATTCGCCGAATGTTCATACGTAAACTTTTTTGCAGTGCGGCTTTAACTAGGGCGAGTACCTCATGTTGGGCGGGCCAAATTATCCATGTAACACCAGCGCAAACACCGGGGACACAATTTACTTTTAAACACGGCATTAGCATTGGCCACTGGCTGGCTAAATTTGATGAAAAAATTGGATATGGTGGCGATTGGTTTGGCGAAGCCGATCTCACATGGTTGGCAGAACAAGGATTCGATCATTTACGCTTCCCCGTTGATTCACGCTTGTGGCGCAATGATGATGGCAGCCTTAACTTGGAACGCATTGCGGTGTTTGAAAAAGCCTTAAGCATGACCAAAGCAAAAGGCATGGGCGTAGTGCTCGACATGCACTTTTTACCAGGTGGCAAATATCAGCATAGCCAGCAAGACCCGGCCGTTTTCACCGATATCATTGAACAGAAAAAAGCGGTGGATTTTATTGGCAAGCTCGGCAAACATTTTGTAAAAGAAGGTGATGCATTGCGTATTGAGCTTTTGAACGAGCCATCCGCACCGGAACCTGCACAACTCAATGCACTTTATAAAAATATGATTGCAGCGGTACGCGCTCATGATAAGCAACGCGTACTTTATATTGCGCCAAATTTATCCAGCAATTTTGCACATTTGGCTGCACTGGAAATCCCTAAGGATCCCAAAGTCGCCATATTAGTTCTTTATGATGAGCCAACTGTATTCACCCACCAACGCACGTCATGGAAAGATTATCCAGATGATATGCCGCCTATCGATTTTCCCGGCACAGTGCCAGACTTATCGGCATACCTTAAACCTTCACATTACGCTTACAAAGAATCTGGCAAGCAGTTGACTCGGGATGCTGTACAGGCGGATTTTGCGAAGGCTCAACAATGGTTAAAAGAACATGCACCTGATAAAGAAATTTATTTGGGCGTATTTGGTGTTTATCAGAAAGCGCCAGAAGGTGGACGCCGCAATTATTTAGAAACCGTACGCCTTGCTGCAGAAAGCCAAGGCTGGGGCTGGTGTGTGTGGGATTATAAGAGCGTTTTTGGTCTTAGACGCCAAGATAATTCCGTAACTCCAGCAATTGAAGGGCTTTTTTCTAAGCCACCGCAATAAATCTCTTTATGATCTTAGTTAGCGGGTAGAAGGCTCCGCCGTTTCCGAATTTTTGCCAAAAGCACTAACTGAAAAAATAGTTTCGGGGTTGTTATCTTCAGTCTTGGTTCGCTTTTTGGAATTTATATTTGCAAAAATGGCAGCGCAATTAAAAGAAATGTAAAAGCATTTCGCCAGCACCTGTACCAATGTTAAAAAACCCTCGTACATGCTTGTGCCATAAAGCGGTTGGCAGAAAGTCCCTAAATAAATTAATAAACGCTTTTTGCGGAGCAAAAAAATGAAACTCAAAAACCTAAAATTAGCCGCCTGCGTTGCTTTTGGTCTGGCACTATTCCCATTTATGCAAGCACAAGCAGCTACCGCTGTTGAAACTCACGGCCCGTTGTCTGTTAAGGGCAACCAAATCGTCGATGTGTCGGGAAAACCTGCATCCTTTGCCGGCCCAAGCCTATTTTGGAGCAACACCGGCTGGGGCGCTGATCGCTATTACAATGCTGATGTTGTTGCCTATGTTCAGAAAGAGTGGAACGCAACCATTATTCGCGCAGCCATAGGCGCGGATATGAAAGGTGGCTATGCAGCAGATCCAGAAGGTAATTTTGCGAAAGCCGAGCGCGTAGTAGATGCGGCTATTGCACAAGGTATGTATGTGATTGTGGATTGGCACTCTCACAACGCAGAGAAAGATCCCGTACTTGCCATAAAATTCTTTGAAAGAGTCGCCAATAAATATGGCAAAGCACCTAATCTAATTTATGAAATCTACAATGAGCCTTTACAAAATGTCGATTGGTCAAAGCAAATCAAACCTTACGCCGAGCAGGTCATCGCAAAAATTCGTGCAATAGACCCAGACAATTTAATTATCGTTGGCACCCAAACCTGGTCGCAAGATGTTGATAAAGCGGCGGCCGATCCTATAAAAGGTTTTAGCAATATCGCCTACACTTTGCATTTTTATGCAGGTTCCCACAAACAAGAACTGCGCGATAAAGCACAAAAAGCTCTGGATAGCGGTATTGCTTTAATGATTACGGAGTGGGGAACCGTTAACGCAAATGGCGACGGTGGGCTTGATAAAAAAGAATCTGATGCGTGGATTGCCTTCGCCAAGAAAAATAATCTGTCGATGTGTAATTGGGCGCTGAATGACAAAAAAGAAGGTGCATCTCAATTAAAACCCGGCACAGCACCAGACGGAAAATGGACGGATGCAAACCTGACGGAGAGTGGGCTGTATGTGAAAGATATGGTGTTGAATTGGGATAAAGTAAAATAACTTGAACGGGGAGTCGTCATCCCCGCTGCGCGAGGATGACGATATCCCTAAGTAGGGATATAAACATCTAAATGTAAATTGTATTTATCACGCACTCAACTGCTCACGAACTTTCTTGATAAGTTTTATGGTCGCGCGAATGCCGGCATCTTCACTGAGTTTTTCGCCTTCATACTCAATACCCACATAACCGCGATAAGCCGACGCACGCATCAAAGTGAACATTTTTAGGAAATCAATTTTTGTTTCATTGCCTTGCTCATCAAAATCAAAACTTTTTGCACTGAAGGCGCCCGCGTACGGCATCATTTCGGCGACGCCTTGATAAATATCGTATTGCTCAACACACGCAGATTTCCATAGGTCGCCCGGTACTTCGCGGCGCACACAGAAGTTGCCAAAATCCGGCATGGTGCCAATATTGGAATCATTGGCGAGACGCATCACTTCTGCCATATTTTTCCCACTTGATGAATATCCGCCGTGATTTTCCACCAAAATTCTTATGCCTTGCGGCTTACCAATCTCCGAAAGCTTTTTCAAAGATTCGGCGGAGCCTTTAATCCATTGATCTACCGTGCCATTGCCATGCAAGTTGACGCGAATGGCGGTACAGCCCAAAAACTTTGCCGCATCGATCCACTTCTTGTGACCTTCAACACCCGCAACGCGTTCCTTTGCATCGGGTGAGGCAAGTTCAGGTTCTTTGTCCACCATAATGAGTGAGCTTACAACACCGTTATCTTCACAGCGCTTTTTCAATTCATTTAAAAACGTTTTGTCTTTTGCTTTTTCGTAAAAGAACTGATTAACGTACTCCACTGCGCCTATGTCATAGGATTTACGTGCAATCACAGGGAAGTCCAGGGGAGATAATTCGCCTGAAAATAGCGCTTTATGCAGCGACCATTGCGCGAGCGATAGCTCAAAGTGAAATTTTTTGGTTGTGTCGGCCAAAGCAGACAAGCTGCTGCCGCTCATAATTGCAGCGCTACCGAGCAAACTGGCATTAACAAATTGGCGTCGGGAGAGTACGGATAAATTTTCTTCTTGAGACATGGAGAACACCTTGTGTATTTCGTTATAAAAATTTTACAACCAGGCAAATTAAATAGGGAGTCGTCATCCTCGCGTAGCGGGATCCAGCTTTTGAAAATTAAAATCAACGGCTGGATCCCGCTACGCGGATGACGACTCCCCTTTAAAATATAATTAAAGCTTAGCGACGGGCCCGTATTTTATTTATTGCTTTTTCTTGTTTTCAGCATCTACCGCCAACACCAGGAACATATAATTGGTTTCGCCGCCACCCATTACATATTCTGTTTGCTGCCAGAAGAATGGCCAGATTTTTAATTCCGGTAAATCAGGACGAATCAATGCTGTACCTGAAACCACACCGCCAGGGATATATGTCCAATCCGCGCGGTTAGCGCCGTAAGCAACCGTTGCTGATTTTGCACCAACACCAGATGCAAATGATTGTGTGTTGGAGCCTGGGTGAACACCCAGCACAAAATTCAACGCACTGAAGTAAGCGTCAGTTGTTGTGAACTGTGGCCAGCTTTTATGGAAGAAGTACTGTTTAACACCAAATTCCTGAATCTGCCAACCGGCACCCCAAATATTGGGTTTGTAAGGAACGCCGTAGGGTGATTCTTTTTTCGCACGATCACGCACTAATTGTTGATGCTTGTCCACCGCATCGTTAATTGCTGCCACGAAATTTTTGTCTTCGATATCGGCCATAATTCGGCCGAGCGGCCAGCCAGCCTCATCAATTTTCGCAACAATTTGATCTTTGAGCGGCATTAAATCGGCGAGGTATTTTTTATCTTTGGTTGTTAAATAAAGTTCCGCAATCGCAAATGTTTTCGCGTCGATTTTGGTAGCACGTGCGAAAGATTTTTCATAAATTTCTGTCGCAGCAGTCAAAGCATCCTTAGACATTTGTGGATTGTAGGTTTTCAACACGCGTGAAGCTGTCGCCAAACCTGCTACGGCATCAATTTCGCGGTTTGGATTATCCTCAGTGAAAACCCAGCGGTCGTCAGGGTTACCCGACTTGCCGTTTTTGACTTCGCCTTTAGCTAACTTTGGGTCATAAGGGAGATTATCTGTTTGCACAGATGCATCACCTAAGAGCACGTATTGACGCAAATCCACATCAATAATGCCGCGATACAAACGACCCAAAGCTTTGTAGCCGCCCAGTACACTCAACAAGCCGTGTTCAATTTGTTGTAACGCATCGTTTTTGCCATCGGGCTGATGAATCTCTACCAGTTTATTTTTTTGGTCAATAGTTGTGGTGTCGTAATTCAAACCAAATTCTTCCACCATTTCTGACAACAACCAAACCGTACCCATCGTTGATTCGATACGCATATCGAAGTCACCCGCATCGTGCCAGTTACCAACATCCAAACCTGGCACGCGATCGCCCGGCTTATATTTGGTTAAAGTTGATGGGCCGGAAATATAACCGTCGTAGTGATTGTGATTTACTGGCGCCATGAGCGCATCATCCATATGATCCAAGCCGTGCCATACACGATATTTTTCGTTCACGCGCATGTGACACATTTGCATTGGTAAGAAATATTCGAGTGTTGGTTGCCATACGTGACGATCAAAAACATCCTCAGCAATTTTGAATGATGACGTTGATTGATCGCGATAGGAAATCACATAGCTACCGGGCACTTGGATATCGGAAAAATCGTAAGTCAGATAGTTGTAACGTAAAAAATTGCCCCAGGTTTGTGGCTTGCCTTTACGCACCAATTTCTTTCCGCTTTCAGTTAGTTGATAAATGCTAACCTCATCGGCGTTTACATCAGTTGCATCTTGCTCGATCACTAATTTTTTCGGTTGCTTTGTGGAGTAACCAATTTGCGATACTTGTAACACGGGTTCATATTTCCAACCTTTTACCACATTGGGTGTCACAACCCATTCGATGGCATTTTTGGTTGCGTTGGCTGGGACACTGGTGCGCACTATGTACCAACCATTATTGTGGTTGCCGCGACCATCCCATAATTCCAATTTTCCTGCCGCGTTAGCGGTTTTATTTTCAATAACAATCTGTCTTTTATCATCATCAGGTGCAACAACTAATTTATTACCCGCCGCCAAGGGCGCAGCAATAAATTCACCATTTACATTTTCCATAGGGCCATTTGCTTGGCGCGGAAAAATACCGGACTGTTGATCCATCAAAAAGGCTTTGCCAAATAATTCACCCGGGAACAACTCTAAATTGAAACCGATCTTTCCGATCCACTCCGCAGGAAGAGGCTTATCTAAATCGACGCTGATTTTAAATTGATTGCCTTCCAACGCAGTGACGTTCACTTTGTAGGAGAATTTTAAATCCGGGTAATTGATTGGGTTGAAGCCTTTCTTGTCTTTTGTGGGATCTGGGTAAGACATGGTTTGGGTGATGCTACGTTGCTCCTTGTTTACAACTTGCTCACCGCCGGTCGGAACCGGTGACCACTGCCCTGGAGATACTTCCAAACGCAAATCGCCGTTTGCCGCTACGCGGCTACCATGCTGAATAATGGTTACGCCGGTTTGGTGACCGTCGGGGTAGATGTCGCTAAATACAGTGACATTCAAGCCCTGCATGGCAAAATAGTTTTTGTCATTAATGCTTAAAGATTCATTTGTTGTAGCCGCAGGAGTTTTGGCCTGCGCACAAGCAACGGCCAGGAGAGTACAGGCAAAAATTATTTTTTTCATAGTGAACCTAGCTAAACGCTAATTGAAGAAAGAAAGGAAATGTCAGACTCACATAGCATAAACGCCCAGCATCTAGCCGGGCGATTAATTTTGTTGGCTTTGGTTAAATAGTGTTAATCAATTCAACCGAAACTGCTTAGGCTGATTTAACGCAATTACGCCCGCTGGATTTGGCTGCGTACAAAGCGTCATCAGCTCTTGCAAACGCGGTATCCAAGTCATCGCCCGCTTTGAATTCCGTCACACCAATCGATAGTGTTATAGCGATGGGTTGCTCTTTGTAGTTAAACGCAGCATTGGCGATAGCAGCGCGAATGGTATCCAACACCGACATTGCATCTGAAAGACTAGTCTCTGGCATGATGGCGACAAATTCTTCACCGCCGTAGCGACAGAAAAAATCCACTTCGCGTAAGCGTTTTGCTACTGACCGACCAATAACCTTTAACACGCGGTCGCCTGCTTGATGCCCATGGCTATCGTTAATTTTTTTGAAATAATCTATATCAAAAACCGCTAGCGTTAACGGACGTTTGTATCTTTGCCAACGATGATATTCATAATTTGCCCGCTCGTTATAGTATTCTCGGTTAGGCAATTCAGTGAGTGGGTCGTGAAGCGCTTTATGGCGCTGTTTTTCCAGCACGGTTCTATTTTTTTCCGCTTCGTCTTCCATGATTTTTATTTTGCTAGACAAAGCCTCTAACTGACTAGCAAGTTGGTTGGAGGTTTGTTCTGAATGCTGATATTGATCCAACGCTTGGCGGATATTTCCTATCTGTGATTGCACCAGATTTTTGAGTTGCGCCAAATCGGTTGCAGATTCCGCACTCGACTCCAACTCCTGCATTTCATGGCGCACCGAACTTTGCAAGGCGTCACTCGCGTTGCGTCGACTCGCTTCTGTCTCAACTGCACCACCCACCAAACTATAAATATCGGCAAGTTCCTGATTTACATTTTTTAAATAGGTAGCAAATGCTTGGTTGGCTGACAGGTAGGATTGCATCATTAAATCGCGCAATTCTTCCAAGGTTTTAATAAACGACTCAGCCGTTGTTGCAGAGTTAATTCGCTCGCGAATGGCTTGAACTTTTTTAACCATCGGCGCTTCTTTTTCAAGCCCAGTTAAAAATTGATTGATAACCTGTGTAATTTGCTCGACAAATTTTTTCGGTAACTCGGAGTTGTTAGACGCAGACAAAAAGGCGGGGGCTGCTGATACTGCAGATTGAGTCAACGCCGCATTTATATCTTGATAGTTAATATTGGTTGGGCCAGATGGACTTGCTTTTGCCACAGGAGATTCGGCTGACTCAGAAGCATCGTCTTCCATTTTTTGTTGTGCAGTTTTTTCGATAGGTTTAGCGTTACTCTGCGAACCCAGAATTTTTTGCAGGAATCCGGTTTTAGGCTGTTCGATTTCTTTTAAGGCTTGTTGCTGGATACTCGCAAGCTGTTGTAACAGCGCCGGATACAACCGCACTTTTTTACTACGCTCTGGCAGCTGCGAAAGAAATTGGCTAATTTCTTTTTTAACACCGCGAGGCAAATCCAAGGTTTGTAGCGGTTTAACCGTTTCTGACAAAGACGTGCGAACATCTAAGGCATTTTGTTCGCGGTGTTGTTCAAAATTGATGGCAACTTCATCGAGGCGCGAAATCAAACTGCTGATATCCCCAGCGATGGATCCGCGCATACGTTCGCGCAATTGCCCGAGAATGCCATCAAGCGCATCATCTTGCCCATCCGCCACTACGCTCACACGCACTAGCGCGCGCCTCAAGAGTTCTTGCTGCGCCGCCAAGTTTTTTTCGATTTTTTCCTGCTGATCAAGCGCATCTAGATACTTTTCTCGCCAGCTGCCATTTTTATCTTCAGATCGGTCAACCATATAGCTCTCTAATTACAGGTTTTTTGTTCTGATAATCAGTATAGACGCGGTTCATCGAAAGCAACGCCCAGAAACAAAAACGCCCGCGGCATTGCTGACGCGGGCGCTTTTTCCAACCACAGAACCTAGTGTTTAGCGGCGCGTTCGGCGCGCACCTTGTCCACGAGAGATTGGGTTACTCTCAGCATATCTTCGTGTTTGGAGACAGCTACTTTGAAGCGGCCATCAACCACAACCGTTGGCGTTGCTGACACTTTAAAGTCTCGCACGCGGGCGTCAGCTTGCTTGATTTGGCTGTTCACACCAAATGAATTGTAGGTGCTCAGGGTTTTTTGTTTATCCACACCGTATAGCGACAAAAAATCGGCCCAAGCTTCGGCGGTTAGCATTTGCTTTTGACCAACAAAGACTGAATTGAATACTGCATCCTGCACCTTGTCTTTAACACCCAAGGCTAGAATAGTGTAGTAAGCACGCTGATAAATCGGCCAGTTTTGGTTAAAGGACGCATGGGTTTGAACAAGTTGCACATCGGCAGGTTGCTTTTTTGCCCAAGCTGTCAGCAAAGGTTCAAAGTGATAGCAGTGCGAACATAAATAAGAAAAAACTTCCGCCACTTCAATTTTTGATGGATCTGCGGGCGTTACACGCTCACTTAAGACCACATAATCTTTACCTTCCGTGAGATCAGCTGCTTCGACCATTGACACAGACGCACCCAACACAAGCGCCACGAGGGCGGCAAACATACGCATATACAACTCCACATCATCAAAAAAAGTATGGCTAGGATTGCCACAATGTTTTTAAGTTCCGCTTAACGCAAATCAGCGCTAACAACGACTCTTATTATTTTGCGCCATGCTCCGCGCGAGCCTTGTTCACCAGGAATTGAACCACTTTCAACATATCTTCCTGAGTCCCAACAAAACGCGTACTGATACGGTACTTACCATCAACCACCATTTCGGGAGTACCTGAAATTTGGTAGCTTCTGAACAACTCGCTGGAACGTGCTAGCTGCTTGGTAATGGCGTCTGAATTATAGGTCGCGATAACCGCTTCTTTTTTCACACCGTAAGGCGCCAAGAAATCAGCCCAAGCTTGGGCATCTTTGAATTCTTTTTGGCTTTTGTGGATTGCATCAAATACTGCTGCATGAGCCTTTTCCTTTATTTTCAGGGCTTCCAGAGTGTAAAAACCTCTTTGATAGGGTTCCATCGCCGGACTCCATGAGGCATGTATTTGCACCAAAGCCACATCTGGCTTTTGCTGTTTCATCCACGCGGCAAGGATGGGGTCAAAGTGGTAGCAGTGAGGACAAAGGTATGAAAACACTTCGACAACTTCGACTTTGCCGGGTGTACTTGTAGGAACAGGTTTTTCCAATACCACATAATCCTTGCCTTCCAAATACTGGAATATTAGCGAAGGCGCAGCTGGCTCTGCGGCAAAAGCGGTTGCAGAAAAAATAACACCCATGAGGGCAGCAAAAATACGCATGTATCGTCTCCGATGTTTTCAAAATAATGAAAGGGGAAAGATGAACCCAGGCTATACGGCAGTTTATTAATTACTTGCCAATAAAAAAGGCGACCAAAGCCGCCTTTTTAACGTAAGTGAGGATTCGCTGACAAGAATTAATTCAAGCCTGCGATAAAGTTCGCCACTGCTTTGATTTCCGCATCGCTCATTTTGTCCGCGATAGTGCGCATTGGAGAGGTATCGCCATCGTTAACACGGTTGCCCGCGCGGAAGTTGGTGAGTTGCTTCTCAATATATTCTGGATGTTGACCGCTCAAACGAGGAAAGCCAGCTGGCGCATTACCCCTACCGTCTGGTGCATGACAAGCAGCACACGCAGGGAGACCGTTGGCAGCATTACCACTGCGGTACACTTTTGCACCCAACTCAAGAGAATCCACTTTCAAGCCAGAGTTCACCTGAACTTCTTCTTTTTTCGCACCGGAAAGCTGGGTGTTTTGGCTGGAGAAATAAGCTGCAATATCCGCAAAATCCTGATCGTTCAGGTTAGTAAGGATACCTGTCATTTCCAATACGACGCGGCCAGCAGATGCTTTTTTAGCTGGGTTGGTTTCGGTATCCCATGCTTTAATATCGTGAAGTTGTTTTACGATGTAACGCTCGCCTTGGCCAGCCAATTTAGGAAAATTTGGAGCCGCACTGTTACCATCCATACCGTGACACGCGCCACACACTGCAGCTTTAGCTTGGCCCGCTTTAGCATCACCCGCCAACTTGGCCGTACCAGAGGCAGAAGCACCCTGAGCAATTGCAATCAAACCCAGCGAAAAAAGTGCATTTTTTACAAGATATTTCATCGGCAAACCTGTCATTCAATTGTGTTGTAAGCACTTGAGCGGTGCTTAGGGTCATTTTATTCGCTTAGGGATAGTCATCAGGCTACAATGCCGGCCATCCACCTTCTGCTTGTCTGTTTTACCTTCCCAGACGCCATGTCTAAGCGTCCAAGCTTTTGTTCCAGCAGGCATTACTCCGCAGAAGTGCATGCTGCATTATATACCATCGTGCTAATAACACACCATTTTGAAGGGTTTTTATGTCCACTCCGATTAACTTCCACAAGGCCAAATATACGCTAAGCGCTCCCAGTATCCGCGAGTGTCCGCCGGAGGAGGGAGTTGAGGTTGCCTTTGCAGGGCGCTCTAACGCTGGTAAGTCCAGCGCCATCAACGCCTTGACCAACAACCATAAACTCGCGCGCGTCAGTAAAACCCCCGGCCGCACCCAACTCATCAACTTTTTCGAGCTGAGCGCTACTCAAAGGTTGGTGGACCTACCCGGCTACGGCTATGCCAAAGTATCCCGCGAGCAAAAAGAACTGTGGCAACGCTACCTATCCGAATACCTGCGCGAACGCCAATGCCTAAAGGGATTGGTGCTGTTAATGGACATACGCCACCCGCTGCAAGAGTTCGATACCACCATGATCAACTGGGCAACCGAGTCCGACATGGCCGTGCATATCTTGCTAACCAAAGCCGATAAATTAAGCCGTGGTCAAGCAAGCAGCGCATTGATGGCGGTCAAGAAAGCCATAAAAAATGCGGGAATTGCCGATTTAGTCAGCATCCAGACCTTTTCGTCGTTGAAAAATACAGGTGTCGATGATTTGAAAGCAAAGCTTCAGTCATGGCTTGCACCGGTTGAAGAGACAGAAAATTTGGAAGAAGAACCAATAGAGGGATAAAAAAACCGGTGGCCAAGCCACCGGAGATAAATCCGGCGCCCTTGGGGAAAAGCGCCGGAAGGACTAGAGGAGAATCACATGCTTCCTGAAACTATGGCCGCAGCAATCCCACTAAGTTCAATCCAGCTGCAAACTTTTTGATGCAGGAATAACTAGCCAAATCGCAGACAAAAAAAACCCCGACTAAAAGTCAGGGTAGCTTTGCATAGTCTTTAACGCTTAGCTGGCAAATTGCCATCAGGGGAGGAGTTAGCTCATGAAAGTAAAACACACATAACTGAGACTAAGCCCTTTCCAATAAGTTCAAGATATTTGTAAATAAATTTGAAAAATTTTTGCACAATTAGAAAAGCCCATAAGAATCAGCTGGTTACATCCTTACCAAATCGCCCACAAGCGAAGATTTAGTGCGCCTCATCCCAATTATTGCCAATACCCGCCTCTACCAACAAGGGAACCTTGAGCTGTGCGGCATTAGACATGCGGGCAACAACACCATCTCTCACCTGATCTAGTTGATCTTCTGCGACTTCTAACACCAATTCGTCATGTACCTGCATGATGAGTTTTGCATCCAGCGCTGATTTGCCCAGCCACGCATCCACACTAATCATGGCCTTCTTAATAATATCTGCAGCCGTCCCCTGCATGGGCGCGTTGATAGCTGTGCGCTCGGCAGCCATTTGCAAATTTTTGTTTTTCGCGTTGATATCGGGCAAATACAGTCGACGACCAAAAATCGTTTCTACAAAACCTTGCTCATGCGCCAACGCGCGCGTTTCATTCATGTAGCGCTGTACGCCTGGGTAACGCTCGAAATAGCGATCAATATATTGCTGTGCTTCGTTACGACCAACGCGCAATTGTTTTGCCAAACCGAATGCGGACATCCCATAAATCAAACCAAAATTAATTGCCTTCGCGCTGCGGCGCATTTCCGAGGTTACCGAATCCAAACTCACACCAAAAACTTCTGCAGCAGTTGCGCGGTGCACATCCAAACCTTTATCGAAGGCATTCAGCAAACCAACATCGTCCGAAAGATGGGCCATGATGCGCAGTTCAATTTGTGAGTAGTCCGCCGCAATTAATTTATAACCGGCGGGTGCAATAAACGCTTGACGAATTCGGCGGCCTTCTTCGGTTTTAATGGGAATATTTTGCAAGTTGGGATCTTGCGAAGACAATCGCCCGGTCGCTGCAACTGCTTGGTGATAGCTTGTGTGAATTCGGCCGGTGCGCTTGTTAATTTCGAGCGGTAATTTATCCGTGTAGGTGGATTTTAATTTTGCAAGGCCGCGATATTCCATGAGCACTTTTGGCAATGGATAATCCAGTGCAAGCTCTTGCAACACTTCTTCAGCGGTGGACGGTGTTCCAGTAGGTGTTTTTTTGATTACGGGTAATTTTTGCTGCTCAAATAAAATCACCCCCAACTGCTTAGGCGAACTCAAATTAAATTCTTGCCCTGCAATCTCGTAAGCCTTTCGCTCTAACTGAGTTAAACGTTCACCCAGTTCAATGCTGTGCTTGCCTAACAAATTGGCATCAACAAGCGCACCGTTGCGCTCTACGTGCGACAAAACTGGAATCAAGGGAATCTCAATATCTTCAAATACTGATTTTAGTGACGAATTTTTTTCAAGCTGCGGCCAAAAAAATTGATGCAAACGCAAAGTAATATCCGCATCTTCTGCCGCGTAGTGTCCAGCATCTTCTACTTTTAATTGATTAAACGTCAGCTGCTTAGCGCCTTTTCCTGCGAGCTCTTCGAAAGTTGCGGTTTTGTAGTCGAGATATTTTTCAGCGAGAACATCCATATTGTGGCGACTGCCAATAGAATTCCATACATATGATTCCAGCATGGTATCGAAGGCAATACCACGCAAGGTGATGCCGTAATTCAACAGCACACTGCGATCGTATTTTAAATTTTGGCCAATTTTTATTTTGGCATCGTCTTCCAAAATGGTTTTCAATTCCGCCAAAACCCAGTCGATAGATAGTTGTTCGGGCGCGCCCATATAGTCATGTCCGCAGGGAACATAAGCCGCTTTTCCCGCCTCAACAGCGAAACTCAAACCAACAATTTTTGCATCCATGATATTGAGGCTGGTCGTTTCTGTATCAAACGAAAATGCAGTTGCGTTGATTAAGCGAACTAGCCACTCACCAAACAATGCCTTGTCAGTAATAATGTCGTATTGAATTTCAGATGGTGCAGAAACTGGCAGAAATTCTGAATTAGAATTTACGGTTGTGGATTCAGCTGCTTCTGAAGTGCGCTCGTTTTTTTCTAAGGGCTCTGTAGCTGGCGCAGAACCTTCACCCAACTCTTTTACCCAGCCTTTAAATTCGAGATCTTCAAATAATTCACGCAGTTTTGCGTTATCGGGTTGCGATAATTTTATGGTTTCTGGACCCAACTCTAATTCAACATCTGTTTTGATTGTTGCAAGTCGGTAAGATAAATACGCCATGTCGCGATGTTCAATTAATTTCTCCGGCATATTTTTCGCGCCGCGAAACGATAGGGTTCGCACCTTTTCTAAATCGGCATAAATCGCATCCAAACTACCTATGCCTTGAATCAAACCCTGCGCCGTTTTTTCGCCAACGCCGGGGACACCTGGAATGTTGTCGACCTTGTCGCCCATAAGCGCAAGGTAATCAATCATCAACTCAGGGCCGAAACCATATTTTTCATGAACACCGGGAATGTCCAAAACCGTTTCCGTCATGGTGTTAACAAGCGTGACGTGTTCGTTCACGAGCTGCGCCATGTCTTTATCGCCCGTTGAAATCACAACGTCGCATTTTTGTTCCGTTGCTTGGCGCGCGAGAGTGCCGATGACGTCATCTGCCTCTACACCTTCTACCACCATTAAAGGAATACCCATAGCCTGAACAATATCGAAGATGGGCTGCACCTGCGGGCGCAAGTCGTCTGGCATAGGTGGGCGGTGCGCTTTGTATTCGGCAAACATATCGTCGCGAAAGGTTTTGCCCTTTGCATCAAATACCACAGCGATTTGGCTATTCGGATAGTCCTTTTTTAAGCGGCGCATCATGTTAATCACGCCTTTCACCGCACCTGTAGGTTGCCCTTTAGAGTTAGTTAAAGGCGGTAACGCGTGGTACGCACGGTACAGATAAGAAGAACCATCAACGAGAACAAGTGGTGCAACGCACTCAAGCGGGGAATTTTGGGAAATCATGTAAGTAGTCTTAAGCAAAAGGGCAGGACGATTAACCCTCAGAATACACAAAACCCCCCTTCAAAAGCAGCCAAAACCTTAAAAGCACTCTTTGGGTGCAGGTAACACAAGTTTGTGACAGTTTATGTGTTACCTTTGTGCACAAATTCCGCAACAAGATGCTGCATGAGATATACATCACAATATATTGATATTGCTGATAATTATTTATTTATTCCAAAAATATAGATAAAAATTACTAGCCAAAAAAAATTATTGTGTTACCATGAGTAACAAGAGGTAACAAAATTACCTCGGTAACGAAAGTAAACACCTCAAAAAGGAAATCGTAAAATGAACGCAAAAATTAAAGAATCATCTTCAGCATTAGTGGCCGTACTTTTAGCGGCTCCAGTATTTGCTCCTTGGATTCTGCTGACCATTGCACACCAACCATTCTAAGAATTGTTGATGTTGCGAATAGCTCTCTTCTGAACAGGAAAAGATGCTATCCCGCTTAGACGGGAAAAGGCCTGGAAGTTGATACGGGTTAACAGTTCTGCCAACTGCAGAGACTGAGCGAAGCGCACAAACGCTTGCACTTATTGAGCTGCCGTTGGCAGATTGAGAAGTATTAGCGGATGTAGGAAGTTGCTCCTGTAACTTGACTATCCCTCCAGATCCTTGCGCCGCTGCGCAAATAATTTAAGCCAGCATGCTGCAATCAGGCATGTTGAGAAATGATTGATATTGTTTTTTGTAACGTTGTTTGATGTTGTTTTTCTCTCCTCGTGTTTGACCCTGCATAGGCTCTGCGGTTCGTTATACCTTTTAGTTATGGCGTCGCAGGGCCCTTTTTTTATCGCTGTCACAAATTTTACAAGTTGTTGAGTTTTGATCGCTGCAAGAACCACATGTGTTCTTTCTTTAACCTAGAATTTGGATGCTTTTTGTTAATTTCGTTTTTCATCAAAGCATAAACATGATGTTTATCGTCAAAGGAGCCAAACAATGGACATACTGATTTTCTCGCAAACCGCGATTTTTCGACTTCAACAATTAGGTAGTGCCTACTACCACAGCACCGGCGAACGCCATCGCCTCGCCACGGAAAGCGGGATTCTTGATTTATTGAAAAGCAGCGCCTTGGTCTCGGACAAAAAAGTCCGCGCCGCTTACGATGCTTTTGTGATGGAATTGAACAAACGCCAAATTGATGCCTTGGCGGCACGCAGCATTAAGCTACGCCTTCCAATGCACACTTCGTTAGTGACGCACATTCGTCAGGCAGGTTAAGAAATCTGTTGCCATTTGCTCCAGGAGTTGCGAGTAGGTCTTTGTGCTTTGTGTGCCCAGCGCATCCAATGTTCCGATCCGCAGATGTAACTCCTGAGCCAAATCACGCGTAGCCTGTAAGTTGTTATAAGGCTCCAGAAACAAACAACTTCCATCTTTCGATAGTCGCTCACGCAATTGCTGCATGTGTTTTGCGCCGGGTTTCTGCTCGGGCGTAAAAGTAATGTAATCCAACTGGCGCAACCCGTAATGGCTTACGAAGTGTGCAAATCCCTCGTGATAAACCGCAAAACCCACTCCTGAAGCGGGTTTCATCTGAGCCAGTAACCTGTTGTCCAACTCGTGCATTTTTGACGCAAATACCTGCAGGTTTTTGCGATATAGGTCGGTATTAGGCGCATCGAGCTTTATGAGCTTTTCCGTAATTGCGCGAGCGACGGTAACAGCATTGCGTGCATCCAACCACAAATGCGGATCTTTGGCGTGATGGTGATCATCCGAAACGGATGCCTCGTCCGGCCAAAAAAGACCAGGCAAATCATAGGCTGTCAGGATCTTGGTGGCGGGCAAATTCGCTACGGGCTTCTGGAGAAAACTCTCTAACTCTGGCCCAATCCATACAAACAAATCTGCTTTTTGCAGGCGCGAGTAGTCCGAAACTTTGAGTGGATAATCGTGATGAGATGCGGATTCTGGCAGGAGCGTGTCTACATCCGCCGCTGTTCCCGCAATTTCCTGAGCGATCAAGGTCAAGGGCTTCAGGCTGGATAAGACGAGCGGTTTAGCATGACTGAGACTTGTACCTAGCAAGAGTGCGGCGACTAAAAAGCCTTTCAGCATCATAATTCTCATCTTGCACTCGCCCTCATCGAGACTGTGATAAATAAGGTTATAGTGTAACATATTGTCCATCTCACTCAGCTTTTGGTCATCTCAATCATGTATACGCTTGCCAAAGCTTGCAGCCACCACAACCATCACCATTGTATAACCGATGCAATCCAATCGGCGCGCCAGCTGTGCGACGAGCGCGGTGTTCGCCTAACCAGCCTACGCGAACAAGTCTTGGAACAGGTGTGGCAAAGCCATAAGCCGTTGGGCGCCTACGCTTTGATGGATATGCTGGCGCAGGCATCAACCCGTCGCGTGGCGCCCCCAACGGTTTACCGTGCATTGGATTTCCTGTTGGAAGAAGGGCTGATACATCGCATTAATAGCTTGAATGCCTTTATCGGCTGCCCATCACCTTCGCAAAAACACCAAAGTCATTTTTTGATTTGCCAAAACTGCAATGTCGCTGTTGAGTTAGATAATACGCAGCTAAACCAAAGCATTTTGGGCGCAGCCCAAGACGCGGGTTTTACGCTCGCCAGCCACAGCGTAGAAATCAATGGACTCTGCCCAAGCTGCCAAAAAGCCAAGGATTAAGCCCATGACACTGATAAAAGCCCAAGGCGTGGGCGTAATTCGCAACGGCCGCCATCTCTTAAAAGGCGCGGACTTAACGCTTGAAGCCGGCAAGATAGTGACCTTGATTGGCCCCAACGGTGCGGGAAAAACCACGCTGGTACGCAGCGTGTTGGGGCTGATCAAAATTGACGAAGGCAGTATTGAACGGGCGCCAGATCTACGCATTGGCTATATGCCGCAAAAGTTGCATTTAGACGCGAGTTTACCGCTTACCGTTGAGCGCTTTCTCTTATTAGGTGGCGAAGCGCGCGTGAACCTGGCGGAAATTCAGGAGCTAACAGGTATCCAAAAATTAGGTAAGGCCGCCATGCAATCCTTGTCGGGCGGGGAAGTACAACGCGTCTTGCTTGCCCGCGCGCTACTGCGTGATCCTCAACTGCTAGTCTTGGACGAGCCCGTTCAAGGTGTGGACGTTAGCGGTCAATCTGCGCTTTATGCGCTTATCAACCAAATTCGCAAAACGCGTAACTGCGGCGTTCTGCTGGTTTCGCACGATTTGCATCTGGTGATGGCGACGACCGACACGGTGATTTGCCTTAACCAGCACGTTTGCTGTCACGGCCACCCCGATAAGGTCACTAACGACCCGGCCTACCTCGCACTTTTCGGCGCAAGCTTGGCTGACACTGCTGGCGCCGCACCCCAGGTTGCGCTTTATCACCATCACCACGACCACCAACATGACGCTCATGGCAACGTGATCAAAGGTCATGTGGGTTGCACAGATTCTTGCGGGCACCATCATGGCTGATTTTCTTCTCAACGCATTACTCGCCGGTATCGCTGTCGCTTTGGTCGCCGGGCCGCTTGGGTCTTTCGCCGTATGGCGGCGCATGGCCTATTTTGGCGATACACTCGCACACTCCTCATTGCTAGGAATTACCTTTGGGCTCTTGCTCGGCGTAAACCTGAACCTCGCGGTGGCTGTTGGTTGCTTGCTCTTAGCCTTGGTACTTGTGGGCATGCAGAACAACCGTTTTCTAGCGACTGATACACTACTGGGAATCTTGTCTCACTCCACACTCGCGCTGGGTTTGGTGTGTGTGAGCCTGTTTAGCGGTACGCGCATAGACCTGCTGGCCTACTTATTCGGCGATATATTGTCGGTGAATAGGGTGGATCTCATCACTATTTGGGCAGTATCTCTTCTGGTCATTCTCGCTTTGACCCGACTTTGGAAACCTTTGTTAGCGATTACCGTTCACGAAGAACTGGCGCAGGTGGAGGGTATTCCCGTCCAAAAAATCCGCACGGCGTTGATGTTATTGATGGCGCTGGTCATTGCGATTGCGATGAAAGTGGTTGGGGTTCTGCTGATCACTGCGCTGCTCATCATTCCCGCCGCCGCCAGCCGCAGGCTGACGCACACACCGGAAGCCATGGCGATTGTGGCAAGTGCTCTGGGCAGTATCGCGGTTTGCTTGGGAATAGGTGCGTCTTACTATTGGGATAGCCCCGCCGGGCCGTCCATAGTGCTTGCGACCACCTTTTTGTACATCCTCACGCTAACTAAAAAGCAGGTTTTGTAAGCCAAAGCTCACAAAACGCAAGGAGAATGTCGCCTATTGCTCATGGACTAAACCAAGGATAATGCTCACCTAACCAAGGAAAATTAGGAGAGATTCAATGACGCGACTCAGCATAGGCGATGTGGAACACAACAGCGAAGATGTAGCCCGCAAGGTTGAAAGTGATATCGCCTTTTTAAAGGAACGCTTGCAGCTTTTGGAAAAACAACAAAAGCCCAACACGGTCATTTTGCAAACCTATAAGGACATGTTGGAAAGCCGCTACGCTGTGTTAAATTGGCTTCGCCAAGATACGCTGCAACATTCCGACAAAACAGCTGCAGCAAAATAAAGAAAAGCGCCACAAGGCGCTTCACGTCATCAAAAATTCATAGAAGTGTTGTCGTTCCGTCATGTGCGTTTGCAACTATTTTGCAAACCACTGAATGGACACGTTTATGAATGCATCCAGCTCTGTGTTACCGCACGCGCTAAAGCAGCACGAACCTCTTATCCCCATGTGCGTTGCAACACCGCTTGTTCACGCGCGCACCATTTGGATTTCGGATATTCATTTGGGCTATCGCGATTGTAAATCAAATTACCTGCTCGATTTTCTCGATCACATTCACTGCGACACACTTTATCTTGTCGGCGACATTGTTGACCTCTGGTCACTCAAGCGCCGCTTCTGCTGGCCGCACAATCACTACCAAATTATTTTAAAACTTTACGAACTTGCCGCGCGCGGTGTGCGCGTCATTTACGTGCCCGGCAACCACGACGAACCCTTGCGTCGCTTTTGTGGGCAGCATTTCGGCGCTATCGAAATTCAGCACGAACACGAATACGTAAATGCTTATGGCAAACGCTTTTTAATCATGCACGGCGATGCCATGGACGCTTACATAAATCACTCATGGCTCGCTCGCATGATGGGTGATCATGGTTACGATTTGTTGCTGTTTATTAATCGCTGGGGAAATCGTTTTCGCAGATGGATGGGACGTCCGTACTTTTCATTAGCCGGCTTAATTAAAAGCAATATTAAAGGCGCGAAAGCCGCGATCGATACCTATCAGCAAGAATGTTTAAGCGAGGCCAAACGGCGCGGTTACGACGGCGTCATTTGCGGGCATATTCATTACCCGGCGCTGTTTGAGCAAGATGGGCTTACCTATTGCAACACGGGCGACTGGATAGAAAACTGCAGCGCTTTAATTGAAGACTATCAAGGCAATATGCGGATATTGCACTACACCGATCACTTGCGCTGGAAAGATGAAATTCGCGTTACCGGCGCGCACGCATAACAACAATAAACCATAACTAAAAAACACAATAAGGACAAAAACCATAAAAGAAAATGGAGGCACTTGCCTCCATTTTTATACTTCAACTTTTTCAAATCACGGATTCATTAACCAGCATAGGCCTCCAGCACGCGGTTTAGAAAACGGCGACCCATAAGTGTTGGCCGCAGATGATTATCGGCAATTTCGAGTAATCCTTTTTCTGTGAACTCCGACCAGCGCGGCTCAAGAGCCTTCAACGATAAACCCGTGCGCTCTGCCAAATAATGCGTAGGCACGCCGGCATTCAAACGCAGTGCATTCATTAAAAAATCCAGCGGCAGGGATGCACGTGAAAGCACGTCGCTATCTGCGCCGAACACATTCTGGTGCCCAGCCAGATTTGTACAAATTCGATTACTGGTCGCTGCATCTAAATAATGCTTGGGCAAACGTGTTTTCCACATGCGGAAAATTTTTGAATATTCCGGCTGGGTAATTTTGCTGTGCGCACCAGCACCTATACCTAAGTAATCGCCGAACTCCCAATAATTCATATTGTGGCGCGCGCGTTGGTTATTTTTGGCGTAAGCAGAAATTTCGTACTGATCATAGCCAGCTTGCGCCAACATCAATTGACCTTCATCTTGGATGTCGGCGAGCGTATCCTCAAACGGAAGAATCGGTGGGTTGGAATAAAATGCGGTGTTTTGCTCAATGGTGAGTTGGTACCAAGAAATATGTTCGGGCGCGAGCGCTATAGCTTGCGCCAAATCAGCTTTGGCATCCTCGACAGATTGTTCAGGCAAACCATGCATTAAATCTAAATTGATATTAGTGAAACCTGCAGTACGCGCCACCTCAACCGCACGCAGGGCTTCATCGCGACCGTGAACACGCCCCAATAACTGCAACTGCTTGTCATTGAAACTTTGAATACCAATAGATAAACGGTTTACTCCTGCCGCGCGAAAACCAGAAAATTTTTCCTGCTCAAAGGTACCGGGGTTTGCTTCCAGTGTGATTTCAATATCTTTTTCGAATCCGATCAGTTCTTCCGCATTCTTAATAATCTGCGCAATCGCAGATGCAGATAAAATACTCGGTGTACCGCCACCAAAAAATATACTGGTCAGTTTTCGGCCTTGGGCCAGTACAGCATCGTTTTCTAAATCCAAACGCAGCGCATCTACATATTCTTGTTCAGGAATATCATCACGCGATTCGTGCGAATTAAAATCGCAGTAAGGACATTTGCGAATGCACCAAGGAATGTGAACGTAAAGGGAAAGCGGAGGTAAAATCAGAGACATAATAGAAATTCATATTGTAGCGTGCCGCCGATCTCGCTGAGTGTGCGACACAGATTAAAAGATTGCTGACGGTAAATACTATTGATAAGTAATTCCCTTGTGCTTCAACCAACCCGAAGCATGACGCCCATGCGGATCACTATGCGTCCAATGCACTACACCGCCTTTTTCATTCCACACATATTCACCGTAAAACGAAACCTTATCGCCAACGGCGATATTCCTTACGCGCGGCGCGAGGTCTATATTGTGTGCGACTAAAACTGTGAAACCTTCCGGCATACGTAAAATAAACCGTTGGTGCTTACTGCCTTGGTTATCGTCCGCCAAAACCTTTATAACTTCACCTTCGCCCAATACCTGAACATCTTGCGCGTGTTGCAGGTAGGCATTAGCAACATCTGACTCGTTCGACTTTTCAACTGAGCTTTTATTGCTGAGAGAAGCAGGTTCATCGGGAATTTGTAAAACGTATTTTTTCTGTGAACTCGCTGGTGCTGGAGCAGTTACTGCTGCAACAGGCGCTATAACCGAATCTACTTGATGCTGAATGGATGCAGGCAAAAATCGGTGAATCGCTGTCGCCAAGCCCGCAACAATGACCAACAACATCAATTTATTTTTCATGGTCTAACCGACTTCCGTTGTTAGGTTTTAGATATTTTTTGCAGCAACTCCTGCATGGCTTTGCCGCGATGACTGATGCGATTTTTTTCTGCTTTATCTAATTCTGCCGATGCACAATTATGAGTAGGCACAAAAAACAAAGGATCGTATCCAAAGCCACCTTGGCCGCGAGGTTCTGTCAAAATAATCCCCTCCCAAGTGCCGTGGCACAAAATGGGCGTAGGGTCATCCGCATGGCGCATATAAGCGAGCACAGCATGGTAGCGCGCGGTACGTTTTTCTGCGGGAATACCTGTAAGTTCGTGCAATAACTTTTGATTGTTTTCTTGATCGCTCGCGCCTTCACGCGCATAGCGCGCAGAATAAACACCGGGGCGGCCGTTGAGCGCATCCACTTCAATTCCTGAATCATCGGCAATCGCAGGCAAACCGGTTTGCTGACAAGCGTGACGCGCTTTGATGATGGCATTCTCAACAAAAGTGGTGCCCGTTTCTTCGGCGTTGTCGATATTAAAATCTGATTGCGGAACAACGTCGAATCCGCAACCGGCGAGAAGCTGTTGGAATTCGCGCAATTTTCCCGCGTTGCCACTGGCGAGCACAATTTTCTGGGTCATTTCTTTTTCTTCGCTGATGTAGATTTTTTTGCCGTGTTTTCCGCCGCGATTGTGGGGCGCTTGTAAGCCCACACCAACACCGCTGCACCCACCGCGATCATCGGCAAACTTAGTATTTGACCAGAGGAAATAGTCATGCCCGCCACATCAATTTGCCAGTCAGGCACGCGGAAATATTCAGTAAAGAAGCGCGCGCATCCATAGAGCATGCAATAGAGAGCGCCTGTCGCCCAACGCGGTTTGGCGCTACGAGCGAAAGCCCAAAGAATAACGAACAGCAAAATGCCATCGACAAGCGTTTGGTAGAGCGGGGAAGGGTGGACGAGGTGATCGACTCCCGGCCATTGCATCGCCCACGGCAAATCCGCACTCGCCGCGCGACCCGGTAATTCGTGGTTGATGAAATTACCAAAGCGCCCGGCCGCATAACCCAGAGGCACTAAAGGAGCGATAAAATCGAACACATCGCCGACGGCAAATTTATGCTTGCGCGCCCACAGACACATGGCGATGACCACACCCAAAAATCCACCATGGAAAGACATACCGCCTAACCAGGTCATGGGGATCTCCAACGGATGCTCCCAAAAGTATGCTGGGCGATAGAAGAGCACTTCACCCAAACGGCCACCGACTACCACGCCGATCATGCCGTAAAAAATCATGTCGCTGACGTGCTCCTTAGTCCACCCTTGCGCCGCTATGTGGGGCTGCTTAATGCGCTGATTGCCCAGCAAAATAAATTGCAGGAAAGCCACGCCGTACATAATTCCGTACCAATACACAGGCCATGAAACCAGCGGTATATGAAAGGCTACGGGATCGGGATTGGGATGTACCAGCATGAAAAGTCCTTAGCGGAAGGCGGTTAGAGCAAGATGTGCGCAGCGCGCTATTCTGCCACAGCTTTCTGGTCGCAGCTTTGTGAATTCGCTGCTATCGGCCGCCGGATTTTCGCTAGGCAAGCCAAGGCCTAAAGCCTACAATGCACGCTTTTCCAAGACGAAAGTGACGAATGTTCAACGAGATCCCCACTAGCCGCCCAGCCACCCCACTTTTGGACAGCATAGACTCACCCGCTGACCTGCGTGCGTTGGACGAGAAGCTCCTACCCCAGCTAGCGGATGAGTTGCGCGCGTTTCTGTTGTTCAGCGTGGGGCAAACCGGCGGGCATTTTGGTGCTGGCCTTGGCGTAGTAGAGCTGACTATTGCACTGCATTACGTTTATGAAACCCCGTCTGATCGCTTGGTGTGGGACGTTGGCCACCAAACCTACCCGCACAAAATCCTGACCTCGCGCCGTGAACGCATGAACACCATTCGCCAAGGCGGCGGCCTTTCTGGCTTCCCTAAGCGCGATGAAAGCGAGTTCGATACTTTCGGCGTTGGTCATTCCAGCACCTCAATTTCCGCTGCGCTGGGCATGGCAATCGGCAACGAGATGGCTGCAAACGGCCGCAAATCTGTGGCGATTATTGGCGATGGCGCCATGACCGCAGGCATGGCTTTTGAAGCCTTGAACCACGCCTCTCACACAGACACCGATATGCTGGTTATCCTCAACGATAACAACATGTCTATCTCCCCCAACGTGGGCGGTTTGGCGACCTATCTTTCCAAAATTTGGGCGAGCAAGTTTTACAACGGCCTGCGCGAGGGCAGTAAAAAAGTGCTCACCAAAATCCCTTCGGCTTGGGAATTCGCACGCAAGACCGAAGAGCACTTTAAAGGCTTTATGTCGCCCGGCACTTTGTTTGAGGAAATGGGATTCAATTATGTCGGCCCCATTAATGGCCACGACTTGATTGATTTGGTGAGCTATTTACGCAACCTGCGCGACATTAAAGGCCCCAAGCTTTTGCACATCATCACCCAAAAAGGCAAAGGCTTTGAGCCAGCGGAGCTTGATCCGGTTGGCTACCACGCGCTTAATAAAATTGAACCCAAGAAGGCAGTTACATCGCCCAGCAAAATTAAATTTCAACAAGTGTTTGGCGATTGGCTGTGCGATATGGCAGCGCAAGATGAGCATCTTGTAGGCATTACGCCCGCCATGTGCGAGGGTTCGGGCATGGTGGAATTTGCGGAGCGCTTTTCCGATCGTTTTTTTGATGTCGCGATTGCCGAGCAACACGCCGTAACCTTAGCCGCCGGTATGGCGTGCGAAGGCCAAAAACCAGTGGTAGCGATTTACTCCACCTTTTTGCAACGCGCCTACGATCAACTTGTTCACGATGTAGCTTTGCAAAACTTGGACGTCACCTTCGCCATCGACCGCGCCGGTTTAGTGGGCGAAGACGGTCCCACTCACGCAGGCAGTTTTGATTTAAGCTTCTTGCGCTGCATTCCAAATATGTTGATCGCCGCTCCAAGCGACGAAAACGAATGCCGCCAACTTTTATACACTGCTTATCAATTTAAAGGCCCCGCTGCCGTGCGTTATCCGCGCGGAACGGGTACAGGGGTTCAAATTGAAAAAGCTTTTACCGCATTGCCTATTGGTAAAGGCGTTGTAAAACGTGAGGGCAAACAAGTTGCGATCTTATGCTTTGGAACGCTGCTCACCAACGCGCAACAGGTTGCAGAAAAATTAAACGCGAGCCTGTGCGATATGCGTTTTGTAAAACCGCTGGACGAAGAATTAATTGAACGCATGGCTAATAGCCATAGCTTGATTGTTACACTGGAAGAAAACGCCATTGCAGGCGGTGCGGGTTCTGCGGTGAGTGAATATCTCGCCAGCCAAGGTTATGTAATGTCGGTTTTGCATTTAGGGCTGAATGATACTTTTGTAGACCATGCAAATCACGCGCAGCAACTTATTGAGCAAGGGTTAGACACTGCAGGAATTGAAGCCGCTATTCTCAAGCGTTTAAAAATGCTTGAAAGTCTAACTACTAAACCCATGGTGAGTTAGCGGTTAATACAGGGTTAATTTGAGAAGTTTTGTAAGGGCGCTTGCGCCCTTTTTTCTTTTTAACCTAAGCTGCATTTTTTTCTTTTTAGGAGTTTTCCATGAACGGCACTATTTCCAATTTATCGCACCACGTATATTTCTGGTTAAAAAACCCAGAATCTAAAGACGATTTAGCAAAGCTGATTGCGGGAGTAAAAACCTTAAATACGATTGAAACGATTAAAGGATTTCATATTGCTACACCCGCAGCAACCGAAGAGCGCGGTGTTATCGATAGTAGCTACAGCGTTTCATGGTTGGCTTTTTTTGATAACGAAGCGGACGAGCACATCTATCAAACCCACCCGACCCATTTGAAATTTGTTGCAGATTGCGAAAGCTTATGGAGCAAAGTCACTGTATATGATTCAGTGAAAGCGTTGTAATTTAAAATAATCTTTTCTATCGCATTTAATATCTTATTCGGAATAAACCGATAACAAGATTAAAGCGAGCCTCATTGAGGCTCACTTTAATCTTGTTGTGCTGTTTCTTAACGCCTTACAAATGGAACATTGGTCGTTAAATAGGTTGCTGCGCGCCATACCCATTCCAAGGGGCCATAGTGGAAGCGTTTTAGCCACCAGTGTGCAAACAAAACTTGCACGGTGAAAAACGCAATACCAATCATCAACGCCTGCGCTTGTGAAAGCTTGTCATACATGCCCAAACCATAACCGTAAAAGAAAGGCACACCGCACAAACTTTGGCTCACATAAATGGTGAGACTCATGCGGCCAACGGGCGCGAGAACGCCAAGGATTTTTTGGCCAAGCGGTTTTAGATAGAGCGCAATAAATGACAAGACTAAAATAGCCATAAAGGCTACGCAGAAATAGCCGTTTACCAATTCATCCACATACCATTTGGCGTTGCCGGTTGTTGGCCAAAGTGCTTTTACCTCAGGCAAACTTAAATATTTTTGTAATGAAAAAAGCCCAATCGCTGCCAAGATGGAGAATACAAAAACCGTTTTACGAATGTGGGTAAATTTAATGGGGTGAACTAAAAAGCCAAGACGCCCTAGGACCAATCCGATAAAAAATAAGCCAAACAACTGCGCACCGCGCGCGCCATCAATAAAGAAGAACCATTTTGCCAATGAACCGGTAGTGACATTAAAGGCGAGTACTTCCAGCAGCGATCCTTTTGCCCACATTTCACCGGTGTGCTCGTAGAACACTGAGCTGAGCAGCTTGTCATTCGCGCCCGGCATGTTATTCATAGATGCCCAATAGTGGTAAATAAGATTGGGTGTTAACAAAAAGAAAATCGCAGTGGCAATTAACCATTTGGTCGGTAGGCGATACACAAGAATTAAGAAGAATCCGTAGAAGGCCAATACTTGCAGCACCTCGCCAGAGTAGACCATGCTGTTGAGTGTACCCAAGCCGAACAGAATTAATAATCGCCACGCAAAACGCCCGCGAAAGTCCACGCCTTTTTGTGCCTGTTTATCCATGATAATAAAAAAGCTAATCCCAAACAGCATGGCGAAAATAGCGTAGGCTTTGCCCGCAAATAAAAAGAAAATGACATCGTGTACTTTGCTATCCACTGGGTTTTGCCAGTACAGCTCGAAGAGTTCAATGGAGTGCACCAGAAACAAACCCATGAGTGCGAAACCGCGTAAAGCATCAACTAATAAAACGCGCTGGGGCGCTTCGGGGTGCGTTAGGGGAGATGTGTTCATAATTATTGTCTTTATTAGGTGGTTGGTTAAGGCGCTATTTTGAGTAAGCCTCGCGCAGGTGTCTTTCAAGAATTGTTAAGCGGCGTGGCTCACAAGCGTTTCAACAATCATTTTAGTGGTGGCATCCCTATAATGCGAATTTTTGCCGTTCTGGAGCAAGCTGTGCCATCCGTTCCCCACGAAGTTCATTCAGCCAAAACCACTGTGACATCAAAAGCCTTTCTGGTGACTTTGCTTATGCTGGCGCTGCCCGTTGCAGGGCAAATGTTGCTGCAATCCTGTTTGGCCATGATCGATGTGATGATGGTTGCTCCCCTCGGCGAACAGGCTATAGCTGCGGTAGGCTTGGCTGCAAAAATCCACTTTCTACTCTTGGTATTGATGAGTGGCTTTGCCACGGGCGGAAGCGTTCTGATTGCGCAATACTTTGGTGCTAAGGATTTCGCAAGTTGCCAACGTATGCTCGCCGTCACCTTGGTTGTGGGTGTTTCTATCATCATCCCAATCATGTTGCTGTGCGGTTTTGCGGCGCCAATTTGGATTCATTGGATAAACCCGGATCCAGAAGTCACTCGTCTCGCCGCCCAATTTCTCGTTATCACTGCTCCGGTATTACTGCTCACGCAGATTATTGTGATCGTCGAAGCGTCTTTGCGCGCGCTCGGCCAAACAACTATGCCCCTGGCTGCAGGGCTTATCGCCGCTGTGATTAACGTGGCTTTGAATTACGCATTGATTACCGGTAACTGGGGCTTTCCTGCGTTAGGAGTTGCGGGTGCGGCGTGGGCGACCTTGACCGCGCGTACGGTGCAGCTGTTGTTTATTTTGGGCTACGTCTACGGAACCAAGCACGGCTTCGCGCTTAAGTTAAAGCAGCTAGCGCAGGGGATTGATCCTACCCAAATCAAACGCTACCTCGCTTTCTCGTTACCGCTGGTTGCTAACTACGGTATTTGGGCGGTGGGAAATGCGACCTACCACGTGCTCACAGGTTTCGCCGGAACGGACGCGCTCGCCGTGATGGGTATGGTGGTTCCAGTTGAGAGCACATTCTTCGCTTTATTTGTGGGGATTGCTAACGCGGCGGCCGTACTGATTGGTCGCTCGCTCGGTGCTAATGGTCTGGATGAAGCCTGGCGACTACAAAAATTCTTTAATCGCATTACCTTTGTGTTGATCCTTCTGTTTTCTTGCTCCCTGTGGTTCGCTCGTCCCTTAGTGTTAGAAATATTCAAACCTATGGCGAGCCAAACTGCGCAATTGTTGTTACAAACGTTGGGCGTTTTTTGCGGCTTGGTGTGGCTCAAGGTGTTTAACATGATCCGCATTATTGGCGTGCTTCGCGCCGGCGGTGACAATAAATTCTGCTTGATCACAGATACGATTGTTATGTGGGGTTTTGGATTGCCCATTTACGCCACGGCGATTTTTTTAGGTGGCTGGTCGTTCACTTTTTTGTATGCGCTTATGTTTTTGGAAGACGCGTTAAAATTCCTGCCGGTTTACTTCCGTATCCAAAAACGTAAATGGGTTAAAAATTTAACGCTCGCCTCCTGAATGATTTTCAAATCTCATTTCAGTTTCAATTGTGAATTTATAGACAGGTGTACTCGCACTCTTCTAAATGCGGTATTCTTTGCGGTCTAAAGATCGCAGAGAAACTATTCGCTTTTTAAGCGGTCTGCGAAGTGGTTGCAAGGTTTTGCGGCGTGAGAGCCGTTCTTTCAACCAATCTATAAGCATTACAAATAACGAAACAGTGGGGAGTGATAAATGAAATCACCAAGTATTCTTTGTCGCAGTATTCTTATTTCAACTTTTTCTTTGCTGTGCGTTCCTGCGCTTGCTTGCACATCATCTAGCGATCAACCAGAAGTCTATAAAAATCCTGATTGTAGTTTCGATTCGCGCGCCGATGATTTAATTGCGCGCATGACATTAGATGAAAAAATCAGCCAAATGATGAACGCAGCACCAGCGATTCCGCGTTTGCAAATCCCAGCCTACGAATGGTGGAACGAGGCGCTGCACGGGGTTGCGCGCGCAGGTGCGGCAACAGTATTCCCGCAAGCGATTGGTTTGGCTGCTAGCTTTGATAAAAATTTGATGCGTGATGTGGCGAGTGTCATTAGCGATGAGGCGCGAGCAAAACATCATGATTTTATCAGCCGCGAATCACGTTTGCGTTATCAAGGCCTTACTTTTTGGTCACCAAACGTCAACATTTTTCGCGATCCGCGCTGGGGGCGTGGTCAGGAAACTTATGGTGAAGACCCGTTCCTAACCGCAGCTATGGGTGTTGAGTTTGTTAAAGCTCTGCAACAAACCGATGGCAAATATCGCAAGTTGGATGCCACCGCAAAACACTTTGCTGTGCATTCGGGCCCGGAGGCGAGCCGTCACGAGTTTGATGCGAAACCTAACGAGCGCGATTTACACGAGACCTATTTGCCCGCCTTCCGCGCGCTTGTGCAAGACGGCAATGTGAAATCGGTAATGGGGGCCTATAACCGTGTTAATGGGGAGTCCGCGTCCGCGAGCCAACGTTTGCTGCAAGATATTTTGCGTAAAGAGTGGGGCTTTAAAGGTTATGTGGTTTCCGACTGCGATTCGGTGGAAGATATTTTCCTCTTTCACAAAATAGTACCCACGGCGGCAGAGGCCGCCGCGCTCGCCGTTAAAATGGGGGACGATTTAAACTGCGGTAAAACCTACGCAGCCTTGAAAGAAGCGGTTGAGAAAAAATTAATTACCGAACAAGAAATTAATGTATCACTCAAACGTTTGTTAATGACTCGTCTTGAGTTGGGTATGTTTGATGATGCCAAGCGTGTTATTTGGGCGCGTATTCCATACTCCGTTAACCAAGCGCCAAGCCACGAACACTTAGCGCGTGTTGCTGCACAAAAATCTATCGTATTGCTAAAAAATAACGGCATTCTTCCGCTTTCCGGCAAGCAAAAAAATATTGCAGTAATTGGCCCTACGGCGGATGAAATAATGTCCTTGCTCGGCAACTATTACGGCACACCTGCCGCCCCTGTAACTATTTTGCAAGGCATTCGCGCAGCGGCTCCTGCAGGAACGCAAATTACTTACGCACGTGGTGTGGATTTAGTTGAAGGCCGCGAAGATCCGCGCGCTGCACCGATTATTGATGCGAGTTATTTACGCCCCGATGCAAATTCAAAACAACAAGGTTTGAAGGGCGAATATTTCCGTGGTCGTGATTTTTCTGGCGCACCTGTATTTACCCGTATAGATTCACGCATTTCATTCCGTTGGGATCGCGGTTCACCAACTGATGACGCTGTGGCGCGCGGTGAAGTTAAATCAGCGGATGCAGTGCCTTCAGATAATTTCTCAGTACGTTGGACAGGGCAATTGATTGCACCCACCACAGGCTCTTATGAAATTAGTGTGTCCGCAAACGATGGTATGCGTTTGTATATTAACGGTGCATTAGTTATTGATTCTTGGGAATTATCAGCGCGTCTCCAAAGCAAGTCAGCCAAAATAAATTTAGAGGCAGGAAAATCTTACGCCATCAAGTTGGAATATTTTGAAGATATCCGCGATGCAGAAGTGCGTTTATCCTGGCGTTTGCCCAACGCAAAACCCGGTGTTGAAGAAGCCATGGATGCCGCTAAAGCAGCCGATGCGATTGTATTTGTCGGCGGTTTGACGGGCGATGTTGAAGGCGAGGAAATGACGGTAAATTACCCCGGCTTTGCAGGCGGTGACCGTACTGATATTCGCTTGCCGAAAATTCAGCAGCAATTGTTGGAATCATTGAAAGCTACCGGCAAGCCAGTGATTGTTGTTTTAACAACCGGTGCAGCACTCGGTGTTGATTGGGCCAAGAAAAATGCCGATGCTATGTTAGTGGCCTGGTACCCCGGCCAAAGCGGCGGTAATGCCGTAGCCGATGTTCTCTGGGGCAATGCAAACCCTGCCGGTCGCTTACCCGTAACATTCTATAAGGCAGATGAAAAACTCCCTGCATTTGATGATTACTCAATGCATAACCGTACCTACCGATATTTCACGGGCGAAGCGCTATATCCTTTTGGTTACGGTTTGTCTTATTCAGATTTTAAATACAGCGATTTGAAACTAAACAAGAAGACGCTGCATAAAAAAGATGAAGTGCAGGTATCGCTTAAGGTGACCAATACCAGTAACCGTGATGGTGAAGAAGTTGTTCAGCTTTACGCGCAAGCCGTATCGCCCAAAAAAGAACACGCGATAAAAGAGCTGCGCGGATTTGAACGCGTGAGCTTAAAAGCGGGTGAAACTAAAACGGTGAATTTTACGGTTAAACCGGAAAAAGCCTTGACGCGTTATGATGTGGCTTCAAAACAATATGTTGTCGATAAGGGCAAGTACGAGCTGCAAGTGGGAGCATCCAGCGCAGATGTTCGCTTGCGCGAGTCGGTAACGATTAAGTAATTAGTTAATCCGTGTATGAAAACAAAAAAAGGCGCTGGTAAATATCAGCGCCTTTTTTATGCAAAACTGTTTCTCATTTTGTAAGTGTTTATGCATTAAGCAAGACGTGCAAATTGACTTCAAGATTAGGGGGGGGGTAGCATGCGCTTCGCCAGCATGCAATTAATTGTTAGTGCGGCAATATTCGATCATCTAATAACGTTAATAAGGATTTGCAAGTATGAAATATAGTGCGACTAAATTTTCTATACCTAACCTCATCGTCTTTTTGGTATTTTTATTTTTTGGGGTAAGTGCTCATGCCCGTCTGGAATGCCGAATAATAGAAATCCCTACAACGGGAGGTTGCGGCAGCGTTAACATGTGTTCGTCAGGGACGATTGTAAAAAAAGAAGTGTGCTTTGAGGTGCCTGATGCTGGGCCGCTTCCGGGAGGTGCAGGCGCGGGCCAAGGTGGCCCCGGTGGACCGGGCGGTGGCGGCGGTGGAGGTAGTTTAGAAGATCAAGCTAAAAAAGATACAGAAGCTAAGAAAAAGGAACTGCAAGATAAATACTGTAAATCGCAACCGGCAGCTATTGCACTTCAGAGAGATAAATGTGTGCTTGACGCTATACAAACTACAAATATAGAGGGCAATCGGTGCTCGAATTTTTCTTTTAGTTTATCTTGGATTCTTGGTGCGTCATATAGTACAAGCTGTAGGTCGTATTGGGCTGGAGAGAAAGAGGCAAGAGTTCAACAGTGTAACGTTTTGCTTTCAGAAGCTACGGTAGCATTGTCAAAGGAATGTCCGTAGTCTATCAATAAACTAAAGGATCGTAAAAATGATAAATAACATTCGTAAAATCTTATTTGCCCTTATCTTGCTGGGCCTTGCAGGCGCTTATGTTGGCCAAAAAATTTATTTCACAAATTATGCGTCGGAGGAGAAGGAGGGGGGGGGCGACCGGGAGCCACTTAGAGCATCGCTCATGCCAAGCAATAAAAGCTTAAATGAAAAAGCGGATATAGTTCAGCATGAGAAAAAACCTGAGGAAGAAATCTTCTTAATGGGTAATGCTGCCGAACGAGAGAAAGTTCACAAATGGTATATCGAGCAGGGGTACTATGATTTTGACGATCAAAATCAATCCTACCGCTCATACGATCAGGCGACGCTTGAAACCTTAGCTGCCAAAGGTGACCTTCGCGCAATTGATGCTTTAGCAAAGCTGTACATGACGGAAGAGTTTGTTCGTGAGAATGGCCTAGCCTCTTCTACTCAGCAGTTTCGTAATGCGGCTATATGGGGTTCGACATTTGCTTTTGTAAGACTTGCAACACGTTATGAAAGTGAGGTGTACATGTTTTCAAAAACGCCGGAGGAAAAAAGATATGCTGCCTTAGAGGTTTTGGCTTTGTATTCTGCTGGAGAGTTGAGGGGAGAAAAATGGATGAATCGAGATAGTGCTAGAACTTTTAAGAAGTTGCAAGGCATTACCTTAAACGAAACTGAGCAAAAATTTGTAGCTGAGCGTGCGAATCAGATCATTACTGACTTGCAGCAAGAGCGCCGTAGGCTTGGTTTAGGCGACTTTGATAACTCAGTGCCTCCTGAAGTGGAAAGATTCTTCAATACTCTGGAAGAAATCGACAAAAAAGATGCGTCCATGCAAATAAAGTAATGTTAGTTTTTTTCAAAACTAAAAAGCTGGATTGGTGAATGCTAATCTGGCTTTTTTATTCAAAATTATTTAATGCAGTTTATCTCTAAACATAAAAAAGACAGCGCCGAGCATGCAGAGGCCTGCCCACAAATAATCAAGTTTGAGGGGCTCTTTCAAATAAAAATAGGCGAAGGGCACAAATACGCTAATAGTGATAACTTCTTGCAAAATTTTGAGTTGACCCACATTCATCACCGTGTGTCCAATACGATTTGCGGGCACCTGTAGCAAATATTCAAACAAGGCTATTCCCCAGCTCACCAGTGCGGCAATAATCCAGGGTTTGTTATTAAGTTCTTTTAAATGGGCGTACCACGCAAAGGTCATAAATACGTTGCTGCAAATTAACAGCAAAATAGAAATGATGGTGGGGTTCATTGAATTTTCCGTCTACTAGGCTCAAATGCGTTAAGGTTTGAAAGTTGTGTTCTCGGCATCATCCAGCAAGTCTTGTTTCTTACCTAAGAAATACGATGAAATAATGCTGCACAGCCAAGCGGCGACCAAAATGGCTTTGGCAACAAAGAGTTGATCTTGGTGGCTGGCAATGCTCTGATAAATTTCTTGTGACAGTTTGAGGTAAAGTGCATCTAGATTAGATGGATCAACAACTAAAATACCCTCCTCAGCATCCCGCAACATTTTTAAATACACCGGCGCAATGGAATTGTAGAGGGTTGAGCACAAGTACCAGAACGCGATCAGTGTAGGTGTTATAAAAATCGCGGCGCGCGCATAATGCTTTAGCCATAACAAACCCACACCGGGAAAAATTAACGCAGAGTAAAGCGCGGCTTTGGTTGCTTTTTTCATGGCCATTTTTTTATTCCGCAACAAGTTGTTCAAGGCGATAAAAACCTTCGCCATTTTCACCCAGCACTTCTGCAAGGTAAGGTAGTGTTTCTTCCATGGCTTTCCATAAAGTCCAAGGCGGATTTATAACAAACAAACCACTGGAATTCATGCCGTACTCTGGGCTGTCTGGCGCAATACCCAACTCAAACAATTGAATATTTTTAATTCCGCTTTTAATCAAGGCTTTTTGCATATCGTCTATACGTTGGCGCAAAACGACCGGGTACCAAATAACATAAGTCCCGGTTGCAAAACGCTTGTGAGCACTAATGACTTGCTTGACGACCTCGTGGTAATCGTTTTTCAATTCATACGAAGGGTCTATAAAAACCAGTCCGCGTCTATCGGGAGGTGGTAACAGTCCCTGCATACCAGCGAGCCCATCGTCATCAATAATTTTGACTTGCCTGTCGTCTCCAATTACATCGTTTAATAGTCGCCAATCAGTGCTGTGCAACTCGTGTAAAAACAAATTGTCTTTAGGGCGTAAGGCGGCCTGCATAAAAAGTGGCGAGCCGGGGTAGTGTTGCAGCCGATCACCGTCGTTAAAAGCTTTTACAAAATTTATGTAATCCTGAAGCGTTGCGGGTAGGTCATCTCTTTTCCACAATTTGCCTACGCCATTTTCATACTCTCGGTTTTTAATAGGCTGGTTGCTGCTAAAGGTGTAAGCACCCGCGCCTGCGTGGGTATCTATAATCCGCAGCGGCTTCTCTTTCTGGGTCATATAGTTAAGTGTGTGTAGTAACAGACTGTGTTTAAGCACATCGGCAAAATTGCCCGCATGAAAGGCGTGACGGTAACTGAGCATGTGTAATTTTCCTAAAGGCGTTCGCCTGATGCTGGGGTTAGAGCCCCTAAAAACGGTTGGGCAGATTATAACGGAATCTGACAATAATCCCTTGAGTGTTTCTCATGCTAGGGTAAAGTGGTGAAACTGGCTCATGACCGCCTTGTTCCATAAGGATTTACTGTTGATTGTTACAATTCGTCAATTGTATCGCCGCTCGCTGTGCAGACACTTGGTGCGTATTTTTCTCGCGCTGAGTGTGGTTGCCTTTTTTTATCCTGCGCACGCTGCGCCCTCACCGGAAATTCGTATTGATGGCGGCTCACCTGAGCTGCGCGATAATATCCGTCAGTATCTCAGTATTGCCGATGAATCTTGCGCTGCGCCCGATTGGCGAATCAATTCCCTAATGCTCGAAGCAGAGCGTGAAATTCAACAGGCCGCCCAAGCCTTGGGTTATTACCAATTAAATTTTGCTACCAATCTCGCTCGCGTCGGGGAGTGCTGGCAATTAAACATCTTGTTGACGCCACGTGAACAGGCAAAGATAGCCGGGTTCACCTTGATTATTCGCGACGACGGTGCGCAAGGCGATATCTTTAAGGAGCTCTACGATAAACCGGATATTCGTATTGGCGATTATTTGCATCATGGGCGCTACGAAAATTTCAAGAATCGCATAACGACCTTGGCAACCAGTCACGGCTACTTTGATGGTCATTTTGATGTTGCGCGCGTTACAGTCAACCAATCAGACAATACCGCCAATGTTGAATTAATTTACAACACGGGCGCACGGTATCGCATAGGTGATATCCACATAACGCACAATATTTTGAGTAAGGATTTTCTGGAGGGCTTTTTAAATATTCATCAGGGTGATTATTACGATACCGATAAATTGCTAGAGCTGAAGAGCTATTACAACTCGAGCAATTATTTTTCAGTTGCAACTGCATCACCGGATTTACAAAACCGACATGACAACAGCGTTGATATTAATATCCAGCTAGAAGAGCGCAAGCGGTTTTCATATTCAACCGGTGCGGGCTTTAGTACGGATACAGGCCCGCGCGTGCTGCTTGGTTTTGAAAACCGTTATGTAAACAGTGCCGGTCACAGCCTGAAGGCTGACTTGAGCGCGTCAAACATAAAAAACACCGCGCAAGTTGCATACACCATTCCGCTCTCCAATCCCTCATATGAATTTTTAAAAGTCTACGCCGGTTACGAGAAGGAAGTAACCGATGATACCTACAGCAATAAAGATACCTATGGCGCGAGCTATACAAACTATGAGCGCAACAAATGGCTGCACACCTATGCGGTTAATGTTGAAAATGAAGATTCAATTCTGGCCGGTAAAGAAAAATACACGCACCTACTCATTCCCTCGGTCACTTTTTCTCGCACCCAAACTGACGCTACACCGTACCCATTACAAGGCTGGAGTATGTTGGCGCGTCTTTCCGGCTCGCCTAAAACGCTTGGCTCCTATGTGAGTTACGAGCAGCTCTATTTGCGCGGTAAATATATTTACGAATTTGGCGGTGGCCGCTTTTTATTGCGCAGCGAATTGGGTGTTACCAAGGTAAATGATTTTGATGAGTTGCCTGTATCTGTGCGCTTTTTTGCCGGTGGTGGTACAAGTGTACGCGGTTATGATTACAAGTCTCTCGGCCCCAAGGCAGACGCTGTCGATAATAAAACCGGTGAAGTAAAACGCGATGAAAAAACAGGCGAGGTAATTCAAGAAGTTATCGGCGGTAAAAACGTGTTAGTCAACAGCATTGAATATGATTACCGCGTTCGCCCCAATTGGGCGCTCGCCGCGTTTTACGATGTGGGTAACGCATCAGACGATTTTAATTTTGATTTAAAACGCGGTGCAGGTGTTGGTGTGCGGTGGATATCACCCATTGGCCCAGTGCGAATTGATATAGCGCGCGCATTGGATGATGGCAAAGCATGGAATTTGCACATTAGTATGGGGCCGGACTTGTAATCATGAAGCTACCACGTCTTAACTCATTCTCTCGTCTCAAAAAGTACATAGTCGGATTCTTTTTGTTTCTGAGTATTATTATTGCTCTGTTAAGTAGCCTAATGTCTACCGAAACCGGTAGCCACTGGGTGGTGCGAAAAGCAGCGAACAAGTTTGAAATAAATCTGGGTGAGCTGCATGGAAATTTATTGTCTGGTTTGGATATATCCAGCTTTAGCTATCACAAAGGTGATGTCGCTATTCAAGGCGAAAAATTATCCTTTCGTTGGCAACCAAGTGGATTGCTCTACACATCGGTGAATATTGATTCGTTGTCTGCGGAAAAAATTCGTATCAATTTGCCACCGTCAAAAAAGGAACCCGAACCGGAACACTATGAGTGGCCAAGCTTGGCGCAACCGGTGCGAATCAAGTTAGATGGAATTGATTTGCGCGATATTGAATTTCGCCAAGGTGAGACTCTGGTTCCTCTCGAATCAATCACAGGTAGCGTGGGTTTAGGCACCTTACATTTGCGTGCCCATGATTTTTCCGTAGCCAATCGTCAAGGCAAAATCAGTTTGAATGGCGCAATGGCCTTGCGTTATCCCTACGATTTGGATGTTAAAGCAGATTGGCAGCTTAAACTTAAATCATCGGCGGAAAATAATTCTGCAAGCCCATTGAGTGTTGCTGGCCGTTTAGCAATTGATGGCGACTTAAAAACGCTCAAGTTAAAGCAGGTGTTCTCTCAGCCCTTAAACATGACATTAACAGCAAGTATTTCACCTGCGCTCCATGAGCGCAAAACAGTACCAACAGCAAACATTAATCTTATATGGCCAGAGCAAAACCTTCCTGCGGAATGGATGAGATACCTTGATTTTGCTAATAACCAGAGCCTGCAAATTGCGAATAAGTCTCCTGCAAAGCAAGTAATTAAAGGCACAACCAAAGGGCAACTTAATTTAAACGGTTGGTTGGATAAGTTTGCTATAAGTGCAAACCTGCAAGCTAATACTAATTTAAACCGCCTCGTAGTCGCAGGCACATCCCAAGCGGGCTATAAAGAGGGTGAGAATCTTTTCAAAGCACATTTTGAAAATTTAAATTTACTTGTTCAAAGTAAAAGTGACTCACCCGTGAGTGGTAAAGAGTATGAAATCAGCAATGCAGTTTTACTTAATGGTAATTTGCAAGGCTTAACAGATTGGCAATGGGATGTGAATCTTGCTACGGAGCATTTAAATCTCCAACAATTTATTGCAGATTGGCCCAGCGATTTGGCAGCTTCGGTCAAGGCAAAAGGGAGTTACAATCCTGGCAGAAAAACGGAGGTTTCCAATGGCGTTGAGCTTTCGCTCAGTGAGATAAAACTGTTGGGTGATTTACGCGGGCTTGCTGTGTCGGCAAGCGGCCAGGTTGAATATGATGGTGCCTATTGGAGTTCTTCAGATGCAAATCTTGCGATAGGTGCAAATCAAGTTTCGCTAAAAGGAAGTACCGGAGATGATCTAAATCTTGAGTGGAAAATTGATGCGCCTTTATTGGGTCAAATTGATCCATCTATTCACGGCAGTATTATTTCCGCTGGTAAAATTACTGGGAAAAAGTCAGAGCCGCGCCTAAATCTAAAAGGGCAGGTCAACGAATTTTCCTGGCGCGATTATGCCGTTAATAATTTATCGCTGAGCCTGAGCCCAAAGGCGGATACGCAGAATTACGATTTATTATTGAATGCTGCACATCTTCAATTAGCCGGGCAATACATATCTCATTTCACAGTCAAGGGGTCTGGCGCTTTAGCGCAGCATAGCATTGAAGCACAACTTGAAAGTCCGGATTTAGGAGCTGCAAGTCTTGCGCTCGATGGTAAATGGCAAAACGAAATTTGGCGTGGCGACCTCAAGGCATTAAATCTGCGCGCGAAAAAAATGTCTGCATGGAGTTTGGCTTCGTCATTGCCAATGCAATACAACACGCAGCCAGCAAAGAAATCAGCTGAATTTGGAAACTTGTGCCTCACTACAAAAGGAATCACCGCTGAAACTCCTTTGTTGTGCGCGCAGGGTCAATGGAACCCCATAAGTGGTTTAAAACTACAAGCCAATGCAACAGCAGTTCCAATAAACCAATTGCAGGCGTGGCTTAAGCCAGAAGCGGTTATAAGCGGTGTAATTGAAGGTGAACTAAATTTGCTCGCGCCGCCTAATAAATCCATGGTTATGGAAACCCATCTGGATACTCGCGATGTTCAGCTCCTTTACCAATTTCAAGGTGGCAAAGCTGAAACCTATCCCCTCAAAAAAGGCAGCTTGGACGCGGCTATTAAAAATGACCAGCTAACAACCAGCCTACAAATGGATTGGGCGCCCTATGGTCTGGTTAGTGCTGACGGGAAATATTCGCTTAAGGATAAAAAAATTCAAGGCAAGTTAGTTGCGTCGCTAAATGATTTAGCTCCCCTTGAAAGCATGTTGCCATTTTTAAATGATGTGCAAGGCGCTGCATCAGCCAATATGAGTATTGCGGGTACCGCAGAGAAGCCTGAGTTGTTTGGCAATATTTCTATTAATAATGGCAGCGCCAATCTACCCAAGTTGGGGTTGGTTCTACATGATGCAAGCTTAAAAATAAATGCGCAGCGCACTGGTCAGGTTCATGTGGAAGGGCAAGTAACCTCAGGTGAGGGCGCGCTCATGGTGCGTGGCGATTTGGAAAATTTAGGTACACCGCAGTGGTCTTGGCAAAGCAATATTTACGGAGCCAATATTCGTTTTATTGAACAGCCTCAAATGACTGCAACGCTGAGCCCAAACTTAACTTTATCTGCCAATGCAAATGCCATTAATCTTGCTGGTAGTACCGAAATTCCGTGGGCGCGAGCTGCGCTAAAAACCCTGCCGGCTACAGCTACGCGTGTGAGTAGTGATGTGGTTGTTATTAAAAATGAACAAGAGTTCGCCGCAATTAACGCCAAAAAAACAATCCCGTTTTACACCAATGTAATTTTATATTTTGGCGATGATGTTCGCTTTAAAGGCTTTGGTTTGGATACGCAGTTGTTAGGCAAAGTGAATGTGCTAAAGGAAGAAAAACGGCAAACCTTTGTAACGGGTTTTGTAGCGGTTGGCAAAGGTAATTACAAAGCCTACGGGCAAGATTTGGTGATTGAGCGCGGCCGTTTAATTTTCCAAGGGCCTTACGATAACCCCGGTTTGGATATTCGCGCAACGCGTGTGCTCGATGAAGGCATGGCAGGTTTGGAAATTGGCGGAACCTTACAGCACCCTAAGAGTAGTGTCTTCGCAATTCCCGCCGCAACCGATAGCCAAGCTATGGCCATGTTGCTTACCGGAAAAAAATTATCCGAGTCTTCGCAAGCAGATGCTTATTCCCTAATTGGTGCAATCAGCAGTTTGGGGATGGATAACGGCGAAGGCATGACTTCCGATATCGCACATTTTTTTCACATTGATGAAATTACCGTGAAGGCAGACAAAGGCTTGGATCAAAGTGAGTTATGGATGGGAAAATACATCACACCTAAATTATTTATTCGCTACATAGTGGGCTTGTTTGACCAAACCTTTTCGCTGGGCGTGCGCTACCAACTCAGCGAAAAATTACGCCTTGAAGCCGAGTCTGGAAAAAATCAGAGTTTGGATGTTATTTATAAAATTGAGCGATAGAAAAATAAAATGCCGATTATATTGAAGTATTTAAAACGCTACCGCTCACGACGAGCGGGTCTTGGGTCGGCCTATTAACACCATCGGCTATTAATACTTGTTCAGTCGGTACCAATTGATCTCTCACATCATAAGCGGCGTGTGCTTGTGGAATTTCATTTCTATTCACTTCAGCAGATTTCAAAGACTCGATTTGTGCTTGTAAAGCAGAAATAATTTTTTCTTTTTCCTCCGTAGGTGTGGTAGGACAGCCTCGCCAATCCGCGCATTGACGCTGCAAATCTGCAATTTTACTTTCTGTTGCTGTAACGCTTGAGCAGCAGGTTGATGTGTTTAAGCCGTTTATAGATGACATTCGCGCCTCCGTTTATTTCATACCTTATTGGCGAATGAGCCAAGTAAGTGCTCTGATATAGAGAGGGTTTAGGATGGCTTTTGTTACAGGTCTGTAAAAGGAATAATGTGATTGATGAGGGATGAGGCTATCGATGCCTTCGAAAAATATCCCCTTATCTTCATTTCTGGCTTATTATTCCATGCACAAAAATGTCGGTTTGGGTGCGATGGCCGTTATTAATGAAGGAACTAATGAGGATTTATGATGATTGTAGTTGAGAAGAATGTTGATCAAATTAAGCCTGGGCGTTGTTGGGCGGCAGTAAGTGGAGATTTTGTCGTAGCTGTAGTATCAAAGAGTGCGCCTAAAAATATAGAAATGGATGTATATCGAGCGCAAGCACTGGAAAAACTTCAATCTTTTGGCGAGGTGCTCTCAGGCGAGATAATAAATGCTGACGGGGAAAAAGTTTTTTGTAAGCGCTTGTCCCATAGAAACAGAAGCCAAAATTCCCAGACAATTCGTGTACCCAAAATATACAAATTTTCGGAATGAAAAAAGCGAAAAAGGGTGGATAAAAATTTCCTACGTCCCCTTTTTTGTCAGCGGTAATTTTTAGCGGACTTCACCGATGAATGCATAGGATTCATGCCTTAAGGTTTCTATGGTTATTGATGACTTAAACTCAATGGAGAATCCAAAATGAATTGCCCTGTATGCAAAACAATTAGTTTGGTGATGTCCGAGCGCCACGGTATTGAAATTGATTATTGTCCACAGTGTAGAGGTGTTTGGTTAGATCGCGGAGAGCTGGATAAAATTATTGAGCGATCCGCAGTCCCGCCTACAGCTACGCCACCACGGCATGATCAGCAGCCGGCGCCCCAGTATGACAACCATGGGCATAATCCGCATTATCAAGGTGGTTATTACAAGAAAAAGCGGGAAAGCTTTCTTTCGGATTTATTTGATTTTTAAGCTTGGTTTGTTGGCGACAGAAGAGCGCGTTTCTTCTGTCACAGTGTGTTCTAAAACGTCCACCCCATTTGCAATCCCCCCGCTTTCATATCAGCGCTTTGCGAGTAGCCGATATCCATTACAAAGCGCATCCAGCGAAATCCTAATCCGCCCGATGTGGCGTTTGCGTGAAAGCCGGTTCGGTCTTGGCGATAACCCACGCGCAGGGCGAGGCTATCAAACAAGGTGTATTCCGCACCCAAGGTTAAATCTTGATTGGGCGCTTCGTTGGCAATGGGCGTGGATTCTTGCAGATCGTAATCCAAACCAATGCTGAAATTTTCCGTTACGTAACCCAAACCCATGCGCGAACGCGGGCGGAGTTTCACAACCAGATCTGGCCGCGCTACACCGGTGACCGGGTCGGCTTCTTGATGGGTAGTAAAATCTTTTGCGATTGCATCTTTGACCGCAATGCCCACGCGATAATGTTCGGCAATAATGGCAGCGGCACCCACATCGGCATTGAGCGCAATGTGAGTGCTTTTGGTATCGGAAAATTGATTAAGCGTATCGTCAACACTGGCGGCAGTTGATGTATTGAAATTGGCATCATCGCGGTAGGCATCCACTCGCATTAATTTGGGTGTTACACCCAAGGAAACGGCTTGACCCCAAAAGGTGAACTCTTTACCCATCGCCATACCCCATTCGCTAATGGCCAATGCGCTAACATCAGCGGATGAACTTAAGGTTGCGGTGGGGTCTTTCAGTGTTCCGTCCGCGTTAACCAGTTTGGGGTGTTGTGCCGCTACCGTGAGCGGGTTGGCGCCGCCCGCCAGTTGATTCATGGCCGTGATGTATTCATCCAACAGCGACAAATCAGACTCTGTAATTTTGGATGTGCCTGCGCCTATCACGCGGGCACCGAGATAAAACGCACCACCTTCGTGATCGCTAGGCTCGCTGACGGATAGTCCGAAAAAGCCGTTTACGGTTACGTCTTTATTGGCGATGTCATCCAGTACTTTGCGCAAATCTTGAGCACTGGTGGCCACCGCTCCGGCGCTTGCAGCTGTTCTCAATGCGTTATAGGCATTGACCGAATTGCTGAGTTTGGTGTCTAACTCGTCGTCCACAGCGTTAATGGCTGAATCTACTGTATCTGTCGCTTGTACAACCATGGTGGGAAAATAAGTGCGGCCATCGCGGGTTTTGTCCTCATCGCCTATGTGAAAGGCTAGTAGCGCGGGGTTGTAATATTGGCCTTGCGCGGTGTTGCCCACAGCGAGGGTTGTGCCGCCCATGGCGAGTGCTCGGGCGTCGTAAATGCCGTAATCAATTGCGAGGGCAGGTTGTGCCCAGCTCAGCGTGAGGATGGCGCTGTATAAGGCGACGGGAGCGAATGATTTAAATGAGGTTTTGCGCATAGCGATTCCAAATATTAACGGCCAATAGTTTCAGCTTAAACCATCAATGCAGACTTGGCAGTTTTCACGCAAGACCGCAGGTTGGAAAGGAGAAACTGTTGGCAAATTTGCTGGTTCAGGCGCAGCTGCTGCGGTAGAGTGCGGGTTTGGCAAAGCGGCCCTTTGCTCCAGTTTAGGCGATTTCATAAAAATAGGTTTTTTGGTGTTCTTGAAATTTCTGCTCCCCTTATGTTCGCAACCCCTGCGCCTTGTGTTTTGCGCTCTGGTTTTTTGTTGCGTTGATATTGCGCAAGCAGCGACAGTGAAATCTGTACGCGTTTGGCGCGCTGAAGATTACACCCGTGTAGTGCTCGATTTGGATGCACCCGTGCGCTACAACCTTGTGTTGGCCAATAATCCTACGCGGATTATTTTGGATGTAACCGACAGCCGCCTGCAGTCGCGCCTGGGCAAGCTCCCTTTAGGGGATACACCTATCGAAATTGTGCGTAGCTCAAAAGTTAACGACACGGACTTGCGTTTGGTTTTCGACCTGAAGCGAAAAGTTTCGCCGAAAAGTTTTGTGCTCAAAAAAGGTGACGGCAATGACGATCGTTTGGTGATCGATTTGTTTGACATTGCATCTGAAGAAATGAAAACGCCCCTTTCCGACAAAGAGCCAGTCAATATTGAATCGGTTATGGAAAGCGATGTTCCTACAAGCCCCAAAGCCAGTTCAGACTCTGCTCTCAGTGATAGCAAAACAGCCAATGGTCGCAGCATTTTGATTGCCGTAGACGCCGGTCACGGCGGGGCTGATTCAGGTGCGCTTGGCCCCCAAAATATGCGCGAAAAAGATGTTACTCTCGCCATTGCCAAAGAATTGGTAAGCGTTATTAACGCGCAACCGGGCTTTAGTGCACGTCTTACCCGCAGTGGTGATTATTTTGTAGAGCTGCAAAAACGGCGCGATCTTGCACGCGACATGAAGGCTGATTTATTTATTTCCATTCATGCTGATTCATTTACCGATTCCAGCGCCTTTGGTGCATCTGTGTTTGCACTGTCACGCAAAGGTGCAACCAGTGAAATGGCGCGTTTTCTCGCGCAACGCGAAAACGATTCTGATTTGATTGGGCGCGTTGGCGGCGTGAGCTTGGAAGATAAAGATCCGCAGCTTGCGGGCGTATTGGTGGATTTATCCATGACCGCTACTGTGAATTCGAGTTTGCAAGTCGGCAGCAACGTATTGAATGCCATTTCCGCGATCACACCGCTCCATGCCAAGCACGTCGAGCAAGCTGGGTTTGTTGTGTTGAAGTCGCCAGATGTGCCGTCAATTTTGGTTGAAACCGGTTTTATTTCAAACGCGGCGGAATCAAAAAAATTAGCGTCGCAAGATTACCGTGAAAAAATGGCGCAAGCGATTTTTAAAGGCGTGCGCCAATATTTTGCGCAACATCCTGTGTCGAGCCCGGCATCCACATCTACGGTGGCTGAGCGCGCACCAGAAAAAAGTTCGCCGGTAAAAAATTCCAGTGAAAAGCCAGTGAAAAAAATCGTTGCACCTGAACCTCACCCGGCACTTGCGCGAAAGCATGTTGTTATTAGCGGTGACACACTGAGCAGCATTGCGGCGCAATATAAAATCAGCGCAGCAAAAATTCGCAAAGCAAACAATATGAAAACCGATGTTGTAAAGCTCGGTCAAACCTTAAAAATTCCGGCGCAGTAAATCGCGCAAGCTGTGAACGCCATGAAACGCATTAAATTACTTAGCCCACGTTTAGCTAACCAAATCGCCGCCGGTGAAGTGGTGGAGCGTCCATCGTCTGTTATTAAGGAATTGTTAGAAAATTCGCTGGATGCTGGCGCAACGCGTTTAGATATTGACGTAGAAGATGGCGGCATAAAATTAATGCGCGTGCGCGATAACGGTGGCGGTATCGCCAAAGAAGATTTGCCGCTCGCGCTGAGTCGCCACGCTACTAGCAAAATATATGAGCTTGATGATCTTGAAGCCGTTGCTACCTTGGGCTTTCGCGGTGAAGCTCTGGCATCAATTAGTTCTGTCGCGCGTTTAGCCTTGTTGAGTAGCACAAATGACGATAGCGCCGGCTGGCAAGTAGTTGCAGAAGGCCGCGATATGGAAACCGAAGTGTCGCCTGCACCGCACCCGCGCGGCACAACCGTAGAAGTGCGCGATTTATTTTTTAACACACCCGCACGCCGCAAATTTTTGCGCACAGAAAAAACTGAATACACACATTTGGAAGATGTGGTAAAGCGCATGGCGCTATCGCGGTTTGATGTTGCTTTTAATTTGCGTCACAACGGCCGCGCGATTTATTCCTGGCGTGCCGGAGATTCGCAGTTAGAACAAGAGCGCCGCGTTGCCCAGGTGTGCGGCCCCGCGTTTATGGAAAACGCAGTTCATATTGATATGGAGCGCAACGGTTATCGTTTATGGGGCTGGGTTGCTTTACCGACTTTTTCACGTAGCCAGGCAGATTTGCAGCATTTTTATGTCAATGGTCGCTGTATTCGGGACAAGCTGGTGTCACATGCGGTACGTCAGGCTTATCAGGATGTGTTGTATCACGGTCGCCACCCCGCGTTCGTTTTATATTTGGAACTTGATCCTTCAACCGTTGATGTGAACGTGCATCCTACCAAACACGAAGTGCGCTTTCGCGACAATCGCAGCGTGCATGATTTTATTTATTCGAGTTTGCACCGCGCACTTGCCAATGTAACGCCAGAGAACTCTCTGGCGAAAAATGTGCAAGCGGGTGGAGATGGATTTATGCAATCATCTCCCGGGCCACAAGGTATAGCGGCAGGTGAATTTCGTGGTCAGGAAACACTCGGCCTGCGCGCGTCGCCTACGCCATCTTTTTCAAATTCACAAGCCTACAGTTTTTCAGCTTCGCATCAATATGCGCAGGCGTCGGGTGTTAATGAGCAACTGAAAACCTATGGCGATTTACACAGTCCCGTTGCAAATTTTTCATCGCCCGCTTCATTGCCAGAGAGTGGAGACGACACTATTCCACCGCTGGGTTACGCCATTGCACAGTTAAAAGGCATTTATATTCTGGCGGAAAATGCGCAGGGTTTAATTGTGGTGGATATGCACGCGGCCCATGAACGTATTACTTATGAGCGCATGAAAGAATCCTTTGCCTGTGGTGGAATTCAAACACAACCCTTGTTGGTGCCAGAATCAATCGCTATCAGTCAAAAAGAAGCGGATTGCGCCGAACAATTTCACGATATCTTTAAAAATCTTGGCTTTGAATTGCAGCGTGCTGGCCCAGAAACTTTATTGATTCGCCAAATTCCCGTTGTGTTAAATCGTGCGAAGGTTGAACAGTTGGTGCGCGATGTGTTGTCAGATTTAATCGAACACGGCACTAGCGAGCGAATCCAGCATCACATCAACGAAATTCTCGGCACCATGGCCTGCCATGCATCTGTTCGTGCCAACCGAAAACTCACCATCCCAGAAATGAATGCACTGCTGCGCGATATGGAAGCCACCGAGCGTAGCGGTCAATGCAACCATGGTCGTCCGACTTGGTTGTTACAGTCGCTAGAGGATTTGGATAAAATGTTTATGCGTGGGCAGTAAGGTTGCGCCAACTTATTTGTGAAGTATGTTGTTAAATAACGGAGATATGGGAAATGCTGAACAGCAAGCTAAAGTTTTATGGAAAAAAGAGCGTTGTTATTATGACGTTACTGATGTCTTTTCTCGGTATTCATGCGTACGGGCAGGGCACATCAGGCGGTGAAACAGTAAACTTCAAACTCGTAAGAATTAAAGACTCTCAATTCAATTTTTTAGCGTTAAAATCTAAAGACATTCTAAAAAATTATTCCAAAATTTTATACGTACCTATGTCGGCGAAAAATCTGGTACTTAAAAAATCGGGTGATAACGAGATAGATCGCAGCTGGAAACACCTTACCAAGGAAGATTGGTATGGTTTTACTTCAGTGTTCGATGAAATGTTCCCTAAATATTTTCCGGTCGACAAACAATTTTCATTAACCGACACGGTGGGAGCAGACGTGCTTGGTGTTCAATTTCGTTTGACGGAATACACACCTCGGGTGAATCGCAAAGGTGAGCTCGGCCAAATCACTATCGGTCATCAGGAATCGCGAAATTACGGTGATTTGTTGATAACGATTATGCTAATTGATTCGGTCTCGGGCGATACCATTGGTGTTGCCAGCGATGGCATTGTTTTGGGCGCGGGTGACCTTCTAGCAAAAAATTCATCTACTGCTAGTCAGATGATTGGGTGGCAGCGCGCATATGAAATATGGCTTAATAAATTGCGAACCCAATTGGAAAGTTCACATTTGAATTGATGAATGTAGGTATGCGATGCAATGTGTTGATAATCAGTTGCGGTGTAAAAACACGCGCAATTGATCATCAGCATAAACGGGGGAGTACACCCTCCAGTGCGTCGTGATGGCGGCGGCAAAAATAATAGATAAATGTGTTAAGACAAAAATCTATCCGTAAAAATGCGGTTATAAACTTAACCATGTGATAGCAACAAAATAAGCACAGAGTGCAAAACCGGCGATTAGCAGTAGCGCCAGTGTGCGCCAGATCGTAGCGCCAACACTAAGTTGATAGGTGCCGCGCAACTGAGCAAACATGTGGGCGGGCGGTGCTATTAAAATCAATCCCCATGCCATAGTCGCCACACCTAATCGTGCCAATCCCGCCACCAAAATAATGAGCAAGCACATAAATGACAGTGAATAGAGTGAAAAGATACAGTGGTCAAACACCAGAATATCTCTGCGTCGACAAAACAATAGCCACAAAAACGGGAGTGATATGGGGATTAAAATGAACGCAAATTTGGACGCGGCGCCTTTCATTTTGTAAAAGACAAGATCGGGGTTTTCCAGCGCGTGATCAATAGTGCGTTCAAACCATGCTACAGGTTCTGAAGATGCTTGTTGCGTTGCGCTTTGCGCTTTGTTTGTTTGTGCTTGTGTATCAATTTCAGCGCGGCTGGCCGCTAAAGATCTTTGAATGCCCGCACGTTTGAGTTTTAACTGTTCAATTCGGCTGCTTAGCGTGGCCAGGCTGGGGTCGTTGGCAGGAAGTGTGTGTAGTTTTGCTGTTAGCGAATCGATTTCTGTTTGGGTGTTATTGATTTCGTTGGTCATGCCCGATTGAAACATCGCTTTATAAGATGTTTCAGGGCCAAGGTTTTTGCCCAAATAAGAAAGGGCAACAAACATCACTAGGTTGAGGAACAAAAACAAAAATAAAGGTGAAACATAACGTGTGCGTTTGCCGAAAATATAATCGCGCGTGAGTTTTCCTGGGTGAATAATCAGTGCAGGCAAAGTGCGCCAGGCTTTACTATCAAAATGCAAAATGCCGTGCAGGAACTCTTCAAGCATGTGGCTAATTGAACGGTGGATATGCGCCGTCTGGCCGCATGCGTGGCAATAGCGACCGACCAGCGCTGCATTGCAGTTGGTGCAGTGTTTGGCTGGAGATTTTTCAGTTGCATCCGCAGTTTCTGATATTTCCAAAGATTGGTTCATACGAGTGCCTACATTTGTTCGCTCAGTTTTGCAGAGGATGAATATATTTATGTTCTGCGCAAGAGAGGTATTTTTATAATCATGGTTCGCAAGCGTAATTCCCTGCGGTGAAATTGTGCCAGATGTTATCATTGCTGCTTTAGATTTATAAGCTGAGTAAAACATGTCTTCAGTGCGCCCCACCGTAATTTTTCTTATGGGCCCCACCGCATCCGGTAAAACGGATTTGGCTATTGCCTTGCGTCAGCATTTGCCTATTGAAATCATCAGTGTCGATTCTGCATTGGTCTATCGCGGAATGGATATTGGCAGTGCAAAACCAACACCAGAAGAGCTGGCAGCAATTCCTCACCGACTGATCGATATTCGCGATCCTTCACAGCCTTATTCCGCAGCTGATTTTGTTGCCGATGCCGAGCGTGAAATTGCAGACATTCACGCGCAAGGCAAAATTCCGCTGTTGGTTGGCGGAACCATGTTGTATTTCAAAGCTCTACTGGATGGTTTGGCAGATATGCCTGAGGCTGACCCAGAAGTGCGTGCGGAAATCGAGCGCGATGCCGAACAGTTCGGCTGGCCCTATGTGCACCAACAACTGGCACAAGTTGATCCGCAAATGGCCGAAGAAATTCATCCAAATCATTCGCAACGAGTGAGCCGCGCGCTAGAGGTTTACCGTATAAGTGGTAAGACCATGAGCGAATTGCGTCAGATGCAAGCGCAAGGTCAGGGGCAATCGTTCAGTGAACGCTTTAATCTGATCCAAATCGCTATTGCACCGCGCGAGCGTGCGCTACTGCACGAACGGATTAAATTGCGTTTTAGTAAGATGCTTGAGGCAGGGCTGATCGATGAAGTTAAAGCGCTTTACGATCGCGGCGATTTACACGCAGATTTACCTGCAATTCGCGCGGTGGGTTATCGTCAGGTTTGGGATTTTATTGAAGGTCGCTTATCGCAAGAGGAAATGTTGGAGCGCGGTATTATTGCGACTCGGCAATTAGCAAAGCGTCAATTTACCTGGCTGCGGGGTTGGCAAAATTATCCCGGTACTCAGCTGAATTGGCTCTATACTGATGACGAGGCTGGAAATTTGCTGCCCAAAGAAGAAATTGTGCGTTGCGCCTTGAATTTTATAGGTGGCGCAGCCATATAATACGAACTGAGAACGGTTACCTGTTTTCTATAATTCCTCCACCCTTCCCAATGATTAAGACGGAAACAAGGTGGGTAAAACTTATCTTCCCTAGGAGAATAAACATGTCAAAAGGGCATAGTTTACAAGACCCTTACCTGAACGTTCTGAGAAAGGAACGTGTACCTGTATCCATTTACTTGGTAAATGGTATTAAGTTACAAGGTCAGGTTGAATCATTTGATCAGTTTGTTGTGTTATTGAAAAACACCGTAAGCCAAATGGTTTACAAGCACGCAATCTCCACTGTTGTTCCATCACGCGCTGTGCGCGTACCTCTGTTGAATGAAGCAGACGGTGTTGATGGCGAAGAAGACGAGCAAGCTGAGTAATCAACCCTCTACGAGGCTGCTAATTGTTTTTTGATCGCCCCGAATCAGGTGAGCTAGCCGTGCTAGTTCACCTGAATTTATCTCATGGCCAAGAGCCAGAAGATCCCCGCGAATTTGAAGAGCTGGTGTTGTCTGCCGGCGGCGACCCCGTGGCTTTTATTACGGGCAAAAGCATTTCTCCCAACGCAAAATTTTTTATTGGCACCGGCAAACTGCAAGAGTTGCAGGCGGTTGTGGCTGCCAATGAAGCTGAAGTGGTGATTTTTAATCACACGCTTTCGCCCAGCCAAGAGCGCAACCTCGAAAAAGAATTGCAATGTCGCGTGCTCGACCGCACGGGTTTAATTCTGGATATTTTCGCCCAGCGCGCGCGAACCTTTGAAGGTAAGTTGCAAGTTGAGTTGGCTCAGTTGCGCCACATGTCCACGCGACTCGTTCGCGGGTGGACTCACCTTGAGCGTCAGAAGGGTGGTATTGGTTTGCGCGGTCCCGGTGAAACTCAACTTGAAACCGACCGGCGTTTGTTGCGCAATCGCATCACCATGATTGAACAGCGCTTGGAAAAAGTGCGTTCCCAGCGCGAGCAGGGCAGGCGCTCTCGCCAGCGCTCTGCAATTCCTACCGTGTCGCTCGTGGGCTATACCAACGCCGGCAAATCCACGCTATTTAATCGAATTACCGGCTCAGATGTTTACGCGGAGAATCAACTCTTCGCCACGCTCGACCCCACCATGCGTCGCATTGATCTGGCCGATGTGGGCGCAGTTATCATGGCTGATACAGTAGGTTTTATCAGTCATCTCCCCCACAAATTAGTAGAAGCTTTTCGCGCGACCTTGGAAGAAGCAGCCAACTCAGAATTGCTTTTGCATGTCATTGATGCGGCGGCCGATGAACGTATTCGCAACATAGAACAAGTTGAGTTAGTGCTGGAAGAGATCGGTGCGGCTCAGCTTCCGCAACTGAAAATCTATAACAAAATCGATTTGCTTGACGCGGCTGAACCGCGTATCGACCGTGATGACGCAGGCAAGCCGATTGCCGTATGGTTGTCAGCGCAAACCGGTGTTGGTGCAGAGCTTCTGGAAAAAGCTGTGGCGGAGCTGCTGGGGACAGAAATGGTTATCGCCCCCTTGCTGTTGCGTCCACAAGATGGTCGCTTGCGTGCCGCACTCTATGAACAACAAGCCGTTGCGGGCGAATCTTTTCGCGATGATGGCGTCGCCGTTGCAAATTTGCGAGTTCCGAAAAGCGATTTGTTGCGTATATTAAGCGCCTTGCGCATTCAATTTGATGATTTGGCTTGGGCTGAATAGACCCTTGTTTATACTTATAAAATGTTAATTTCATCACTTCGGTTGAAAATACCGGGGTTTGCCCTCAGATTAAGCAAAATTTCTATAATGTCGGAGATGCGGTATGGCCTGGAATGAACCGGGAAAAGACAAAGACCCGTGGGGCGGTGGTGGTCGTGGCGGCAATGATGGCCCGCCAGATTTAGATGAGGCCTTTAAAAAGCTGCAAGAAAAGCTCAACGGTATGTTTGGCGGCGGCTCAAGCGGCGGCAATTCGGCTAACAACGGTTCATTTGGTGCGATCTTCGGCGTGATCGCTGTTGTTGCGCTTCTTTTGTACGGCTTCTTCGGTATATACACCGTAGACGCTAAAGAGCGCGCGGTGGTGTTGCGCTTGGGTGTCTATCAAGAAACCATGGGCGAAGGTTTGCACTGGTCTGCGCCTTTATTGACCCAAGTGTTTAAGGTTGGTGTTACCAATGAACGTCAATATCCCTCAAAAGGTTTGATGCTCACACAAGATGAAAGCATCGTTGAATTGCCAATCACCGTTCAATGGAATGTGGGCGATGTTAAAGCCTATGTTTTGAATATTGCCGATCCTGAAACCAGCCTCAAACACGCAACGGACAGCGCCTTGCGCCACGTCGTGGGTTCTACCGAGTTGGAGCAAGTGCTCTCGGAAGGCCGCGCCAAAATGGCTGCAGAAGTAAAATTGCGTTTGCAAACTTACCTCGATAATTATCAATCCGGTATTCAAATCATTAACGTGAACATCCAACAGGCTCAGCCGCCCGAAGAAGTTCGCGCTAACTTTGATGATGTAATTAAAGCGAAAGAAGACGAAACCCGTTTGAAAAACGAAGCCCAATCTTATTCAAATGGTGTGATTCCAGAAGCGCGTGGCCGTGCGCAGCGTTTGCTGGAAGAGGCAGAAGCTTACAAGTCTGAAGTGGTATCGCGTGCAGAAGGGGAATCTGCTCGCTTTGATAATCTCTTAACCGAATACAAGCGCGCGCCAGAAGTCACACGCAAGCGTTTGTATATGGATGCAGTTGAGTCTGTCATGACCAAATCGTCCAAAGTTCTGGTGGATGTTGATAACAACAGCATGCTCTATTTGCCGTTGGATAAAATGACCAAACAAGTTCCACCCCCTGTGCTTGAAGACTCAGCGGAAGCGCGCCCAGCTGTGCGTGACGCCGTTGAAACCAAGCCTGCAGTTCGTAGGGAGTCTCGCTAATGTCTACTAAAAGTCTCATTGCGGTAATGGGCTCGCTGATCGCGCTGGCGTTGATTTCAAGCAGTGCCTATGTGGTTAACCAATATGAACGCGCGGTTGTATTGCAATTCGGCGCTTTGATTAAGGCGGATGTTTCCCCCGGGTTACATTTCAAAATTCCGTTCACTGATCGCGTACGCAAATTTGATGGCCGCTTACAAACGGCGGATATGATTCCGGCAAGTTTCTACACCATCGAGAACAAGCGATTGGTGGTGGATTCCTACATTAAGTGGCGCATTAAAGACGTGGGCACTTATTACCGCACCACCGGCGGCGATATGCGTTTGGCGGAAGACCGTTTAGGTCAACGTGTGGCAGACGGTTTGCGTAACCAGTTTGGTCGCCGCACCTTGCACGACGTAGTATCGGGTCAGCGCGACGAATTGATGGCAGAACTCAAGGCTTCGATGAACGAAACCACCAATAGCTTGTTGGGTATTGAGGTGGTTGATATTCGCGTTAAGCGTATCGATTTCCCGCCAGAAGTAAGTCAATCCGTATTTGCGCGTATGGCAGCGGATCGTGAAAAAGAAGCTCGCGAATATCGCGCTCAGGGTAAAGAGCAGGCCGAAGTGATTCGCGCTGATGCAGATCGCAAAAAAGTAGTGCTTGAAGCAAACGCTTACCGCGACGCCGAGCGTATCCGCGGTGAAGGTGACGCAAAAGCGGCCGCTATTTATGCAGCCGCTTACACCAAAGATCCTGAGTTTTACTCGTTTTTACGCAGCCTCAACGCTTACAAAAAGAGCTTTGCTGGCAAAGAGGATTTAATGGTGGTTGATCCTAAAAGCGATTTCTTCCGTTATTTGAAAGATCCCCAAGGTAAAAAATAGGGATTTGGGGGGAACCACCTACAAATTTCCCCCCAATCAGTGTTAAAATGCCGCAACCGAGCCGAAAGCTCGGTTTTTTTATGTTCAGGGTGCGCCGCGTCTTTCTCTGGTTGCATCATTCGCTGAACGCCTCCCGAATTGTGGATGTTTAGAGTCTGCTTATGACTTACGCCGATCGCTGGTTATTGCCCGATGGAGTAGAAGAAATTCTGCCCGCCGAAGCAAAGCCTATCGAATTATTGCGCCGCCAGTTGCTGGATCTTTATGCCACCTGGGGCTATGACTTGGTGATTCCACCACTGCTGGAGTACACCGATTCTTTACTTATCGGCCTTGGCCGAGACGTAGACCTACTCACCTTTAAAGTGACTGACCAACTTACCGGTCGCACCCTCGGCATACGCGCCGACATCACCCCTCAAACTGCCCGTATCGATGCGCACAGCATGGCCGCCAAAGGCGCCAACCGCTTGTGTTACGCAGGTAATGTGGTTCACACCAAGCCCAAAAACCCCTTGGCGACGCGCACGCCTATGCAGGTTGGTTTGGAGTTTTACGGTGAACCGGGTCTGGCAGCTGATGTTGAAGTGATTTCGCTGTTGCTTGAGTCCTTGCGTACATCGGGTTTACCCAAGTTGCATTTGGATCTCGGCCATGTGGGTATCTACCGCGCTTTGGCCGCCTGCGCTAAGTTGAATTCTGCCCAAGAAGATGAATTTTTTGATTTGCTCCAACGCAAAGCCGTTACTGAAATCCGCGAGTGGGTTGCGGCTAAGGTCACCGATCAAAAATGTGCTGCCTTATTGCTCGCGTTGCCTAATTTGGCGGGTGGCGTAGATGTTTTAACCAGAGCGCGCACGCTCTTTGCCGATATTCCAGATGCTGCCGCTGCGGTCGACCAGTTGCTTCACGTGGCTGGCATTATGGCGCAGCGCTACCCCGACGCAGAGTTCTACTATGATTTAGGCGAGCTGCGCGGCTATCACTATTTAACCGGCTTGGTGTTTGCGGCTTTTGCGCCCGGTTTTGGCAACCCCATCGCCAGCGGTGGCCGTTATGACCATATTGGCGAAGTCTTTGGTCGTGCGCGCCCTGCAACGGGTTTCGCGCTCGACATCTGCGCTATCAGCAAGTTGGGTTTGCTCCCTTCAAAGGGTAATTGTGCTATTGCGGTTGTTGATAACGGCGACCAAGCCCAATGGCAAGCAGTGCAGGCTTTGCGCGCCCAAGGCGAGCGCGTTGTTTACGGCGCTGCAGCAGATATTCAAGCCAAGCGCGAGTTGCGTTTGGTGAACAACGAATACCAGGTTGTAAGTTTGTAGGCGCGCGTAGCGCTACCGAGAGTTTCTATTTTCATTTTGTTTAACAGAGAGTTTTCCAGTCATGGGTAAAAACGTCGTCATTTTGGGCACCCAATGGGGTGATGAAGGTAAAGGCAAAATCGTAGATTTGCTGACCGATCAGGTTTCCTTGGTTACTCGCTTTCAGGGCGGCCACAACGCGGGTCACACCCTGGTGATCGACGGTAAGAAGACCGTTTTGCACTTGATTCCCTCTGGTATTTTGCGCGAAGGCGTAACCTGCCTGATCGGCAATGGCGTGGTCTTATCGCCAGAAGCCTTGTTCAAAGAAATCGGTGAGTTGGAAGCAACCGGCGTACCCGTGCGCGAGCGTTTGCGCTTGTCACCGGCATGTCCGTTGATCCTCCCTTACCACGTTGCGCTCGACCAAGCGCGTGAATTAGCGCGTGGCGATGCCAAAATCGGCACCACCGGTCGCGGTATTGGCCCTGCTTACGAAGATAAAGTGGCGCGTCGCGGTTTGCGTTTGGGCGATTTGGCAGACTTGAACCGCTTCGCGGTTAAGCTGAAAGAAATTCTGGATTTCCACAATTTCGTACTCACCACCTACTACAAAGTAGAAGCCATTAGCTACGAAAAAGTGCTGGCTGATTGCACCGCTTGGGCCAAACAATTGCTGCCCATGATGGCTGACGTAACTAACCTTTTGCACGCTGCTCGCGAACAAGGTGAAAACATTCTGTTCGAAGGTGCGCAAGGTTCTTTGTTGGATATCGACCACGGTACCTATCCTTTCGTAACTTCATCTAACACCACCGCAGGTGGTACAGCTACAGGTTCTGGCTTCGGCCCGTTGTATTTGGATTATGTTCTCGGTATCACCAAGGCTTACACCACCCGCGTAGGTTCCGGTCCTTTCCCAACGGAATTGGATTGCGAAATCGGCGCTTACTTGGGCGAAAAAGGCCACGAGTTCGGTGCAACCACGGGCCGTAAGCGCCGTTGTGGTTGGTTCGATATTGTTGCAGTACGCCATGCTAACCGTATCAATTCCGTGACCGGCGTATGCTTGACCAAGCTGGACGTTTTGGATGGTTTGAAAACCGTGAAAATCTGTATCGGTTATCAAGACGGCAAAGGCAATCCGGTTGATATTCCGTTTGATGCAGAAGGTTGGGAAGCCATTCAGCCGATTTATGAAGAAATGCCCGGCTGGAGTGAATCTACTGTAGGCGCCAAGAGCCTCGACGAGTTGCCAGTGAACGCACGCAACTACATCAAGCGCTTGGAAGAGTTGATGGCAACACCTATCGACATTATTTCTACCGGCCCAGATCGTGTTCAAACCGTGGTATTGCGTCATCCGTTTGATGCTTAATCGCTAGCTCTAAGAGCTGAGAAACGGCGCTCGCAGGCAACTGGAGCGCCGTTTTTTTATGGGTGTAATTCGGGTGCCAGGCATTTAGCTTAACCCCTATGTTTTGATTATTAGGGAATCGTCATCCTCGCGCAGCGGGGGTTAACAGACCAAATCAAAAGCTGGATCCCCGCTGCGCGAGGATGACGACTCCCTGTTTAAATAGTGTTCGAGTATTCGGTGCAACACCATTTTATTTAAAATAAAAAAAGGCGCTCCAGTTTCCTGTGAGCGCCTTTTTTGTCCTATAAGGGTTTTATGCCCTCGGAGGATATTCTTCCATATTTTGCTCCGGCATCTCGCTCCAGTTGTCTGGCGGCAATGCGGGAATGCCAGCTGGTTCTGGTAAAGGTGGATGTTCCACCGCGAGCAAGCGTTTGAGGTCGGTCAGCACAGGGTCTTCATTGGTCTCGAATGGGCTTACGAATACGCCGTGTTGACGGCATCTTTCGCCCAGTTCCAGGCTGCTTGAGTAGCGCACAATCGGCGCAGCCAATACTAAGCCCGTGAGGATGGGCATAAGCCACCAGAAGAAAATCGGCGCATAGGTGAAGGTCATATAACCCCACAAGATGGCGACTATAGTGGTCCGCAGGGTGCGTGCAAAGCTTTCGCCCCAAGTTAACAAGCGACCTTCGCGATCTTGTGCATCCCAGTTCACTTTGAACCCTAGGAATACGGAGATCACGAAGTAAGCATGGAAAGCCATCATGATTGGCGCAATCAAAACCGCAAATGCTGTTTCTACTATGGTGCCGCGCAGAATAGCTTTGGTGCCGCCAAATTGCTCGCGACGGTGCGCCATGGTGCTGATGATTCCCATGACCTTAGGGAACAACAGCAAAATGGTGGTCATGACAATGAGCGAAATAATCAACCCGGTTTTGGCGATAGGCCATTCCGGTAAATTGATGAAATGCTCCATTGTGGGCGTGGAATTGGTGAAGTATTCGTTGCTGTGCAGGGCGCGAACTACGGCGTCAGCAGTGCTCAATACCAGCATTAACAACCAAATCAAGGACGATATATAAGCCGTCGCACCCAACAAAAAGTGTAGGCGGCTAATGGGGTGTAAACCCGCAGCGCCTAGCATGCCCAAATGTTGGATGTTGCCTTGTACCCAGCGGCGGTCGCGGGTTGCGTAATCGATAATGTTACAGGGGACTTCTTCGTAGCTGCCTTCAAGGTCGGCAAGAAGGAATACATCCCAACCGGCGCGGCGCAACATGGCGGCTTCAACGAAGTCATGGCTCAGGATATCGCCACCAAAAGGCGCTTTACCCGGAAGGGTTGGCAAGCCGCAGTGATCGATAAAGGCCTTAATGCGAATGATGGCGTTGTGGCCCCAATAGTTAGCCGCGCCGGTCTGCCAGAAGGCGATACCGGTGGCGAGCATGGGGCTGTATAGCACAGCGGCGAACTGCACGAAGCGGCCGAAAAAGGTGGTTTGGCGAACAGGGATAGGTACGGTCTGGATAAGGCCCGCACGCGGGTTTGCTTGCATGGTGCGCACCATGCGCAACAGACAGGTTCCGCTCATCACGCTGTCTGCGTCGAGCACAATCATGTTCTCGTAGTTCTTGCCCCAGCGTTGCAAAAACTCAGCAATATTCCCCACCTTACGATGCAGGTTTTTCTCGCGGCGGCGATAAAACGTATGCTTGCTCAAATCGCCAATGCGATCAGTGAATTGCTTCCATTGGTCGCGTTCACGCTGCGCAATATCCAGCTTGGTGGTATCGCTCAGCATAAAGAAGTCAAAGTGCTCAATCTCTCCGGTAGCTACCAATGAGTTGAGCGTGGCTTCGAAACCGGCAATTACACGATGCGTATCTTCGTTGTAGATCGGCATTACCACAGCAGTGCGCTGGGTGATGGGCAGGCTATCGTTATAAACATGATCCATGTGCTTCAGGGTCAGTGGATCACGACGCATCATGAGTAACACAAAGCCGAATACAGCACTCCAGAACGCGGTAGAAATCCAGCAAAAGGAAATGGCAAAGAGAATGAGAATAACGGCCTCAAGTACCGTAATACTGTTGGCACTTAGTATGTCGTACATCATATACACACCGCTGACGGCGGTAATTACCGTAAGCAGGGCGTAGACAATACGGCGTAAGGATTCGCCCGGCAGCCGGATTTCGTTCTCCGGCATAAGGTCGCGGTTAATAGGTCTGCTCACAGTAGACTCGCTTTGGGTAATAGGCGCGCTGTTGGTTAAATTATTGGATGTCATCTGGGTACCAGACATAACTCCAAACCTCAGTCAGGCGCTTATTGTTTGCCTTCAAGAAAACGCGCATATCAATGGCGTTATTACCGTCCGGCTCAAACTTGAACGAGGCGCGGTAGGTTTTGCCATCGGGCAATTTGCTGATATGTAAATCAGTAAAGTTACCGGCATTTTTGCTTAGGTCAGCCTCAACCACAGTGTTTGCTGGCAAGTTGCCCAGTTCGGCACCTTGGAAGTCAATTGCGAATTGGCGTTTGCTTTTTGGTGGTGGATTGCCTTGTGCGGCCACAGCGCCCCAACCCGTGCGGGTGCGCAGCACTTTAGCGCCGGTTTGTCCTGGAACATTAGCGTCCAATGGTTGCAGGCTGTATTTGAATTCGCGGCTATCGCCCGCTTTCATCGGCTCATCGGGTACCCAGTAAGCTACGATGTTATCGTTGGCTTCGCTATCCGATGGAATCTCAACCAATTCCACGCGGCCTTTACCCCATGAGTTTTCAGGTTTTACCCACAAACTTGGGCGGCGCTCGTAATGAGCTTCAGCATCCAGATAATTGTTGAAATCGCGGTCACGTTGCATCAAGCCGAAACCTTGTGGGTTGGTATCACCCAGAGACGAAATGTGGAGGCCGCGATGGTTAGATAGCGGACGCCAAATCCACTCGCCCGCAGACGTCAGCATGCTCACGCCGTCAGAATCGTGAACTTCAGGGCGGAAGTCATCAAAGCGCGATACGTTTACGCTGTTCTCGCCAAACATAAACATAGAGGTCAGTGGCGCTACGCCCAATTTTTGAATGTCTTTCCGTGCGTAGAGGCGAGCAGTCACCTTCACTTCAGTGTTGGCACCGGGGTAGGCGTCAAAACGGAAGGCGCCGGTCACAGATGGGCTGTCCATCAATGCGTAGATCACCAAATGCTTTTCGGTGGGAGTGGGTTTTAACATCCAGTATTCACGGAAGATAGGGAATTCTTCGCCCTTGGGTTCAGCGGTATCAATCGCCAAACCACGGGCAGACAAGCCCCACGCATGGCCGGGTCCAATAATGCGGAAGTAAGAAGATGCCGCACCTTGGAATACCATGAATTCATCTTTGTACTGTGGGTTGTTAATGGGGTAATGAACGCGGAAACCAGCGTAGCCCAAATCTTTACCCGCAATGCCCGCCAACTTGGCTGCAGTGCCTTCGTAATTGAAATACTCTTGCTTGAACGGAACTATGGAGTCATTGCCGTTGGTGGCCATGTGCAGCACTACAGGTTCTTTAAAGATATAACCTGCGTGGAAAAGTTGGATTTCAAATTGGGCTTCATTGCGCCACAAAGATGAATCAGGGCGGAAGCGAACGGAACGGTATTGGTCGTAATCCATCTTGGCCAAGGCTTCGGGCATCTTTCCTGAAAAGTGTTTGAAGTTGCCTTTGGCGAGTAATTTTGCGCGTGAACTAATGGCATCAAAAAGGCCGGGTTGGGAAGTTTCACTGGCGGAAGTGGGTGTGATAGTGGGTTGCGCGGCGAAGGATTCGCTGGCAACGCAAAGCGCCAAAAGGCACGATGCGGCAAAGGTCAAAGGTTTATGCAATGGCTTGCGGCTAGAGGATAGCGTGCGCACAGCATTTGTGAGTAGTTTACTCATCCACTTATCTCCGTACAGGATTGGTCTGCAATGCAGGTATGTCGTTCACAACGAAGCGCTCCGGTAAAAACTACCGTAACGCGGGATTTGTTCGGGCTTTGACGAACTCGCTAGCAAGCGAGCCTCGCCGAAAAAACGCATGTTACAGCTGCGTTTCAAAGCCGGCGCATTGTAATACATCCGATGACAAATATAGGTGCAAAAACCCGCCACCCCAGAATATTTTTTCAGTAATCATCAGCTTAAGCGCCTGTCAAAAGCCTCGCTGGGATGAGTTAACCGAATTCGAGCGCAGAGATTTAATGAAGTGCTACACTTTTTAGCGTCTAAGCCGCTTGGCGTTTAGGCGTCATTTAGGCTAATTGGGACGAGAGCTTGAATAATCCATGCTAAATATACGGCGTTACGCACGCGACAATCCCATCGCATTCCGATTGCTCGGTTTGATCGTGGTCAGCAGTTCGCTGATCACGCTATTCACTATTTTGCTGCAGTTATACGGCAACTTTCACGACGACGTTTCCTCCCTCGAAAAGCGTTTGGATCAGGTGCGTATCAGTACCTTGGCCAGTATCACTAAAAGTTTGTGGGGGTTCGACCAAGAACAGCTCAGCATTCAAATTCGCAGCGTTCTCGATGTGCAGGATGTAGTGCAGGTGCAAGTTGTTTGGCGCGATTGGAACAACACCGAGCAATCCATGGTGGTGAGCAACAATCAGCAAACCCAAACCGATATTGATGCTAAAAAAAGCCAATATTTGGTGAAGGAATATCCGCTCATTTATGAAGATGCGAGCACGCCACAACAGCGCTTGGGCACCTTGCGCGTTACTGCATCGCTCTCCAGTATTTATGACAAGTTGTGGGAGCGTGCGCTCTTCATTGTTGTGGTTCAAATCGCCAAGACACTGCTGATATCACTCTTTATTTTGTGGTTGGTGCATGTGCTTTTGACTCGGCATATGGAAACGATTGCTAACTATGCTCGACATTTGAATTTGGAAAGTTTGAACCAGCCCTTGCGTTTAAAGCGTGTCAAATCTGACACCAATAGCGATGAGTTGGATAAAGTGGTCGATGCAATAAATCAAATGCGTGAAACGCTTTTGGAGGATTTGGATCAACGCCGCACCATGGAGCTCGCGTTGCTTGCCGAGCAAGAAGAAAAAATCGAAACACGTCGCCAAAAAAACGCAGCGGAAGATGCAAGCCGAGCAAAAAGCCAATTTCTCGCCACCATGAGTCACGAAATCCGCACACCGATGAATGGTGTGATCGGTATGTTGGAAATGTTGCGCGATACACCGCTCAACGAAAATCAAAAGCATTACATTGATGTCATTCACCGTTCAGGTGAAACGCTTTTGGAAATTATCAACGACATTCTCGATTACTCAAAAATCGAAGCGGGAAAAATGCAGCTGGAAGAGGCTTCTTTCCGTCTGGACGATTTAATTGAAGATTGCTTGCAGCTATTTGGTGCAACGGCTAACAAGCGTCATATTGAGCTCGTAGGCGGCGTAAAACCCAAAGCTCCTTTATTGTTAAAAGGTGACTCAACTCGTTTAAGACAGGTCATTATTAATTTGCTGGGTAACGCGTTCAAGTTTACATCTAAAGGCTTTGTTGCGTTGGAAGTTGGTCTGGAGGAAAACTCAACGGCTGAGAAAACGCGGTTACGTTTCTCCATTCAAGATAGTGGTATTGGTATAGATTTAAGCTCTGGTGTTAATTTGTTTGATTCGTTTAACCAAGCAGATGCATCCACGACTCGCAAATACGGTGGTACTGGTTTAGGGCTTGCTATCTGTAAAAGTTTGGTTGAGCTAATGGGTGGGGAAATTGGCGTTGAAAGTGTTAAGGGGCAGGGCGCCACTTTCTGGTTTACAGCGGAGTTTGCGGCGGCGGATGAGCCTGAGGCTGAGTGTGAAAAAGAGCGCGAGCTGACAAGCTTGCTTGCTCATAAAAAATTATTATTGGTTGGCGCCAATCCAAAAATGGTTGAGTTTTTATCTGCACATGGCGCTGATTGGAATTTAAAAATTCAGTCAGCAACATCTGCAAAAATAGCGCAAGCAACTCTTGCGCAAGCGTCGCACAGTGGTGAGTCCTTCGATTTTATCGGTGTCGATTCTGATTTGCCGGATATGAGTGGCATTGATTTTATTCGTCAGTTGCGCAACCACCTTGATACACAAAACCTGCCTGCTTTTATGTTTTCTGCCAGCAATATTTTTCAAGATCAGCAAACGCTACGCGCTTGTGCCGTGCATGCGATTTTACGCAAACCTCTTTCTGGCAAAACACTCAAATATGAATTGGCGGCGTTATTGGGGCGTGAAGTTCAAACCGCGCTTGAGCATCCTGTTGTTGAATCTCCTGCGGATAAATTTGCACACCTACGCGTGCTGGTGGCTGAAGATAATCTTGTCAATCGCATGGTGATAAAAGGTTTGCTGAGCAAGCTCAACATTACCCCCCAGCTGGTCGAAAATGGGCTCATCGCGTTCGATACCGTTCGTAAGGCCGCCCAACCTTATGACGTTATTTTAATGGATTGTGAAATGCCGGAAATGGATGGTTTTGAAGCCACGCGAAATATCCGGCTATTTGAACAATCGCGCAATCTGCAGCCGATGCCTGTTGTGGCCCTGACTGCGCATGCACTGCAAGAACATCGTGACGCAGTTTTTGCCAGCGGTATGAATTACTACTTATCCAAACCGGTTACGCTTGATAATCTTATTGGCGTGTTCGAACGCATACTCACCAAAAATTAGTCGCATCTGCGCAATTGTCGCCCGCTATGATATCCATAGATTTTTTCTCCTTGCGGGCAGGGGTTCCAATCCTTATGATGCAAAACATCAATTCAAGCCTCGTAGTGGAGTTAAAAAATGAGTAGCGATGCCATTGTTCATGTAAGTGATGCCAGTTTTGCACAAGACGTATTGAGTTCAGATATTCCTGTATTGGTGGATTTCTGGGCAGCTTGGTGCGGTCCATGCAAAATGATTGCACCTGTTCTCGACGACTTGGCTGAGCAGTATGCTGGCAAGGTTAAAATTGCCAAAGTTGACGTGGATGCAAACAAAGAAGTTCCAGGTAAGTTTGGAATTCGTGGTATTCCAACCTTGATTCTGTTCAAAAATGGTGAGCCAGCTGCCACTAAAGTGGGCGCACTTTCAAAAGCGCAATTAGTTGAGTTTATTAACAGCTCTATCTAATTGATGTATCGGGTTGTAGGAGTGAGTTTCCGGCAACCCGGTTTTTTTATCCTCTTTTCTTAGTCCTATCCTTGTTTTAATCAATCTCTAGGCTGTTTTTGGTTTTTCGTTTTGCACTTGGCGATTTTAATCGCTATACTCAGCTCATCCACTTATCCCGCGTCGAACTTCAGGGTTTGCCTCCCACCGGATAAGATCTAACTCCCTGCTGTTTCTTACCCTTAATTAACAGAATACATCCAGTTGAGTTTCCAACAGGTTTCCTAACAGAGAGTTTCAAGCGTCATTACCGTAAAACTGCTAGCGACCAATAAAAATTACGCAACAGGTTTCAACCCAAAACTATCCAGCCATCCGGCTTAATATCTGCAACAACTATCCTACAAAGCCTTACTTATGAATCTTACCGACTTAAAGCTCAAACCCATCGAAGAACTCATTGATATAGCGCGTGAAATGGGCCTTGAAAGCCTGGCGCGTTCCCGCAAACAAGACATCATCTTTAACATCCTCAAGCGCCACGCAAAGGGCGGTGAAGATATTTACGGTGATGGTGTATTGGAAATTTTGGTCGATGGTTTTGGCTTTTTGCGTTCAGCAGATTCGTCTTACTTGGCTGGTCCAGACGACATTTATGTTTCCCCAAGCCAAATTCGCCGCTTTAACTTGCGTACCGGCGATACCATTTCGGGCAAGATTCGACCACCAAAAGAAGGCGAGCGTTACTTTGCACTGCTAAAAGTTAACGAAATTAATTTTGATAAGCCCGAAAACTCACGCAATAAAATTCTGTTTGAAAACCTTACACCTTTGTTCCCGGACGAGCGCCTTGTGCTCGAAGCTGGGAACGGTTCTACCGAAGATTTAACCGGGCGCATCATCGATTTGATCGCGCCAATCGGTAAAGGCCAGCGCGGTTTGATCGTAGCGCCACCAAAAGCCGGTAAAACCATCATGATGCAAAATATTGCGCAGGCCATTACGCGCAATAATCCTGAATGTCATTTGATTGTCTTGTTGATTGACGAACGTCCTGAAGAAGTTACTGAAATGCAGCGCTCAGTGCGTGGCGAAGTGGTTGCTTCTACGTTCGATGAGCCGCCGGCGCGTCACGTGCAAGTGGCTGACATGGTAATCGAGCGCGCCAAGCGTTTGGTTGAACACAAGAAAGACGTCATCATCCTGCTCGACTCCATTACTCGTCTCGCCCGCGCCTACAACACCGTTATTCCTTCATCAGGCAAGGTATTGACCGGTGGTGTTGATGCACATGCGCTTGAGCGTCCAAAGCGTTTCTTCGGTGCTGCACGTAATATCGAAGAAGGCGGCAGCTTGAGTATTATCGCCACTGCGCTTGTAGATACCGGTTCTAAAATGGACGAGGTTATTTACGAAGAATTTAAAGGTACAGGTAACCTTGAATTGCACCTTGATCGCAAAATTGCTGAGAAGCGTATCTATCCTGCTATCAACTTGCGCCGTTCCGGCACTCGTCGTGAAGACTTGTTGATGAAAGAAGACGAGCAACAACGCGTGTGGATTTTGCGTCGTTTGCTTAACGATATGGAAGATGTTCCTGCGACAGAATTCCTGTTGGATAAGCTCAAAGACTTTAAAACCAACGATGAATTCTTCATGTCAATGAAGCGTAAATAATATTCTCGCTTTTTATTCCCCTCTCCCCAACCCTCTCCCGCAAGGGGAGAGGGAGTAAAATCTCGCGAGCATCTAGCTCCCCTCGCCCCTTGCGGGAGAGGGGTCGGGGAGAGGGGGAATGCTCCACAATGAAATATAAAGATCTCCGCGATTTTATTGCGCTGCTAGAGGCGCGCGGCCAGCTGAAGCGCATTACCCAAGAAATTGATCCTTACTTGGAAATGACGGAAATTTGCGACCGCACTCTGCGTGCAGGCGGCCCCGCGCTTTTGTTTGAAAATCCCAAAGGCTATTCAATTCCTGTTCTTGGAAATTTATTTGGTACGCCTGAGCGAGTTGCCTTGGGTATGGGCCAAGAATCTGTCTCAGCCTTGCGTGAAGTGGGCAAGCTGCTCGCGTTTTTAAAAGAACCCGAGCCGCCCAAAGGTTTTAAAGATGCTTGGGAAAAGTTGCCGGTTTTCAAGCAAGTGCTGAACATGCAGCCAAAGGTGCTGAGTAAGGCGCCAAGCCAAGAATTTGTAGTGGAAGGTGATGCGGTTGATTTGGATAAATTACCCATTCAAACCTGCTGGCCGGGCGATGCAGGCCCGCTGGTAACCTGGCCATTGGTGGTGACGCGCGGCCCGCACAAAGAGCGGCAAAACTTGGGTATTTACCGCATGCAGAAAATCGGTAAAAACCGGTTGATCATGCGCTGGCTTTCGCATCGCGGCGGCGCTTTGGATTTCCGTGAATTCCAAATACAAAACCCCGGTCAAAACTTCCCCGTTGCGGTTGCTTTGGGTGCTGACCCGGCGACTATTTTGGGTGCCGTTACGCCCGTGCCCGACACGCTTTCTGAATACGGTTTCGCGGGGTTGTTGCGCGGCGACAAAACCGAAGTGGTCAAGTGTATTGGCAGCGATCTGCAAGTGCCTGCCTCTGCCGAATTTATTCTGGAAGGTTACATAGCGCCAAACGATATGGCGCCCGAAGGTCCCTTTGGCGATCATACGGGTTACTACAACGAAGTCGATAATTTTCCGGTCTTTACCGTTGAACGCTTTACGCATCGTAAAGATCCGATTTACCACAGCACCTATACCGGTCGTCCGCCCGATGAGCCTGCGATTTTAGGCGTTGCCCTCAACGAAGTTTTCGTGCCCATTTTGCAAAAGCAATTTCCGGAAATTGTGGATTTTTATTTACCACCCGAAGGCTGTTCCTACCGCATGGCGGTAGTGACCATGAAAAAGCAATACCCCGGCCACGCCAAGCGCGTCATGATGGGGGTGTGGAGTTTCCTTCGCCAATTCATGTACACCAAATTTGTCATAGTTACCGACGATGATGTGAACGCACGCGACTGGAGTGATGTGATCTGGGCAATGACCACCCGCATGGACCCGGCGCGTGATACGGTGATGATTGAAAACACGCCTATCGATTATTTGGATTTCGCGTCGCCCGTGTCCGGTTTGGGTTCGAAAATTGGTTTCGACGCAACCAACAAATGGCCCGGCGAAACAACGCGCGAGTGGGGCGTGCCCATCGACATGGACAAGGCGGTTAAAGCGCGCGTGGACGAATTATGGGATTCCTTGGGGATAGATTTGCCCGTTACGCGTTAAGTGCGTAGGCGTTAAGTGCGCGTAAATTACGCGTACGGATAGACAAAAGCCGCTTAAACACGGGCGCGTCGCTTGGTTTCGTGGGTTATATGCGGTATAAAAACGCGAGCCAAACATTTTGGCGCCTGTGAAAACAAACAAGAAAAGGGGAATCTATGAGCTTTTTAAAAGACTTTAAAGAATTTGCCGTTAAAGGCAACGTGGTTGATTTGGCGGTGGGTATTATCATCGGTGCCGCTTTTGGCAAGATCGTTACCTCAGCCGTGGCTGATGTCATCATGCCGCCTATAGGGTTGTTGATTGGCGGTGTTGATTTTAGTGATTTGGTCATCACGCTCAAGGCAGCGGAAGGTGCAACGCCAGCAGTCGTGATTTCGATCGGCAAGTTTTTGCAAACCATCATCGATTTTACGATTATTGCGTTTGCCATTTTTATGCTGATTAAAGTGATCAATAAGGTGAAAGCGAAAGAGCCGCCAGCCGTTGTGACGCCGCCGACGGAATTGCTGCTCACTGAAATTCGCGATTTATTGCGCGACAAAAAGTAAGGATGCGCGGCGGTCAACAAAACGCGGCAAAGCCGCGTTTTTTGTGAGCGTAAAACCAATCGCTCATGCGATTGTCTTAGGCCACGGCAAGTCCCTTCAACTTTTCGCTTTTGTAAGGTGGATGGAGTAGAATCCAGCTATAACCATAATGAAACTATTCAGTATTTCTTTTGTATTCCGCAGCTCGTTGAACTTTCCAGCTTCCTTGTGCTGGTCTGTAAGTACCCGGCTTGTTGAACTCTGGTTAGCTGAATTCTTCAACAGATTCTTCAAGCGATAAAATCGCGCAGGAATTAGTGCAATCCTTATGTTAGCGAATCGGTCATCCACCAACCGTTTTTCATTACCGCAAACCCGCGCTGATTGGGAGCAGTTGCTCGCACATGCTTTTGCGTTGCTTGCAAAAGTCCCGCTGAGTACGTGGCAATTCATCGTTCGCTTTTTATTAGTCCTGAGTTTGAGTATTAGTTTGGCGCGGCTATTCTGGCTGCTATTTCCTACACCGAATATTCCTGCAGCGGCAGTCGCGATTCCGGCGGCAAATACGCAGGTCGAGTCCACCAATTCCGCCGTAAATATCGAGCAACTCAAAAGCCTTACGATTTTTGGCAAAGCCGAAGCACCTAAACAAGAACAGCAACAGCCTGTGGTTGAGCAGGCGAGCGTTACACAACTGAACTTGGTATTGGTAGGCGTGATTGTGAGCAGCGATGAAAACTCAGCGCGCGCCATGATTGCCGCAGGCGACAAACAAGATCTTTACCCCGTGGGCGGAACCTTGCCCGTGGGCAACAACGTGACGCTTTCCAAGGTGTTGAACGACCGTGTGATTATCAACAACAACGGTCAGTATGAATCTCTCATGTTGTATGACCCCAACGCACCTGTGGTTTCGCAACCTGCACAGACACAAGCAACCCTTCAGCAAATTGCACCGCAACAATCGGCGGCATACGTCAATCGCCCCAGCCCTGAGCAGCAATCACCCGATCCAACACGGGATGCTGCAATGGCGGAAGTCAGCCGCAATTTATCGGACGTGTTGGCGATGACCATTGAACGCGATCACGGGCAAGTGATTGGTTACCGAATTCGCCCCGGGCGCGATGCAGAAAAATTTAAATCGTTGGGTTTGCAGCCGGACGATGTGGTTACGGCGATCAACGGAATGCCTTTAACCAACCCAGCGAAAATTATGGAAGTCTACAAAAATATGGGTAATACCACGTCGGCGAGCTTGGAAATCAAACGCGCTGGTAGTGTGATTACAGTGGATGTCGTGCTCTAATTTTCGCGAAGAATTAGGAGCTGCGTCCAACGCAAAAAAACAAAAGCCAAACATTATTCGCCACGTCGAATATTAAAAAGCAAGAATTTAAGAGGAAGCAGGGTGAACGCAAAATTCGTAAAAAGTGTCGTGTTTCTGGCCGTGCTCAGCATGACTGGATCGCTCATTGCCGCCGAGCCAAAACCAGTGGTGCCCGAGCAAACATGGACTGTGAGTTTTAAAGATGTCGATATTGTTGAGGTGGTGAAGTTTGTTCAGGAAGTGACGGGCAAACCCATCATTGTTGACCCCAAAGTGCGTGGACCCATTCGCGTTATTGCCAACAAGCCACTCAACAAAAAAGAACTCTACGATTTATTTTTAGCGGTGTTGGACGTTCACGGCTTTACCGCGTTTGAAAGCGATGGCGTGGTTCGCGTGATTGTGAACCGCGAAGCGCGCAACTTACCGATTCCTACTGAGCAAACCATTCGTTCGCGCGATGATGGTTACATCACCCAAATTATTCAGCTCAACAATATTAGTGCCGCAAAAGTCTTGGCCGCCATTCGTCCACTGGTGCCGCAATACGCGCACCTCACTGCCTACGAACCGAGTAACGCGCTGATTATTAGCGACACCCGCGCCAACATCGCGCGCATTAACGATTTGATTTTGCAGATGGATAAAGCAGCCGTGCTGGCTACCGATGTTCTGCAATTGCGTTACGCACAGGCGGCTGATGTCGTTGCCATGATCACCCAATTGGAAAAGCCCGATCCTAACCGCGGTGTCACCACATCACCGCCAATCGTGGTGGCTGATAAGCGTATTAACGCGGTGGTTGTGAGTGGCGACGAAATGTCGCGGCAGCGCATTAAAGGTTTAGTTGAAAGTCTGGATCGCCCGCAAACGCGCAACGCCAATGTGCGAGTTTTTTATCTTAAATACGCTAAAGCGGCAGATGTGGCAAAAGTCTTGATGGGAATGTCGCAAGGCCAAAACGCGGGTGCTAAACCGGGTGAAGGTGGCGGTGCTCAAACCAATGTCCAAGCTGACGAAGCAACTAATTCACTCTTGATTACGGCTGATAGCGACAATATGCAGTCGCTACTTTCGGTCGTGGAGCAGCTTGACATAAGGCGGGCTCAAGTTCTGGTTGAGGCGATTATTGTTGAAATTACTAACGGTGCCAACAAGGATATGGGCATTCAATGGATGTATGCAGACTCCAAAAGTGGGTTCGGCACATCCAACGATGGTACTGCAAATTTAGCGGGCGTGGGTTTGGGGGCTTTGCAAGTCAAAAGCGCCAAAACGGATGAACAATACAATTCAGGTTTAGAGAGTTTGGTGAAGGGGCTGTCGGGTGTTAACGGGCAAGCCTTTGGAACTGCTTATTTGGGGGAGCGCACCAGTTTTATGGGGCTATTGAAAATGCTTCAGTCTGATTCTGGAACAAATATTCTCTCTACTCCTAATTTATTAACCACGGACAACACAAAGGCCAAAATTTCTGTAGGCCAAAAAGTACCTTTTAAGCAAGGATCATATACTCAGACGGGTACTACAGCGGGGTCGATCGGCAGCCCTTATACAACCTATAACCGAGAAGAAGTAGGCATCAAGCTTGAGGTGACTCCTCATATCAATGAGGGCGGGAGAATTTTCCTCGATATCGAACAGGAAGTTTCGAGTCTATCCAACGTGGCTAGCGTGGATGGTGCCATAACCAACCAGCGCAATATCAAGACTCAAATACTGACTGCGGATGGACAAACTGTGGTCTTGGGGGGCTTGATTCGTGATGATGCATCAGCAGACGCAACGCGTGTGCCTGTGCTGGGCAGCATTCCGTTGGTAGGCAATTTATTTCGCACCAAAAGTACCAAAAAAGCAAAAACCAATTTGCTGGTGTTTATTCGCGCGACGGTTATGCGTGACGATGAAGCCTTGTCTGGCGCAACGGCTGAGAAATATGGTGCAATCCGTGGAGCCCAGCTAGAGGCTCGCCGTAAACAAGGTCAATTGATAGATCCGAAAGCCATTCCCGTATTGCCAGAACTGCATGATAAACCCCTGCCTCCGCCCGAGACTAAACCTGCTACCGTGGCGCCCAGTACAGAACCTGCGCCATCAACATTGCAAACTCCGTCGGCAGCTCCGGCTAAGGCGGAATAATTGTGAGTGCGACAGATGCCATAGTAACGGACGCGGCGGACATTATTGATTTGGAAGCCGTCGCCCCCGTACATGCGCCCTCGGCTCCCGTGGACGACGATGAGGCGGACAGCTATCGCCTGCCGTTTAGTTTCGCCTCTGCTCACGGCGTTATGTTGGCTGATGCGGAGAGCAAACTCGTGCTGCATCGCCCCGGTTTAACGCTGGAAGTCATGTTGGAGCTGCAACGGTATTTGGGTGAAGATTTTCGCTTGGAAGAAATTCCAGCAGAGGATTTCCAAAAACGCCTGACCAAGGATTACCAAAGTGGTGACGGCGCTGCCCAGCGCGCGGTGGAAGACCTGGGTGCTGAATTTGATTTGTCGTCCATGGCGGAAGATTTGGCCGAGCGCACTGACCTGCTGGCTGGCGATGACGATGCGCCCATTATTCGACTGATTAACGCCATCCTCTCCCAAGCGGTGCGCGAAGGTGCTTCTGATATTCACTTGGAACCCTTCGAAGACCGCGTTTCGGTACGTTTTCGTATCGACGGTGTGTTGAACGAAGTGTTGTCGCCCAAGCCTGAATTGGCGCCGGTGTTGGTATCGCGTTTGAAGGTAATGGCGCGCTTGGACATCGCCGAAAAACGCCTGCCGCAAGACGGCCGTATTACGGTTCGCCTTGCAGGCCACGCGGTGGATATCCGTGTATCGACCATTCCTTCAGCCTTTGGCGAGCGCATTGTGTTGCGTTTGCTCGATCAATCGGCGGGGCATTTGTCCCTCGATCAATTGATGATGCCCAAGGCAGTACAAGAAAAACTCAGCCGCGCGCTGCTTAAGCCACACGGCATTATTCTGGTAACGGGCCCAACGGGTTCCGGTAAAACCACCACACTCTATTCCGGCCTCAGCCATATCAATAGCCGCAGCCGCAACATCCTCACCATTGAAGACCCAGTGGAATATTTGCTACCCGGTATTGGCCAAACTCAAGTCAATGCCAAAGTGGATATGACCTTCGCCCGCGGCCTGCGCGCCATTCTCCGCCAAGACCCGGATGTGGTGATGGTGGGTGAAATCCGCGATGGCGAAACCGCTGAAATTGCGATTCAGGCATCGCTCACCGGTCACTTGGTGCTATCGACCCTTCACACCAACACGGCGATAGGTGCGGTCTTGCGCTTGAAAGACATGGGCGTTGAGCCTTTCTTGCTCGCATCTAGCCTTGAAGTGGTTATGGCTCAGCGTTTGGTGCGTGTGCTGTGTAATCACTGTAAAGAATCTTATCTGCCGGTGGATTCCGAGCGCGCCATGCTCAAAATCCCGGAAAACACACCTATCTTCCGCCCCGTGGGATGCTCGCACTGTAATAACCAAGGGTATCGCGGCCGTAAGGGTATTTACGAGTTGATTGAAATTAATGAACGCTTGCGGCACCTCATCCACGAACAGGCTGGCGAGCAAGAGCTGCTGGCCGAAGCACGCAAACACAGTCTTTCCATTAGTGATGATGGTCGCCAGTGCGTTCTTGACGGTATCACGAGTATGGAAGAAGTCCTTCGTGTTACGACTCAACTCTAATGGGCGTTAGGTAATTACTTATGGGCGCCTACAGCTACAAAGCACTTAACGAAGCGGGTAAAACCGTTAAGGGCATATTGGAAGCCGACTCCGAACGCCATGTTCGCAGCCAGTTGCGCGCCAAAAAACTTAAGCCGCTGGAAGTGGAATCTGCCCACAGCCAAGCGCAAAAATCCAATGACGACAGCCTCAACCTGACAGGTTGGCGTAAACGCATGGGCAGCCGCTTGAGTCCGCGCGATTTGAGTATCATCACTCGCCAATTAGCGTCGCTCGTGCGCTCAGGTTTGCCTTTAGATGAAGCCTTGCATGCGACTGGAAAACAAGCCCATAAGCCGAATATCAAGCGCATCGTCCTGAGTGTTCGTACCAAGGTGTTGGAAGGTTTTAGTCTCGCGCAAGCCTTGGGTGAAAACCCGGCGGCCTTTAACGATATGTACCGAGCTTTGGTGCGTGCGGGCGAAAGCTCGGGCTATTTAGGGCCAGTGTTGGAGCGCTTGGCGGATTACACCCAAAGCAGCCAGCAAATTCAGGCGCGCATCAAAATGGCGATGATTTATCCCATCGTATTGCTGTTGATCAGCTTGGGGGTGATTACGGCTTTGATGGCGTTTGTGGTGCCAAAGCTAGTCGGCATTTTTGCCCACAGCCATCACGAACTTCCATTTCTCACCAAAGTGCTAATCGGTGTGAGTGGCTTTATCGTCAATTACGGCATTTTTATTGTGCTGGGCGTGATCGGTTTGGTGGTGGCTATCCGCAAATTGCTAAAAGTTGAGACCAACCTGCGGGCTTGGCATCGCTGGCAATTGCGCTTGCCGGTGATCGGCGAATTGGTTCGCCAGATAAACGCGGCGCGCTTTGCGGCAACCTTGAGTTTGCTGTCGTCCAGCGGCGTTCCTTTACTGCAAGCGCTGACGATTGCTGGGCAGGTAATGAGCAACCGTGTCTTGCAGGATTCCTGCGAGCAGGTAGTGAACGCGGTACGCGAAGGTAGCAGCCTTGCGCGCGCAATGGATAACGCCGGAACCTTCCCGCCTTTGTTAGTGCAGTTGGTATCCAGCGGTGAAGCCAACGGCACGCTCGCACAGCAGTTGGATAACGCCGCAAAAGACCAGGAACGTGAGCTGGAGCTGGTATTGGGCATGGCTATGGGTCTGCTTGAGCCGCTCACGATTGTATTTATGGGGTTTTCGGTGTGCTTGATTGTGATGGCGATCTTGCAGCCGATCTTCCAAATGAACTCACTCGTTTGACCGCAAGCGAGTTTTTTATTCAAACAAGATTTTAATAAATGTGTCAGGAGTTGTTATGCGTAATCTAGCGTCCAAATCATCCCGGGCCTTGAGCCGCCAAGGCGGTTTTACCCTTATCGAAATTATGGTGGTGGTCATCATCATCGGCTTGTTGGCGAGTGTGGCGGTGCCCACGGTGCTGGATCGTATGGAGCAGGCGCGTACTCAAAAAGCACGCGCGGATTTCAAATCACTGCAAACCGCCTTGAAGTTGTATCGCATCGATAACTTCACCTATCCCACCAGCGATCAAGGCTTGGATGCACTGGTTCATAAACCCACCTTGGCGCCTGTTCCTCGCAATTGGAAAAGCGGCGGTTATCTCGATCAAATGCAAATGGACCCTTGGGATCGCCCATACTTGTACATGAGCCCCGCCGAAAACGGCCATGACTATGACATTTACACCTTGGGTGCCGATGGCGTAACCGGCGGCGAAGGCCCCAATGCCGACCTGAGTGTGTGGGATCAGGTTGAGAAAGCAGAATAATCTGCGGTTGTTGCGGTGAGTCGGCGCGGGCGTCTGCAATCATCGGTTAGGGGGTTTACCCTGATCGAAATCATGATTGTGGTTTTTATTGTGGGCCTTATGGCGCTCACCATAAGCCTGTCCATGGGTGAGGATAAAAGCAAATCTGCACCGCGTGTTGAAGCGCGGGCGTTTATGCAAGCGGCGGGTTTTGCGAGTGAATACGCTGCGTTGAACGGCGAGGTGGTTGCCCTGTTTATCACGCGGCGCGATGGTGATGATTCGACTAACCACATCTGGTGCTACGACTGGAAACGTTTCCGCGACAGCGCTTGGGTCAAACTACCGGAAGACAGCTTGTCCGACCATTGTATGACCGAGCAGGTCCAGTGGGATTTAGTGGTGGAAGGTCATAACTATGTGTATGACCCGGATTTGGAAGTGCAGCCTCCCGTGTTGGTGTTCTCACCCAGTGGTGAGGCTACGCCGGTGGAAATGGCCTTGTTTGAGCAGGGTACAGGTGCGTCTGAAGCGCAGCATATTGAGATCGACATGATGGGTAACAGCCATTGGCGCGAAGAAGATGAAAACCAATCTTCCAGCTCATCGGGTTCCAATTAGCATGATCAAAATTCATAAATCCAAGCCGCAATCAAATGCATTTAACCGGGGTTTTACACTGGTGGAAGTCATGGTTGCGCTCATGATTGTGGCTATGGCCTTGCCAGCCTTGGTGATTTTGGTGATGTCGCAGGTCGATGGCGCCGCCCATATCCGCAACAAAACCTACGGCATGTGGATTGCGGAAAACGAGCTAACGCGGTTGACTTTGTTACAAAATAAAGAGCTGTTCCCAAACTACAAGTTGGCCGAAAAAGATGCCGGCAAAACCGAGATGATGGGGCTGCAATGGCAGTGGCAGGTTGCAACCAGCCCGGCGGAAGAAATTCCGGTACAAGGTATTGTTAAAATCGATATAGATGTGGGTATCGTCGGTGTTGCCGATGGCAATATCAAACCCGCACAAGGTTTAGATAAAGTAGATCCGCTGGCACATTTGACGGGATACATGAGTGAATAGCCCGCGCCGCGTTCAATACTCAGGCGCTACTGGCCAGCGTGGGTTTACCTTGCTGGAAATGGTGATCGCCATTGCGCTTTCGGCCTTGGTGGCGGCCATGGCTTATCAATCCTTTGATGGCGCGAGCCGCAATGCCGAGCGCACGCGCGATGTGCTCAACGAGGTCAACAGCCTCGATAAAGCTTGGCAGTTAATCGGGCAGGATATGCGCAATATCCTGCCGTTGAATCCGCAAATACCCAATCCGCAGCTTAAGTTCGAAGCCGCGAGTTTAAAAACCAAAGGTAAGGATTCCTTTCAGGTAATTATGATTTTTGCGCGCCGCGGCTGGGTTAACCCGCTCGGGCGTGTGCGCAGTGATTTGCAGCAGGTGAATTACCGCATTGCGGAAGGCAAGTTGTGGCGGGACTACCTACCCGAACGCAATATGCCGCTGGAAAACATCGACTTTGAGCGCGAGTCCTTTCACCAGTTGCTCATGGATAATGTGGTGGATGTGCAACTGCGTTTCCTGTCGCTCGGCCGTATCAAGGCCGACGGTAAAAGCGTGCTGGAAGGCAGCGAATACAGCCGTAATTGGGAGCCCATGTGGCCTCCGGTTAATGCTGGCGGCGGTCCATCCATGCCCGTTGCCTTGGAGATGACCATAGAACTTGAGGGAGGAGCGCGCAGTGTACGCCTGTTCGAAATCCCTCAAAAATAAGCAATATGGTGCCGTGTTAATCATGGTGTTGCTGATCGTCGCTCTGGTGGCAGGTTTGGGTATAAAGTTCGCAGGCGATTACCAGCTGGGCCTTGCCCGAGCGGAAGCTCGCTGGCACGGCGCGCAGGCGCGAGCTTATTTGTTTAGCGGCGAAGGTGCGGCGATTAAATTTTTAGCGACGGATGACGCGGCGGTAGATCACCGGCAGGAACTCTGGGCACAGCCGGTTCCGGTTGAGTTACCCGATGGCATGGGCCAGTTGTTGATTAGCTTGGATGACGCCAATGCAAAATTTAATTTGAACCGGCTGGCGCAGATAAAAGGCGATTTTAATAATCCCGGCAAGAGCCCGGAGCAGCGGTTTACGGCGGCGCAGTTGATATTTATCCGCTTACTGCAAGCCTTGCCCAATCCGCAAGACCCGCACGCAGCCTTGGTTCCGTCCCCGGAAGACGCGACCCAAATTCTGGAAGCCATTGTGGATTGGACGGATCAGGATAGCGATCCCTCCGGCGCGAGCGGGGCCGAAAATGATTATTACCTTGGTCAGCCAGATCCTTATCAGGCGGCCAACATGCCGTTTCGTAGCGTGGAAGAGCTGCAAATGGTTCGCGGTGTAACGCCGCAAATTATGCAAGGCTTGCGTCCCTATGTGACTGTGCTGGACGCGAGCGAGGTGCTGAACCTCAACACTATGCCGGAATTGTTGTTCCGGTGTATTAATGTGAATACCGACCTTTCACCGCTCAGTGAAAGCCAGGCTAAAAGCTTGACGGGCGAAAAGCCTTCCGCAGGCTTCTATGCTAATTTGGCTGATTTCAACACTAGCTTGAGCAAGGTGATTGGTGGGCAAGTGCAATTAGAAGGTGAGTTTGCTGTTGCCACCAAATATTTTTGGTTGACCACCGTGGTGCAAATCGGCGATCAACGTCGCACGGGCCGAAGCTTACTTTTGCGCGGTAGTCCGAGCTTTAAAGTAGTGCGCCGCGAAGAAGGCAACTTGTAATGAGTCGCTCGACATTACTGCGTTAAAAATCACTAAAAAATGCTCATTTACTATGTGTAAACTCCGCCTTTTTAGTAATTTTTGCCTTGTACTGTCATCGCTTGTTACTGCATGTAAGATGTCAATGAAAATAAAAATTCAGGGTAAGGGTTAAATGTCGCAACTTGTAGTGTCCATAGACAGTCGTACAGGCCTCCACCGCGCAGATGATCTTCGTTGGTGTTGGCTCAGCGAAGGCCAAGTGCAGTCATCTTCGTCTGGCAGCCTCGAAAGTTTGCGCGCGAGCTTGGATAACCTCACCCATCAAGCATGGCTATTATTGCCGGGTTCAAGCGTGGTCACGCGTGAGCTGGAATACACCGAGAAAGAAAAAAAACATCTGCGTAATTTGTTGCCCTTTCAACTCGAAGAATCCGTGATTGGCGATATAGATGAGCTACATGTCGCCATGGGCACGCCGCAAAACGGCAAAGTTGCCTTGGCCTACACCGACAAGCAGTGGTTGAAAACCATCTTCAAACAATTGGCAGATATTGGCGTTGAGATTACCCGTTGCTGGTCAGCGCCCTCGCTCTTGCCGCTTTCATCGCCCGCACCCGAAGCCCTCGAGCCAGTGTTGACCGAGGCCGAATCAACGTCTGAAAGTCTCGCCTTAAGTCCTTCCGCGATTTGGGTGTTGGCGCTGGAAAATGGCCAAGTGAATGTGCGGTTTGCCGAGCAGGAAGGGTTTAGCGTTCCCCTTAGTTTGCTAGCGCCTTCTTTGAACATGTTGGTCGAATCAAAAGGCTTGAAGGACAACTTGCCCATGCTGAGTTTGCGCGCGGCGCAAGAGTCCGAGCTAAATGCTCTGTACAAAAACCTTCCCACCAATCTTTCTGGCCGTGTGCAAACGCAAACCTTGGTTGATCCTTGGTTGTTAGATTTCAATGGCAATGCCATAGATCTTTGCCAGGCAGAGTTTTCGCAGCGCTTGCCGCTTGAGCGTTGGATGAAGCTTTGGCGTGGCGTGGGTGTGTTGGCCTTGGTGACTTTTGTGGCTTATGTGGGTGTATTGGGTTTCCAAATCGCCAAACTCAATAAGCAGAACATGCAGCTGCGCCAGCAAATGGAGGCGGTTTACCGCAGTGTTATCCCCAACGGCCAAGCGGACGATCCTGAAAAACGACTGCGCGTAAAAGTGCAGGCCATGCAGCCTAAAACCCAATCCGGCAGCGTAATGGCAACCTTGGCGGGAGTTTTACCGCTGATCTCCAATAACCCAGATGTGACGGTAAAAGTGATTTCCTACTCGGCGGATACGGGCGATATGTCTATCAGCGTTCAGGCGCACTCATTCAATACCATAGACGCGCTACGCCAGAGTATTTCGGCCCAAGGCTACACGGCAGAGCTGCAAGGCGTAAACGCTCAAGGTGACCTTAACACAGGTCGTCTCAAAATCAGCAAGCAGCAGCGCTAGGGGAAGAATCATGGAAAAACTCTTAAGTACCTTGTCCCAATACAACCGCCGCGAACAAGTGATGTTACTGGCGGGCGCATTGCTCATCGCCGCTTATGTAGTGTGGCTGGTTGTCTTATCGCCATTGAAGCACAAGCGCGATTTACTACTGCAAACGACGACTGCCACCCAGCAATCCTTAGGCAAGGTGCAATTGCTGGCGCGCCAGTATGAAGTCTTGTCACAACAATCCAATCAGGCGACCAGCGGGGGCGATATTAGCGGTCTGTTGGATGCCAGTCTGCGCGACAACGGCATCACCATGACCAGCTTTACCCCCGGCGCGGGCGGTGAAGTGCGTGTTCGGGTCGATCGCATCGCCTCAGACGTACTCATGCAATGGCTCTACGATTTGGAGTCGAAATATCACATCGCCATCCGCGAGCTGTCGATCACCGCCAGTAATGATCCGGGGCAGGTATCCATTAACCTGCGCCTCGTGAAGCCCTAATGCCCACCCTAGAAGACAAGGTTAACGTGTCCATGATGTTTCAGGCTGTATCACTGCCCAAGCTCAACGCCAGCAAAAAGTTCTGGATTAGTCTTGGGGTAATTGTTTGGCTCTACGTGGTGGTGAGCAACCTGCCCGCCGTATGGGGCGCTTACTTTTTAACGCGCGGTGGCGATATAGCTATGAATGGCGTTACCGGCACCCTGTGGTCTGGTCGGGCAAGTTTAGCGAGCATCAAAGTGCGTGGAATTGATCATTCCCTCGGTCAGCTCAGCTGGAAGTTGGACATGCTTTCGTTCCTGACGCTTAAACCCTGCGCTCAACTCACCACCCATATGGATAACCAAGAATTCGACGGCCGAGTGTGTGCCGCCGGTAAGAATGCTATCTCCGTAAAAGACGCCACCATCAGTTTCCCTGCCGCCTTGGTTCAACCCCTGTTGCCTTTGGCGATTGGTGGTCAGTTCGCTCTGAGTATTGATCATTTGCAGGTGGGCGATTTGCAGCTTTTAGGGTTGCGCGGCAAAGCCACCTGGACCGATGGCAAGATTTATAACGGCTCTAACTGGATGAACCTCGGTGTCTTGGGGGCAGACTTGGCAGACGACGGCAAAAAAGGCATGAACGCCCATATTTTCGATGTGAATAGCCCGCTGAAGCTGGATATGTCTGGCAGCTTGCCCTATCCAACCGGTGCAATCATCAAGGGCACTTTGGCTATGCCAGAACCTTATTTTCGCGAAATTAACGCGGGTGCATGGGTTTCTATGTTTGCCACACCGCAACCGGCGGATGCCCAAGGGAATCTTGTTTACGCGGTGGACTTAAACTTCTAGAAGCCTTCACTCGCTAAATCGTGCAACGGTCTCTTCAAAAATTAAAAAAGTGGTTAACGAAGGAGTTTGTGTGAAGCAATTGCGGGTTTTGTTGAGTACTTTGAGTTTGGTTGCACTGAGTCTACCGGCGACGGCGGGCTGGCATGGCGATACCCAGAATATTATGGGTACGGTCATCAATGTGACGGTTTGGCACCCGGACGACGATAAAGCCGAGCAAGCAATCGCGGCGGTTATGGCCGAGATGCACCGCATCGATCAGCAATACAGCCCCTATATTCCTACCAGCGAACTGTCGCGCGTCAACGAACTCGCCCCCAAATCCACCGCTAAAAATCCCATGCCGATTTCGGCCGAGTTGGTGAGCATTATCCAAAAAGCGGAGCACTACAGTGATTTGAGCGGTGGCGCGTTTGATATCACTTTCGCATCGCTTGCGCGTTATTACGATTATCGCAAAGGCTTAAAGCCTACCGACGCACAGTTCAAAGAGTTGGTTCCTCAGATCAACTACAAGTTCATCCACTTGGATGCCAAAAACAATACCGTCTATTTCGATCACCCCAAGGTTTACATTGATCTGGGCGGCATAGCCAAAGGTTTCGCGGTAGATCGCGGGGCGGAAATTTTGCGCCAATATGGCATCGCCAACGCCAACGTAAGTGCTGGGGGTGACAGCCGCGTGATTGGCGACAAACTTGGTAAACCGTGGCTAGTAGGGATTCGCAACCCGCGCGGGGAAGATAAGAACGCGGTGGCCATTACGCTGCCGCTGGAAAACTGCGCTATTTCTACATCGGGCGATTACGAGCGCTTCTTTATCGATAAGGATGGCCAGCGCGTTCACCACATCATCAACCCTAAAACCGGCAAGTCGCCCCACGGCATTATCAGTGTGAGCGTGATTGGTCCTAACGGTTTTGATACAGATCCGCTGACCAAAACCATTTTTATCATGGGGCCAGAAAAAGGCTTGGCATTGATCGACAGCTTGCCCGGTTTTGATGCAGTTGTGATCAAAGAAGACGGAAAAGTTCTTTATAGCAAAGGCTTAACGCCACCTTGATCACGAAATTGAACATTGGGTGGCAGAATTTTTAATTCAGTAAAAAACACCAGCTATTCTTACTCAGCGAATAACAGAAAAAGTTCAAAGGATGGCCGAGAGGCTAGGTTAAGTGTGGATGAAGTCACACTCAAATATCCAATTGGCTTCTAGAATTGCATCATCGTTAATAACAATCAGCACGACAAAGGGCGGGGCAGGCATGTTTAATCAATCGGTAAAATTACCGCTGTTAGGGTTCTTTTTTTCATTGTGCCTTGGTAATAGCGTAAACGCTCAAACCCCCGATCCAGTAAGTGCACCTAAACCAGCGACAGCGGAATCTGTCCAGCAACCGGCGGTCACCCCACAAGTTGAGAACCTTAAGGTTTCGGTTCTAAATTTGAATCGTGATTTATTGATTTTGGAGGAAGAGCTTCTCTATCCCCCGAGCAATCAGGTTGCCGTTTACCTCTCCATGAATATCGGCCAATTTTTCAATTTGGATGCGGTTAAGCTCGAAATTGATAACAAGTTAGTCGCCAGCGAACTTTATACTGACAAGCAAATTAACGCGCTCTACCGGGGCGGCGTGCAACGTCTATACATAGGGAACTTGAAAGCGGGTGAGCACGAAATCGCTGCCTTTTTTACTGGCCGCGGCCCCCAACAAGATTACAAACGCGGCGCAAAATTAGTGGTTAACAAAACCCAAGCACCGTTGGTACTGGAGCTAAAAATCATTGATTCGACAGCGCAACTACAACCCAACTTTGAAATTAAAGAATGGAAAGCTGAAGAGTGATGATGCGATCCATGAATTGGTTTAGCGCGAGATCACCGCGAAAAAAAGCCTTGGTCAGCTGTGTGGCTGCAAGCCTTTGCATATGGCCATTTTGCACCAGCCTTGCCGCAGAAAAGCCCAAGACTGAAGTGGCTGATCTGCGTTACGGCGTAGCGCTCTACCATTACTACCAGCAAGATTATATTCCTGCAATTACCGAGCTCATGGTGGCTGACGCGCGCGACGGGATTCACGGACACGGCAACAACCCAGAATTGATTGCCGGCGGTTTAAGTCTTGCGTTTGGAATGCAAAATCACGCCGAACAACTTTTTAAAAACCTCCTGCAAGATAACAGCCGCCCTCAAAGCGTGCGCGATGCAGCTTGGTTTTATTTGGGCAAATTGCAATACGCTAAAGGTGACTGGGCAGGTGCTGCGAATAGCTTTAACCGTGTGAGCGATAAATTTGGTTCAGTCGCGGAAATGCGCTCGTTACAAATTAACCTGCAAATCAAGCAAAACGATTTGGCGCCGCTCAGCATAAAAAAAATTGAGCAAGACAAACTGTCTCAATGGGAACCATACGCGCTTTACAACTTGGGCGCTGCTAATGCGCGCAATGGTGACTTAAAAACAGCGAAAGAATTTTTTAATGAATTAACCAACATTTCTTTCTCTGGTTTTTCATCTGAAGAAAGCAAGCAGTCACGCGTAGAATATTTAACGCTAATGGATAAAGCCCACACTGCGATTGGTTACGCGTATCTGCAAGACAAAAGTTATTCCGCCGCTATCGAAGAATTCCGTAAAGTGCGCTTGGATGGTATGGAATCCAATCAAGCGCTTTTGGGTTATGGTTGGGCGGCAATTGCGCAGGAAAAATACGCTGACGCAATTAAACCTTGGCAGGTTTTGCAGCAGCGCAGTTTATTATTTCCTGCTGCACAAGAAGCGCTTCTGGCGCTGCCCTTCGCTTACGAAAAATTAAACGCACCTGGCGATGCGCTGCGTGAATACGAGCGTGCTGAAACCCTGCTTGCGCAGGAAATCGGTTTAGTTCGCGACATGCGTGAAACACTCACGGCGGGTGAGTTATTAACCTTGGTCAGTAGCAAACCCGTGTCCACGGAAATGCTGAAAGAGCTGGAAAAGAAAAATGAACCAGGAACGCTCACCGCTTTAATTACGGATGACGGCCAAAACTGGCTGAAGCTCAGTGGCACCAGTGTCATCAAAACGCGTTCTATTTATTTGCGCGAACTCTTTGCGCAAAACGATTTCCAATCGGCAGTCCTGGATTTGCGCGATTTGTTGAAGTTGCAAACCTTATTAAAGGCGTGGCAGCCAAAGTTAGCTGCCTATCAAGATTTATTGCAACAAAAACAGAATTGGCGCCAGCAAAAAGAGCAGCAGCTTACGCAAAATGCATTGGTACAAAAGCAAGCGGATATGCAAAAAGAGCGCGATGCCTTGGCTGCGCGCATTAATATAATCAAATCTAACAACGACTACATGGCATTGGCTGATGCAAAAACACGTAAGTTATTTGCCAATGTTGAACGCTCTGTTGCAACCATAGAACGCATGAAAACCGCTGGTCAAGACACTAGCGAATATGAATCCAGATTGTGGGTGGTGCGCGGAATTTTGTTGTGGCGTGCCGCGCAGGATTTTTCGGCAAACTTGTCTGCGCTGGAGTCATCGTTATCGCAAATGGATGCTGCCATCGCAGTGTCTAATGCGAGCCAGGAAAAAATCGTATCAGTCATCGCCAAAGGGCAAGACCTTGCGCCAATGTTTGCGCGCATTCAATCCCAGCAAGCGCAAGTGGATAAACAATTAATTGAGCTCAATAACCTTATTGATGCTCGCGCTGAAAAATTGCGTAACAAAGTCGATGCTCAGCTTGCTGCGCACGAAAAGCGTTTGAATCGCTATTTGGCGCAATCTCATTTGGCAGTGGCGCGTTTGTATGACACGGCTTTGAGGAAGCAAGCACAATGAAACTAAAAAATTGGCTTGTGCGAACATCTCCTATTTTATGCGCTAGCGCTTTGCTGGCAGGCTGTCATATGTTCAGCCCTGATCGAAATGTTGGAAAAACCTTGGCGGATCTTCCCGCAGCAAGTTTGCCCGATGCAAAAAGTACCGTCGCCGTTATCGATAATAAAAAAATTGAAGCAACTTACCAAAAGGCACTGAGTGCTGCGGAAGATCCAATCCTTCGTCAACAAATTCTTGCTCGCATTGCGGATTTTGAAATGGCTCGCAGCGAGCAAGCCCAATTGAATGCAACGGATAATGGTCGCTATTTTGATAAGCCGATTGCGCTTTATCGCGAATTAATTGCGATGCAGGAAAAATCCGGCCAACCGGTAAAAGGTGTTGATCTCGATCAGCTGCGTTATAAGCTCGCGAAAGCCTTGTCGATGGATAGTCGCGCGGACGAAGCTGCTAGCGCGCTTGATCAACTTGCGAAAACGGCACCATCCTCAACCTATATGGGCGAAACGCAATTCCGTCGCGCTGAAAAAGCCTTTGCAGACGGCGATTACCTTGCTGCTGAAAAACACTATAAAAGTGTAGCGGACGATAAATCTAATCCTTTGCAACAAAACGCCCTTTATATGCAAGGTTGGGCGGAATTTAAACGCGCAGATTACGATGTGGCGTTGCAATCTTTCACCAAAGTTGCAGATCAATTGTTGTCCCTAGCAAAGAAGCCTGAAGATGTTGCGCAAGCTGTCGAGCAATTAAGTGGTGCGCAAAAAAATATGATGGAAGATACCTTTCATGTAATGAGTTTGTCGTTTTCCTACCTTGACGGTGCGCAATCGATTATCGATCTGCAAAAGCAAATGGGCGATCGCGTATACGAGCATTTACTTTACGAAAATCTTGGCCAGCTCTATTTGGAGAAAAAGCGTTTTAGCGACAGTGCGGAGACTTACAAAAGTTTTGTAGAGCATAATCCGCTTAGCAACTACGCGCCTGAGTTTTCCATCAAAATGATCGGCGTATATGAGCAAGGCAATTTCCCCAGTTTAATTTTGCCAGCTAAACAAGAATATGTTCAGCGTTACGGTATTAGCAGTACTTACTGGACACAGCGCAACGGGCTAATTGGTATAAGTGCGTTAAATTATTTACATAAATCATTACAAGAGTTGGCTGAGTACGAACACGCGCAAGCGCAAGAATTATCTGCCACCAATAAAACTGAAGCGAAATCCGCATTTAGCCGCGCCGCCAATTGGTATCGCGAATTCGTAGCCAGTTTTCCCAAAGATCCTAAAAATCCAGAAATGACATTCTTGCTTGCCGAGTCCTTAAGTGAGGCAGGAGATTATCCGCAAGCAATTACCGCTTACGAACAAGTTGCTTACCAATACCAAGATAAAGAGCACGGGGCCGATGCTGGTTATTCGATGGTGCTTTTGGCGAACGAAATGGCAACAGGTCAGGCTTTGGCCGAAACGCAAAAGGCATCCTGGCAAGAACGTAAAACAAACTATGCTTTGCGTTTTGCACAAGGTTACCCGGCTGATCCGCGAGCTGCAGCTGTACTGACGCAAGCCGCACAAGAGCTGCTAACGCAAAAGCGCTATGCAGAAGCCGCAACAGTGGCAGAAGAAATTATTAACCTGAAACCGCCAGCAGAAGCTAAATTGCAATTCACCGCGTGGCTGGTGTTAGGTCATGCAAGCTTTGACGATAAAAATTATGCCGGTGCCGAAAAGGCTTACTGGCAAGTGTTAAATCTATTACCGGCTAACGCACAAACACCAGGCGCTCCCACTGCTCAGCAAATGCGCGAACGTATTGCGGCCAGTATTTATCAGCAGGCGCAATCAGATTTGGCATTAAGCCAAAAAGACGATGCGATTAAAAAGCTTTTGCGAATCTCCGATGTTGCACCAGATACCGATATCGCCATCAAAGGGCGTTACGACGCCGGTGTGTATTTAATCGAACAACAAAAATGGAGTGATGCGGAACAGGTTTATTTGAGTTTCCGTCAGCAATATCCGAAACATGAGCTGACTGCTTCAATTCCCGCAAAAATGGTATTGATCTACCAAAACCAAAGTAAGTGGGCATTGGCTGCAAATGAATTGAGCATTATGGAACGCAGCAGCAACGATCCTAATGTTAAACGCCAGTCGCTTGCTATGGGGGCAGAGCTATACGAAAAATCTGGCAATAAGCCTATGGCAATTGAGCAATACCAACGCTACGCCAATGAATATCCACGACCCGTTGCCGAAGCGATGGAAGCGGAGTTTCACTTGGCGCAACTCTACGGTGAGCTGCAAGATACCAAAAAACGCCAGTATTGGTTGCAACGCATGATTGATGCCCACGCATCCGCCGGTTCACAAGCTAACGATCGCACCAAGTATTTAGCGGCTTCCGCAACGAATGAATTGGCTGATATTCCCTACAAAGATTTTGCAAGCACTCCGCTGACATTACCGCTTAAACAAAGTTTGCAACGCAAGCGTGCCGCGTTGGATAAAGCACTTAAGGCACAAGAAGCGGTGCTCGCTTTCGGTGTCGCAGAATTTACCACGCAGGCGAGTTACCGCATTGGCGATATCTATGCGCAGTTAAGTCGTGATCTTATGAAATCTGAGCGACCAACTAGCTTGGACGCAGCGGCATTGGAACAATACGATTTACTGCTGGAAGAGCAGGCGTTCCCATTCGAGGAAAAAGCCATTCAAATTCATCAGGCCAATGCCCAGCGCAGCAGTAAAGGCATTTATGATCAATGGGTGAAACGCAGTTTTGATGAGTTGGCGAAATTATTGCCAGCACGATACAAAAAATCCGAATCTGTATTGGAGGTGAGCAATGAAATTCAATAATCCATTGCTTGCGCTCTTACTCATAAGCGTTATTTTTAGTGGATGTAGCTCTAATTCCGAAAAGCCCATTAAGGATAAAAGCGACAGTGCAGCGCCTAAAGAAATAAAAAATGCAAGCAGCGAGCAGCCCGCAGCGAAACCTACAAGCGCTATAGTGCCGTCGAGTGTATTGCCGGTCGGGCCCGTTATGCCGAATCCTTACCTACAAAACCCACAAAAGTTAAGCGAGCAAGTAGAAGTTAATTTTCATGATGCTGTTGTCTCAATACAGCAAAAAAATTGGGATCGTGCAGAAGCTGTTTTAAAACAGTTAGCAGAAAAGAATCCTAAGCTGTCAGGGGTCCATTTAAATTTGGGGATTGTGTACCGCAATAAAGGCGATGCAGAAAAAGCAGCGGCGGAATTTAATCGTGCCATCAATGCAAATCCAAAAAATGTAGATGCTTACAACCAGCTTGCGGTGTTAAAACGCGAGGCTGGCGATTTCGCCTCTGCGGAAAGTCTTTACCAAAAAGCTTTGGGTGTTTGGCCTTTCTATCCGGAAGGTCATAAAAATATCGCGATTTTATATGATCTCTATTTAGGTAAGCCCGAACAGGCTTTGCCTCATTATCAAGCCTACCAGCAATTATTGTCGGCACCGGATAAACAAGTCGACAGCTGGGTAGCAGATTTGCAGCGCCGTTTGAACGGTGGTAAAGCCACTGAAAAGGCGCCGGAAAAAGAGGAGCAGAAATGATGCTTAAATTATTTGGCAGTCTTAGCAATTTTTTTGCAGTAATTTTGTTTACGTCCGCCGCTTATGCGCAAGACCCGGTTGCTGAAAAGAAAACGCCTGCAGCGGAAGCTGAGGCAAAAAAAGAAGCGCCTTCTCCCGCCAAAAAAAATGACCTTACGGACGCAAAAGCGCAGCCAGCAAAAAAAATGGTTCAAGATGCCACGATTAATCTGCAAACGACCATTACCGGCAATCAAGAACAGCCACGCGTGTTATATATTCTGCCTTGGCAATCACCCCAAACAGCAGATGTTGATTTCGAGCCGCTGGACAACCAACAAAAGGCAGTTTTTGGTCATGTAGAGCGCGAAGAGCTTAGGCGTGAACTTGAATCTGCAGGCGAATTGCAATAATTATTTCTAACTCGTTATTCATTTTTAACTATTTAATTTTAGGCGCAGGGGAAAAACTATGAACATGGCAACAGTTATTCGCTTCTTCCAAGATGGCGGAATTTTTATGTTCCCAATTGGATTGATTCTCATCGTAGGTGTTGCAATTGTGATTGAACGCTTCATTTTTTTAAGCAATGCGAAAAAGATGAACCGTGATGCCTTTGATCGCATTTTAGCGATGTTGCAGAAAAAGGATTATCAAGGTGCGTTGAACGTTGGCAAATCATCAGATGCCCCCGTTGCCAAAATAATCAGTGCAGGTTTGCAGCGCATGGCGCAATCCAGCCGTCGCGAAGATATTGAATTAGCGATGGAAGAGGGCGTGATGGAGGCAGTGCCTCGCTTGGAGCGTCGCACAGGTTATTTGGCCACACTTGCAAACGTTGCAACGCTTTTGGGTTTGCTGGGAACCATTTCAGGGTTGAGTGAGGCCTTCGGTGCTGTTGCTAATGCAGATCCTTCTGAAAAGGCCGCCATGCTTTCTGCCAGTATCGCGGTTGCCATGAACGCGACGGCATTCGGTTTGTTCACTGCAATTCCTTTGTTGCTTAGTCACTCATTTATTCAAAGCCGCACCTTGGAAATTGTGGATAGCTTGGAAATGGCGGGTGTGAAATGCATGAATATTCTTACCCACGCTCAAGACTTAATGGCTAAACAACGCGCTGAAGCTGGCTCATCTAAATAATGATTTTCCTGAATTGAATGAATTTTCTCAGAAAGTCATTATCGGTTAGAGGTAAACCTAAATGCGCCGATTAGCGAAAAGAAATGGCGAACACGCAGATGTCGATGTAACGGCATTTATCAATCTGGTTGTGGTGTTGGTTCCCGTTCTTCTTATGGGGATGGTGTTATCGCATATCACAGTGCTGGATTTAAAATTGCCGGATATCCCCGCTGCCAGCACAGAGCAACAGGAACCACCTGCGCAGCTGGAACTCATTATTCGCCCAGATTATTTTGATATTAACTACCCTGCGGGCATACGTTTGAAACGCATCGAGAAAACTGCGGCGGGTAAATATGATTACGAAAATCTAACCTTGTATTTGCAAGAAATAAAACGCCAATTGGGCGATAAAGGTATTCAAAAACGCGACATTTATTTGTTGTCAGAAAAAAATACCGATTATCAAACTTTGGTAACAGTAATGGATACTGTGCGTTCATATCGCACAGTGGTTGCTACGTCCGTCGTGAATGCAGAGCTTTTCCCTGAAGTTTCTTTAGGCGATGCGCCACCTCCCGGTGAGCAAACGCAAGCTGTTTCTGGTGAAGGAGCGCAGCCATGAAGAAATCCATGCGCGCAAAACGTATGGCAAAACATCGCCAACGTTTAAACGTTGTCCCAAAACTGAACTTGGTTCCTTTGATTGACTGCTTCACCTTGCTGATTTTCTTCTTGTTGATTAACTACTCAGCGGATGTGGAAATTTTGCATTCAGATAAGTCAATCAAGTTACCTGCGTCTATTTCAGAAACGGCTCCAGGCGAAACTGTTGTTATCACCGTCAGTGCTACAGATATTATTGTATCTGGGCAGAGGGTTGGGAGTATCGCCGATATGATGGCGAACACCGATTCAAAATTCGAGCCCTTAGAAACGGAGCTTAAATTTTTGGCGAGTCGTGCGGCTCCTTTAACGGAGAAGGAAAAAGCAGAAGGGCGTCCGATTACCATCTTGGGTGATAAAGCTATTCCCTATGAGCAACTTAAAAAAATAATGGCAACTTGTGTTGCGGCTGATTATCGAAATATCGCTTTAGCGGTTGCGCACAAAGAGGCTAGCAACAAAGTGATTGGCGCCGGCGGCAAACCCGCGAGCGGAGGTTGATATGACTACTTATGTAATGTCAACTATGCAGCTGCCTTGGTCGTTTGCGAATGACGATGCAAGATTTAAAAAAATCTTGTCCGTTTCCATGGCGATTTTTCTAGCCATTGCAATTCCAATTACCTTAACCAAGCTGCCGGAATTAACGCGCAAGGAAAAGGCAGACCTTCCTCCGCAGTTAGCTCGCGTTATGTTGGAGAAGCAAGAGTTACCTCCACCAAAACCCATTGAGCCACCGAAGGAAGAAAAAAAGCCGGAGGAAAAAAAGCCTGTTGAAAAGTTGCCGGAGAAAAAGCCCGTTACAAACAACACCAGCAAGCCAGTTGAAAATGCAAAAAATGTAGATTCAAAAAGCGATGCTGTCGCCAACGCAAAAGCGCAAGCGCAAGCGCAAATTTCTACATTTAAAGATGACTTAATGGAAATGCGCGAAGCTTTGCAAACCAGCGCGGTTGAAACTGCAAGTGCAACAGTGAGTAATGGCGCGGGGCAGGCGACTCAGGTTGATCGCTCAATGATCAATAGCGGCCAAACAAAAGGAAGTGGCGGCATCAACGTAGGTGCCTACGCCAGTCACGATGTCGGCGGTGTTGCGCTTTCGGGGCGCGAGACGACTAAAGTAAAAAGTGACTTGGCAAATGCTGGCAAAAAAGCGGCAGGTGCTACAGGTGTTGGTGGCGGCAATAGCGATGGTGCTGGTGGCGCCGCACGCAGTGAAGAAGAAATGCGTAAAGTTATGGAGCAATATAAAAGTTCTATTTTCTCTATTTACAACCGCGCGCTGCGTGACAATGCTGCATTGCAAGGAAAAGTTAAATTCAAAATGATCATTGATCCATCAGGACAAGTGGTCGAAGCCAGTATTGAATTTAGCGAGTTGAAAGATACTGCGCTTGAAGCAAAGCTTCTCGCAAAAATGAAGTCAATCACTTTCCCTGCAGCTAATGTGGTGCGAACCACTTTCTATCAAACCTTGGATTTCTTGCCTCAATAAATAAAAAAGCGAACCATTGGTTCGCTTTTTACACCAGGCTGCGTCCAGATGTAAATGACGTTGTTGATTTTTGCTATAGCAAAAATTCTGGAAATTTTTCTTTCAGTCTTCTGATAACGGTCTCTTGAGAACTGCTTAAATCGTTTTCAGCTTTTTTTGACAAAGCCCCAAGCTTTATAAGTGTTGATCTCAAGAGATTGCGCCGAGTGGCTCTAGTGACTCCATCGAAGTGATAAACGTCGGACCAATGTGTGAGAGGAATATTTTCGAAAGAGTACCCTAGCAGTTTTGATACTTCATGAATATGTGCGCCAGTGTCATATTCTTTTACGATGGGGTTTGCGGAGTCAAAAATTCTTCGGTCTATGATATGGGGATAGTTTCGAACACCTGGGATTCTTAATCTCTTAGAATAAATTTGTGTAAATTTTTTATTAACCAGAATTTTTCTGTATTCTCTTTTCGCTAAAAAGCTACCTCCATTTGCCAAAACCTCTCGGATTCTGCCTGTTCTAAGTAGCGTTAAAGGAATCCACATTCTCTCCATAAAATAGGTAGTCCCATTAGCTATCTTATGTGAAGCATTTGTCATCCATTCACCGGGGTGTATAAGTCCAGATCCGTACGCATCACTATTGTTTAGTTGAGCCACCATTTTTTCATAAATGTCCGGTTTTAAGATTTCCAAATCCGAATCAACAAGTAATAGTAGGTCTGAGTTAATGTTGTTAAAAACTAGATCTAATGTGGTTCCGTGTTGTTGAAGCGGAAGTCGAGCTAATTCTACTCTGTCGTTGTGGTTACTTTTTATCCTTAGCAAATATTCCCAGCTTCCATCTGTTGACTCGCAATCTATAACCAAAACATCAGCATCTGTATTTCGCAGAACAGAAGCTAATGCGAGTGCGGTGAATAGCTTGGTAGAGCAGTTAATAATGATTGCTCGTGTGGGTTTGTAAGGAAGAGTTCGTAAATCCATCTTAAATGCTTGATAGGTTGGTTTCGTTAACGATTGTGTTTTTAAGACCTATTAAATCACCGTCTAACGTCTGGTATTAAAAAATAGTTATTGGAGGCGCCTGCATTGCTGCTAGCTGTTCGCGCAATTCTAAAATATGTTGTGACCAATAATGCTCGGTATTAAACCAGGGGAAATAACGTGGAAAAGCGGGATCGGCCCAGCGTCGAGCAAGCCATGCGCTGTAATGGATGATGCGCATGCTGCGCAGGGCTTCGATTAGTTGTAATTCCGCTAAATCAAAATCGCAGAACTCTTGGTAACCATCCAAGATTTCACTTAGTTGTAAACGCTGGTTATCGCTTTCACTCGTGAGTAGCATCCATAGGTCTTGAACTGCGGGGCCGGTGCGTGCATCGTCAAAATCCACGAAGTGCGGCACGCCTTCTCGCCACAACACATTTCCGGGATGACAGTCACCGTGTAAGCGTATGGGTTTGTATTTCACGCGATTAAAGTGCGCGTCACACTGAACAATAATTTCGGCACCAATGTGTTTGTAGTTTTCTAATTGATTGGCAGGAAGGAAGTTATTGTTAATTAAAAACTCGTAGGAATCGCGCGCAAAAGTTTGTACTGTCATTGCGGGACGATGTTGGAACGGCTGCGCTTGCCCCATGGCATGAATGCGACCAAGGCAGCGGCCAATCATTAACAGTGAATCAAAATCATCTAAATTGGGCGCGTGGCCACCCTGGCGTGGGAAAAGTGCAAAATCAAAACCTTGATAGTGGTGCAGTGTGTTTCCTGAATCATCAATGAGTGGAGCGACTACAGAAATTTCCAATTCTTTGAGCGCTTGCGTGAAACTGTGTTCTTCTAAAATTTGTTCGCGTGTCCACCGTTCGGGGCGATAAAATTTTGCGATTATGGGTAAGCTGCCTTCTATACCGACTTGGTACACCCTGTTCTCGTAAGAGTTTAAAGCTATGATTCGTGCATCTGTTAAATAGCCTTGTGATTCTATGGCATCCATCACCAGATCGGGGGTCAATCTTGCATAAAGATGAGTGTGCGCCGACGAGTCGGCGCTGGGTTCTTGCTGATTGATGATGTTAACCATGTAATTATCTATTTAAATTGAGCCTCAAAAAACTTTTCAACTTCTCGATGAACAATTTCAGAGTCTTTCTTGATGGTAAAAGGGTTGTGACCTGATTCTTCGAGTTTGATAAAAGTATAAGGTTTGTTGCTTTTGTCTAACGCCTTTACCAAGGTTTTTGCTTGGGCAAAGGGTACGATATCATCTTTTTCACTACCTATGAGGAGCAAGGGAGTATTTATTTTGTCTGTCAGCAACGCGGGAGAGTTGTCATCCAGCATTTTTTTGTCTGCAATTGGATCACCTATGCGTTGTATCGAATACTTTTCAAACAGTGCAGGATCATCTGCATCTTTTTTTCCTTCTGCAATGATATCGCGCAAATGAGTTACTCCATTAATGGAGACTGCGCACTTATACAAATCTGGTCGTTTCACTGCTCCCATAAGCGCTGAGTAACCACCGTAAGAAATACCTAATATTCCAATTCTTTTAGGGTCTGCATATCCCTTTTTAATCATGAAATCAGCGGCATCATCAACATCATCTTGCATGCGTTGCCCCCATTGTTTGTAACCCGCTTGCTCAAAGTTTTTGCCCAAGCCCACTGATCCCCTAAAGTTTGGCTTGATGACGATATATCCTCTGGTTGATAAAAACTGAGCGAAGCCATCGTAATTTGCTCGGTCGCGAGCTTGAGGACCGCCATGCGGCATGACGATTAATGGGTACTGTTTTCCAGATTGATAACCGGGGGGTAACAGCAAATATGCGCGAATTTTTTGTCCATCTCGTGTCACATAGCTCGCAATTGCCGCTGTTGCGAGGTTGCTCATGTTGATGGTGGCGGATGCATCTGCAATAGGGGAGAGCTCTCCAGTTTTGTAGTTATAAAGCAGGAAACTTAGAGGGTTGTCCGCACCGGAAACCGAAACAATAGCTTTACTGGAGTCAGTAGTTTTCGAATCTATTTTGAAATCATAATCTTTTAATTTTGACTCCAGTTGGTCGTAATTTTTTTGATTCTCAGGGTCAAAATATTTATGCCGAATATGGTCGCCATCCACCGTATAGCCGACAATTTGCCGTGATCCTCTATTGTTTATAGTTCCAACAATATCTTGGTCTTTAGCGCTCACAAATGTCTCGATTGTTTTTTCTTTTCGTTTGAATTTCACCAGCTCATAAAATCCAGTGTCATCATTCTTTTTACGATAAATCAAATCCTCTTTACTGAGCGAAACTAAACGCGCCTCTTTTAGCAATTCGTCTGTTTCTAATTCGCTCAAACGAAATGAATCAACAGTATTCCATCCATTTTCATTCACTCTCTCGAAAATAGTTATTTGTTTGAGGGAGGGTTTATAGTCCAAGCGGTAAAGCGGATTTCCAAAGTCATCATAAATAAATGCAAGTGTATGGTTGCCGGCTGTAGCGAGTTTTTCACTTGCTCCTGTGTATACATCAACTTTAAAAAGAGTAAGGCGTTCATCGACCCACGCTGTCATGGCAACATGAGATTCATCTTTGGGTAGATAAAAAGCATTCGCTAGATTAGTGTTCCCCTTTACAGAGCTTTTGTCATTTAGAAGCGCAACAGGATTTTTGAGATAAATGTCAGTAGATAATAACCGCGCATAAACCGCATAGTCGTTGATATCGAAGTCGGCTTTCGATTTCGACATCCGTTCAACATAACTAAGTTCGAATGGAATCCAGACCTTTATAAGAAGGCGTTCATTGTTGGCCCAAGAAATAGCTTGTGCGCGAGTAACTTTATCGGACATTGATGCAATCAGGGGTAGCGAGGGTTGTTGTAAATCCCTAACGCTGACAATGCGTGCTCCGTCTTTATTCCAAAGTTGTGCTAAATAGTGGCCATCGGGAGAAATTACGGCATCAAGTAAATCAGGCTCTTTGAGGAAATCTTCGACGCTTGGTGCGGAATAACTGAGGTGGGAAAAAAACAAAATAACAATCGCAAATGCCATTTTTATATTCATAAAAACTCCTTGTTAATTGGGGATAATTATTATTTTAATTATCGAGCCTCTCTCCCCAAAAGAGAAGCTCGATCAATCCAAGCTAATTTCTACTGCTTCACACAATCCACAAAATATCCGCGCTTGCCATCAACTTCACGTTTCACTAACCCATGAACGTCGGTTTCAAAGCCGGGGAATTTTTCATTGAAGTCGCGAGCAAAACGCAAATAATCAACGATGGTTTTATTAAAGCGCTCGCCCGGAATTAACAATGGAATTCCTGGTGGATAAGGCGTTAACAAAATGGAGGTGATGCGACCTTCCAATTCATCAATGGGCACACGCTCAATCTCACGGTGCGCCATTTTCGCGAAAGCATCAGAAGGTTTCATGGCCGGTTGCATATCGCTCAAATACATTTCTGTTGTTAAGCGTGCAACGTCGTAGGCTTTGTAGAAGTCGTGAATTTGTTGACACAAATCGCGCAAACCCATTTGCTCATAACGCGGATTCGCTTGCGCAAACTCCGGCATGATGCGCCACATGGGTTGGTTTTTGTCGTAGTCGTCTTTGAATTGTTGCAGTGCGGCTACCAAGGTATTCCAACGGCCTTTGGTGATGCCGATGGTGAACATAATGAAGAACGAATAGAGTCCGCACTTCTCGATGATTACGCCATTCTCTGCCAAGTATTTGGTAACGATGGATGCAGGAATACCTGTCTCGCTGAATTGACCGTTTACAGACAAGCCCGGGTTCACGATGGTTGCCTTAATTGGATCGAGCATGTTGAAGCCCGGTGCTAATTTTCCAAAGCCGTGCCAATTGTCTTCGCTGCGCAACATCCAATCGTCGCGTTCGCCTACGCCGTCTTCTGCAAATTCATCGGGCCCCCACACTTGGAACCACCAATCTTGCCCCCATTCGGCATCCACTTTTTTCATGGCGCGGCGGAAATCGAGCGCTTCAAAAATTGATTCTTCTACCAGTGCATGACCACCGGGTGCTTCCATCATGGCTGCAGCAATATCACAAGACGCGATAATCGAGTATTGCGGCGATGTAGATGTGTGCATCAAATAAGCTTCGTTAAACGCATCTTGATCCAGTTTTACTTTTTCAGATTCACGTACAAGAACTTGTGATGCTTGTGACAATCCAGCCAACAATTTATGCGTGGATTGCGTGGAGAAAATCATCGACTCTTTTGCGCGCGGACGATCTTTTCCAATGGCGTGCATGTCTTTATAGAACTCGTGGAAGGTCGCGTGTGGCAGCCAAGCTTCGTCGAAATGCAGCGTATCAATTTTTCCATCGAGCATATTTTTCAGTGTCTCCACGTTGTAGAGAACACCGTCGTAAGTCGATTGAGTGATGGTTAAAATGCGCGGCTTTTTATTTGCTGCTTCGCGTGCAAATGGGTTTGCTTCGATTTTGCGCGCAATGCTTTCTGGTGTGAATTCTTCCAGCGGAATGGGGCCGATAATGCCGAGATTGTTGCGTGTCGGCATTAGGAATACGGGAATCGCGCCGCACATAATAATCGAGTGCAAAATTGATTTATGGCAGTTACGGTCAACCACCACAATATCGCCCGGCGCAACCGTTGAGTGCCACACCATTTTGTTAGATGTAGATGTACCGTTAGTCACAAAGTAACAGTGATCCGCGTTAAAAATACGCGCGGCATTACGTTCAGATGCGGCTATAGGGCCAGTGTGATCGAGCAATTGACCGAGTTCTTCTACGGCGTTACACACATCGGCACGCAACATATTTTCACCAAAAAATTGGTGAAACATTTGGCCGATAGGTGATTTCAAAAACGCCACGCCACCGGAGTGACCTGGGCAGTGCCACGAATAAGAACCGTCGTTAGCGTAGTTCACCAGTGCACGGAAAAATGGTGGTGCAAGGCCATCTAAATAAGATTTTGCTTCGCGAATAATATGGCGCGCCACGAACTCAGGCGTGTCTTCAAACATGTGAATAAAGCCATGCAGCTCACGCAAAATATCGTTAGGGATATGGCGCGAGGTACGCGTTTCGCCGTAGAGGTAAATAGGGATGTCGTTGTTCTTGTAACGAATCTCTTCCACGAATGCACGCAGGGCTTTAAGCGCTGCATCGGTTTCCTCTTCAGAACCTTCGCCAAACTCTTCGTCATCGATAGACAGGATAAAAGCGGAAGCGCGCGATTGCTGCTGCGCAAACTGCGACAAATCGCCGTAGCTGGTTACACCCAGCACCTCCATACCTTCTTTCTCCATAGCATCTGCAAGAGCGCGGATGCCAAGGCCAGAGGTGTTTTCGGAGCGGAAATCTTCGTCGATGATGACAATGGGAAAGCGAAACTTCATGGAAACCTCCAAATAGAGCAATTGCCCAAGGGCAGGTGCAGGTAAAGACGCCTGGGCAAGGTTGAGGCCACCGCTTGCGCGCCGAAAAGCTGGGATGCGAATTCTCGCAGAATTAGATGAAAGTTTGGGGAATTATTCTGTTCGAAAAGCCCTAGAGAGGCATTTTTTTTGATTTTGGACTTTTGGGAGTCTCCTGCGAAGGGTCTCCAAAAGGATAGGTGTACTGAGCTTCTTTCTGTTCGCGCATGTAAGTGTGGTTCCACCAGAGAAATAAGCCGGCGCAAAGCAACCCCCACACCAATAACCAATCCCAAAAGAGATAGGCAAAGAAAATAGGTGTTAAGAGCATGCCCACCCAGCCAGCAAGGGGTGCGAATCGGTCATTGATAATACTCGAGGCACATTGAGGTGGCATATCGAAGCTTCCTTTGGTGCATCCGGCCAGAGCAGTAATTTTACTGGCTGCAATCCCGCCGATGATGGGTAGCCCAAAGGTGAGACAGAAAAGAACCAAGGTACTAGCCACCACAATAAGTATTATCTTGATGTGCTTTGATTTCATTGTTCGCCTCAGATTCGCTGGTTTGTGGTTTGAATTCGGCTGATATTAAGCACTTTTCCAACCGATACATAGCTTAATGTAGGGTGTTACATCGTCCGCGCCAGCGCCCATACCTGAACATCCTTGGCGCCGTGCTTGATTAGCAAAGCGCTAAGTTCCCTTACCGTGGCGGTTGTGGTTACCACGTCATCCACAAGGGCGATGCGCTTGTTTTGAATCGCTGTTAAATGCTTCTCCTTAACCGCAAAGCTATGCCGCAAGTTCTTTTGCCGTTCATTGCGGGACAAGCCTTTTTGCGAGGGTGTTTTATGTTTGCGTTGAATGAGATTGTTTGCAATGGGAATCTTCAATTCCCCTGCTACTTCCTTTGCCAGAATTTCCGCTTGGTTAAACCCTCTTAGCCACAGACGTTGCCAGTGTAGCGGGGTGGGAATAATCAGGTCGGGCATTTCCCAATCGGCGTCATCTTGTGCGTGATCTTTTACTGCTTCTGCCAGCATTTGCGCGAGTAATTTTCCGCACGTCAGGTTCGCTCGGTATTTGAATTTGTGGATGAGTCTATCTATCGGGTATTCGTAGGAGAAAGGCATAAAACTGCGGCTAAATGCGGGTGGATGGCGCAAGCAGCTGCCGCAAAAATGGCTCAGGCTCTCGATACGCAAGCCGCATTGTTGGCAAAGCAATTGGCCATAGGTGTGGGGCAAATCATATTGGCAATGAGTACAGAGCAGTTCGCCTTCTAGACTGCAAGCGCATAGCAGGCATTGGCTGGGGAAAATGTTTGCGGGGAGGTGTTTGAAACTAGTTCGCCATGTTTTAAAAGTCGCGCGAAAAAATGCTGCTGGGTTGCGCATGCCGGAGCTCCTTCTGGCTTGGGTTAGGTTCCCTGAGTGTTCTTTGATCGCTAGTCTAACAATTCCCTGAGAATATCCAAGCTTGCGTTGAATTTCGCGGCGCATCTTCTAGGCTTTAGGGTAATTCTGTCGTTTTAAGGAAGTTTTACTGTGGAAGCGGTTCGTAGCGATTACGTTGATTATAAAAGTGCAGTTTCGGCGTTGTTGAGTCACCCCGAAAACTTTCCCCGCTTGCCGGCTATTACCCAAAATATTCGTGAAGCCTTGGTGCGTTCCGATAGTTGCGCAAGCTCGCTGAGCAAACTCATCGAACGCGACACAGAGCTTAGCCAGCTGCTGCTGCGCTATGCATCCAGCGTCATGATGCACAACCATATGCCGCCACAAACGGTGTTTGATGTGGTGCGAATTCTGGGGATGGCGCAAGTTGAACGCATCACCATGCTGCATGCGGTGAAAGATTTGTTCCGCGGCAATACTCAAGCCTATACACGTATTTTTGCTGCCTCGTGGGATCGCCTGATCAACAAAGCCAGTATGAGTGCGCTGATTGCCAAGAAGGTCGGCCGCGTTGCGCCGGATTATGCGTTGCTGGGTAGTCTTTTGAGTGAGATTGGAACCTTAGCGGTATTGTCGGTGTTTAAGTCTAGCGATCTGCCCGTACCAAACAGCGAAACCTACGTTAATTTATGCCGCGAGTTTGCCAAGAACCTCGGTATTGCGCTTTTACAAGATTGGAAGATGGATGACGAATATCTGCGTTTGGTGAAGCAAGTTGGCAACTGGCAAGCTGGTGAGAACGAACCTTTCGGTTTAATTGATGTGGTTAACCTTGGGCTTTATCACTCCTTAAAGGCGCGTATGACCGCAAATCGTCTGCCGGCTATTACACATCTCGCGGCTTACCAAAAGCTATCGGCCAAGCATAACGCTATTACCGATACTAACGAGTTAGAGTTGGTGGTAACTAACCGCGACGAGATTCGTGCGATAGCCGATAGCCTTTACTAGTCTGTTAACCTGGAAGTCATTTTTTGGTTGACAGCCATATTCACCCCGTTAATATGGATCCATTGCTTATCAACGGGGCTCCCACATGAACGCTTTCACCAAACCTCTTGTACGTCACGATTGGACTCGCGCTGAAATTCAGGCGCTGTTTGATCTCCCTTTCAGCGATTTGATGTTCCAAGCGCAAAGCGTTCACCGCACGCACTTTAATCCCAACGAAGTTCAGGTCAGCACCCTGTGCTCCATCAAAACCGGCGCCTGCCCGGAAGATTGCGCCTACTGCCCACAGTCAGCCCGTTACGACACTGGCCTAGAACGCGAAAAATTGATGGCGGTGGAAAAAGTCATTGAAGAAGCCAAAGCGGCCAAAGCTACGGGCGCGACCCGTTTCTGTATGGGCGCTGCTTGGCGGTCACCCAAAAACCGAGATATGCCCTACGTGCTCAGCATGGTACAAGGGGTAAAGGCACTCGGTATGGAAACCTGCATGACCTTGGGGATGTTGGATGAAGCCCAAGCTCAGGAGCTCGCCGATGCTGGTTTGGATTACTACAACCACAACTTGGATACCTCGCCCGAATACTACGGTGAAATCATCACTACTCGTACCTATCAAGACCGTTTGCAAACGCTCGCCAACGTGCGTAAAGCCGGCATGAAAGTATGTTGCGGCGGAATCGTAGGCATGGGCGAAGAAGTGACGGATCGCGCAGGTTTGTTGCAGCAGTTGGCGAATATGCCCGAGCACCCCGAATCTGTGCCCATCAATATGTTGGTGAAAGTGGAAGGCACTCCGCTGGAAAGCGAAGCCGATCTGGATCCATTTGATTTTATTCGCACCATCGCCGTTGCCCGCATTCTTATGCCGCAATCGCACGTGCGTTTATCAGCTGGCCGCGAGCAAATGAATGAGCAAACCCAAGCCATGGCATTTTTGGCCGGTGCAAATTCAATTTTCTACGGCGAAAAATTATTGACCACACCAAATCCTGAAGCCAACAAAGACATGCAACTTTTCAAGCGCCTTGGCATTAAGCCAGAAGCATACGAAGTGCACGAAGATGAAAGCGAACAAGAAGCGGCCATTGTGAATAAGTTGCAAGAAGCCAAGCTGGATTCTTTGTTTTATAACGCGGCGAATTAATTAGGCGTTATTAGGCAGTTCTAAATTCAGTTTTGGTTAATCGCGTGCCACTAAGGTGGTCGCTTTTAACGACTCTGATAAAACCAAGGACTGTCTATGAAAAATTTTATTGCTATTTTGCTACTTTCGTTTTTGTCTGATTCTCTCTACGCAAATGATTACGGCGGTATAGGAATCGGTTTGGTTGAGGCCTGCAAAACAAAGTATCAGCCCAGCTTTAGCGGTGGTGACTGCATTTCACCTGATTTGGATATTCATGGTTTTGTTGGTCGCGAGGCCAGCGATTATTTTACGCTTGAAGCCAGTATAGATGCCGCTATTAGTTCTGGAACTGCATTTGATTTTATTGTCGATGCAAGTAGCGACACGGTTGATTTTAACGATGCCGAAGTGACCAGTGATCGATGGGGTATGGTGAATTTCGGTGTGCACGCGCTGGTAACTTTACCGCTCTCTTACTCTGTGCGCTTGTTCGGTGGCCCAAGCTTCGGTATGTCAATTACCAGTTTTGATTACGACGTAAAATATTTTGGCGATGAAAATTCCTCATCACAGTCGTCAACCAATATTGGCCTCAATTATGGATGGAAAGCGGGTATAGATTTTGGAAATCTGTCGGGTAGTTTCATGCGTTTGCAATGGCAAAACTGGCGTGGGTTAGATGCGAGCGCTAGTGGCGATAAAAGCGGCAACAAAGAATTTAACAGTAATGCGCTCACGGTAAGTTGGGTGGGCCGATTTTAAATAATAGTGAAACCTTGTGACTAACGAATTCTCTATCGACAACATTCTCACCGCAGCACTTGCTGAACGTCGCGCGACGAATTTGTATCGTAATCGCCGCGTATTGGAATCGCCACAAATTCCCAACGTGGTTGTCGATGGAAAATCCTATCTCGCGTTTTGCAGTAACGATTATTTGGGCCTCGCCAATCACCCGCAGGTCATTTCTGCATTTCAACACGCAGCCAATCAATTTGGAGTGGGTAGCGGTGCATCGCATTTGGTGGCTGGGCATTCCAGCGAACATCACGCACTTGAAGAAGAGCTTGCTGCGTTTACGGGGCGAGATCGCGCTTTATTATTTTCAACCGGCTACATGGCGAACATGGGCGCAATCACTGCGCTGGTTGGTCAAGGCGATGCGATTTTTGAAGATCGTTTAAATCACGCGAGTTTATTGGATGCGGGCTTACTCAGCGGCGCGCGGTTCCAACGCTTTTTACACAATGACTTGGAAAATTTGCAAACTCGCTTGGATAAAACCGAAGCCGAGCGAAAGTTAATTGTAGTTGATGGCGTGTTCAGTATGGATGGCGATTGTGCACCCCTACCAGAGCTTGCGGCGCTCGCCAAAAAAAATAATGCATGGTTAATGGTTGATGATGCCCACGGTTTTGGTTGCTTGGGAAAACACGGAGGCGGCAGCGCTGAATATTTTGGTTTATCTCAACACGATTTGCCGATCTTAATGGGAACCTTAGGCAAAGCTTTCGGCACCTTTGGTGCTTTTGTGGCGGGCAGCGAAACGCTGATTGAAACGCTTATCCAATTTTCTCGTTCTTATATTTACACCACCGCTATGCCACCCGCAGTCGCAGCGGCTACGCGCGCGAGTTTGCGTTTATTGCAAGAAGAACATTGGCGACGTGAACATTTGCAACAACTCATTTCTCGTTTCCGTTTGGGCGCGCAAGAATTAGGTTTGCAATTACTGGATTCTTTTTCGCCCATTCAACCGATTATTATTGGCGACGAAGCTCGCACCTTGGCAATTGCAGAACAATTGGCAGAGCGCGGTATTTTAATTATCGCCATTCGTCCGCCAACAGTTGCAGCAGGTAGCTCGCGTTTACGCGTCACTTTTTCTGCCGAACATTCACTCGCACAGGTTGATCAGTTGCTGAATGCCTTAAGCGATGTTGTTGGAACAAGTTCCGGTTCGGTAGGTGAATAGGCGTGAGTGAAAGTCAATTCAAGCTTGCTCGGCAAGAGTATCCCTGCACTTCATCCCACTCTCAACAGCCGCCATTGGTGTTATTGCATGGTTGGGGTTCCGGCAGTGAATCATGGCAGCCTTTGCTTGCCGAGCTGCAAACTATTTCTGCCGTTATTGCATTGGATTTACCCGGGTTTGGTGAAAGCAAAGCGATTCCGGAATTTAATCTTGAATCTCTTATCGACTTGATCGCAAGAGAATTGCCGCAACAATGCGTTCTTGTAGGGTGGTCACTTGGCGGTATGTTGGCCGTTCAATTAGCGGCTCGTTATCCGCACAAAATAACGCGATTTGTTACGCTGGCGAGCAATTTGAAATTTGTTGCTAGCCGAGATTACGACACTGCTATGCCGCTGGCGGTAAATCGTCATTTCAATAAAAGTTTTGTGGAAGATGTGCAGGGTACACTGAAATTATTCGCCGGGTTGTTAGCGCAAGGCGACGCAAGTGAGCGTGCCTTGCTCAAACAAATGCGAGTCTTAGCAAAGCCGGAAGTCATTAACAACAATTGGTTGCAAGCGCTGTTTTTGTTGGCTGAAATAGATAACCGCGAAATTTTCTCTACCTTGGTTCAACCGGGACTGCACCTGCTTGCTGAAAAAGATGTATTAGTTCCCGTGTCTGCCGCTCAATCTCTTGCAGCACAAAATCCGGCGCACAAGGTGGTGGTTGTGAAGGGTGCGGCCCATGCGCTTCATTGGAGTCAGCCTGAACTTGTTGCAAAACACATAAAGGAATTTTTATCGCCAACTTCTTTAGATAAAACGCGCGTAGCTCACTCGTTTAGTCGTGCTGCAAATACTTATGATTCAGTGGCTAGCTTGCAGCGTAAAGTGGGCGATGCACTCCTTAAAAAAATTCCGGCCAACAAATCAGTACAGCATTTGCTTGATCTTGGTTGTGGTACGGGTTATTTCACGCCGCGTTTACAACAGCTATTTCCACAAGCTCTAGTAACCGGTGTGGATATTGCGGAAGGTATGCTGCAATTTGCGAAGCAAAAATGGGGTCAGAGTCATTTAATGGGGAACGATATAATTCCGAGCAATGGCGCGATATTAAATGACTCTGACCCCAATTTTGCGCAGAACGCGTGGGTGTGTTCGGATGCAGAGCAATTGCCCTTGGCAAATGCATCGGTTGATCTTATCTACTCCAATTTTGCGTTGCAGTGGTGTACAAATTTGCTGGCGCTATTTGCCGAATTGCGACGAGTGTTAAAGCCGGGCGGCGACTTAATATTTACAACTTTGGGCCCAGCAACTTTGCACGAACTAAAATCGGCGTGGCAGCAAGTTGACAATCATGTACACGTTAATGAATTCCACGAACGTGATGCGTTGCTTTCGGCGTTGCAAAAGGCAGGTTTTAGCCAGATTGATTGTGAGCACGCGCCTGAAGTAATGGAGTTTGAACACTTGTCGGATTTGACGCGCAGCCTCAAAGCGTTGGGTGCGCAAAATGTAAATTCGGGTCGGCTGACGGGGCTGACGGGACGAAAAAAAATTCAGGCATTTAAACAAGCCTACGAAAGTGCGCGGCGAAATAGCATGTTGCCCGCAACTTACGATGTGTTTTACCTGAGCGCAAAAATTTAATCAGAACACTTTTACGAATACGAGCAAGACGCAGAAAAAGCAATGACAAAAAAAGCATTTTTTATCACAGGCACCGATACAAACGTCGGTAAAACTTTAATTGCGGCGGGTTTGCTGGTGGCCGCAAAACAACAAGGTTTAACGACAGCCGCACTAAAACCTGTTGCGGCTGGCTGTGAAAAAACCAACGAGGGTTTGCGCAACAGCGACGCGCTCTTGTTGCAATCGGTGATGACCCAATCTCTGCATTACGATCAAATTAATCCCTACGCGCTAGAAGCTGCCATAGCGCCGCATATCGCCGCGCAACAAGAAAAACGCAGTTTATCGGTCGATCGGTTATCGGGTTTTTGTCGCGGCGTATTATCCTCAGCCAACTTCACTTTGGTTGAAGGTGCCGGCGGTTGGCGGGTTCCTTTGAATGCGCGCGAAACCTTGGCGGATTTAGCAAAAAATTTGGATCTGCCAGTGATTATTGTTGTGGGTGTTCGCTTGGGTTGCATCAATCATGCGTTATTAACCTTTGAAGCGGTTGTGCGTGACGGTCTTGCGGTTGCGGGCTGGGTTGCCAATTGTGTAGATGCGGATATGCCTGTGTTGCAGGAAAATATCGAGAGCTTAAAAGTGCGTCTTCCGGTTCCCTGTTTGGGTGTGGTGCCGTTTTTAGCGGAGCCATCGCCAGAGCAAGTTGCCAAGTGTTTTGAGCAAGCGGCGCTCGATCATTTAATTCAGTGACGAATTATCCAATAACGATTTAATTAAACAACGATGAAATTACTGCTTCGCTTATGGTTCGTATTTTTGCCGGGCTTAATTTTGTGTGGCTGCGCCAGCATGCCGCCCACAAAGTCCATTCCGGTCGCCAATACCAAACACACTATTTATTTTATTTACCGTGGTTGGCACACGAGTGTGTTGTTGGATGCAAAACTACTCGCCGCCCAAAACCCGCAATTGGCGGATGATCTCAAAGGTCAGCGTTATGCGCGAATTGGTTGGGGCGACGGCGATTATTTCACGGGCAAAAGTAAATCTACATCCACCGCTGCTAAAGCCTTGGTTGCGTCGGGTTATTCGGCTGTGCAGTTGCTCACTTACGATTACGAGCCTTTTGCAGAAATTCCTGCGGAAACACGGGTTCCACTCGCTATCACCAAAGAGGGAATGAGCGCATTGGTTGCCTATTTGGGTAATTCAATCGCGCTCGACACCAGTGGCAAACCCATTCGTCTCACCGCTTATGGCGATGCCATGGGTTCCTTTTTCCAATCCAAAGATCATTACAGCTTATTCAGCAACTGCAACACCTGGAGTGGCAAGGCATTGCGTGCGGCAGGATTGCCCGTTGCCAACCGTTTGACGGCGCAGGGTGTTTTCGAACAGGCGCGGTACATTTCCCAATGGCAATCCGAGCAAGGCTTGTTCAAATACGAGCGATAAGTTTTGCTGGTTATATTTCTCGCGTTCTTAATCCAAACTTGTCTTAAAACACTGCACTTAGCGGCAAGCTTCGCCTGTTTTTTAATCGCTTCAGCGCGTAGAATAAAGTCGTGAGAAGTCTTTCTATCTATTTTGCGAGGGCAGAGTAATGGACGTAGGTTCAGTAACGAGCGGTTCTGCGGTAACTCAAGGTCTGATTGGTATGCAGCGCAGCCAAGCGGAGATATCCAAGTCTGCCCAGCAAATCGTGGAGGCGGGTACCACGGAGCGTGAGAACCCGGCCAAAAATGACATCACCGAATCCTTGGTAAACATCAAAGCCCAAACCCAGGTGTTTGATGCATCTGCCAAGATCGTGAAGTCAGCCGACGAAACCATAGGCACTTTGCTGAAAGCCACAGCATAAGTGATTGATTAAGGTAAGGTGATTTCAGTGATCAGTTCAATTTCCTCCAGTGTCAGCAGCCTAGCGCCCTATGCGCCTATTGGTCGCCAGCCTGTTGGACAGGAATCAACTGAACTCAAAAGCTCAAGTTTTAAAGCGCTTGAGCAATCAGCGGATACGGCTGCCAGTCAAAATCGCCGCAGCCCGGAATACTCGTTGAATCAAGATGCGGAACGCGACCGCGTATCCGGCAAACCGCCCAAAGAACAGTCTGAACAAGAGCAAAAGCAGCAAGAACGAGAGCAAAAGATACTTGCTGAATTGGCAACGCGTGACCGTGAAGTTCGCGCACATGAACAAGCTCATGCGGCTGTTGGTGGCCAGTACGCGGGCTCGCCAACTTATTCTTTTGAGCGCGGCCCTGATGGTGTTAACTACGCTGTTGGTGGCGAAGTTTCTATAGATACATCCCCCGTTCCAAATGACCCGGAAGCGACGCTTCGCAAAGCGCAGGTTATTCGCGCTGCGGCTAGTGCACCGGCGGAGCCTTCACCTCAAGATCGCCGTGTTGCGGCGCAAGCAGCAAGTCTCGAAAATGAAGCGCGTGCTGAAATCGCGGCGAAAGGTGCGTCTGAGTTGCAACAGGTAGCGCAAACCGCGGAAGACGAGGCCAATGCCCGCAAAGCTGAAGCTAAAAAGCAGGCTGAGCAGGAAGATGAACTGCGCAAAGAAATCCGCAAAGAGGAAGATCGTCAGCGCGCCGAGTTAGATCGCAGTAATCAGGAGCGTGCCGCTATTCTGGCTAGAAGCGCCCAAACTACCTTCGACATTAGCCGTCGTTTGGTGGAAATCGGTGCGGTGAAAAGTACACCTAGCGTTGGAAATTTCATTAACGGTAACGTGTAGGCTAAGCGAGTAATCTATTTGTCACCAGCCGCTGCTATTGTCGCCCACGTAAACTAAGTGATTGAGCTGTAAAGTTTTACTTGACCTCTCAGGGGTAGATCCCTATACTGCGCGACCTCGGTTAGGCGTAAGTAAAACCGAGTTACGGACGCGGGGTGGAGCAGCTTGGTAGCTCGTCGGGCTCATAACCCGAAGGTCGTAGGTTCAAATCCTGCCCCCGCAACCAAATTCTTAATCTGTAGACGCTTTCATAAAGGTTTTCTGCAGAGCAGTGTGAGGCTCCATTTGAGTTTCCACTAACAGATTCACTGATCCAGCCAACGTAGCCGGTCAGTTATAAAAAGCCCCTTTATGGGGTTTTTTTGTATGTGTCGTTTGTGCAGGTTTTTTGCCCTCGACGTGTTGCAGATCAAACCAATTGCAACCATCAATGCAGTATCGTTCGAATGGGCCTTGTGCCCATTTTTGTTTTCCGGATGTTGTTTTTCTCGTTTTCATATCCCGAAAGGGAAGGTTTTAAGGCATGGCATCAAAGCAAGAAATTTTGCACAACATGATTGAGCCGATTGTGGCTTCGTTGGGTTGTGAACTTTGGGGATTGGAATATTTAACCCAAGGGCGTTACACCACACTGCGTCTGTTTATTGATGCACCTGCGGGCGTGTCTTTGGAAGAGTGTGAAAAAGTTAGTCGTCAGGTGAGTTCAGTGTTAGACGTGGAAGATCCTATCGATGGTGAATACACGCTCGAAGTGTCGTCACCGGGTATGGATCGTCCTCTGTACACACCAGCGCACTATGCACGTTATGTGGGCGAAACCGTGAATGTACGCCTGCGTATGGCGCGTGACGGTCGCCGTCGCTTCAAAGGCGATATTGTAAAAGTAGAAGGCGATGATGTTGTTATTAACGTGGAAGGCAAAGACATTGTGTTGCCGGTGGATGCCATCGACAAGGCCAATATAGTTCCACGTTACGATGAAATTATTTCAAAAATTGATGGCGCTAAAGACAAGTAACGCATCAAAGAAATTGTAAAAAACGGACGCACGATTCCAATAAATGTTGTGCGTATTTTCAGTCACCCGTTACCTAATCGTGCGCGATTAGCTTCAGGAGTTAGCAGAGGTAAATAATGGCAAAAGAGATTTTATTAGTCGCTGATGCGGTGTCTAACGAGAAAGGTGTTGATAAAGAATTAATTTTCCAAGCGATTGAAAGCGCTTTGGCAATGGCGACCAAAAAACGTTTTGATGAAGACTCGGTAATCGAAGTTAATATCAATCGTCACAATGGTGATTATGAAACTTTCCGCACCTGGGAAGTTGTTGCTGATGATGTTATGGCCGAGTTGGGTACTCAGTTGTACCTCGACGAAGCGCGTGAAAAAGATGCCGACATCAAAGTGGGCGACGTCTATCGCGAAAAAATTGAAAACGCTGATTTCGGTCGTATTGCTGCGCAAACTGCCAAGCAAGTTATCGTGCAAAAAGTTCGCGAAGCTGAGCGCGCGCAAATGGTTGACGAATACCGCGATCGCATGGGCGAACTGATTAGCGGCACTGTTAAAAAAGTGACACGCGACAGCATTATTGTTGACCTCGGTAATAACGCTGAAGGTTTGTTACCGCGCGATCAATTAATCGGCCGTGAAATTTTCCGCATGGGCGATCGCATTCGCGCGCTCTTGTTGGAAGTGCGCACCGAGAACCGTGGCCCTCAATTATTTTTGAGTCGCTCTCATCCCAAAATGCTGGTTGAGTTGTTCAAAATTGAAGTGCCTGAAATCGCCGAAGATATTATCGAAATTAAAGGCGCTGCTCGTGACCCCGGTTTGCGCGCGAAAATTGCAGTAAAAACGAATGACGGCCGTATCGACCCCGTTGGTGCTTGCGTGGGCATGCGCGGTTCGCGTGTACAAGCGGTATCGAACGAACTGGGTAACGAGCGTGTTGATATAGTGCTGTGGGACGATAACCCAGCGCAATTCGTAATTAACGCCATGTCGCCCGCTGAAATTGAATCCATCGTTGTTGATGAAGATGCCGGCTCAATGGACTTGGCGGTTAACGAAGACAACCTGGCGATGGCGATTGGTCGCGGTGGTCAAAACGTTCGCCTTGCGTGCGATTTGACGGGCTGGAACATCAACGTTATGAGCGTTGCGGATTGGCAGGCTAAGCAACAAGCTGAATCTGGCAGCTTCATCCAAATTTTCATGAATGCCTTGGATGTGGATGAAGACGTAGCCGCGGTGTTGGTGGAAGAAGGTTTCACCACGCTGGAAGAGGTTGCTTATGTTCCGCTGGAGGAGATGTTGGCTATCGAAGGTTTCGATGAAGACATCGCCGAAGAATTGCGTGCGCGTGCTAAAGATGCCCTGTTGACCCAAGCCTTGGCGTCAGAAGAGCGTTTGGAAGGTGTAGCACCGGCAGAAGATTTGCTCAATATGGAAGGCATGGATCAAGCCTTAGCGATTAGCCTTGCGGCGCGCGGCATTATCACCATGGAAGACCTTGCTGAGCAATCGGTAGACGACTTGGCAGGCATTGAAGGTGTTGACGCAACCCGCGCTGCGGCACTGATTATGAAAGCTCGCGAGCCATGGTTTGCCTAATGCAAGCCCGGCTCCCATTTTTGAGCATAGAAGCTCGCTGATGAAATGACAGCAGAGCTTCAAGAATTATCTCCTTGAGGAAATACAATGGCAGAAGTAACAGTTAGCGAACTCGCCAAATCGGTCGGTGCACCGGTAGAACGATTGCTAAAACAAATGCAAGAAGCAGGTTTGAGCCAAAAATCACCTGACGCGCGCGTATCGGACGACGAAAAGCAGCGCTTGCTTGCTTATTTGAAAACCAGCCACGGCGAATCCACGGCTGAACCACGCAAAATTACCTTACAGCGTAAAACCACCACCACCATCAAAACCGGTACGGGTGCTGCGCGCAAAACCGTTAACGTAGAAGTTCGTAAGAAAAGAACCTACGTGAAGCGCGAAGACGAAGAAGTTCAGGCGGATGAAGTTGTTGCGCAACACGAAGAAGTTGTTGCTCCTGAGCCTGTAGTTGAAGCGATTCCAGAGCCTGTGGTTGAAGTTGCTCCAGAGCCGGTTGTTGAAGAGGTTGAAGCACCTGTTGCAGCTGCTGAACCTACAGAAGCTGCTCCAGCCGCGTCACACCGTATTTCCTTTACCGATGGCGTTGAAGAAAAACGTCGCGCAGCTATTGAGCGTCGCCAGCAAGAAGAAGCGCAGCGCGCAGCTGAAGCCAAGGCACGTGAAGAAGCCAAGCGCCAGCAAACCGCTAAACGCCCAGACAGCGCTCGCCCGGAAGCTAAGCCCGCAGCGAAAGACGCTGCTCGTCCAGCAGGCAAGCCAACCAAACCACCGGTTTTGGTTGCGTCTTTGGATGACATTAAAGTTAACCACGGTCACGGCCATAAAAAGCATCATCGTCATGAAGACGACGCTGATGACGGTATGGATGCACGCGGCAAGCGCGGTCCCGGCGGCAAAGCAGCCAAAAAAGGCGCTGTGCCCAAGAAAACCAGCAAAGTTGAATTGCTGGAAATTGCAGCCGATGAGAACGAAGATAGTGATGTATTAGCTCGCCGCAGCCATCTGCGCGCGCATCACAAAAAGACTAACAAACACGCCTTCAAAAAGCCTACTACGCAAATCGTGCACGTTGTTGATGTGCCTGAAGTGATCGTGGTGTCTGAACTTGCTTCTCGCCTTACTGTGAAAGTGGGTGAAGTGATCAAGCGCCTGATGAAAATGGGCGTAATGGCTTCAATGAATGAAACTATCGACCAAGATACAGCAGTACTTTTGGTTGAAGAAATGGGCCACCAGGCTAACTTGGTTCACGCCGATGCCATCGAGCACGCGCTGGAAAAATCCCTTGAAACTGAAGGTGATACCGTACAGCGTGCGCCAGTGGTAACCGTAATGGGTCACGTTGACCATGGTAAGACCTCGTTGCTCGATTACATCCGCGAAGCCAAAGTGGCGGCGGGCGAAGCCGGTGGTATTACTCAGCACATTGGTGCTTACCGCGTGCAAACCAGCCGTGGCGAAATCACCTTCCTCGATACCCCCGGTCACGCCGCGTTTACCGCTATGCGTGCTCGTGGTGCCAAGGCAACTGACATCGTTATTTTGGTGGTAGCTGCGGATGACGGCGTAATGCCGCAAACCGAAGAAGCCATTCTGCACGCCCGCGCCGCTGGTGTGCCCATCGTTGTGGCTATCAACAAAATCGATAAGCCAAGCGCTGACCCAGAGCGTGTTAAGAGCGAGCTGGTGGTGAAAGGTGTTATCCCTGAAAGCTACGGTGGTGATACCCAGTTTATTGAAGTGTCTGCGCACACTGGCCAGGGTATCGACGAATTGCTGGAAGCTATCTCCCTGCAAGCAGAAGTATTGGAATTGACCGCTGTGGTTCACGCTGCGGCGAAAGGTGTGATCATCGAATCTCGCTTGGACAAAGGCCGCGGTACTGTAGCGACCTTGTTGGTACAGCAAGGTACATTGAACCAAGGCGATTTAATCCTCGCAGGCCAAAGCTATGGTCGTGTACGTCTGATGACCGACGAACGCGGTCAATCCGTAAAAGAGGCGGGTCCATCTACTCCGGTAGAAGTGCTCGGTTTGGATACGGCGCCAAGCGCCGGTGATGATTTCGTGGTCTTGACTGACGAGCGTAAGGCGCGTGAAGTTGCGCAGTTCCGTGCGGAGAAAGAGCGTCAAGAGAAGCTCAAACGCCACACCGCTGCTAAGTTGGAAAACATGTTTGCGGGGATGGACGCAGGCCAGAAGAAAACCCTTACTGTGGTTGTTAAAGCCGACGTACGTGGTTCTCTGGAAGCCATCCAATCATCCTTGGCAGACATCGGCAACGACGAAGTTCAAGTGAACGTAGTGTCTTCCGGCATTGGTGGAATTACTGAGAACGACGTGAACCTCGCCCTCACAACGGGTGCGATTATCGTGGGCTTCAACGTACGTGCTGACGCAGCAACTCGCCGTATGGCCGAAGTTGAAGGCGTAGACATTCGTTACTACAGCATCATTTACCAATTGCTGGACGAAGTGAAAGCAGCCTTGAGCGGTATGCTTGATCCAGAGCGTATCGAGACCATCGTGGGTATCGCCAACGTACGTGAAGTTTTCACCTCGCCCAAGTTTGGTCAAGTTGCTGGCTGTATGGTTATCGAAGGTACCGTGTACCGCAGCAAACCTATCCGCGTATTGCGCGACAACGTGGTGATCTTCCAAGGCGAATTGGAGTCTCTCCGTCGCTTTAAGGACGACGTTAACGAAGTTCGTAACGGTATGGAATGTGGTATCGGTGTGAAGAACTACGACGTTAAAGTCGGCGATCAGATCGAAGTGTACGAAGTGAAAGAGGTAGCGCGTAAGCTCTAATCGCTTGCGCAAAACCCCGCGCCCCGGCGTTTAATCGCGTTCGGGGCTTTGTTATTTTTAGAGGTTTACGGCTAATGCCAAGAGAATTCACCCGTTCAGACCGCGTGTCCGACGCCATCCAACGTATTCTTGCGCAAGTGATTGCGCAGGAAGTGCGCGACCCGCGCATTGGGATGGTTAACATCAACGCAGTCACGGTTACCCGCGATATGGCTTACGCCAAAGTCTATGTGACCTTCGTGGGCAAAAATGAAGAAGAAAGCCTGACGGCGGCGTCTGTATTGAATAAAGCCAGCGGCTTTTTGCGCACCTTTATCGCCAAAGAGTTGATTATGCGCACCGTGCCCAAGTTGCAGTTTATTTACGACAAAACGGCCATTCGCGGGCAGGAACTTTCCTTCCTGATTGACCGCGCCATCAAAGAAGATGCGACCCACGTTCACGACGATGATGGCGCAGATTCTGAAAGCGAGAAGTCTTAATGGCGCGTCGAAAAGGCCGTCCGGTGGACGGTGTTTTATTGTTGATGAAGCCGGAAGGCATGACCTCAAACCATGCACTCCAGCGCGCAAAACGGTTATTTTTTGTCGAAAAAGCGGGGCATACGGGCGCGCTCGACCCACTGGCAACAGGCGTTTTGCCCCTGTGCTTTGGCGAAGCGACCAAGTTTTCGCAGTTTTTGTTGGATGCAGATAAGCGCTACCGCAGCACCTTTTTGCTCGGCCAACGTACCAATACCAGCGATGCGGACGGTGAGGTGGTGACAGAAGCATCGGCAGCGGGTGTAACGCTTGAGGCGGTTAAACAGGCACTGGTTCCGCTGACGGGCGATATATTGCAAGTGCCGTCTATGTTCTCGGCATTGAAGCACCAAGGCCAGCCGCTTTATAAGCTGGCGCGCGACGGTATTGAAATCGAACGTCAACCTCGCCCAGTGACGGTCTATGCGATTGAGATTTTGGATTTTCGCCCCGGCGAACGCGCTGAAGTCGATGTGGACGTACGTTGCAGCAAAGGTACTTACATTCGCTCCATCGCTGAAGATTTAGGTTTTGCGCTCGGCTGCGGGGCGCATGTGAAAACCTTGCACCGCTCGGCGGCAGGGTTGTTTGTTGAAGGCCAGTGCATCACCCTGGAAGCGCTTGAGCAAGACTTTGAGCGGGGTGGTTATGAGGCGCTGGATAAGCATCTTTTACGGGCTGACGCGCCAGTGGCAAGCTTACCCGAGATAGTGCTTCCGGAAAGCAGTGCGCATTACTTCCGCCTTGGGAATCCGGTTATGGATTCGCAGGTCTATCGCGTTGGGCAACAAGGTGATATGGTGCGCGTCTTTTGCACAGAAACCTTGGGCTCAAGCCAGCAGTTTCTGGGGTTAGGCGAGCTGACGGACGATGGTCGCGTCGCGCCAAAACGAATTATCGCTAACCGCTCGACAAACGAGCAGTAAGCTAAGAGTTTATCGATTAGGCATTGCCGATTGATAATAAGCCTGCGGTGAAATCCTTATCCTCTTTATCAAGAGTCGGATAATCACCGCGACAACCCACCTGTAAATATGCACGGGCGGGCTGTAATTGAATCGCATATTAACTGAGGAAAAAATCATGGCACTGAGTGCTTCTGAAAAAGCTGCAATTGTAAAAGAGTACCAACAAGCTGAAGGCGACACTGGTTCACCTGAAGTTCAAGTTGCTTTGTTGACCGTAAACATCAACAAGCTTCAAGGCCACTTCGCTGACCACAAAGCTGACCACCACTCACGTCGTGGTTTGATTCGCATGGTAAATGCGCGTCGTAAACTGTTGGATTACCTCAAAGGTAAAGACTCATCACGTTACAGTGCACTGATTCAAAAACTGGGTCTGCGCCGTTAATTTGATCCATGCCCGCCTCGGCGGGCATTCTTGTTTTTTGAGATCGTAAAAATGATGGAGTTGTGCGCCAAAAGAGTAGGTAAGGCGCAATGGCAGGATGCGAATTTATTGAAAACTTGAACTGAAAAATTTATAGGCGCGTTAAAAAAATCAACAAATGTTTTGCACGAAAAATATCGAGTGCCGAAGAGTGGCACAGCGACGGCAGTGCAAGGCAAATTTTTTTGAGGAACGCACGCCTGCATGGATGTAGGTGGTAGAGCAAAGCAGGAGCACTTGCCGAGTTTACATAGAGTAAATGAGCATTCATCAAAAAAATTTAACGCCGCAATGCCTAGCACCCCTTCGTGAGAAAATGTTTAAACGCAACCAAAGGATAAAAGAGTGAATCCGATTATTAAGAAATTCCAATACGGCAACCAAACCGTAACCTTAGAAACTGGCCGCATTGCTCGTCAAGCAACCGGTGCAGTATTAGTAACCATGGGCGAAGTATCTGTGCTTTGTACTGTTGTAGGTGCAAAAAAGGCATCACCAGGCCAAGACTTCTTCCCACTGTCTGTTCATTACCAAGAAAAAAGCTACGCTGCCGGCCGTATTCCCGGTGGTTATTTGAAGCGTGAAGGCCGTCCTTCCGAAAAAGAAACCTTGACCTCTCGTTTGATCGACCGTCCAATTCGTCCGCTGTTTCCAGAAGGCTTCCTGAACGAAGTGCAAGTGGTATGTACTGTTGTATCGACTGATAAACAATACGATCCAGATATAGCTGCCATGATCGGTACTTCTGCTGCATTGGCAATTTCTGGTATTCCATTCAATGGCCCAGTTGGCGCTGCTCGTGTTGGTTACACCGCACAAGATGGTTACATCCTCAACCCAAGCTACAAGCAACTCGAAACCTCTGAGTTGGACATGGTGGTTGCAGGTACCAAAGACGCCGTATTGATGGTTGAATCTGAAGCGAAAGAATTGCCAGAAGACACCATGTTGGGCGCGGTTCTTTACGCTCACCAAGAGATGCAAGCCGTTGTACAAGCCTGTGCGGAATTGGCTCGCGATGCGGGCAAGCCGCGTTGGGATTGGCAGCCTCCAGCTGAAAATGTTGCTTTGAAAGAAGCTTTGGTAAAAGGTTTTGCTGATTCCATCAGCATGGCTTACCGCATCACCGACAAAGCCAAGCGCTATGATCGTTTGGGTGAATTGTTGGCGCAAGCGACCGCTGAATTGGCGACCGAAGCGACTGGTTTTAGCGAAGACGAAGTGAAAGGCGCTTTCGGTATGTTGGAATACCGTTTAGTGCGTGCAAACATCGTTGCGGGTCAACCACGTATCGATGGCCGCGACAACAAAACTGTTCGTCCAATTCAAGTTGAAGTTGGCGTGTTGGGTAAAGCGCACGGTTCTGCATTGTTTACCCGCGGTGAAACTCAAGCCTTGGTTGTTGCGACTTTGGGTAACGCGCGCGATGCGCAAATCATCGACTTCCTTGAAGGCACCAAAAAAGATTCATTCCTGTTGCACTACAACTTCCCACCTTTCTCTGTAGGTGAGTGCGGTCGTATGGGTGCAACGGGTCGTCGCGAAATCGGTCACGGCCGTTTAGCGCGTCGCGGTGTTGCAGCCGTTCTTCCAAGCGAAGAAAGCTTCCCATACACCTTGCGTGTTGTGAGCGAAATTACTGAATCTAACGGTTCAAGCTCAATGGCGTCTGTGTGTGGTTCTTCATTGGCGCTGATGGACGCTGGTGTTCCACTGAAAGCACCTGTTGCCGGTATCGCAATGGGCTTGGTGAAAGAGCCAGAAGGTTTTGCAGTCTTGACCGATATTCTCGGCGACGAAGACCACCTCGGCGACATGGACTTCAAAGTAGCCGGTACCACCAGCGGTGTAACTGCACTGCAAATGGATATCAAAATTGAAGGTATCACCGAAGAGATTATGGAAATCGCACTTGAGCAAGCTCTTGCTGCGCGTTTGCACATCCTCGGCGAAATGAACAAAGTTATTTCAACGGCGCGTTCAACCATCAGTGAAAACGCTCCACGCTTTGAAACCATCAAAATTCATCCAGACAAGATCCGTGACATTATCGGTAAAGGCGGCGCGACTATTCGTGCAATCACCGAAGAAACCGGTTCTTCAATCGACATCGACGATGACGGTACCGTGAAGATTTACGCAGACAACACCGAAGCATTGAACGCAGCGATTTACCGCGTACAAGGCATTGTTGCTGAAGCAGAAATCGGCGCAATCTACGAAGGCACTGTTGTGCGTATCGTAGATTTCGGCGCGTTCGTAAACTTCCTCCCAGGTAAAGATGGCTTGGTACACATCTCTCAAATCGCCGACGAGCGCGTAGCTAACGTGAGCGATTATTTGAAAGAAGGCCAAGTGGTGAAAGTGAAATGCTTGGATGTGGATCAACGCGGCCGCATTAAGCTTTCTATCAAAGAAGCAAACGCGGAAGCCGCTGGTGAAGCAGCTCCTGCGACTGAAACCGCAGCAGAATAAACCTGCAGCGAATAAAAAAGCCCCGACTTGTTCGGGGCTTTTTTTTGCCCGAAAAAATCATCAGTGGCTTGCGTAAGTTAAAAATGTGTATTAGTGTAATAATACACATAAATTAATAGATAGGGATTGTGTATGAACAAGGTTATTCGTTGTCTGGTTATATTGACCTCTTTGTTGATTAGCCAAAGTCTGTTGGCGGCATCTGCGGTATATGAAATCAGCAAAGGTAAAAATAAAATTTATTTGGCTGGCACCATTCATTTACTGCGCCCACAAGATTTCCCACCGCCTGCGGAGTTCGACGAAGCTTATAAGCGATCGCAGAAAATCTACTTTGAAACGAATATCGAAAAAGCCAAAACCCCCGCATTCGGCCAGCGATTCGCGCAAGCCATGATTCTGCCGGAAAATAAAACATTAAAAGATGTGCTTAGCCTTGAAAGCTGGAGTGCTCTGCAAGCCTACGCAACTAAAACTCAATATCCGCTCAGTCAAACCATGATGTTTAATCCTGCCATGGTCAGCACTTTAATTACCCTTACCGAAAGTAAAAAGTTGGGGGTGGGTGACGGGGTAGACGCCTATTACGACAAGCTCGCGCGCACCGACAACAAAGCGGTCGGTGAACTCGAGTCGAGTGATGATGTTCTTTCCTATATGCAAAAGTTCGCACAAGAAGACCCTAACAAAATCATTGAAAGCACGCTCAGCGATGTAGAAACCATGCCCGCTGATTTGCAGCAGATGATTGAAAGTTGGCGATCGGGTGATCTGGATAGCTTGGATAAAAATTTCAGTGAAAGAATGCGCAAAGAAACGCCCCTTGTGTATCAATCGTTAATGGTAGAGCGTAATCAAAAATGGTTACCTTTGATTAAAGAGATGCTTAAGTCACCAGAAATAGAAATGGTTCTTGTCGGGAGTTTGCATTTGTCTGGCGAGGACGGGTTGTTAGCGCAACTAAAAAAATCCGGTTACACGGTTAAGTCTTTTCAAACTAAAGAATAAATAAAACCCAGGGAAAATTATGAGTTCGCCAATACTTGATATAAAAAATCTTCAACGAAACATAGATCAAGTCACCATCATCAAAGAAATCACTGCCCAAGTAAATGCGGGTGATGTGGTTGCATTACTTGGTAAAAACGGTGCCGGGAAAACAACTCTGCTAGAAACTGTGCTTGGTTTTAGCTTTCCATCATTTGGAAGTGTTGATCTGTGGGGAAAACCTGCCACGCAAATTGACGGTGATATAAAGCAGCGTATTGGATTTGTACCGCAACAATGTGAATTGCTTTTCGGTTTGCGCGGTAAAGATCACGTGGAATTATTTAAATCCTATCGCAATAGTTGGAATCAAGCATTGGTCGATCGATTGATTTTGGAGTGGTTAATTCCCATGGATGTCCCTGTGGGAAAAATGTCGATTGGCCAACAACAGAAGCTTGCAATTTTATTGGCTATTGCGCATGAACCTGAGCTTCTTGTATTGGACGAACCTGTTGCCAGCCTCGACCCGGTAGCGCGTCGACAATTTTTGCAGCAGTTGGTGGAAATTGCATCGGATGCGAATCGTGCCATTATTTTTTCATCACACATTGTGAACGATATGGAGCGAATTTCGAATCAGGTTTGGATGCTACAGGACGGTGAGCTCGCTTATCAAGGTGGCTTGGACGAGCTGAAAGAATCCGTTGCAAGAGTCACCATTAGATCGGAAAAATCGCTTCCAGATTGCTTGGCTATTGAAAACATTGTACGCAAAAAAGTAACCGGAACAGAAACGGTTGTCACCATTAAGAAATGGCGCCCAGACCTGCAGGCGCAGATTGCAGAAGAGTTAAATGCACAGGTCTCGGTGGAGTATTTATCTTTGGAAGATATTTTTCTGGAGTTGAACTCGTGATGAATAAATCATTGCTGCATCGCTACAGAGTTCTCTTTACCTGCATGCTGGGTGCGCTACCTTGGATGAAATGGCTACTAGCAGTCGGCATTGTAATTTCACTGATTGGCGTTCCTGTTAAATTAATCTGGGATACCCCTGCTGGTTTTATTGGTGGCGGAGCTTGCCTGTTTCTGTTTTTGTTTATGAACGCAATCGCTTTGCCTTACCAAATGTTATCCCTTGGAAGCAGTAAACAGCTTGCCCTGCTACCCGGTATTCGAGAGGCCGCTTTTGTTCTATTTCTACTCTGTTGTATATGCTTGAGTGTTGTTGTTGCCACAATTGCGTCGCGCGCACAGCCTCGTGACTTTTTTGGTGCATTTTCCACCGCCTTATTTTCTATATCGGCAGTGTTAATGGTTAGCGTAATTGTTGGGCAAAAATATCCGCGTTTGCAAGGGTTGGTGTATATGTTTGGTTGGGGGCTAATCCAAATGTATAAGCTCCTGGCGGATGTTCACCCGATCATACTCCTTGTTGTCAATTTGAGTTTCTGGCTCGCATTTTTTCGCCACTGGATGAACTGGCGTCCACAAAAGTATCAACCCAATATGTTTGCTATGTCACATACGCAATTAGCCGAATTTATGAGGCCGCGAAACGCTAATCTATTTTATAGTTTTGATGGGTTCTTTAAATTATATCCGTCTCGTTCGGATACTATTGTTGGAAGTATTTTGCTGGGGCGATCAGACGGTTTTAAATCCAAACTGATGAATATGGTTGGTGTGCTATTAGGTCTTCTCTTTTTGGTTGGGTTATTTTTTCTGATTGCAGACCTGAAAAGCTTTCGTGACTTTTTTGTGTTTGCTGGCCAAGTCAATATATACATCATGTACATTTGTTTTAGCTATGGCCTGATTCAGTTTTTCTTTCGGAATGTAGGTAAAGCTTGGTTACTTTTTGACGGAAAAAGAGACCGATTTTTTGTGTTGTTGGAGCGAACTTTTTGTTTCTGCGCTGCGACCTTTTTCTTCCCGATTTTTATTGTGCACCTGACTCTGGCTTTTCTGCTGTTGGATTGGTCTGTGTATCGCGATTTGGTTTGGATAACAGCAATCTATTCTTTGATCGTTATTGTTGTTGCCTTCTATGTGCAATTCATTATCTATCACAGAACAAAAGGCAGTTTACGTTGGAGCGTATGGGTAAACATTTTGCTCATGGCTATTTTTGTGGTTCCTGTGATTGCGAGCAATATTCTTTGGACGGAACATAAGGTTAGCATCATGCATTTGGCTTACTATTTTATCGTCGTGTCAGTTTTAGGAGTCATAGCATTACGTAAATGGGCTGAGCGGCAATGGGTGTTCGTCGATTTGGTAAAGGTAAACTATTGATGTTCATTCTTAACCCACAATCCGGCATTCCCATTTATCGCCAGCTCATCGACCAAGTGCGAAGAATGATTGCGGGCGGACAATTAAAAGCGGGAGATGATTTGCCTTCGGTGCGCGAGTTGGCGCTTGAACATGCCGTGAATCCTATGACAATCTCCAAAGCTTATTCCATGTTGGAGATGGAAGGTTTGTTGGTGCGGCAGCGTGGCAAGCCTATGCAAGTGGCGGAGCAGAATATAACGACGAAAACAAAAGAATCCCGTCTTGCCCATTTGCAACCTCAATTAGAAGCGCTGGTCATGGCTGCCAAGCAGCTGGAGATTTCAGAAGATGCACTTATAAAAGAACTTAAAAAAATCTTAAGTAGCAACTAGCAAGACTTCCACAATAATCTAAATAAATATGGAGATTGATTTATGCGTGTCTATAGGCTTGCGCTCGCATGCTGTCTTATCACTGCTTGCCTAACTGCGTGTGATAGAACTCATCAAGCGGCTCAGGAAAAATCCGTCTCTTGGTTGAGTCTTTGTCCAGATTTTTCCAAGACCGGAAAAGCGGTGGTGGAGCAAAATGCGCAGTGCGGTGTTTTTTCTGTGCTGGAAAATCCTCAAAATCCTCAGGGTAAAAAAATACCGATTAATGTTCTTCTTCTACCGGCTGTTAATCCGGTTCCGGAAAGAGATCCGCTTTTTGTGGTTGCCGGTGGGCCCGGTCAATCTGCAGTTGTTGTGGCAGAGTCGCTCCATTCTGCTTTTAACGATATACGCAAAAATCGCGATATTGTTTTTGTCGATCAGCGCGGCACCGGAAAATCCAATCCCTTGGATTGCGAACTCGAAACAGAAGCGAGCCAGCAATTATCGGAATCGGAGCAAGAGGCCTTTACTCAGAAGGCTATTGCTCAATGTATAAACACCATAAAAGATATTTCAGTGTTTTACACAACGCCCTATGCAGTAGCTGATTTGGACGCAGTGCGAGCCGAGCTGGGTTACGAAAAAATAAATTTGTGGGGCGGCTCTTATGGAACGCGCGTTGTATTGGAATACATGCGTCGGTATCCCATTCGCGCTCGCGCAGGCGTGTTGGATGGCGTGGCTCCAGTCGATATAGCTTTACCTTGGTCAATGGAAACGGATGGGCTCGCTGCGTTGGAAGCGCTCAATACGCAATGCGCCAAAACTAAAGCTTGTGTCGACACCTACGGCGACATAGTCAAAAAAGCTAAGGTGGTATCCGATCGTCTATCACAAAAGCCTGTCGCCATTACAATTCCGCACCCACGCACACAGGAGAAGGGTGTCGTTAATTTAAGTGCAGAAGATTTTTCCGGTGTGATAAGGCTGGCACTATACAGTCGCGATCTGTCGTCGCTAATTCCGCGTGTCATTAGCGAGGCAGAGTCCGGCAACTACGAACTTTTCGCATCACTTATTTATTTAGCGAAATCCAAAAGTGATCTGGCTGGCGTTAGTTACGGCATGCACTACTCGGTTGTCTGTAACGAAGATTATCCGCTCTACAAAAATAAAAACGCGGCCGAATCCAACGTGTTTTTAAATGCGCACTCGGTACAAAAATATTCGAAGGTGTGCGAACAATTGCCTCTGGGGAAAATGTCAGACGATTATTGGCAACCAATTCTTAGTGATGTGCCAGCTCTTTTGCTTTCTGGTGCAATGGACCCAGTAACGCCGCCGCGCTGGGGGGAGCTTGTGAAACAGCGTTTAAAAAATGCAGAGCATTTTGTTGTGCCCGGTGGTCACCACATAGTGACGGCGGAAGGTTGTGTGGCGCAGTTAATAACCGCGTTTATTGCAAAAGCTAATGCTCAATCTATGGATGCAAGCTGTGTTAAAAATATTCAGCCTTTGGCTATACATCTTCCAGTATCGGCTTACGCAACTGACGAGGAATCCAATACCGCCAGTCAAGACGACAGCGCTACTCGCGAATTGAGGGAACAGAAATGATTCAAATTGAAAGTATCAGCAAAGAGTTTGGCAATAAAAAAACAGGTGTTGTTCAGGCATTAAAAAATATCTCTCTCAATATTCGCGATGGTGAAATTACCGGCTTACTCGGTGTAAACGGTGCGGGCAAATCTACGCTCTTGCGATTAATTTACGGTTTGCAAAACCCTACGGCGGGACGAGTATCAATTGATAATATTGATGTGCTAAAAAATCCAAGCGCCGCGCGTCGCCGACTTGGCGTTTTGCCGGATGATGCTGGTCTGTATAAACGATTGACCGCGCGCGAAAACATTCGCTATTTCGGCGAGCTGCAAGGTCTTTCTCCAGATGAGTTGGACAACAATATTCAAGAGTTAATTGCGCTGTTAAAAATGGAAAATATTGCAGAGCGCAGAGCGGATGGTTTTTCGCTGGGCGAGCGAATGAAAACGGCCCTGGCTAGGGCAATAGTACATAAACCGCAACATATTCTTTTGGATGAGCCGACCAATGGTTTGGATGTCGTCACAACACGCGCTGTGCGTAATATGCTGTTGGCCTTGCGGGACCAGGGGCGCTGCATTCTTTTTTCCAGTCATTTAATGCATGAAGTGAGTGGTTTGTGTGATCGTATTTTAATTATTGCGGGTGGTGAAATAGTGGCTGATGGCAGTGTGGCGGATATTATTGCTACCTCCGAAACGCATAATTTAGAGGATGCGTTTATTAAGCTTTCACAGCTGCACGAAGGAGGGCGCCATGTTAACTAAGGATAACCTAAGATTTTCGTTGATTGTGTTTCGTAAAGAGTTGCGCGATGCACTGCGTGATAAACGCGCTTTACGCCTGGCATTTTTACCGCCGCTCTATTTTGTTGCCATTTTTGTTGGTTTGGTTTTCTTTGCGGTGAATATTGCCAATGACAAAAAAGTGGCCGGTGTAAATTCCATTCCGGTGTATGTTGAGGGTGAGAAGAATTTACCGGAACTGATTGCATGGCTGCGTGAACAAGGTGCAGTGATAAAGAATGTGGAGTCTGGTGCTTATCAGCAAGTCAAAGATAAAAAAATGGATTTCGCATTAATTATTCCAGATGAGGCCAAGCAAAAACGTGCAAAGGGCGAATCAGCTCCTGTGTGGTTGGTTTACGATGGCGCTAATCAAAAGTTGTCATCAAGCATTGGGTTCGTGCGTTCACAATTCTATGTGTGGAGCTCGCGAGTCGGTGCGGTTAACCTCATGGCGCGTGGCTTGGCTCCCGATGTTGGTTCACCCGTAATGTTGCGTGAAGACAATATTGCGGATGAACAGAAAATGAGTGTTTATTTGTTAGCGAGCGTGCCTTTAACTTTATTGCTCGCCGCTTTTATTGGCAGCGTTGGCTTTTCTGCGGATATGACAGCGGGTGAGCGCGAGCGGCGATCGCTGGAATCTCTGTTGATTACACCCATACCAACGTTTAGTTTGTATTTGGGAAAATGGCTGACGTCGGTTGTTCTTACAATATGTATTCTGTCGATGCAGTTAATATTGCTTGCCATTGCATTTCGTTTTTTGCCATTTAACCAATTGGGGTTGCGTGTAGACGTTAATTATCTCGATTTGATCAATGTGTTTTGGGCGCTGGTGCCCGTAGTGTTTTTTGCAGTGGCCTTGCAGTTGAGTCTTTCGATTTTTGCCAAGTCTTTTAAGGATGCACAATCCTTAATTGCCGGTTTGGTTTTTGTCCCAATGATGCTTAACTTTTACACCATGTTTAACCCTGGGCTCTTCTATGACTGGTGGTTGTGGGTTCCGGTGCTTGGTCAGGCAGTAGTTATTAAAGAAATTCTGTTGGGTGGTTCTATAGCGGCCTTCGCATTTTGGAAGTTCTGGGCGATGGGCTTGCTAATTACGTTTCTTACTTTTTGGATCGGCATCAAACAATTGCGGCGGCCAAAAATTGTATACGGGCAGTAATCACATCGGGAGAACTGTGCATTGAAATTATCACTGGGAATTGTGTTGGTCGTGGCGTGTGCATCATTTTTTATTGCTAAATTTTACCGTTCCGCTGAATCCTCTATTGAAAGCGTTGCGGTCGCGCCGGTGCAGCTTGCGATCAGCGCATCATCTTTGGATGGCGTTTCTTCATCGTCACTTTCGGCGGATCAACATTTATCGGGAATGGCTGCATCCTCCGTGGTATCTAGTCCCCAAAGTTTGTCAGGCGCACGTGTTGATCCATTGCCAGAAGTGGCTTTCTTTTTGCGGCAAATGGACAATGCCAATGTTCCTAGGCTCTATTTGCCGACGCCAAAGCAAAATGCGAATTTTAATTATGCAAAAGCAACTCCCGCGGAGTTGAAAGATCAAGCCCTGGCCGGTGACCCTTTTGCGGCATATCGTTATGCTGAGATTGTTGTTCAACAACAGGTTCGAGTGAAGAATGATAAGGGAGGCTTTGCATATAACCCTGAAGTTAAAAAGCGTGATGCAGCTATGGGTGAGGCGCGTGAATTTTATGTTCGCGCCTTGCAAGGAGGAATTAAATCGGCAGCTACTGTATTGAGCAAGTTCTATGAGGACACAACTCATGGCGGAAGTCGAATTGAATCTCTTGCTTGGCATAAAATCGCCTTCGCACTAGGTGAAAGTGAGCGATATGACTGCCTGCGGAATTCCACGACCTGCGCTGTTAAAGATTTTAATAATCTCAATCGCGTCGAATATTTTTATCCGTGTTTAACCAGTTCTGGGGATAGTTGTACTCAAGAAGAATATGACGCGGCTATGCTACTTGCCTTTCAATATGCGGACTCTTTGGAGTTTGCGCTCCATAATAAAGTTGCGCGCTAACAGCAATGTTAGCGCACGCGTTTTAAGTTGGTATCGCTGTGTCTTTAAAAGGCTGATACTGTTGAATGCCGGCTAAAAAATTTTGCAAGTTTTCATGTTCATCTATATTGATGCGGTTTCTAAAAAGTCCCCACGCTAGATAGCAAGCTAAACGCAAATGAACATCGCTATAAGGTGCTTGTGTCGGTAGTTTTAATGCGTTCAGTTCCGCCAGGCTGGATTCAATTCTTGCGGCTTGGCGGCGAGTATATTCATGAGCTTGTAAATCTACACCGTCTCTCTGCAGAAAAAATAAGTTCACGGTTGAATCAAGCGCGGTGTTAATAATGCAAAAGTCATTTAACTCGGTAGTCTTGGCTAGGAATGGCTGACCTGCTTTTTCTCGCAGGTGTTTTAGAATAGCCGTTGAGTCTGTGAGGAATAGATCGCCGTCTTCCAAAAAGGGTACGCGCTTTGTGGGCGATTGGGTCGCGCTCGCCGCCTGATCTGTTTCTATAAATTCGCATGCGCAATTGGTTTCAATTAATGCGATGCGGCAGTGGCGCACAAAGGGTGATGTGTAGCTACCGTATAATTTCATAAACTACCTTTTAAGTGTTAAATGCTTAAGTTGAATCCTAGTTAAATATTTAGTGATCTTTAAATGCCTGGCGCGCTAAGAGTTTCCAGTCGCCATGTTGCTTTTGCCAAATCAACATAACGCCTATGGTCACTTCGCCGGGTTTACCATCGTTGTTGGTGGTTGCGAACAAGGTATGACGCACTATGGCAACATCCTTGGTGATTTGAATTTTTTGATCGCGCAACTCAATGGTTACAAAGTCAGATTTTCCGCTAACAATTTTTTCAATAAATGCCGCTTGATCTTCTACATGCCCGCCGGAGTGCCCGTAATTAAGTTCGGTTGCGGTAAGTTCTTTTAGTTTTTTTGCATCAGCATTGATCATGGCGATGCGAAGGGCTTCGACTTTTTGTTCGACTTGGTTGATGTCTTTGTTAGAGCTGCTTGCGAAAGAAGCTTGGCTAAGTGTTAGGAGTAAGAGGGAGAAAAGAATTGTTTTCATCATGTTGCTCACGTGTTTGAGGTTTATTTTTACTGAGCGAAGACATTGCCGATGGGGCTTGCACTGTGTTTGTGCGACTTTTTTCGTTGTAACAAAATAGTTTTTAATAGCATGCGCGAAAATATACCACAAACGAAAAGCATTGTTCATGAACGCGTTTATTTTGTGCGTTTTACTCGAATACAGGGGATATGATTTAGCGCTCTTTCAGGATTGGTGGATATTCCAACTCGGTTTTTGACAAAGCCTGATCCAGCGATGACACTAGCTGTCCGAACGCCAAATATAGAAACTGAATTCGGGTTTATACCTTAGCGAAAAGGAGGCTCTATGTTGGATCCCATCCGCAATTTTAATGCTGATTTTGACGCTATTTTCGACGAGGCAGTGCAAACGCCAAAAGAAGATATTCGCGGTTCGCGTAACGCCCTTCCATCTGATGTTTTTTATTACCTCAACGAGGTTCAGCGCTTGGCGTTGCACAGCTTGGAAAATTTTGGGTGGCAACTGGCGTTTATTCGTCGCCCCTTATTTGTTGCCCCTATGGTGGTTGTTAAAAATTCTGAACAATCCAAATACGCAGTTCTGGAAGAAGATGGCAGCGTGAATCTGTCGCCTTCAGCTAAATGGCGTCATTAACCAGCGATGCTGTTTAATGTCACAAGGAGTGCAAGGAAATTCACTATCGTTGATGATTGGTCTGTTTGAATGAGTTAGTTAGTGTGTTCGTAAATGGATGAAATTGGAAACAGCTTTTATGGCCCCTGCTTAGCGGATGAGTGGGGGCTTTTTTTATGATTTATTTTTTTGTTTCTACAGGCATAATGCACTGGAGCTAATCAACTAGATGTATCTATGCCCATATCGTTTTTAAAGAAGCCGGCAGCGGTTTTGCCCTTTGAATATGAGTTAGTGCGGTCTGCGCGCAGGCGCAGCATCAGTATCGAAATTGCAAAGGCCCATGTGGTTGTAAGGGCGCCTTACTTTGTCGCTAAGTCTGATATTGAAAAGTTCGTTCGTGAAAAAGCACATTGGGCACAGCAAAAGTTAATTCAACAAGAGCAGCAACTTTCGGCGCTCCCCACCTATACCTTCGCGAATGGTGGGCGATTACCCTATCTGGGAATGGAACTCACGCTAGTTGTTCACACACTGCCGAAAGCCGATGTGGTGCGTTATGGCGAAAAGTTACTTGTTATTTTGTCCTCCCGCAGCCGCTTGGCCGAAGAGCAACAAGTTAAACGTTTGGTTTGCGAGTGGTATCAACAGCAGGCCTTGACGCTGTTGCAAGAAAAAACCAACGCAGCAGCACTTCGTTTGAGTGTTAAGCATTCTGGCGTAACCATAAAGGCTACGCGCTCCAAGTGGGGCCACTGTACTGCGCAGGGTGCCATTCAGTACAACTGGCAGATTTTGCTAGCCCCTGAGTCGGTAGTCGATTATCTTGTCGCCCACGAAGTGAGCCACCTCTTGCACCACAACCATAGCCCGGCGTTTTGGGCCGTTGTTGCAAGCCTGTGCCCGGATTACAAAAGCCGGCGTGCCTGGTTAAAAAACCACGGCATGAAACTCATGTTTTAACCCCTGTTAGCCAGCTGGAGAACCCTATGACCGAGCCGCTTAGTGACAACGACTCAGAGAACTTTGACCGTTTTATTGTTGAAGCAATCGAGAATGGTTGTGTGTGGAGTTTGCAGGGGCCGGAGGGCTGGGCGTTGTGCGGCTCTGAAAAGTACGAAAACACCGACGTTATGCCGTTTTGGTCGCAAGAGTCTTTTGCGCGCGTGCACTGCCAGGAAGACTGGAAAGATTACGAACCCGTCGCCATTGAGCTGGAAGAGTTTCTGGAAGATTGGCTAACGGGCATGCACGAAGATGTCATTCTGGCGGGCATTAACTGGGACGAAGAACTGGAAGGTGTCGAAATCGAGCCTTTGGATCTGTTGGAAGAGTTTGATCAAGAGTTGGCGGACTAGATTAACGGTAATTAGCGCCAGTTAGTTTCGTTGATATCTCCGCCGAACAAATGATCATGCAGTATGTCTACATGGTTCTTCTTGGCGAAGATTTCCAGCTCTAGCATGGTGTCGCACCAAGGTGAAAAGATTCGGCCAGTCGTGCGGTAGTCTCGATTGGTGATCAGAAATGAGTTGCCCGTAGACAGCAAGCGCTTGGAGATATGGCTAAACGCCCGGCGCTGGACTTGGAGCACAACCAAATCAAAATCCATACACAAACGCATCAGCTGCGGATGGATGGAGTCTTTGCGGTTGGTGAAGCTAATCTCCCTGCTACCAAGAATGTCGTCTGGTTTCAGTTTAGGGTAAGGCATAGTAAGTTCATCTAGTCTGGCGTCCGTTGCGTGAGCCTGCCTCCGTGCATCACATCAGGGCGCGGATTACACCACATGGGCGGCTTGAGGGCGAGAGCCTTGAGTCACAATTTCATCATTAAAACCCGGCGTTTTATCCCTATGAGCAAAACCCTTGGATTCCTGTGCCTTTGCGTGTCGTTCCTGCTTGCCAGCTGTGCAGCCTTAAACCCAACCCTTAAGCATCCAGACGTCAAATTAGTGGGTTTGCGCTTATTGCCCACTCAGGGTATTTTGCAGCGACAAATCGCCGTGGATCTCAGCATTCTCAACCCCAATCGGCAGGATTTGAGTGTGCGTGGTATCAATTACAGCTTGGGCGTTGAAAGTATAAAATTGCTATCTGGCGCGAGTGACCAAGTTCCGGTGCTGAAAGGCATGCAGGAGACGCCGGTTACGTTAGTGATGTCCGCCGATATGATTTCCATCATGCGTTTGGTGGAGCATTTCAGCTCCAAGGGCGTGGGAGATAAAGTGAATTACAACTTCTCCGCAGTCATTGATTTTGGCGCGTGGTTGCCTTCAATGCATGTGGATAGAAAAGGTGCTGTGCCGCTTGGCGGCAAATAGAAACTAGACGCAAAAACAATAAACGGGAAAACCCAGTGGCGGTGCAGATGTGCGCCGCCTTCTCAGTGATTAGCAGGACTTTGAATGAGTGAGTTAATAAGCCTTCCCGATGCCGATGAGCGCATCGCCTTAAAAGATTTTACCGAAAAAGCCTATCTCGATTACTCCATGTACGTCATCCTAGACCGCGCCTTGCCCCACATCGGCGACGGTTTGAAACCCGTGCAGCGTCGCATTGTGTACGCCATGAGTGAGTTGGGTTTAAAGGCTAGCGCTAAATACAAAAAATCCGCCCGTACCGTGGGTGATGTAATCGGTAAATTTCACCCACACGGCGACTCGGCCTCTTACGAAGCCATGGTGCTAATGGCGCAGCCTTTTTCTTATCGCTATACCTTGGTCGATGGTCAAGGAAACTGGGGTTCACCCGATGACCCGAAATCCTTCGCGGCCATGCGTTACACCGAATCGCGCCTGACTAAATACAGCGAAGTTTTGTTGGAGGAGTTGGGCCAAGGCACCGTGGATTGGCAGCCCAACTTTGATGGCACTTTAGAAGAGCCTGCCGTATTGCCCGCTCGCGTTCCCAACGTGTTGCTGAACGGCACTACCGGCATTGCCGTAGGTATGGCCACCGATATTCCTCCGCACAATTTGCGCGAAGTTGTGAATGCGCTGGTGCATTTAATTGATAATCCCCAAGCGAGCGTCACTGATCTCTGCCAGCACATCCTCGGCCCGGATATGCCGACGGATGCGGAAATCATTTCACCGCGCGATGAAATTATCAAAATGTACGAAACCGGCCGCGGAAGCGTACGTATGCGCGCTGTGTGGCAAAAAGATGAAGAAACGGGCGATATAGTTATTACCGCGTTGCCACACCAAGTCAGCGGCGCAAAAATTCTTGAGCAAATTGCCGCGCAAATGCAGGCGAAGAAATTGCCCATGGTGGCAGATTTGCGCGATGAATCTGACCATGAAAACCCGACGCGCCTCGTCATTATTCCGCGCTCAAATCGCGTTGACCTTGAGCAGGTCATGCAGCATTTATTTGCGACAACAGAATTAGAACGCACCTATCGTGTCAACATGAACATGATTGGTATCGACGGTAAACCGGCGGTCAAACCGCTCAATAAAATTTTGAGTGAATGGCTGAGTTTCCGCACAGTGACCACGCGCCGCCGTTTGCAATATCGCTTAGAAAAGGTGGAAGAGCGTTTGCTGCGTTTAGCGGCTTTGATGATTGTGTTTTTAAATGTGGATGAAGTCATTCGCATCATCCGTGAAGAAGACAATCCAAAACCAGTGCTTATGGAGCGTTTCAATTTAATTGAAATGCAAGCGGAATACATTCTGGAAACCAAATTGCGCCAATTGGCGCGTTTGGAAGAAATGAAAATTCGCGAAGAACAAGAAGCGTTAGAAAAAGAGCGCGATGGTTTGCAAAAAATTCTTGAATCAGCGGTTAAATTAAAAAATCTGGTACGCAAAGAACTTGTACAGGTCGCCGAGCAATTTGGCGATGACCGTCGCTCGCCGATTGTGGCGCGCGCCGAAGCGCAAGCGCTGAGCGAAACCGAATTAATGAGTGTTGATCCAATTACGGTTGTGATTTCCGACAAAGGTTGGATTCGCGCTGCTAAAGGTCATGATATAGATGCCGCCGGTTTAAGTTATAAAGCAGGCGACAGTTTGAAATTCGCCTTACATGGTAAGAGCAATCAGCAAGTCATTTTGTTAGATTCAACTGGCCGCAGTTATTCATTGCCTGCGCACAATTTGCCATCCGCGCGTGGTCAGGGTGAACCTTTAACCGGAAAAATTTCTCCGCCGAGTGGTGCAACCTTTGAAGGTGCGTTGATGGGAGCAAATGATCAACGTGTTCTATTGGCGAGTGATGCGGGTTACGGCTTTGTTGCAAAACTGGAAGATCTCGCCAGTAAAAACAAAGCCGGTAAAACCATGCTCAGCTTGCCGGAAAATGCGCGCGTTTTACCGCCGCAATTTATTGCAGACCCTGCGAATGCCTTGCTCGCTGCCGTAAGTAATGATGGTCGTTTATTAGTATTCCCCGTCACCGAATTGCCTGAATTGGCGAAAGGTAAGGGCAATAAAATTATGAACATTCCGTCTGCCCGAGCGCAAACGCATGAAGAGTTTGTGGTGTCGGTGAGTGTGATTAATCCTAACCAAACACTTACGCTTTATTCTGGCAAACGTCATATCACCTTAAAGATGGCTGACCTTGAGCATTACAAAGGTGAGCGCGGTCGTCGCGGAAATAAATTGCCACGCGGCTTCCAAAAAGTTGATTCGGTTGAAGTGACGGACAAGTAAAATAACGTTGATGTGAGGTTCCCCCTTTGAAAAAGGGGGCTAGGGGGATTTTAAAATTAAACGCTTTCATTAAATTCCCCGCCCCTTTTTTTTCAAAGGGGGGTAAATGCAAAAAAATTTCATAATAATTTATAAAGGAACCCCTATGAGTACCAAAGACAAACGTCGCCACATTCGTACGCCCTTAGCTTGCCGCATTAAAGTAACTCATGGCGGTGCGGAAATGATTGTAAAAACCCGCGATATTTCCGACGGTGGCGTGTTTGTTGTGCTGGAGCCAGAGCAAGTTCCGCCCATAGGTTCTCATGTCACTGGTCAGGTTCAAGGTTTAATGGACGATGCGCCTATTCTGGAAATGGAGGTGGTGCGTGTTGAACCAGCTGGCGTTGGTTTGCGCTTTATCAATTTGGAAGACTGATTTCTTTGTGGTGAATAATGTGAAAGCGGCAGTAAGAGTATTGACCTTTTTGTTCGGTCTATCATGTGTGATTTCCAGTCAAGCCGCTACGGTTCTCATTTATCACCACGTTAGCAACACCATGCCGGCTTCTACGAGTATTAGCCCCGAGCATTTTGTTGCGCATTTGGATTACCTCGAAAAAAATCATTTCAACATTGTTCCGCTGGCTGACCTTACAGAAAAATTGCGCAAGGGCGAAGCGCTGCCCGATAAAACGGTAGCGATTACTTTTGATGATTCTTATGCCGATGTCTACACCGCTGCTTATCCGCTCTTGAAAATGCGTAACTGGCCTTTCACCTTTTTTGTAAATACCGATGCCGTAGGTACGGGCAAAATATTTGTAACCTGGGATCAGTTACGCGAAATGTCCAAAAACGGCGTGACCATCGCAAATCACACCACTAAACATGACCACTTAGTGCGATTAAACAAAAATGAAACAGTGGGGCAGTTTCAGGAACGCATTGCAAATGATCTAGCTTCCGCACAGAAAAAAATAGAAAGCGAAATTGGCAGTGCGCCAAAGATATTTGCGTATCCATTCGGTGAGTACAGCACAGATGTAAAAGCTGCCGTCAAAAAAGCTGGCTATATTGCATTTACTCAACAAGCGGGTGTGCTGGATTCCGCAACCGATTTGCAAACATTACCGCGCTTCCCTTTCGGTGGAAGTTACACAGAGCTTAATGACTTTATCGAAAAAATTAACACACTGCCTATGCCGCTTAAGCGCGTAGAATTTTTTGCAAATAAGCAAACGGCGTTAAAGGATATTATTGTCAATGTGGGTGAGAAACCTTATTTGGTGTTAACTCTGAGCGATGAATCCTTACTCAAAAAAATCCGCTGTTTTTCATCCAACGAAGGTCCCATCAATACTGAAGTGCTTGATGGAAAATTATGGGTTCAATCCAAACAAGCATTTCCCGCTGGCCGCACTAAGTTTAACTGCACTGCACCCAGTGGGCAGCCTGGCCGTTATTATTGGTTTACGCAGCTTTGGTTAGTGACGGATAAAAACGGTAATTGGACCTATCAAGATTGATGTTAATCTATGGCGTACCTAATTTCAGGGGCCCCTTTTCAATTCCGCTCAGGTTTGTATGTTTTAACCAATCTGCGGAAGCTTTAAACATTATTGAATGATTGTTTTCCCAAATTGCCCGGTGTGATGAGCACGCTAAATTGAGTAATACTTTTTGCGAAGAGCCCAAGTCTTCAAAAAGTTCATGCACTCGTTGCGGCAAAACCTGAATATCGAACTCTCCCGTGATTAAGAGCGTAGGAAGCGTAAATTGCTGCGCGGAAGTTTGGTTGAACCCCCAGGTCTTCCCTTGTTCCGGCGCACGACGAACGCCCGTACCCCAGGTTTTGCCGAGTGCATCTGACGCCAGAATTTCCCGCCAAACAATAGGAGTAATCTGTTCATCAACCTGATTGGCGCAGCCGGTTTGCTTTTTCCAACCGTTTAAAAAATCTGTTTGGTTTTGTGCGCCCATCAGCGATGACACTTCTGTGCTTTTAGGTGAGGTAAGCGGCGCATCACGATGATAGGCCGGGGCTAACAAAACAAGCTTATCTACTTTGCCGGGGTAGCGTTGCACATAGCCAAGGCTGCGCGGCCCGCCTTGTGACCAGCCGATGAGTGCGAGCGATTTGATCGCCGTGTTCTTGCGAATAAAGTTAACGGCGGCATCCATATCCGCCCAATCCGACTCGATATTGGTTAATGGTTGCGAGTGTGATTTCGCGCAGGATTCTTTTATCAATGTGGGAATGAATTGCTGCTGTTCGCTTGCAGAAAAATTGCAGGGGTCGTTCATTGGCTCGGGGCGCGTTGAGCGGCCATAGCCGGTTAAATCGAGCGCAAAAACATCGAACCCGGACTGCGCCAAATAATTCATCCAGCTGTAGTCTTTGTAGCGCAAATCAAAAGAGGGTGTGGATGGTGTACCGCTACCGTGAATAAATAGCACGGCGTTTTGCGGTTGTTTTTCTGCAGGTTTAAGTTCGCGCAGGTAAAGCTTTACGAGCTTTCCTTTCAGCGCTGGTGAAGCGGAAGGTACTTCGACAAAGTGTTCGCGGGTAATCACTTCAGCTGCAATTGTTTGGGAAAAAACTAAAAGAGCAGCTAAAGCGAAAATAAGTTTTTGCATGTTCCTTTGCCAATCCGCGCAGATGTTATTCAAGTTTTGCCGATGCAATCATGGCGCGCACTTCAGTGATGTAAATATCACCGCGTCCACAGTATTTGCCTAAACCGGCAACCAAGGTGCGGCCATTAAACTTGGTGGCGTCATGGCGAATTTTTGCACGTAAATCCCGCAAGCTGCGGTAAGCGTTGTTGGTGTTGATGTTGCGGTAGTAAGAGTTAATAGAGTCTTCAATGCTATCGAATTTTCTCACCTCGTGTGTTGCAGAGGCAGCACGACGAGTCGGTACAATACCGCACCCTTTTTTAAAGCACCATTCGCCAAATAAATTATTGCCTTCTTGTGCAAACAGCGAGGTTCCCCAGCCTGATTCTATGGCTGCTTGGGCGATCACCATCGCTGGTGGAATAATGTCTACACGCGACAACAAAACTTCAACCGCTTGTTTGTCGCTGGGGTAATCCTCAGTGCTCACGGAAAAATCTTCGCGTAAACGGTTCAATTGTTCTCGATCAACAAAACCTAATTCGTGTTTCTGATCAATTTCGCTTTTAATTTGCAGCAGGCGCTCGCGTGTGCTTAGCAGCAGCTCATTTTTTTGCTCCACTAATGGGCGCATGATTTCAATAAATAATTGCACTCGCTCCATAGGTTGGTTGATGGCGGTTAAATCGGGCAACAAAGTATTGCTGGTTAATACGTCGCTATCGATTTTCCCGCTTAAGGGGTTTTGCGAAAGCATAAATACCAAGACTAAAGTGCCAACTGCATAGCCTAGTAAAGTTAAACCTAACAACCATGATGAAAAACGTTTTTGCATTGCTGACCTGTTCTAAAATTGCTGTGGTAAAAAACTAAGAAAGATTAAAACCCCAATTGCTTGCGCAATTCTTCCATACGCTTGGCGTTTTCTTCCTTGCTCAAGGGGGATTCAATCGTTTGCGGAAGTGCGGGCATGTTTGGTGCGGGTAACTCTTCGCCATTCATAACGCGCTCACACAATTTTAAGTAGTGGCGTTCAAAAATGGGGAAGGCAACTTTCTCTGAATTGTTTGCCAGAAAAAACCAATCGCTCGCGCAGCCAGCGTGGTAAATCGCCGGATGGCTCCACGCATGAGCGGCTTTTGGGCTCGGTGCGCGGCATGCTTCTACATAAGCGCGGTGTGCATCAATCAAACCAAATTTTTCCGGGTCGCCTTGGCAGGCGCGAATCATGCGGTTCAATGTTGGCAGGTATTCTGATTCCTCAATGACCTTGCGCGCACCGCGCAAAATGGTTTCGGGCGCGAATTGACTTAAGCTTTCCAACCATAATTTTTTAATTTGGTTAAGCACTTGGGTATCGCTATAAGCTTTGTAATATTGGTTGTGATAATTAATGCGGAAGAGTGCAAACACTTCGTTAAGCGCATCAATATGCGCATCGCTAATCACACGGCTACGGCGAAAATCCTGATGGTTGCCTTCACTCGTATTAGTGCTATTGGGCCCAGCTGCGGTCGGTGAGGTCTTGGACAAGGCTTCGATCTCTTGTGCTACTTGTTGAATAATTGGGTTGCTGTCCCGCATGGTGATTACCCTGCTGTGTTATGGGCGCTAAAGCGTGCTGCTTGGCCCAATGATATTTAACATGCTGCAAAAATTTTGTATTCCATGAGGCGTAGAGCTGGTTGCTCTCGCGCCAATACAACACAAACTCGGCAACTTGTTGTTTGGCAAAATCTGTACTGATTTCCGCTAAGCGGAGTACGTCAAACACTTCGTTGCCCGGCTGCCAATTTTCGGGAATGCGTTTGGGTTCGGTGTCGTGTTCCAGCGCTGATGAATAACGAACCCATTGGCGTTTTACGTGTTGGATAAATTTGCTATTCCAGGTGCGGCCCACTTCGCCACGTTCTTGCCAATACAATACAAATTCCGGAATTGCATCTTCCACAAAGGCGTAGCTAATACCTGCATGTTTTACCAAAACTTCCAACGCATCTTTGCTTGGGCGCCAGCTCATGTGCATGGCAATATCTTTTTCGCGGTTTAAAAACTCTTCGTTGTTTTCACGCGCGTGTCGCGCCATTTGCGTTTGATGATTTCGCCATTTGTGCAGCACATCTTTCAAAAATTTTGCGCCCCACGAGTGACTGGTTTCGCCACGCTCGCGCCAATAGGTAATAAATTCCGGCACCTGTTGGCGAATAAAATCTTCAGGAATATTGTGCTGCGCAACCTGCCGCATAAGTTCCTGGTCAGGCTGCCAATTGGGCGCAATCAAATTAGCGCCGCCGCCCATATTAATAATGGGAAGCGGAGCGTGGTTTTCAACCGGTTTGCGTGCGGCTTGGCCATCATTAAAAGCCACGGTCAGTTTGCGGCTCTCGGTAAAAGGCGCAGAGGCCAGCAATATCACGCCTTGATCACGCAGGTTTTTGCTAATGCGTTGAATATCCTGCGGCGACCAGAATGGCATAGCCTGAACGACGAGGTTTTCATCCAGCTCCAGCCAATGTTGGCCGTCGCGCGCCACCAATGGGCGATAAGCCGCCACATCGCTTAAGAGCGAGAGCATGCAGGCTTCTTCAAGGCCAATCGTCGCCGCCAAAGAAGGCGAAACCAGCAGCGGGCGCTCAGGGATTAGGGATGAACTCATGGGGTATTTAGCGTCAAATTGCAAAGGTGGAATTGTAGGGGGTATGGGGGCGGGAAGCTAGGCTTGGCGTCTGGCGACGCCAAGGTCTTAGAGCGGGTTCATTTCTAGGATGGCTTTTACGACCGAATCGGGGCGGTCTTTTTGAATATAGTGAGTCGCTCTATCAACGGGTTCTGTTTGGGCGATACCTGTCAGTTGAATCCAGTCTTTGCGTAGCTTTGCCAGCACATCTTGATAGCTTCCTTGCTCCCCCGCGCGTGCAAGGGTACTTGTCAGAATGCGGGTCTTAAAGGATGTTGAATAATGCGTTGGGAGCGTGTTTAAACAATCCGTTTGCGCATCGAATTCTTTTCGCATGACCGGCGAAAACACCGTAAAGCGCATGGTTTTGATAATCGCGGCCGCGCTCGGTGCTTCATTCTGAATGGTTTCCCAATGTTTAGGATGCGTTGGGTCTAACAAGAGTACGCCAGCGACTTCCTCCGGGTACATGAGTGCATAAACGTACTCGTAAAGCCCGCCAATAGAATGACCGACCAACAAGTAAGGCGGCTTGGCACCACTTTGTTTTAAAAGACCATGTTGTTCGTGCGCGATTGTGCAGGCATCTCGCGTAGTTGCGACTGATGGACTAGCGTCATAGCCATAACGATCATAGGAAAAGTACGCGCGATTTTGCGGAAGTTGGCTGATCACTTTTGCCCACACCGATTTGCCATCGCCCAACCCTGACTGAAATACAATTGTGTTGCCTTGCCCTGGGTGATAGCTGTACGACATTGTTGCAGTTTTTTGCTGCTGAGATTTGAGGTTGGATTGCGTCTCGCACGCTGAAATCAAAAAACTCAACGTTGCAATTGTTAAGACGAGCGCTGGTTTTTTGCGCATAAGTTTTTCCTTAAATGCCTGAATGTCTTGTCCTGAAAAACGATATCGGGAAATGCTGATTTTTTTCGATAGAGATTTAAGACATGGCGCTTTTTATTGTTGAGCAGCGCCACGTCTTGGTAATAACAATTAAACTTCAATGGGCGTCGTCGAGTGATTCCCCCATTCAGCCCAAGAGCCATGATAAGCGCGAATGTTAAAACCAAGCGCTTTTCCTACTAAATAAGTAAAGCCTGAGCGGTGATGACTTTGGCAGTGAGTGATCATACGTTTATCGGACGTTAAGCCAAGCGATGCTAAATATTCCTTCGCATCTTTGCGAATACGCAAGTTGTCGTTGCGATCCATTAACGAAGTCCATTCCGCATTTATGGCACCGGGAATGTGACCATTTTTTGCTGCGGTTACGCGTGAACCGTTGTATTCGCCGGGACTGCGTGCATCCCAAACCACGAAATCGCCTTTGTCTAATTCACCAATAATATCGGGAATTTCAATGACCACTTTTGGATCAATTTTGAGATCAACTTTACTCGGCGTTACCGTTGGAATTTCTTGCGTGAGCGATTGGCCTGAACCGATCCAGGCGTGCAGGCCGCCGTTTAAATAGGAATAATGTTTGTGACCTATGGCATCCAATGTCCAGATCATTCGGCCTGCCCAGCCGCCGCCTTCATCGTCGTACACCACAACGTGTGTGTCCGGCGTTAAACCCAAAAATGAAAACACGCGATTGAGTTGTTCAACGGGCGCAATTTTTCCCGGGACGGGTGGTTGCCCGATTAGGATTTTTTGTGGCGGAACATGAATGGCGCCATCAATATGGCCTTGCAAATACGTTTGCTCGGCGCACATATCAATAATTAATAATTTGCTGCTAGTAGGTTGCGCCAGTAATGCGGCAAGTTGTGTGGGTTCAATGACAAAAGGAAGAGTCATTTTTTTTTTACTCCTTTGAAATTTTAAATCTGGGTTAACCCCCTCCCAACCTCCCCCTTGAAAAGGGGGAGGGGCTAACTCCCTGCTTAATACTGCGTGCAATCAGCTCCCTCCCCTTTTCAAGGGGAGGGTTGGGGTGGGGTTATATTTTCAATTCTCGTTTAAGGTCCGCAAAATGTATCTGTAAGAATCCATGCGGGTTGCACTAATTTTTCCGTTTTCTAAGGCCGATAAAATTGCACAGCCGGGTTCGTGGCGATGCGAGCAATCGCGAAATTTGCAGTGACCTATAAAAGGTTTGAATTCAATAAAGCCATCGAGCACGTCGTCTTCATCCATATGCCACAAACCAAATTCGCGAATGCCGGGCGAATCAATTAAGTGTCCGCCGCCCGGGAAATGTAAAAGCGTCGCGCTGGTGGTGGTATGGGTGCCTTGCTGACGTTCAGACAAGTCGCCAACGCGTAAGTTGCTTTCCGGCAAAAGCGCGTTTACGAGTGATGATTTACCAACGCCCGATTGCCCAACAAATACGCTGGTGTAGTGCGTTAAATACTGCCGGAATTCATCAAGGCCTGTTCCATTTTTGGTGGATACCATCAACACATCGTAACCCAGTTCGCGATAGGTTTTTTCGAGGTAAGTAATTTTCTCGCGAGTGTTATCGTCAACACGATCAATCTTGTTGATCAATAAGACCGGCTCTATGTCGATGGCATTGGCGGCTACCAAATAGCGATCAATTAAGTTTGCGTGAGGCTCGGGGTAGGGCGCGACCACAATGATGATGCGATCAATATTGGCGGCAACCGTTTTCATATCGCCGTGTGGGTCTGGGCGCTGTAGCGCGGAATCCCGTGGCAAAACGGCCACTACCACACCGAGGGGGTTGCCTGCGCGCCATACCACGCGATCACCTGTTACCAATGAGCCAAGGTTGCTGCGGAAATGACAACGCTGCTGCACGCCTTTGGCTTCGCCCTCGGTGGCTTCCACAACCACCTGCGTGCCGTAATGGGTAATGACCAAGCCGTGTTGTTCGGGACCCAAGTCGCTCTCGCTCAGCGCTTCGTCTGCTTGCTGGTCGCGCCTGTTGGCGCGTGCGCTGCGCTCTTCTTGAATTTTTTCAATGCGCCATTGTTGTCGGCGAGTGAGTTTGCGTTTGGTCATGCGTTCTTAGGGGCTCGATTGGCGATAAGGCCAAAATTGGTTTAGTCTGGTAAGCAATTGTGCCCTATTTACTAAGGAAATACCCTATGTCTGCTCAATCGTCTACTGAAAAGCTTAATGAAAACAATTTGATCTGGATCGATCTGGAAATGACCGGTTTGAACCCCGATACCGATGTGATCATTGAAATCGCTACCATAGTGACCGATGCGGATCTGAACATCTTGGCTGAAGGCCCCGTATTCGCTATTCATCAACCGGATAGCATTATGCTGAATATGGATGACTGGAATACTAACCAGCACGGTAAATCTGGCCTGACTCAGCGTGTGCGTGAAAGTAAAGTTAGTATTCAACAGGCCGAAGCTGAGACCATTAAGTTTTTGGAAAAGTGGGTGCCTGCGGGTAAATCGCCGATTTGCGGGAATTCCATTTGTCAGGATCGTCGCTTTCTTGTTCGAGGTATGCCCTTGCTCGAAGATTACTTCCACTATCGCAATTTAGATGTGAGCACCGTTAAGGAATTAGCTCGCCGCTGGCGCCCTGACGTTATCGCAGGCGTAAAAAAATCCGGCGCGCATTTGGCGTTGGATGACATTAAAGATTCAATCGCTGAATTACAGCATTATCGCGCAACATTTTTTAAGACGAGTATGTAGTTATTATTCATCTACTCTGAGGGTTAGGCATCCAAGGGGCTTTTGATCTTTTCGCCAAGCTCATCCAGCACGTGAAGATAAATTTCTGTTGTGCGTATATCAGCGTGCCCCATTAAGGTTTGAATTTGTTTCAAATCGTATTTGGCCTGCAGTAAACGCGTTGCAAACGAATGCCGAAAGGTATGGCAGCTGGCCTGCTTATGGATGCGAGACTCACGGATTGCATCCTTAACGTGAGATTGCAAAGTGCCGCTGTAAAGATGATGGCGCCGCATCACATTTACCCGCGGATCTTTGCTTATAGATTCTGAGGGAAACATGTACTGCCACTCCAATGCATGGCCCGCATAAGGGTATTTGTTTTCTAATGAATGCGGTAAATAAACGGGCCCCACCTTTCGCGCTTTATCAAAATCCAACAATTTTGAAACAACAACGACCTGATTTTTAAGATCGGCAATAAGACTTTTGGGCAGTAAGGTCGTTCTATCTTTTGCACCCTTTCCATCGCGCACGACGATGTAGCCCATATTGAAATCCACATCTTTAACGCGCAAACGCAACACCTCAGATATACGGAGACCTGCACCGTACATGAGTTGAGCCATCAACTTGTAAGGCATTACCAAGCAATCAATAACAGCCATGGCTTCATCATGCGAAAAGACGGTGGGTGTACGTGTCGCTTTTTTCGCATAGCGATAATCCAACTTTTCGATAGGTCTATTAAGAAAGCGGTTGTATAAAAACATAAGCGCATTAAGCGCGGTTTTTTGAGTGTTAGGCGCAGTATTAGCTCTGATTGCTAAGTGGGATAAATAAGCCGTTATATGTTCGGGCCCTAGTTTGCCGGGATGCTGTTTATTATGAAACACAATGTATTGATGAACCCAATAAACATAGGTATTCTCGGTTGAATAGCTTTTACCATCCAATCGAATAAAAGTGCGAAACTGATCGAGAAATTTAGTCGGGTTTTGCGGGAGAGGGATTTTGACATTTTCCATAATGCACCTGTATATAAATCCAGTTTTTCAAACTATAGCTTCAGCCCCTCACGATTTCAAGAGCCGACGGCCGTATATCTCCGATTTTATTGAAACGTATATCTCCGCTTTTATTTGGATTCGAATTTAAGTTGCTGTTATAGATGGGCTTTATATATAGGTGTAACCGGAAATATAAAGTCTAAACTTTTGAATAAACTGTTATGTGGGGCAAGAAATAAAAAACGCAAAGCTTCGGAAAGTACGAAAAAGCAAAAGCTATAATCCTGAAAGGGCGAAGCTTTGGTTTTTCTGGCTCGGAAACAATGTGCCACGGAGTTTAACGTTCTGAAATATTTCTGGTTCCTTCGGTAGTGCAGGGCATCGCAAGCAGTTTTAAGGGCTGAAGGTTTTTTCGGCACGTTGCTAAGCTGGTTTAGTTTTCTAACGTGTTGTAGTATTTTTCTTTTTTGGGTTTACCTTGCTTCGGAAACTTAGGTTGGGGCTTTGCTAGAAAAGCTATTTCGCGTACTGCTCACGTTTTTCGCAA
>NZ_JAXMGC010000006.1:0-220000 GCF_046347455.1 Cellvibrio sp.
GCGTCGTTCAAAGTGGGGCGGCTTTTGTTTGGATGCTTCCGCCTTATAGAGGTTGTAATAGAGTGTGCTGCTTAAATCGTTTATTACGCTACCGGCTCTCAGTAGGGCCCCGGGGTCAGATTGAGAAGGCACGTAATAGCGTTTTAATACGTGTAATTTTTCGTCGTCATCCTGGCGCACAATTTCGCAACGCTTGAATTCTTTTAAAATGGTTACGGCGGGCATATCGCCGCCATATCGTTTTACCAACTGGGAGAAACTATTTACATCTCCGTCGACTGAGAGCGGTTTGGGGGTTCCGTCGTGTGTGAGAAAGTCTTTGTCTTGATGCCAGCCGGATAACACACGAGTCATACGGTCTTGCCCAGCTTGAGATGCTTCGCTTTCTTCGTTATTTTTTAACTCTTGCTTAATACGGGCAGCTTCTTTTCGATCAATGCCTGTCATTAACGCAATTCGTGAAAGGTTGGTGTCGCGGCCGCGAATACCAAATTCTTTGGTTGCGACTTGAACATAAATTTGCTTGCAGAGATTTGCCAGTTCTTTGTAAGTCACACCATTGCGTAACAAAATCCCTACAATCGGCGCCATAAGGTGCCGACATGCTGAGAGAACTGTTTCTTTGGGTGTGAGCATGGCTTGTCTTAAAAGCTCGTTAACGTTAAATGAAATATCTTAATTTAGTACAACTAAAAAGCTCTGTTAGCTGAACCAGGGACGCTCAGCCAACAGAGAAGCATTTAGCCAACGCGCAGCTTAAATTTGGCTCGCCGAACTGCTCGCTGCCGACGATGTGCTGCTGGCAGACGAAACAGATGATGAACTCGACAAGACAGAGCTGGAGCTAGATGAACTTGATTTCACAGAGCTAGACGATGAGTTGCTGGAAGATGAGTGTTCCGATTCACTTTCGTCTTTTTCAATTTTGATAACACGAGCAATGAATACATCGTTTTCTACCACACCTTCCACTTCAACGCTCATACCAAGTGCATTTGCCAAAAATAGCTGAATGCTGTTAAACCCGAAAATTGTTGTTGTGTTTGTGATTTTGATGGTGTGTCCAGATACTTTAATGGAGTCACTGCCAACCAGTTCAACCTTACCACTGATTTCAGTTTTGAAGCCATCCTTAGCTTTTTCAGAAGAATTTTTACGTTCTACACGAGTAGCAACCATGCGCTCTGGTGATGTATCCGAAGCTGGGATCTTATAACCGCGCACGTCAACGAAATCGCCGGTCGCAATATCTTTCAAGCTAAACAGACGCACATCGGCCTTGCTGCGATCGTTAAAGCTGGTGTCCGCAGTAACTTCAAAGGTTACACCATTTACAGTGAGTGTATTTTTGGTGAGGTCAGTTGCTTGCACAAGACCTTCATCGTCCACTCTGGCTTTCAAAATAAGTATAATTTTTTCTGCAATTACATTTTTGTCGGCGTCAAACTTTCCTTTAACACGAACGCGAACACCATTTGCCAAATCCGACAGTGTACCGCCCTCAATTTTCACACCTTTTGTAAAAAATACGGTGGTATTTCCTAACACAAAGGTTGGGCCTAAGAGCATTTCCGCTGCAGGTATATTTAATTTGGAAACAATCCCACCTAATTCTACTTTTGCTTTGGTATCCAGCTCGCCATCATGTTTTAAATCCAGAGCACTTGAATGGACGCTGCCATTAACAACAAAAACGCCATTAACGACTGTGCCGTGAACACGAACCAGCATGCCGTCTTTAAGAACTTTATTGGGTAGATCCGCAATGGTTGCTTTGCTGTAATCTACCTTGGTGCCATTGAGAGTAAATGTCATTGCTGTGGTATCGAGGTTGCTGACTTCTCCAGCTAACAATAAATCTTTAGCTTCGTCTCCGGTTTTAATTTCAATGCGGGTGGCGACCAATAGGCTATCTGCATTAATTTGCGTGCTTACTTTTATAACATCGCCTACTTTTAAGCTTGCAGCGGTTACGCCGTCCTCATAAAAAGTATCGCCATTAATCAGAACTGTTTGCCCGAGTACAACTACGATGCCCTTTGTTAGATCAATGCTTTCGATAGGGCCGCGTAACCGGGTTTCAGCTGATAGCTTACTAGCTTTGCCGTGAACACCATCGTCGTTTACCGTGCCCACTACACTTACCGCTTGACCAACGGCCAAATCAGATTCGACCTTAGACTCGCCATCGATCTCGATTGATGCTCCTTTAACATCAAAATGGACGCCGTTGACAATCACACTGCCAAAACCTGTGACAGTACCTTGCGCGACATTGGTGCTTGTAGCGGCAACCGAACTACTTTGGCTGCTATTGCTAATTGGAGCCTGAGTATTGCTGCTGCCACCTGATCCGCCTCCGCAGGCCACCAAGCCTGCAGACATGATAATCGCGAGTAAAGAATGGTTTTTCATTGCTAGTTACCTCTCCTGTTGGAGTGAATGACGAGTTTCGTGTATAGCCTAGCATCCATATTTGGTATGTAAAGCACCAAATATGGAAAATGGCGATCCTTATCAAACCAAAAAAGTGGCAAAAATCACATTCTGAGTGACGCTTCTGAATTTGCATTGACAGACCATCTGGTCGGTCTGTATCTTGGCGTGCAGACCAACTGGTCGGTTTGCGCTTTACCCCCGCTTTTTGCGCGTCCCACATCGGATTAATCATGTTGCTCACGGAGCTTAACCGTGAGTTTTCTCAGGAGTAAGGAATCACATGCGTAGATTCATTTTTATCGTCACCGGATTAGCCTTGGCTAGCGTGCTTGCCGGTTGCGGAAGATCGGAGCAAAAAACTGAAGACATTCGTCCTGTCCGCGCTATACAGCTCGCTGCTTCTCAACAGCAAGTCACTGCCGAATATTCCGGCAATGTGCAGGCGAGAGTTGAGTCTCAGCTCGGTTTCCGAGTGGGAGGAAAAATTCAAACGCGTAAGGTTGATGTGGGGAGCTTGGTTAAGCCTGGCCAAGTGTTAATGCAACTTGATCCTCAGGATTTGCGTTTGGCGCAAGCGCAAGCCGAGGCCAGTTTTAAATCCGCCAAAAGCAATTTTGAATTAGCCGAGTTTGAATTAAAGCGCTATCAGGAATTACGCAAAACCAACGCAATTAGCCAAAGCGCAATGGATGCCAAAAACACCGCATTTGAATCTGCCAAAGCGAGTTTTGAGCAAGCACAAGCCGTTTTCAAAACCCAATCTAACCAAGCTGCTTACGCGTCATTAACTTCCGATGTTGAAGGTGTGGTTACCGCCATTAATGCTGAAGTTGGCCAAGTCGTCGCTGCAGGTTCACCCGTTGTGCAAGTGGCCAAAGCGGGTGAGCTGGAAGTGGTTGTTGGAATTCCCGAAAACAATGTCGATGTAGTTAAGCGCGCAACCAAAATAGAAATTCGTTTGTGGGCAAATCCCAAAGAAATCATTAACGGAAAAATTCGCGAACTTTCTCCGGTTGCTGATGCAGCAACGCGTACTTTTATTGCCAAAGTTTCCATCATTGATCCAACACCCAAACAAACGGCATTGGTTAAATTGGGTATGACGGCTGCTGTGCAATTTTTGGTTAATACGCCGGGCGCGTTTGTGAAGGTTCCGCTCACGGCTCTTTACCAAGAGAAAGGCGTTACTTCGGTGTGGGTTGTTGAAAAAGGTGCGGTGAAATTAGTGCCTGTACAAATAGGTGGCGTTAGCGGAAATGACGTTTTGCTCACCAGCGGTGTAGTTGCCGGGCAAACAGTTGTCACAGCAGGTGTTCATGTATTGAATCCCGGTCAACGCGTTTCTATTTTGCCGCCTGAGCCAAAACCTGCACCGGCAGAGCCCTATTTAACATCACAAAATTTACTGGCTCCTCAATCTGCAAATCCAACTGTCGTTCAATCGCAAGGAGCGGTTAAATGAAAAGCCCACAGCTAAATTTGTCGCGCTGGGCGCTCGAACATATTCCGCTCATTCGCTATTTAATTGCCGCCTTGTTAATTGGCGGCATTATGAGTTTTAAAAATCTCGGGCAAGATGAAGATCCGCCATTCACATTTCGCGTTATGGTTGTAACCGCAAAATGGCCTGGCGCAAGTGCATTGGATATGGCCAATCAGGTGACGGATAAGCTCGAGAAAACTTTACAGGAAACGCCGTACATTGATGTTATTCGCAGCTTCTCCAAGCCGGGCGAAACAACTATTTTGTTGCAATTGGCGGAATCAACTCCGCCAAAAGAAACGACTGCATCCTGGTATCAGGTTCGTAAAAAAGTGGGCGATATGAAATACAGCTTGCCGCAAGGTGTGCTTGGCCCATTTTTCAATGACGAGTTTGGTGATACCTACGGTTCTATTTTTTCACTCGCCGGCGATGGTTTCACTTATGCGGAACTAAAAGACTACGCCGATTTAGTTCGGCAACAAATGTTGCGCGTTCCATTGGTGGCCAAAGTCGAGTTACTAGGTGTTCAGGACGAAAAACTTAACATTGTTTTTTCGCACAAAAAATTTGCCCAGCTAGGAATTTCGCTCGAAGACATAATTCATCAAATAAGTGCGCAAAATGCCATTGAGTCTACCGGCGTATTAACAACCGAAACCGACAATGTGCAAGTGCGCGTAACCGGCGCATTTAAATCCCCGAAGGATTTAGAAAACTTAACCTTGCGCGCAAACGGAACTAACTTCCGTTTAGGCGATTTCGCTGAAATTAAACGCGAATATACAGATCCGCCGCACGACAAAATGCGCTTTAACGGCAAAGAAGTTATCGGCCTTGCCGTGTCCATGCAGAAAGGCGGCAATATTATTGATTTAGGAAAAAATCTTGAAATCACCGCGGCAGATATAAAGCGCAAGTTGCCAGTGGGTGTCGAATTAGATCGTGTGACTAACCAACCGAAAGCCGTTTCAACATCGGTAAACGAATTCCTCAAAACTTTAGTGGAAGCCTTGGTTATTGTATTGGCCGTGAGTTTTGTTGCGCTTGGCTTCCATAAAGATGAAAAAGGCATTCGCATAGATTTACGCCCCGGTTTGGTTGTAGGGCTCACCATTCCATTGGTTTTGGCAATTACTTTTTTGTTTATGCACATCTTCAGCATAGATCTGCATAAAATTTCGCTCGGTGCATTAATTATTGCGCTGGGTTTGTTGGTGGATGACGCGATTATCGCCGTAGAAATGATGGTTCGAAAAATGGAGGAAGGTTATTCGCGGTTTGATGCAGCAACCTTCGCCTACACATCAACCGCTATGCCTATGCTGACCGGAACCTTAATTACGGCAGCCGGTTTTTTGCCGATTGGGTTGGCAAAATCGGCGGCGGGTGAATATACCTTTTCGATGTTCTCGGTGAATTGCCTTGCGTTATTAATCTCTTGGCTGGTGGCAGTGTTATTTACGCCTTACATCGGTTATTTGTTGTTGAAAGTAAAACCTCACGCTGCCGATGAAGCGCCACACGAATTATTTGATTCACCGTTCTATATCAAATTCAGAGCCTTGGTGAACTGGTGTGTGGAGTTTCGCAAAACCACAATTGCCATCACGCTTGGCGTTTTTATACTTGGCGTATTTGGTTTTAAGTTTATCGAACAACAGTTCTTCCCCGATTCCATTCGCCCAGAGTTGATGGTGGAGATGTGGCTGCCAGAAGGTGCTTCCTATGCCGCTACCGAGGAACAGGTTAAAAAATTCGAAACCTTTATCAATGCGCAAGAGGGTGTTGAAAGCATAACAAGTTATGTGGGTACAGGAAGCCCGCGTTTTTATCTGCCGTTGGATCAAATCTTTCCGCAATCTAACGTGGCGCAAATTGTTGTATTACCTAAAGATCTGGAAGCCAGAACAGAGCTGCGCAAAAAAATAATTCATGAATTCAAAGTGAATTTCCCTGAGGTGCGTGGCCGCGTTAAGTTTCTACCTACTGGACCACCAGTTCCTTACCCCGTGCAATTTCGTGTAAGCGGTACTGATGTAAGCAAAGTGCGCGAAATTGCAGATCAAGTGAAAGATGTTATGCGCGCTAATCCAAATGCTTTAGGCGTTAACGACAACTGGAATGAGTCGGTTAAAGTTCTGCGCTTAGATTTGGATCAAGATAAATTACGTTCGCTGGGGATGACATCGGAAACCGTGATGCGCGCCGCCAACACGATTTTAACCGGTACAACTGTTGGGCAGTATCGCGAGAAAAATCGTTTGGTTGATATTGTTATTCGTCAGCCGTTGGATGAACGCTCAACGATTGAAAAGCTTAACGATACTTATTTGCCAACGGGTAGTGGAAAATCTATTCCGATTTCGCAAGTCGCGCGTGCGCAATTTGTGTGGGAGCCGGGCATTATTTGGCGTGAAAACCGGGAGTGGGCAATTACAGTACAGGCCGATGTGGTGGACGGAATTCAAGGCCCAACCGTATCCAGCCAAATTGAACCAAAGCTTGCCGAACTAAAAGCCTCATTGCCAATTGGTTATGCAATTCGTTTAGCCGGTGCGGCAGCGGATAGCAGTAAGGCACAGGATTCTATTGCTGCGAACGTTCCCTTGGTGATTTTTATTATTTTCACCTTGTTAATGTTGCAGCTACAAAGTTTCTCGCGCTCTGTGTTGGTGTTCTTAACGGGGCCACTCGGTGTTGCTGGTGTCGCTATGGCGCTGTTGATTTTGCATCGCCCCATGGGCTTTGTTGCGCAGTTAGGTGTAATTGCTTTGTTCGGAATGATTATTCGTAACTCGGTAATTCTAATCGACCAAATTGAAACGGATATTGCGAGCGGAACAGCACCTTGGAATGCCATAGTGGAATCAGCCGTTCGCCGTTTCCGCCCCATTATTCTAACAGCGGCCGCAGCAGTGCTCGCCATGATTCCGCTTTCAAGTTCTGTGTTCTGGGGGCCAATGGCGGTAGCAATTATGGGCGGCTTAATTGTGGCGACAGGTTTGACCTTGTTGTTTTTACCAGCGCTTTATGCCGCTTGGTTTAGGGTGAAAAAGGTTTAAGGATAGATTTCAATTAATAGTCGTCATCATCGTTTAGGGTGATGACGATGTGAGAGATATTGATAAATTATGAATAGTGTAATTCCTACAGAAGCGACTGTTGAATCAACACGCGAACGTATTTTGCAGGCGGCGCATGAAGAAATGTATGAGCATGGCTACCAAGGTTTGCGGATTGACGCTGTTTTAAAGAAAACACAATTAGCGAAAGGCGCGCTTTACCATTATTTTCCGAATAAATTGGCTTTGGGTTATGCGGTATTAGATGAAGTTATCATGGCTTACTTTCAGCAAAATTGGAGCGAATTTTTGGCGGAGTCTAATGATCCTTTGAAAGCAGCTAAAGATTTTTTCAACAAGAAATATGCAGATATAGTTTCAGGTGAGTGTTTTAACGGTTGCCCCCTTACCAATTTAGTTCAGGAAATGTCTACGTTGGATGAAGGATTTCACCAGCGATTACAAGCGGTCATGAAAAGTATTGTCGAGGTTGTTGCCGCGGCACTCTATCAGGGGCAGCGCGATGGAATCGTTCGCGAAAATATAAATGCGCAAAAAACATCAGCGTTCTTACTGAGTAGTTATCAGGGCATTATGGGAGTTGCCAAATGCATGCAGTCAATGGAGTTGGCGCAAGAACTGTTTGGATCTTTGTGTGAATACGTGGATTCCTTGTATGCCCAGTGAGGGAAAATCCAGATATTTAATAGATTAAAGCAACTCGTTAACAAAATTAATTTCAATTCCCGTTCCGGCAGGATCTTTAAAGAACAGCTGCGTCATATTAATTTCTGGAAAATAATCCTGAGCGAAAGGGATTTCGTGTTGGTTTAACTTTTCAACCATTGTTTTCAATCCCGTTGTTTGAAACGCAATATGGTCTAGATAGCCTTGGTGCTCACTTGCAAAATGCTGGTCGCTCTCTGCCAAGTGAATCAGTGCGCGCTCGCCAGAATATAACCAAAACCCACGAATGGTTGATTGTGGGCGAAAGCCTTCGGTTAATCCGAGGATTTCAATATAGAAATCGCGAACTTGCGTTAACAGATTCATTGGCGCGCTGATGTTGATGTGTTCTATTCGCATGGAAGGTTAAACTATTTATTAGGGAATCGTCATCACCGTTACGCGAGGATGACGATTCCCGTTTTTAGGTTTTTATAGTTGTAGGAAAGAATTCAAGCACACGTGATATCATCACGGTTTAAAATTATAAGCTAAAAAATGTAAGCCACTTTTTGAACTGTACATTCCTAATATAGATTGTGCCTACGGTTGATTGCGAAAATTTTGGCTTCGTTTATCGTCTCAATTTACATACTAACTAAGATCAAGTTAATGAGTGTATTGTTGTGTTAGATAAATATTTTGCCAATCGCTTCCAAGCTCCGTAAAGCAGTATCGCCGCTGCTACCATCTCATGCTAGATTGCGGGTAAAGCTAAAAAGTTCCTGCGTTGAACTCAAATATTGAAGCACAAGATAGTGTTTTCTTTTTGGCGTCATCCTGATTGTTTTTTGGAATCTCTTTAAAGTAGGCATCCGAGACCTCCCTGATTGCATCGTTAACATCCTTTCTCGAGAATCCTGTGTACAAACTTTCTGCCAATATATAGTTTCGATGTTTCAATATAATTCGCTTCATGAATGCTATGGTATCTTTTTTCTTCTGCTCATCGACAGAGATCGAATTGGCTAAATTTTGGTTTTGAGCAGTAAGGAAGCCGGCACAATCTAGCGCTTTCTTCGATCTGTTTAACCGATCATCTAATGAAGGGATTGGTTTGATGGTTTCCTGAATGTAAACCTCCAAGCTTGGCCAGGATTCGGCAATAGATTTCGTAAACTCGTCTCTCCATGTGTTTATGTCTCTTTGCCAATATAGCTTTGAAACGTGTCGGTCACACCATCTACTTACATGCTTCGTTATGTCTGAGATGACTACTTCTCGCGAGTCATTATTGCCATTTAGTTGAGGTTTTAAGGCTTCCATAAAGTGCTCAACGTAAATTTCCCCTAAGAGCCATGAAAAATTAAATCCTTCTTCAGACAAGAGTGAAGCTGATTGCCGAGCATCTGCTCGAGCCATTTTTGTAACTAAGTCGACATCTCTGCCTTCCAGAGAGAATACCTTGGTCACAATAGCGGAGGAGGTAACATTGCAAAATTGGACTTTGGCTTTAGAGCTGGAATAATCGTCTTCAGATGTATTCTGAGCGGCAGCAATAAGCGCATAGCTACTCATTAATGCTATTAAAGCTAAAACTATTCCTGATTTGTTCATGACTTCCCTCTTTAGTTTCTCGACTTCTATCACATGAAAAATGACATTGAGCGCGCTTGCTCTTTACCGTCAATTCGTGAACAAAAACTCCATCAGTGCTTTTTGGGCGTGTAAGCGGTTTTCGGCTTCTTCCCACACAATTGCATTTGGGTCGTCCATTATCTCGGCGCTCACTTCTTTGCCTCTGTAGGCGGGTAGGCAGTGCATAAAGAGAACGTCGGATTTTGCGTGGCTTAAGAGTTCGCGGTTCACTTGGTAACCGGCGAAAATTTTCTCGCGTTGTTTTTTCTCGTCTTCTTGGCCCATGGATGCCCAAGTATCTGTCACAACCAAATCGGCATTTTTAACAGCGGCTTTTGGGTCTTGGCTGATGGAGACGCGGTCTTTGTGTTTTTCCAGCATGTGCTCCCATGGTTCAAAACCTTTGGGCGTTGCAATGCGCAATTCAAAATCGCACAGCTCGGCGGCTTGCATGTAGCTTTGGCACATGTTGTTGCCATCGCCAACCCATGCCACGGTTTTGCCCGCGAGTGAACCGCGTTGCTCAACGAATGTTTGAATGTCTGCAAGTAATTGGCAGGGGTGATGATCGTCGGTCAAACCATTGATAACAGGTACGCGCGAATATTCGGCGAAGCGTTCAACGGTAGCGTGGGCGAAGGTACGGATCATAACCATATCGACCATGCTGGCGATGCAACGTGCGGAATCTTCAATAGGTTCGCCGCGACCCAGTTGTGAATCTTTGGTGGACAGGAAAATAGCGTGGCCGCCCGCTTGCGCCATGGCAGATTCAAAAGACACGCGGGTACGGGTAGATGATTTTTCGAAAATCATCGCCAGCACTTTGTCTTTAAAAATTTCTGTGGCTATGCCTTTGCGCTGCAAAGCTTTTAACTCTATAGCGCGTTTGATGATGTGGTTTAACTCGTCGCGGTTAACGTCTTCGAGGGTTAAAAAATGTCTCGGTGCCTTTGGGGGAACCATAATGCTCTTCTCTTTTTCGAGCTGCTGAAAAAATGCGAAAGCGCATTTTATAACTGCAGGTCATTGCTGCGGGCTTTGGCTACAGGAGCCGTGCCCGCGTTTGTTAAAACTCAGTGACTAATTCGACCACTTTGGTAACCAGCTCGTTGACCTCTTCATCGGTAAGGATGAAGGTGGGTAGCAAACGAATGGTGTTCACTGAGGTTACGTTAATCAAAATACCTTTGGCGCGGGCTTTATCCATCAGCTCGGCCGCTGGCGCGTTTAATTCAATACCAATCATTAAACCCTTGCCGCGGATATCAACCACTTTGGGGTTACCCGCGAGTTTGGCTTTAAAGTCGGCCAGGATTTTATCGCCAAGAATTTTGGCTTTTTCGATCAAACCTTCTGCCAGTAATGTTTCAACAACAGCAACGCCTGCTCTGGTGGCTAAAGGGTTGCCGCCAAAGGTGGTGCCGTGGTTGCCCGGTTGTAATACGTCTGCTGCTTTGCCGCGAGCGATACAAGCACCAATAGGTACACCATTGCCCAAGCCTTTTGCGGTCGTTACCACGTCCGGCAGGATCTTGTTGTGTTGGAATGCGAAGAAGGTGCCGGTACGGCCATTGCCAGTTTGGATTTCGTCCAGCATCAACAGCCAGCCTTTGGCATCTGCGAGTGCGCGCAACTTGTTCAAGTAATCGGGCGCAGGAACACGAATACCGCCTTCGCCTTGTACGGGCTCAACCAGAATCGCCACAATGTTGCCATGCTCTGCAGCTGCCGCTTCAATCGCGGGAACATCGTTAAAAGGCACACGGATAAAACCTTCCACCAATGGTTCAAAACCGATTTGTACTTTGGGGTTGCCCGTTGCGCTCAAGGTCGCAAGGGTTCTGCCGTGGAAGCTGTTACTGGTAACGATGATGGCCGGGTTTTTCACACCCTTGTCGTTACCGTATTTGCGCGCGATTTTAATCGCCGCTTCGTTGGCTTCTGCACCTGAGTTGGAGAAGAAAACCTTATCCATACCAGACTGCTGAATGAGCAAATCCGCCAGCTTTTGCTGGGTGGGGATGTTGTAGTAGTTGGAGCAATGGATCAGGGTGCCCACTTGCTCGGTGAGCGCTTTTGTGAGCGCAGGGTGCGAGTAGCCCAAGCCGCACACAGCGATACCGCTGATGGCATCCAGATAGGAGTTGCCCTTGTCATCCCACACTCGGCTGCCTTCGCCCTTGGTCAGGGTGAGGGTTCTTGCGCCGTAGGTGTTCATCAAGGTAGTCATCATGCTCTCCAGAAGCTAATCAACAAAAAATACAGCACCAAAGCCAGCTAAATGGCTTGGTGATTCAATATGCAGGGAATTAACTACAGCGCCAGATGTGGGCGGCGCCCTTCTAAGAAAAATTGTGTTGCCTGCGAGATCTGAGCATTTTGCGAGTCTTGCTTCTTCTATAAGCAAAATCACGAAAATGAGCGGCAATAGTATAAGTAAACGGCGGCAATGGCAAATCCAGAGCTTTGTCGAAAATCACCAGGTACATTCGACTAATAGGGGAAAATGGGGTTTATGCTCTGAGCTTGCCCCGTCTGATAAATATCACCCCCTAATGAGGATCTACCTATGAAAGTTATGGTTTGTGTAAAAGCTACGCCGAGTTCTGAAGCCGCCATTATGCCCACCACTGAGTTATTGGAGGCTATGGGCAAATACAACGAAGAGCTCGTGAAGGCGGGCATCATGTTATCGGGCGATGGTTTGCAGCCCACTTCAAAAGCCGTGCGTGTTCATTTTTCAGGTAAAAGCCGCATAGTGACTGACGGCCCTTTTACGGAAACCAAGGAGATCATTGCCGGTTTTTGGATGTGGCAGGTTAAGTCGATGGAGGAAGCCATAGAGTGGGTTAAGCGTTGCCCGAATCCCATGTTAGAGGATTCCGATATAGACATTCGCCCGGTCTACGAACTAGAAGACTTTGGTGATGCGGTTACCCCGGAAATTGCCGAGCGCAATGAAAAGCTGCGCGCTCAATTGGCTGAAAAATAAGACGCCTGTTTAGTGAAAACCTGGCGACCGCTCGAGTGTTCCGCTTAGGCTCCAGAGCACTCGCAAGAAAATTTATGTTTTTGTTAAGCCTCGCCCCTATCGAGAACGATTCTGATAGCATCCCCAGCATTCTCAATAGGTGGCGGTTTTCATGTCGATGTATCTAAAGAAGTGGGCTTTGTTGGGCGGGGCTATGTTTGTTTCCACCCATGTGAATGCGCAGAGTGGCATTGAGACTCTGGTGATTACTGGAGAGCGATCAAGCTCACCCATTGCGGGTGCGCAAACCTTGGATGTGGAGCAGCTTCAACCGGGTAGCCGCGCAGATGCAGTAGAACTTCTGCAGGGCATTAATGGAGTGCAGGCAGATAGCCGCTCCAATTACGCACAGGATACTCGCATTACGCTTCGTGGCTTCGGCGCACGTGCTGCCTTTGGTGTGCGTGGTTTAAAGCTGCAGGTAGACGGAATTCCGCTGAGCATGCCTGACGGCCAAGGCCAGTTTTCCGGTGCAGTCTTGGATGGCGTTGAGCAAATTAGTGTTATGACCGGCCCAGTTGCCAGCCTCTATGGAAATGGCGCGGGCGGCGTCATCAATCTTAAAACAGCGTCGCCCCAACAAAGCCGCATTTCGGTTGATACGGTGGCCGACGAAGAAGGCTTGGCTAGGCATCACCTCTTAGGCGAATTTCGCAGTGGCGATTTCGGCGCGCGGATTCAGGCGAGTAAATTGGATGCAGACGGAAACCGCCCTCACGCCAGTGCGGAGCGCAATCAGTTAGGTGCGCAGGTTTATTACACGTTTGAAAACGGCGTGCAGGCGCAATGGCGCTTTGATAAAGAAGACGCCCCCTTGCTGCAAGACCCGCTTGGTTTAACGCAGGCGCAGTGGTTAGCCGATCCCTATCAAGCAAATTCGAGCGCAGAATTTTTCAACACCCGCAAATCCATCGATCACGAGCAAAACGCTTTAAGCTTTAAGCAAGAGCGCGGAGATCAGCGTTGGCAAGTTGCGCTTTGGCGCGGTGAGCGTCATATCCAACAATATCTTGCACAAAAGGGCGAGGCACTTTCTAATTCCGGTGGCGTGGTAGATTTAAATCGCACCTTTAACGGCGGCAACGGCAACTACACGTGGGATTTTAAGTTCGCCAATTTACCTGCGAGTTTTACACTCGGCGGCGAGTGGTCTGCAATGGATGACTTGCGCAAGGGTTTCGTTAACAACGCAGGTGTTGCAGGTGATTTGCGCCGCGACGAACTCGACCAAGCAGATAATCGCGATGCCTATGCGATTTTACAATTGCAAGCCACGGAGAATTGGGAATTCTTAGCAGGGGTGCGGCGCTCCCACGTGGAATTATCCGTAGCGGATTATTTTGTCATTCCCGGAAAAAATGCGGATGACAGTGGTGAGAAAACCTTTAGTCGCAGTTCAGAATCCTTAAGTACTCGCTATCACTTTAACGATCAACTTTCGTTGCACGCGGCACTGGGTGAAGGCTTTGAAACACCAACACTAACGGAGTTGGCCTATACCAATGGTGATAGAGGTTTTAACAAAACCTTGGATGCGGCGAGCAACCGTCAGCAAGAAGTAGGTTTGGATTATCAGCGTGAAAAATTCACCGCTGGCATTACTGCTTTCGTTATAAAAACGCATGACGAACTTGTCGTCGATCAATCCAATAACGGGCGTACAACTTATATCAATGCCACCGCGACTGAGCGTAAGGGTATTGAAATAAGCAGCCGCCATCAATTCAACAACTATTTAGATGCGCGCCTCGCATTAAATTATTTGGATGCAACTTATACCGCAGGCCAATTTAAGGGTTTGCAACTACCTGGTGTTGCAACGCAAAACCACTATGCGCAAATTAATTGGTCGCCATTTCAAAATAATTTACTCAAATTAGGCCTGAGCGCTGTGCATCGCAGTCAGGTTGCCGCGAATGATAACAACCAAATTAAAGCGCCCGCTTACACAAGCGTCGATCTTGCAGCTTCAGGTAGCGTTGATTTACCGGTGCAATTAGATTGGTGGATAAAGTTAGCAAATGTGACGGATAAAAATTACGTTGGCTCGGTAATTGTGAATCAAACCAATGGTCGGTCATTTGAATCGGCAAGTGGGAGATCTATCGCTGCAGGCGTGAAGTTTACTTATGACCTTTAATGCGCCTTCTTTTTTAGACAAGCTTCCGCAATACCCCTTAACTGCGTTGCGTGATGAATTTTTTAGCGCCTTGGGGCAAGAAACGCTGTTATTAGAAGCAGAGCCCGGCGCGGGTAAATCCACACTCGCGCCCTTGTGGATGCTTCATAAACTTCCTGAAAGCCAAAAAATTATTTTGGTGCAACCTCGTGTGCTCGCGGTTCAATCTCTTGCACAGCGCCTTGCAGATTTAGTGGGAGATGAACTTGGCCAAACCGTGGGTTACCAAGTTCCCTATGATAGCTGCACCAGTGACGAAACGCGTTTGTTGCTGATGACACCGGGTATTTTGTTACAACACATGCTGCAAGATCCCACGCTGGAAAATATTGCGTGCGTCATGCTGGACGAAATTCATGAGCGCTCGGTAAACCAAGACACGGCATGGGCGTGGCTGCAAGAAGTTCAAATTTTGCGTGATGATCTACGGCTTATCTTGATGAGTGCAACACCTGATCCGCAGTTGCAACAAAAAATAAGCCTGCGATTGTTCGCGCCGGGGCAGTGCTTTCCGGTGACAACACACTATCTACCACCTAAAGCAAACGCACCTTATCCAGAGCGAATCGAAGATCATGTGCTGCGTGCATTGAAATCCTATGCGGATTGGCAAACATCTACCACACTTATTTTTTTGCCGGGTTGGAATGAAATTGAAAGATGCGCGCAGGCGATTCAAAGCGCTTATCCGCAACAACAGATTTTTCGTTTGCACAGTCGGGTTCCTGCCGCTGAGCAAAAACGCGCGTTAAATCCTGCCTCTGGTGCGCGCATTATTTTATCGACCAATATTGCAGAAACGTCTTTAACGATTGCTGATGTAAATTTGGTGATAGATTCGGGTCAGGTTCGTCGCCCGGACTACGAACAACGCACAGGTCTAACACGTTTACGTTTGGCGCGAATTAGCCAAGCCAGCGCAGATCAACGCCGCGGTCGCGCGGGGCGCGTACAAGCAGGGCATTGCATTCGGTTGTGGTCGCAGGACCAACCTTTAGCGGCAGCGGATTTACCCGAAATTCGCGCAACGGATTTTTTACCGCTTGCACTGCGCCTTGCACATTGGGGTAGCCCGGCATCATCCTTGCCGTGGTTGGAATCGCCCAACAAGCTCGCGCTGGATTTTGCGCAACAACAATTGCGGCAAATGAATTTGCTCGATGCCGACAATAAAATTACCCAAGCGGGCGAGAAGGTGAGTGCCTTGGGTACGCATCCGCGCGTGGCTGCGTTTTTGTTGGCGCAAGAAAAAGTAATTGCAGAAACAGATATGCTTTTGGCGTTGGCGCTGCATTTTGATCTAAGTTGCGATACAGATCTCGACGATTTGCTAAAACTCGCTGCGCAAGAGTTACAGCGCAATCGTCAATGGCAGCACCAACAAAAACGCTGGTTGCAAAAATTAGGTGTGCGCCTTGATGCAAAAGCGAATTCAACTATCCATAAATTAGCAGTTGCGTTTAGCGACCGAATTGGCTACCAACAGGACTCTGGCCGTTACCGATTAAATTCCGGTATTAGCGTAGAGAGTCAAGGCAAACTCGAATCCCAATGGGCGCTGTTTCCTATTATCAACCCAAAACCAAAAGGCCACGCTGGTGTGGGAATTGCGCTGCAATTATCTGCTGATGAACAGCGCGCTCTAAGTCAGCAGCAACATCAACTGGTATTTAAATCCGGCGCTTGGCAAATGCATTGCCAATGGCGCATGGGCGGCGTGCTGATTGGCGAAGAATTTAAACCCGTGTCGGCAGATAAGTTGCCTGGATTATTGTTAGAACTTATTCGCGATGAAATTGCTGCCAAAGGGTTGATGCAATTGCAGTGGAATTCAGCCGCTGAGCGATTTTTGCAGCGAGCGCGTCTTGTTTCTGCTCAAGCATTGTTGGAAATGCCTCCATTGGATGAGGAGCATCTCGTTCAGCATTTGCATTTTTGGTTGCTCCCTTTTTTAAACGAACAAACGCGACTCGAACACTTGCCTTGGTTAAATGCGTTGGAATTTTACCTGGGGTATGAGAACTGCCAGCGCATCGCACAACTGTTGCCGGAAAAAATTGAGCTACCGAGTGGTCGCCACGTGATTGTAGAATTTTCGGCAGAGGGTGTTCCGCAAGTATCTGCAAAGTTGCAGGAATTTTTTGGTTGCGAGCAGCTTGAATTGGCGGGTGGTAAGTTGCCTTTAAAAATTCATTTGCTCTCACCCAATGGAAGCCCGCTTGCGATAACAATGAACTTGCAAACCTTTTGGCAGCAAGCTTATCCTGATGTTCGCAAAGAAATGCGTGGTAAGTATCCTCGCCACCCTTGGCCCGATAATCCGCTTGAGCATGAAGCCACGGCATTAACAAAACGAAAATTAGCGCTACAACAAAAATAAAGAGGGGATGGAAATGAGTCGACTCGAACAAGGTTATGTCACCGGCAACCTTCATTGGTTATTGCGATTAGAGGGCGTAACAATTTTTGTGTTCGCGTTAATGGCCTACGAGTTTATGGGCTTTCAATGGGGCTTTTTTGTATTGGTGTTTTTGGTGCCAGATCTTTCTATATTGGCGTACTTTCACAGCTCGCGCGTGGGTGCAATAGCCTATAACACAATGCACTCTTATATCTTACCGTTAATGTTATTTGCCTACGGCTTTTTTGTTTCGTCATCTACCGTAAACCAAATTGCTATTGTGTGGATTGCCCATATAGGTTTTGACCGCGCATTTGGTTTTGGTTTGAAATATTCCAGAGGATTCCGCTACACACACTTGGCAAGGTTGGGGCATAGCAAAGAAAATTCCTGATTTCATTTTAAATGGAGATCGTAACATGAGTATTACCCGCATCAATCACTTTGAGGCTAAGCCCGGTAGTGAAATTGCCTTAACAAGTTTTATGCAGAATGTTGTTAACCAAGTGAGCAAAGCCGATGGCTGTTTAAGTTGTCGCCTACTGAAAGGCGCCGAAAATAATGCGCACTTAGCGGTGATTGAAGAATGGGTTTCTATTGCTCACCATCAAGCAGCCACAAGTATTATCCCCAAAGAACAAATCGAACAGGCGATGGCTTTCTTCGCTAAGCCGCCGTTTGGCATTTATTACAACGCAGATTAAAACGGGGGAATACTGCCGAGATGAAAACAAACGATTGGTATTCAAATTTCGCGAAACAAGTATCCCGTTTTTGCGGCCGCCCCATTGTGTTTGTATTTGCCATTATTACGATTTTGGCGTGGATTATTAGCGGGCCGATTTTTGATTTTAGCGACACTTGGCAATTGGTGATTAATACGGCGACAACGATTATCACTTTTCTCATGGTTTTTTTAATTCAAAGCACGCAAAACCGTGATACTGAAGCCATTCAAATTAAATTAGATGAACTGATTCGTGTGACTCAAGGTGCGCACAACATATTGCTGGATTTAGAAGAGTTGGACGAGGCTCAGTTGGATGAGTTTCGGCGCCGCTACGAATCCTTGGCTAGTATCGCTCGCGCAGGAATGGAAAAAGGAAAAGCAGATACAGATACACCTGAAGCCCTTTAAAAATATTAGGAATCATCCTTGGCTAGCCATCCGCATCTCATCGCACATATTAACGAAGTTTACCGACGCGAATCGCGCCGCGTATTGGCGACATTAATTCGATTGCTGCGCGATTTTGATTTGGCAGAAGAAGCCTTGCACGATGCTTTTATTGCAGCGCTGGCGCAGTGGCCTGTTGAGGGTATTCCAAAAAATCCGCGAGCCTGGTTGGTTTCCGCAGGCCGATTTAAAGCCATTGATCACTTGCGGCGTCGTTCATTGTTTAACAAATCTTTAGCGGGCATCGCGGAAGAACTGGAATCCTCAATTAGCGATAGCGAAGATTGGTTTAATGAATCAATCGAAGATGACCAATTAAAACTTATCTTCACCTGTTGCCACCCAAGTTTATCCACAGAAGCGCAACTTGCGCTTACACTGCGTGAAATTTGTGGGCTCACTACAGAAGAAATAGCACGTGCATTTTTCGCAACACCTTCAACCATTGCGCAACGAATAGTCCGTGCAAAAAATAAAATTCGCGATGCTGCCATTCCCTATGAAATTCCCGCTCAGCACGAATTGCCAGAACGTCTTAATACCGTTCTGCACACAATTTATTTGGTGTTTAACGAAGGTTATTCCGCATCGTTCGGGGAATCGCTTGTTCGCCAGCATCTCACCCGCGAAGCAATTCGTTTGGGGCGGCTGTTGGTCGAGCTAATCCCGCAGGCTGAGGTGTTCGGCTTGCTGGGCCTTATGCTTATTCAGGATTCGCGTGCTCAAGCAAGAATGGATGCAAAAGGCGATTTGCTGACGCTTGAGCAACAAGACCGCGCACGTTGGGATCACTCCCAAATCGCGGAAGCTCAACCCTTAATTCGCCGCGCACTTACCATGGGTGGGTTCGGTGTTTATTCATTGCAAGCGGCGATTGCGGCGGTACACGCGGAGTCGCCCACCTATGCCGATACGGATTGGTCTGAAATTGTGGGCTTGTATGAGTTATTGCTGCGCCTGAACCCGTCACCTGTTGTTGAGCTTAACCGTGCCGTTGCTTTGGCGATGCGTGATGGTCCCGCTGCTGGGTTAAAGGCTGTTGACGCGTTATGTGCCAGAGGTGAGCTTCAAGATTATTACCTGCTTCACGCCGCGCGCGCAGATTTTTATCGCCAACTGGGCGAGCTGAACTCAGCTAGAAGCGCTTATGAGCAGGCACTGCAGCTCACTCAGCTTGAGCCGGAACGCCGATTTTTACAGGCTAAGCTTGCTGCGTTTTAACGCCAATCCCGATTTTTTAAAAATATAAGAATAAGTTGTCGATTTTCGAAACATGTATTCGACTATTCAGCAATCCACATCGAAAGATCAATTTTACGATGTGTTTAATCGATCTTCTCATTGTTAATAAGGACAAGCTCATGCCAAATTCAGTAAGTCTCCACCGTGTGCTGCGCGCCACGCCAGATCGCGTGTATCGTGCCTTCTTATCGCCCGATGCTTTAGTAAAATGGCTTCCACCCCATGGCTTCACTGCCAAAATTCATAGCATGAAAGAAGGCGTTGGTGGCGGTTACCACATGTCGTTTACTAATTTTAGTTCGCAAAAAAGCCATAGCTTTAGTGCAACCTATATCGAGCTAAAACCTAATGAACTGATTCGTTATACCAATCGATTTGACGACCCCAATATGCCAGGTGAAATGACGGTAACCGTTGAAATTAAATCCGTGCTATGCGGTACCGATTTGAAAATTGTGCAATCCGGTATTCCAGACGCAATTCCCGCTGAGTTTTGCTATCTGGGTTGGCAGGAATCACTCACGCTTCTTACACAACTAGTTGAGTCTGAAATTCCCGATGGGGAATAGGCCGAATTAACCTCACCAATGAAAGGAGTTGCTATGAATTACAAAGGTAGCTGCCATTGCGGCAATATTGCATTTACGGTTGAAGGCGAAATTAAAAGTGCGCTTGCGTGTAATTGCTCCATCTGTTCGCGTAAGGGAACACTCTTATGGTTTGTGCCGGCAACGCAAGTCAACTTATTAACCCCACGCGAAAACATCACTACTTACACGTTTAATAAACACATTATTAAACATCAATTTTGCGGCGTTTGCGGCGTGCAACCTTTTGGTGAAGCGAATGATCCGCAAGGCAATCCTACATTTGCGATTAATATTCGGTGCATAGAGGATATAGATCTGCTCGCGGTGCCTGTGCATCACTACGATGGCAAATCACTTTAAATCCTACGGAGAAAAATCATGAGTCAATATGTAGATGGTTTTTTATTACCTCTGGCGGCCGATCGGTTGGAAGAATACAAAAGGCTGGCAACCAAAGCAGGCGAAGTTTGGATGGAGCATGGTGCGCTCGCCTATTGGGAAACGATTGAAGATGATTTGAGTGGCGAGGAGATGCGATCATTTCGTGTGTGCGCTGATGCTAGAGAAAATGAAATTGTTATTTTCGCGTGGGTTGTTTATGCATCACGCGAAGATCGTGATCGCATTTTGGCAGCAGTGATGGAAGACCCTCGTTTACGAGAAAATGCCGAAATGCCCTTTGATATGAAACGCATGGCGCACGGCGGATTCAAACCCATCGTTGCCATAAATAGTTAAACATTTTTCTGAGATAAAAATATGAGCCAGCAAATATTTGTAAACCTGTCCGTAAAAGATTTGCCGAAATCAAAAGTATTTTTTGAGAAACTCGGGTACAGCTTCAACCCTCAATTCACCAACGATGCAGCGGCATGCATGGTTATTAGTGACACTATTTACGTCATGCTACTCACTGAACCTTTCTTTAAAAATTTTACTAGCAAAGAATTAGTAGATGCAAAAAAGGCAACCGAAGTATTAGTTTGCTTATCTGCCGAAAGTCGCGCAGCCGTAGACGATATTGTACGCAAAGCGGTGGCGGCAGGTGGCCGAATTTATAACGAACCGCAAGACCATGGTTTTATGTACGGTCATGGTTTTGAAGATTTAGATGGGCACCAATGGGAATTTGCTTACATGGAACCTAGCCATATTCAATAGCATTTGGAGAACCAAAAAATGAAATACCTTGCGCTGATTTATTACGAAGAGAAAACAATTAACGCTATGACGCAAGCGGAATGGCAATCCCTCAATGAGGAATGCGTTGCCTGCGGGGAGGATCTGCGCAGTGGTGGTTATATGGTTGGCGGTAATGCCTTACACCCAGTGAGCACAGCGACTAGCATTCGTATTCGGGACGGGAAGCAATTAATTACTGACGGACCATTCGCAGAAACAAAAGAGCAGCTTGCGGGTTTTTATTTATTAGATGCGCGCGATTTAAATGAAGCAATCCAAATCGCCAGCAAAATTCCACCAGCGCGTTTGGGTTGTGTGGAAATACGTCCCATCAGAGAATTAAATCCTGAGAAAGACGAGCGCTTCAATCCTCAATTTGCGTGAGCGTTACGGGAAAAATGTCTATGAATATCACTCCACGTTTTGTTGAACTGCCACCCTTACTCATTGCGGGAATGCGCGAGCTGCTAACCCATGATCCCGATGCTATTCCCGCGTTGTGGCAAAAATTTGGCCCCCATATAAACAATATTACGCATCAAACCAACGCCGTTGCTTATGGGTTGTGTGTTCACAGTAGCGAAAACAAGAGCGGTGAGCTCTATTACATGGCAGGCTGTGAAGTAAGGGAATTTACGGATTTACCCGCAGATCTTAGTCCGCTAATTGTGCCTGCGAATAGATATGCAGTCTTTACACATGAAGCCCATGTTTCGGAAATCAGAAATACAATTGACTATATTTTTGATCGCTGGCTGCCGACATCCGGTGTTAAGCATAAATGCCAATTGGTGCATTTTTTTGAGCGTTACGCAGAAGATTTTGATCCAGCTAAAGGAATTGGCGGTACGGAAATTTGGCTGCCGGTAGAATCTTAACGGATCACCTCCTCATCGCATTTCAAATTTGCTTATGCCCAACAACACTTAATTACCAAAGTGAATGTTGGGCATTTTTTTATTCTTATTTTTTTCACTCTTCCCTAATTTTTCGTTTAGCGCTGCTCATTTGCTAAACCTGCCTATACTTTTAGAATCTTCTCTGAAGGATCTTCGTATGGTAACGAGAATTTTGGCAGGTTCCCTGATATGGGCGTTTTCACTTTGTCTCTGGGCGGAAGAATCAGATGCATTCAAGTGGGAGAATACGCTAACGCTTGAATCTATCACTAACCTCAAGGGTGGGCTGGATACAGGTACGCGTAATCTCGGTAATTTGGATGTGACTTTGAATATTGATACCCGTGCTGCCGGCTGGTGGGATGGTGGCAATCTTTTTGTGTATGTTTTGGGGGATTACGGAAGGCCTCCCTCAGCCTTAACCGGTGAGTTGCAAGTTCTTTCAAATATTGAAGCCACGGATAATTTGTTGCTTTATGAGTTTTGGTACGAGCACAGTTTTGCGGAGGGTGCCGTTAAAATCCTTGTGGGGCTACATGATTACAACTCGACCTTTTACGCGCTTGAATCGGCGAGCTTGTTTAATCTCTCTTCAATGGGGGTTGGCCCCGAAGTTGCGCAAGTTACACCGTCCATTTTCCCTGTGACTGCGCCCGGTGTTCATTTGACTCTTAATCATCACGATACCTATTTTTTGCTTGCCGTTTACGATGGTGTTCCCGGGGATCCGGCGCACACCCACGGAACGCATATCAAGTTTTCTCGTGATGATGGCTTATTTACCGCATCTGAGCTTGGAATCTTCGCTGAACATCAATTCAAAATCGGCTTGGGTGCCTGGCGTCACACCGCGCGGGTGGAGAATCCGGTTGATGGAACTCTAAGTCAATCTAACAGCGGCTTTTATCTGATCGGCGAAAAATACTGGACTGAAAATTTCGCCGCCTTCATTCAATATGGAAAGGCTGATAAGCACAAAAACCAACTTGGTTCATATATAGGTGGTGGGTTTACTTTTAAGAATTGGATGCGAGAAGGTGATGAAGTGGGTTTGGCCTTTGCGAAAGCAAAAAATAGTGAGGATTTTTTATTAGCTAACCCCGATTTTTATTCAGCCGAAACCACAAGCGAGATAAGTTATTTTTGGCCAGTGACCGAAAAAGTTAGCTTTCAAACAAGCGTTTACAGGGTTGCACACCCGAGCATGGCGCCAGATGTTGAGAATAGCCTTGCCGTGGGGTTGCGGCTTTACGTTGGGTTATAAAATTTCGCGTGAAAAGGAAAATCGACGATAGTCGGTAGGAGCGGTTTATGAATATCAAAAAGGCAATAACGATTGGATTGCTTGTATTTGTGTCGGCCGTAGGTCTTAGTTCTTACATAAGCTATAAGGCAACGGACGAAATGTCGCGAATGCTTGGTTACATTACCGGACCCGCGTGGGACACGGCCGATGGTGCCATGGAGGGGCAAATTGAACTGGAAAAACAAATTATTACCCTGCAGCGTTTGCACGCCAAAAAAATAGACTCAGGTAGTGCTAAGTTGCTCTTGGCAAGCGCGACCGAGCGTGAGACTGAAGCCCTCGATCGTATGAAAGCGCAAGGCTTGATGGGTGCAACACAGGTTTCCGAGCTCGATAATAAATTGAACCTCTATCACCAACTTCGCGATCAACTATTCTCCGAGCTTACGAATGATTCGCCGACAGCCGAAGCCACGTTTAAGCGATTTGATAGCGAAGTGGAGGGGCTCCTTAGTTTTATCTCGCAAATGGAAGAGGCTGCTGATGGCAAGGTTGAAGGCGAAACAAAAACCGTTGCCAAGGTTGTTTCCGCAGCAAATGCAAAGTTGTTATTTGGTTTGCTTTTGTCGTTGTTGATGGCTGTTCTGGTTTTTTATTTCGCCGGTAAAGTGATTTTAGATCCGCTTAAAAAGGTTACGGAGCAATTGTCCTCTTTGAGCGCCGGTTCAGGTGATTTAACGGTAAGGTTACCGGGTGCGGATGATGCGACCGAGATTGGCAGTCTAGCGCTGGCTTTCAATAGATTTGTTCAAAAACTGCAAGCGTTGATTGGGCAGGTTCAGCATAGTAATCAATCCTTAATGGTAGCGAGTACGCAGATTACCCAGAGTATTAGTGTGTCTTCGTCCGTGGCCAGTGCACAACATATGGAAATATCATCCATGGCGGAGGCTTTGCGGAAAATATCTGATTCGCTTTTTAAAGTGGGAGATGCAGCGGAGCGCGCTAACGAGGCATCAGAGCAGGCGGTTTTGAGTACGCATACAGGAAATCATATAGTTGTGCTGGCTCAGCAAGGGGTTGATCAAATTGCCCGAGAGGTAGATAGAGCCTCGCAAGTGATTTCGAACTTGGTAACAGATAGCCAGAACATAAGCGCGATGCTTGAAGTGATTCGCAGTATTGCGGAACAGACCAATTTGTTGGCGTTAAATGCGGCCATTGAGGCAGCGCGCGCTGGCGAAACCGGAAGAGGATTTGCTGTGGTTGCCGATGAAGTTAGAAGCTTGGCTTCGCGCACGCAAGAATCCACAAAATCTATAGAGACGATTATTGCCAATTTATCCACCGGATCTGCTCGAGCTGTGGAGGTAATGGATAGTGCTCAGCAACAAGCGCTTATGATCAAAGATCGCATAGGAAAAACCTCGGATGCCTTTGCAGACATAGTGCAGGTGGTTGAACAGATTAAATCCATGAATGCGCATATTGCTCATGCGTCCGAAGATGAGAAACAGGAAATGAGCCAGATTAACGCGAGTATTAACGCTATTTTGACTCAGGCGAAACACAATCAAGAGGCGGGCGAATTGGCGCAGGTTTCGCGCCAACATCTGGAAACACAGGTCACTAAAATCGAAGAGTTATTGCGGCAATTCAGAACCTGAACGTAAATTTTCTGGCGAAATTAAATTGTGCAAAGACTGTGAAACTTTATCTTTGGGTCAACTCAAGCCGATTTAAAGAGCTGAGTGCTGGTGCGAACTCCCTAGTTATCGCTAATGTGAAACTTGTAACCTGCACCATAAACTGAGTGGATAATTTCTTTGTCTGTTAACGGCAACAACTTTTTTCGTAGCTTTGTGATGTGTGAATCCATCGTTCTATCACTCACAATGCGGTGATCGCTGTATGCATTTTTCATCAAATCATCGCGCGAAATAATCGTGTTGGGACGAGCCGACAAGGTTTTTAAAATACGGTATTCAATTAAGGTGAGTTCAACTTTATTTGAGCCGTACATGGCGGTGAGAGATTCTTTAATCAGTTGAAATCCTTGACAGGGTTCCGGGTTAGCGCGTTTTAAAATGGCTTTAACGCGCGCAACTAATTCACGCGGGCTGAAGGGTTTGCAAATATAATCATCTGCACCCAATTCGAATCCAATAAGTCGATCTGTTTCTTCAATTCGCGCAGACATAATAATGACTGGAGTATTGGTATTGTTGCGAACTTCCTGACACAAAGCCAAGCCATTAATGCGCCCACTTTTGCTGGGGAGCATTACATCTAACACAATTAAATCCCAAGATTCTTGTTTGATTTTTTCCAGTCCGCTATCGGCATCGTTTACCAATGTGGATGCAAATCCGTTCGCGTTCAAATAATCGCGAACTATGCTACCCAAATCCACTTCGTCTTCAACAATTAAAATGTTCATAGATGATCCTTAACACACGGCAGGCTAATAATAACTTTCAGTCCACCAAGATCACTGTTCGTGGTGGTGATTTTGCCTTCATGAGCCGTCACAATATTTTTACAAATCGATAACCCTAAACCAGCTCCACCGGTCGTTCTGTGACGCGATGAATCTGCACGGTACAGGCGTTCAAACAATTTTTCATGATGAGCTTCTGCAACGCCGGGCGCTGTGTCCTCTACAATAACAATAGCTTGCTGATCTTCAACTTTTAGCTGAACCTCGGTTAAACCGGGCGCATTGGTATATTGCACGCTATTTTTTAAGAGATTAACAAATAATTGTTGAAGGCGGTTTTGGTCTCCGTAAATCGTAACGGAGGAATTTGGTAATGAGAGCTTTAATTCTATGTTGTGCATTGAAAACTGCGGGCGCATGCTATTAACGGATTCCTGCAATAAAACCGCTAAATCCATGGTGTTTTTGCGGTAAGTCATTCCGCCAAGATCGGTAAGCGAGAGTTCATATAAATCGTTAACCAAATGTTTCAATCGTTGACTGTGTGACATTAAGCGTTTGATTGCATCTTGATCCATAGGGCGCACACCGTCCTCAACGGCTTCCAACTCCGCTTGCAAAACGGCAATAGGTGTTCGCAATTCATGAGAAATATCGGCAACCCATTGGCGACGGGTATTTTCACTTTGCTCCAGTGTTTCACCGAGGTTGTTGAGGTGTCGTGCAAGCTCCGCCAATTCATCGTGTCCCTTAACAGACGCTTTCTCAACATAATTGCCACGGCTAAAAGAATTTACTTGTCGAACCAAGTCGCTGATACGTTTGGTAAGCAGGTGTGCAAGTGGGAAGGATACGAGTCCCGCAATAATAAGGGCAATTAAAATGACGAGCGATAATTTGTGTTCTTGCCCCGCAGCGAAGTCGGCGTCTTGTAAATCCCGTACCGCGGGGTTGAAGGGAATTCCAACGTAGCCGACAATTTTGTTGTCATCCATTAACGGGATTAAAAAGGCTTCGTCAACATCCTTATTTTTTCCTGCGATGTGTTGACGATTTTTATCCAATAAAAAAATGTAGCGCAACGCAAACATGGGCGGCATACGTCGCCATTCGCGGAACACTTGTTGTGAGGGTTGTAGCGTGCTGCTCTGTAGCCTGTTCGCATCCTCGGGCGCTAAAGGATTTGCGTTAGGAATGGGGTCGCCGAATTGTTGCGGGTTGGCTCTGCGGTATTCCCGCGTTTCAGATTCAAGTTTGGCGAAGACATATTCATCCCAATTGGTAATCCAATCCCAATTTTTTTCTTCTTGATATTTGTTGGTTAAATCGATGATAAGCGGTTGCGCAAAACGTGTTTCTTTTTCTTCAATGTATTTCCAGAAATCCTGCTTAAAACTGTATTTGATAAATACATACAAACCTGTTGTGAGCAAACTAAAAATCACCAACATCACAATAAAAAATTGCAGCCTTAACTTCAGCATGTGCGCGTAAACCTTACTCCGTTGAATAGGAATGTGTGGCTACAAAGAGCCGGTTGAAACTCAAAGATGAGTATAGTGTTTCAGGCATCTTGCACATAAAGGTGATGCTTAGCCAGTGGGGTGGGCAGCGGCTGGCTGCGAATGGCCGGTTCGAGTGGCGTTTTGGAAGCTTATCGGGTGAGTTTGGGCGGCAAGTGGGTTAGAATAGAAATACTTGAGTGCTTTACTAGGTTTTTATGCGCTTCTTGCGCATGTTTATGGTCATCCACCGATTTAGAGGTACCCTTTATGGACGTTATCGAAACTATCAAACAACAAATCTCTGAAAACCCCGTCATTCTGTTTATGAAAGGCTCGCCCAATGCACCTCAGTGTGGTTTCTCCATGCGTGCATCCCAAGCCGTCATGGCTTGCGGTCAACGCTTCGCTTATGTTGATGTATTGAGTAATCCAGAAATTCGTGCCGAGTTGCCAAAGTACGCAAACTGGCCAACGTTCCCGCAATTGTGGGTTAAGGGTGAGTTGATCGGTGGTTGTGACATCATTACCGAAATGCACGAGAAGGGTGAGCTAAAGCCTTTGATTGATGGTGCTGTCGCCTAAGCCTTAGCGTTAAACGTTCACTCAAAGCCAGTTTCGACTGGCTTTGTCTTTTATTGGCTAAGCATCCAGACAATTAACAACACCAACCCCAAGCCACTTACAACACATAACCCGAGACCCAGCCAGCGTTTTTGTTGGAGCCGCTTTTGGTCGCTATTTGTTTGCAGCTGGTGTGCTTCCCACATGATGTTTCTTGACTTTTGCAGCTTGGTTTTAATTTGCTCCAAGGCCGCCATATCGTTCAGCAATTGTTCGCGATTGTCGCCTGCGCCGGGAAGCTGTGCCTGCAAGCGCCCGAGTTGTTGCTCCAAGGCGTTGAGCTTCTGGTCAATGTTGGTGGAGAGTTGTTGGATATTCATAGTAAGGCACGGCGCAAATGGCTGGAAAGCAGACAGGGTAGCAGATGACTGCCGTGTTTTCTTTCCAGCTGCGCGTTTAAAGTTCGATTTCATCTGCCTCGTTGGCTGATATAATTCGCCAGCTTTTTGTTCCCAGCCCAATATCCAAACTTATTTCAACCTCAGGATTTTTAGTGGACAACCATACCCCACCTGCATTTCATCCGTCTTTTTATGGCCCGCGTTATTGGCCAACGTGGATAGGCTTGGGGTTTTTCCATCTCCTCGGTTACTTGCCCATGTCCATCAGTTTGGCGTTCGGGCGTTTATTAGGGGATGTGTTTTATTACCTGGCGGGTTCGCGTCGACATATAGCGCGCGTCAACATCGCGCTTTGTTTCCCAGAACTTTCGGCTGACGAACAAAAAATCTTGCTGCGTAAGGTTATGCATTCCACCGGCAAAAGTGTGGTGGAGTCATCGGTAGCGCTGTGGGGGCCGGAGCGCCAACTTAAAAATCGTTATAGCATTCGCGGCTTGGAACATATTCAAGCCGCGCAAGCGAAGGGGCAGGGTGTGCTTTTGGTGGGATGCCATTTCACCACGCTGGACGCCGCCGCTCGCATTCTTTCCTTCCATGTCAAATACGACATGCTCTACCGCAAGGACCCGAATCCCTTGTTGGCGTATAAGTTGATAAGCGCGCGCGAAAGTTTTGCGGGTACTGCGATTGTTCGTACGGATACTCGCCAGCTCATCAAGAATCTGCGTCGCGGGCATGTTGTTTGGTATGCGCCAGATCAGGATTCTGGTTCCAAAAACGGTGTTTTCGTTCCTTTCTTTGGTGTGCCCGCTGCAACGGTTGTTGCAACCGCTCGTGTTGCGGAGTTGGGAAGGGCTGTTGTGCTTCCCTTCGCGCATTATCGGGATGAAAACAATCATTATCACTTGGTGATAGAACCGCCTTTGGAAAACTTCCCGACCGGCGATGACATTGCTGATGCAACACGTATAAATCACACCATTGAAACAGCGGTCGCTAAACAACCCGATCAATATCTGTGGGTGCATCGCCGTTTCAAAACCCGGCCCGAAGGCGAGCCGAGTTTTTACGCGAAACGCGAATCCTGAGCTAAAGTTAGCCAGAGCTTTTAGCGACCAGCAAAAAAAGCCAGAATCACCAGCCATTATGTGGTATAAGGCGCGCCATAAACTTGGCGCAACCTGATGCAACCTTGCCTTGCTACAACCAGGAGAGGAACACTGATGTTAAGAATGTTTAAAATTCAAGGCCAGTTGCTGCGTGAAGAGGCGGTAAACACCGATGAGCTTAAGGCCACTATGGCAAACGCCGTATGGATTGATGCTCACGAACCCAGCGATGATGAGCGTGAAGAATTAAACACTTTTCTGCGTGCAGAATTGCCTGAGTCCGACGACGTAGACGAGATCGAATTCTCGGCGCGCTACTTTCAGGATAACGAAGGCGTGCACGTTCACTCCCTCTTTTTATCCCCCGGTGAAGGCGGTCGTCACAACACCGTAACCGTCGCTTTCCTACTGCAAGACAAGCGTTTAATTACCGTACGCGAAGGCGATCTTGCCGATTTCCGCTTGCTGCGCATGCGCGCTCGCCGCGGCCAAGTGCCTATTACGTCCCCGCAAGATTTGCTCATCACCATGTTCGAGCAAAAGGTTGAAAACCTTGCGGACGCCTTGGAAGATATTCATCGCAAGTTAGAAGAAGTCAGTCATATGGTGTTGGAGGACGAAGACTCAGAGCTGGAAGAAGCGATTGATAGACTCTCCAAGTTGGAGGACAGCAACGGAAAAATTCGTCTGTGCTTGATGGATACCCAGCGTTCCATTTCCTTCCTGCAGCGTTACATTCGTGACAACAACGATCTCAACGAAACAGCCCGTGAGATCAAACGCGACGTGGATACCCTTATGGCGCACACCGCCTTCTTGTTCGACAAGATCAACTTCTTGATGGACTCAACCCAAGGTTTTATCAATATCGAGCAGAACCAGATCATCAAGACCTTCTCGGTAGCGGCGGTTATTTTCCTGCCGCCCACGGTGGTAGCAAGCTTTTACGGGATGAACTTCAAAATCATGCCCAACGTAGAGTGGGCGCATGGCTGGGTATTTGCGTTACTAATCATGCTTCTGTCCGGTCTATTGCCTTACTGGTATTTCAAAAGCAAAGATCTGTTGTAATCCTGCGCACGTAGGAAAAAGCCCGATAGCTGCGGTTGTAGCTATCGGGCTTTTTGTTATTGAAAACAAGGGGTAGCTTATTCTTCAACCCACTCCCAACGGAGTGGTTGTCCAAAGTCATCCAAAATAACTTTCTTTTTTGGGCGAGGTTTGAAGTGCTTTAGGGGCGCTTGAGGCTTCTTGCGAGCCTCAATCGCGGCAACAACCTCGGGAACGGGGGTGCGATCTTCGTGGCTTTGACCCTCAAAGATACTAATGAGAGGTGATTGCGCGTAAGGGCGGCCACTCAGCCCGCGCGGAACCTCTTTAACGGCGCCGCCTTCCTGCAAAAACGAATCGATTTGCGCTTGTAGCTCCGCATGTAATTCGCGTCTGGTTTTGGTCGGTTTCATACTACTTTCTGGTTCAACTGCGTTGGTGAAATGTCGGCCAAAGATGCAAAATTGAGCGGGCCATTGGGCAGCATAGCAGCGCTACGGCGGGCTCGGCAACGCTTAAACGTTAATTGCGGGTGGGTTTTCTCGCTTCTCGCTTGGGCTTTGGGTAAACTGCCGCTCTTTTTCGCGAACACTAAAATCGCTCGCTTTTTGTTCAGGCTGTCTTCTTTAGCTGACAAGCCCTATTCGTCAGGTTGCTATGACTCAAGCCACGCTAAAAATCACCGAAATCTTCTATTCCCTTCAAGGTGAATCAACGACTGTGGGCCTTCCAACGGTGTTTGTGCGCTTGACGGGTTGCCCGCTGCGCTGCGGCTACTGCGATTCTGAATACGCATTTTACGGTGGTGAGCGTTTTTCTCTGGAAGCAATTTTGGAAAAAGTAGCGAGCTATAACCCGCGCTACGTCTGCGTCACCGGCGGTGAACCTTTGGCGCAGCGCGAGTGCCTGACGTTGCTGACGATGTTGTGCGATGCGGGTTATAAGGTATCACTGGAAACCAGCGGAGCTTTGGCTGTCGACGCAGTTGACCCGCGCGTGGTTAAAGTCATGGATTTAAAAACCCCGGGTTCGGGTGAAGTTGCACGCAATCGCTGGGAGAATATTCCCGTGCTTACAGCTAATGACCAAATCAAATTTGTGATTTGCAGTCGCGAAGATTATGAATGGGCGCGCTTCAAGTTGGATGAGTTTGCATTGGTCGAGAAGGTTTCCGATGTACTCTTTTCCCCCAGCTTCGGCCAAATCCAGCCGTTGGAATTGGCGGAGTGGATTCTTGCGGACAACCTGAAGGTTCGCTTCCAGCTGCAATTGCACAAACTGCTGTGGAACGACGTTCCCGGCCATTAATCGTTAAATCAGGTTCTTAAGATGTCGCAAAAAAAAGCGGTAGTTCTCGTGTCCGGCGGCTTGGACTCCACCACGGCCCTAGCTATTGCGCGCAGCGAAGGCTACGACTGCTACACCATGAGTTTTGATTACGGCCAGCGCCACCGCATTGAGTTGGCGGCGGCTGAGCGCACGGCAAAAGCCATGGGCGCTGTGTCTCACAAAGTCATCAATCTGGATTTGCGCACCATAGGTGGCTCGGCGCTTACCGACGAATCTATCGCTGTGCCCGAGCACGAAACGGCGGGTATTCCAGTTACTTACGTTCCCGCACGCAACACGGTATTTCTATCTATTGCTTTAGGTTGGGCTGAAGTTTTGGGCGCAGAGGATATTTTTATCGGTGTCAACGCCGTGGATTTCTCCGGCTACCCAGACTGCCGCCCGGAATACATTGCCGCTTTTGAAAAAATGGCGAACTTGGCAACGCGCGCTGGTGCTGAGGGTGGTCATTTGAGAATTCGCACACCGCTTATCGATTTAAGTAAGGGCGATATCATCAAGTTGGGTATGAGTCTTGGGGTTGACTACAGCCTTACCGTGTCCTGCTACCAGGCCAATGACAAGGGTGAAGCCTGCGGTAAATGCGATAGCTGCCGTTTGCGCAAAGCGGGTTTTGTGCAGGCTGGAGTTCCTGACCAAACACGTTATGCAGAGGCTTGAGTTAGCGATTTGAGCTGTCACCAATGCGGCAACTTGCCTCTTAAATAATCAATTCCGTTTTTTTCCTTTCGATTTAGGGAGATAGGCGCAAAAAAGGCTTGTCTTTTCAGAGCAAAACATTATTATACGCGCCTCTTAATTAGGTGCCCTTAATTAAGACTTTGGGTCGTTAGCTCAGTCGGTAGAGCAGTTGGCTTTTAACCAATTGGTCGCAGGTTCGAATCCCGCACGACCCACCATATTTAGTCTTGAATATACGTTTTTTTATTCAAGATGCCCGAGTTTGGGTCGTTAGCTCAGTCGGTAGAGCAGTTGGCTTTTAACCAATTGGTCGCAGGTTCGAATCCCGCACGACCCACCACTATTTAAAGCTCAGCTTTGGATATAAAAGGATGCCAAACGGCATCCTTTTTTGTTTCTGTGATCAACGTTTTCGGCCACCCCTTTTCCAGCGCTATGTTAGAATCGCGACCTCTTTTTTGGCCTTAGGGCGCGATGATCGGGGATAGCCAATGTCTGAACTACTTCATATGGGTGCAGCCAGCACCAATGCCCAAGAGCTTGTGCGTGAACACCTCGCTCGCGCTTGGAATGCCCCGCAATATACGCCTGAACAACAGGCAGATTACATCGCCCGTATCAAAGCCTTGCTCGAGCAACATAATGCCGTGTTGGTTGCCCATTACTACACAGATCCGCTCATTCAAGCTTTGGCAGAGGAAACCGGCGGTTGCGTATCAGATTCCTTGGAGATGGCGCGCTTCGGCAAAAATCACTCGGCTGATACCTTGATTGTCGCCGGCGTAAAGTTTATGGGTGAAACTGCCAAAATTCTCACGCCACACAAACGTGTTCTAATGCCGACCTTGGAGGCGACCTGTTCATTGGATTTGGGTTGCCCCATTGATGAGTTTTCGGCGTTTTGCGATGCCAACCCTGATCGCACGGTTGTGGTCTACGCCAACACCTCTGCGGCTGTTAAAGCGCGCGCTGATTGGGTTGTAACCTCAAGTATTGCTTTAGATGTGGTTGATTATCTGGATCGCCAAGGTAAGAAAATTCTCTGGGCACCGGATAAACATTTAGGTACTTATGTTCAGCAAAAAACCGGTGCTGACGTACTTCTGTGGGATGGTGCCTGTATCGTCCACGAAGAGTTCAAGGCTAAGGGTGTGGAAGATCTGAAAAGGCTTTACCCGGATGCGGCTATTTTGGTTCACCCGGAATCGCCTAAGGCGGTGGTGGATTTGGCAGACGTTGCGGGTTCCACCTCGCAGCTTATCAAAGCCGCGCAGACCTTACCCAACAAAGAATTTATCGTCGCCACTGACCAAGGCATCTTCTACAAGATGCAGCAGTTGAATCCGGATAAAATTTTCCATATCGCTCCTACAGCCGGCAGTGGAGCAACTTGTCGCTCGTGTGCCAACTGTCCTTGGATGGCGATGAACGTACTGGATAATTTGGTGAACGTGTTTGATCGAGCCGATAACGAAATTCATGTAGACCCAGAGTTGGCGCGTCAGGCTATGATTCCGCTGCAACGCATGCTGGACTTTAAAAAATAAACGGGCACTCGTCGAAATAAGCGTGGGGCCGAGTCTTTTGCTTGTGTCCCTGCCTGCCACTCAGTACCATTGCGCCTTCTAATTTTCAGTGTGCGCTAGATTTTAGCTAACGGAGCTTGTGATGATCCAAGGTAGTATGGTTGCCCTAATAACACCAATGAACGCAGATAACTCACTCGACTGGGCGAGCCTGCATAAGTTGGTTGACTGGCACTTGGAGCAGGGCACTCACGCAATAGTTGCTGTGGGCACCACAGGCGAATCCGCTACCTTGAGTGTTGAAGAGCACTTGGCTGTTATCAAAAAAGTGGTCGATCAAGTGAATGGCCGTGTTCCAGTTATTGCCGGTACAGGTGCTAATTCTACTTCAGAAGCGGTTGAACTTACTCAAGCGGCAAAAGATGCAGGTGTCGATGCCTGCTTGCTCGTAACGCCTTACTACAACAAGCCCACGCAAGAAGGTTTGTTTTTGCATCACCAATATGTAGCGCAATCTGTGGCGATCCCACAAATTTTGTACAACGTACCCGGCCGTACGGGTGTCGATATGAAAAACGATACGGTTTTGCGTATTGCCACAGTTCCAAACATCATCGGTATTAAAGATGCGACGGGTGATTTGGTTCGCGCGAAAGATTTGATCGAGCGTGCGCCCGCTGGTTTTGCGGTTACCTCAGGTGATGATGCAACTGCTGTAGAGCTGATCCTCTTGGGCGGTAAAGGCGACATCTCCGTAACGGCTAACGTAGTGCCTAAACAAATTGCACGCATGTGTGAATTGGCTTTGGCTGGTAAAGCTGAAGAAGCGCGTGCTATTAACCAGCGTTTGTTGCCTTTGCACGATGCCATGTTTGTTGAGTCCAACCCAATTCCTGTTAAGTGGGCGGTTGAGCAATTAGGTTTGATTCAATCTGGTATTCGTTTGCCATTAACGCGCTTGTCAGAGCAATACCATGCGCAAGTAACGGCAGCAATGAACGCTGCAAAATAAATTTAAAGCTCCACTGCTAAACAGTGGAGCTTTTTTGCTTTTGAAGCGTCTAGATAAAGACACTTACCGGTAATAAGTAATATCTACAGCAAGACCATAATTATAAAGTTCTCCGATCGGCATCGGTTTGGTACCAAACACAACAATAAAGCGGTTTATACAGCCGCAACGGGTATATAAAAACGTAACCAGACAGAGAGAAAACATGAGCAGTATTCAAAGCCTCAATGCCAATATTGGCAGATACCGATGGACCATTTGTGCGCTGATTTTTTTTGCCACCACCGTCAACTACCTCGATCGTCAAGTTCTTAGTCTTCTTGCTCCCGATCTTTCCAAAGAGTTTGGCTGGACCAATAGCGACTACGCGAACATCACCGCCGTATTCCAATTTGTTTATGCGATTTCCATGTTATTTGCAGGGCGCATCATCGACGTATTGGGCACGCGGACAGGCTATATAGCCGCGATTATCGTGTGGTCCATTGGCGCCATCATGCACGCCTATGCAATTCCCATGGGTGAGCTGACCAACAATCTTCTTGCCTTGGCCGGTATAGCCGCAGTTCCGGCATCCATTGTCGGGTTTATGCTGTCGCGTGCGGTATTGGCGTTTGGTGAGGCTGGAAACTTCCCTGCCGCGATTAAGGCAACCGCTGAGTATTTCCCTAAAAAAGAACGCTCTTTCGCGACGGGCATTTTTAACTCGGGCGCAAACGTTGGTGCGATTTTGGCTCCGTTATTGGTGCCTTGGATTGCAGCTCACTGGGGCTGGCAAACTGCCTTTATTTTGGTAGGCGCGGTAGGTTTCGTGTGGATGGGTTTTTGGTTTGTTTTTTACGATGTTCCCCAAAAGCAAAAACGCTTGTCCCAAGCTGAGTTGGATTACATCAACAGCGATAACGAAGAACCGGTGGTTGCATCTGAAGCCCCGGCAGAGAAAACATCTTGGTTTAAGTTACTGAGTTATCGCCAAACCTGGGCTTTTGCGTCCGGTAAGTTTCTAACGGACGGCGTCTGGTGGTTTTACCTTTTCTGGTTACCAAAATACCTTGAAGCACAATTCGGGCTGCACAAAACCGAAATCATGGTTCCTCTCGCAGTGCTTTACAGTATGACCATGGTGGGAAGTATTGGTGGTGGTTGGTTCCCAACCTACTTTATGAACAAAGGGTACAACCCCTACGAAGGTCGTATTCGTGCGATGCTCGTGATAGCGCTTTTCCCTCTAGTGGTTCTGTTGGCGCAACCCTTCGGCAGCTACAGCTATTGGATTCCGGTGATTTTGATTGGCATAGGTGCATCCGCGCATCAGGCGTGGTCTTGTAATATTTTTACCACCGTGTCCGATATGTTCCCCAAGAAAGCTGTGGCTTCTGTGGTGGGAATTGGCGGTATGGCTGGTGGTATGGGCGGTGTTGTATTGTCGAAGCTGGGTGGCTGGTTGTTCGACTACTACGGTGCGTTAGGTCAAATTTACACCGGCTATGCCATTATGTTTGGTATTTGCGCTGTCGCTTATCTGGCGGCGCTCGGCATTATGGTTTTGCTTGTACCTAAATATAAGCCGATTTCAGATTTGTAAGATCGGCCTATAAAAAGTGCTGCGCGCGGGCGTGTAATCACTTAAGCTGGCGACCCTGAGCATTGCTACCCCTGAGTAAGCAAGCGGGGTTCGTTGGCTATCCCGAACTTTATCAACTTGTCCGTGTCTAGAGGCAAGCCTTGGGAAGCGTGGATTTGTGTGCAAGATCTGGCAATTAGATATTCGGTTTTATCCTCTTAGAGAATTTTCATGAATTTAATGACTGCAAAGGCCAAGACGGTTTTTTCTCCCTCAGTTTTGGTTCGTTTAGGATGCTTGGTGTGTTTAAGTGTTTCGCTCTCTGGTTGCGGCATATTCTTCGGTGATGACGGTGTTTTCCGCAATCGCGAAAACGATTATTTGAAAGCGGATAGCCTACCTCCACTGGTTTTGCCCGAAGGTGTTAACAAAGATGCTCTGGGCGAGCTCTACCCAATCCCACCGATTAGCGCTGCCGATTTCGGTTACGATGCAACCGCCTCTGAATACGATGTGCCACGTCCCATGCCTTTGTCTGCCAACATGTTGCAAGACAGCGTAAAAATTCAACGCGTGGGTGAGAACTCCTGGATTCTGGTGAATGATGCTCCCGGTGAGCTTTGGCCGCGCGTACGCAATTTCTTGAATGCGAATAACCTGAAAGTAACTCGTGCTGATCTCAAGCAGGGGATTATCGAAACCGGTTGGTTGCAATTTAAAACTGACTTGAATAGCCAAGACAGATACCGTCTGCAAATCGACCAAGGTATCCAGCCAGAAACCAGTGAAATTCATATCACCCACATGAATGTCGCAGGTTCAACGCCGCCCGCGCAAGATCCGGAATGGCCTTCCAAGTCCATGAATCCAGAGCGTGAAAAGTGGTTGTTGGATGAGCTCTCCGCAACCTTGGCGAGCGATAACACCGAAGGCGGCACCTCCATGTTGGCGCAAGGCATTAGCAGTAATGCATCAGCCAAAGCGACCTTGGGCATGTTCAAAAACGAACCCGTCATGACCCTAAAGTTGGATAAGACGCGTACCATGGCAACTATTGCCTATGCCGCCAAGCGAGATGGTTTCCAGTTGTTTGAATCTGACGCAAGCACTGGCATGTTCTACGTCTATTACAAAGATCCAGAAGAATCCAAGCCGGGTTGGTTTAAGCGTTTGTTCCACATAAGCGCGAGCAAGCCAAAGGCGGCAACTACGCCTTACAGCTTGGATCAAATCACCGCCAATATGCTGAAAGGTGAAGCATTTGAGTCTGCGCCTTACTCTATTCGTGATGATGAAAAGAACCTCAAGAAAGCACCCGGCTACTTGTTTGTAGTCACTGGCAAGCCTGGCGATTATCTGGTTCGCGTGCGCGACCCTTACGGCAAACGTTTGAAGCCGCGTGAGGCTCGTGATTTGATCACCAAGCTGCGTAAGAACTTGATATAGGTGTTGGATTTGTTTTCCTCTGGCGTACAACTGCGGTTTGCTTCTTTAGGAAGTGGGAGCAGGGGTAACGCCACCCTCGTGGAGTGGGCGCAAGGTTCGCTCCTGATTGATTGCGGATTTACGGTGAAAGAAACTGAGCTGCGTTTGGCGCGGCTCGGTAAATCTGCCCAAGACCTGACTGCAATTCTCGTCACACACGAACACTCAGATCACATCAAAGGTGTGCCTGCTCTGGCTCGGCGCTACGGAATTCCTGTTTACATGACGCCGGGAACCTACCACAGCCGGGATTTGGGCGATCTGCCGCAACTTAATTTCATTCATGCCTATGCGCCTTTCGAGCTTTACGGCTTGCGCGTAAACCCGGTTGCAGTTCCGCATGATGCCCGTGAGCCTTCGCAATTTGTCTTTGAATATGAAGGCTTGCGCTTGGGAATACTCACGGATTTAGGTAGTATTACACCCCACGTGGAAGAGGCTTACCAAGCCTGCGATGCCATGCTGCTTGAGGCAAATCACGATCCGTTTATGCTGGCTTCCGGCCCTTATCCCCCCTCGCTCAAGCAGCGGGTCGGTGGCCAATGGGGGCATTTGAGCAATCAACAGGCAGCCGGCTTTTTACAGCGGATAGATACTCGGCGATTACAGCATTTAGTGGTGGCTCATATCAGCCAAAAAAACAATTCTCTTGAGGTGGCGCGCGCTGCCTTGGAGCCCGTTACCCAAGCCATACAACAAGTAACCTATGCCTGTCAGGATCAAGGTTTTGACTGGCTGGCAGTTGTTCAGGAAAGGCGTATAGCCGCTATCGCCTGAGCATAATCCCAAAAGTCGACTAGAATTATTTTTCAACTTAAGTGAGTACAACGATGGAAAAGCGCGAAGAGCTCTATGCGGGCAAAGCCAAATCTGTTTACACAACCGATGATCCAGATCGCGTGATCATGGTGTTCCGTAACGATACCTCTGCATTCGATGGCAAGCGCATCGAGCAGCTGGATCGTAAAGGCATGGTGAACAACAAGTTCAATGCCTTCATCATGGGCAAACTACAAGAAGCAGGCATTCCAACTCACTTTGAAAAATTGTTGTCTGACAACGAAGTACTCGTGAAAAAAATGCAAATGATCCCGGTTGAATGCGTAATCCGCAATTTAGCTGCTGGCTCATTGGTGCGTCGTTTGGGTGTTCAGGAAGGTTTGGAATTGAATCCACCAACCTTTGAATTGTTTTTGAAAAACGATGCACTGGGCGATCCAATGGTTAACGAATCTCACGTGCAATCCTTTGGTTGGGCAACGCCAGAACAATTGGCGCGTATGAAAGAACTGACCTTTAAAATTAACGCCATCCTGAAAGACTTGTTTGCGAGCGGCAATATGCTGCTGGTGGATTTCAAAGTGGAATTCGGTTTGTTTAAAGGCGAAGTTATTCTGGGCGATGAATTCTCTCCCGATGGTTGCCGCTTGTGGGACAAAGATACCCGCGAGAAGTTGGATAAAGACCGCTTCCGCCAAAACTTGGGCAACGTGGTTGAGTCCTACGAGATTGTAGGCAATCGCTTAGGTCTAATTTTTTAATAGGACTGACTTTTTAAAAAGCCTGGCTTTTTAATAAATGTTTTAACTAGGGGCAGTTTTCTGCCCTTAGATCTCTGCAATAAGCGTAATAAAAACCAAGGGGATCTGCTGTGATTGAAAGACGCCTGTTTGAACGGACTACCACATCGGTTCGCGTAGAAATGAGCCATCCCAGTTTTGGGACTATTGTGGGTTTTGCAAAGGACGTTTCAGATGGCGGTGCGCAAGTTCAAATTGAAAACCAGCCATGTCCTCCTGTAGGTACAGAAGTGATGGTGATGTTTAGAAAATCCATTGGCCCCATCAACCATGAGCCAGTGCGAATGAAAGTGATGCACCAGTTCAGAAACACTATTGGTTTGATGTTTGTTCGCTGAGATTGATGCAAATAAAAAAGCCATGCAGCTTCAACACTGCATGGCTTTTTTATTTATAAACGGTGCGTAATTAACGGCATTGTTCCGGTAGCGTTAACTTCAATTTGCCGTGCTGAAAATTGCTAGCGAGTTGCTTTAAGTCACCGCATGCTAATTTTTCATTCTCTGAAACGTCCACGTCTTGTAACGCCAAGATATGGAGGAGTGGTTCAGCGTTGGTTAAGTTATTTTTACGTAGGATCAAAACCTTCAAAGTGCTGATGTTCGTAATAGGTGCTATGGATTGAATAGCGTTTTCAGCAAGATTCAAATGTTCAATCGCGTAGAATTTTTCGAGCCCTGCGAGCGAAGTTATGCCCGCATGGCTGCAGTTGAGTTGTTTGAGATCTTCCGCTTTGCTAATGCGCTTATCCAAGATGGTTTGCTCAACGCATGCACGAAGGTTCGCGTCGGCAATTGCATAATCTTTAAAGATTGATGGCGGTGTATAAACAACATTATTGTTGAGGCTTACGGAGTAATTTTTGCAGCCCGCAATCAGGCTGATTGATAAAAAGGCCAAAATCGCGCTAAGTAATGAGTAGATGGATTTGCTATGCATGGGGCTGTGCCTATAGTGCGCTAAATAGTTTGCATTCTCGCAGTCTAGTCCGAGCTTGCCAACTGCTTTGTCGATTTCAATCTTTGTTAAGATGTATGAATAGATTTTTCCAAGAACTTTTTCCGTTAAGCTTCGTCTACGGAAAGTTAATAAGGCTGGCTAGTTTTTCCTGATTTTTTGAGTAGATATTGAAGTCAAACCCAAGAACGACACACACAAAAGCGACACACACAAGAGAGACACACAGATGAAAAAATTAATCGTTTTCTTATCCGTTATTGCATTCACTGGATGCGCCACCATGGATTCCCAAAATGGCGACAATGCCAAAACCAAAAAAGGTGCGGGCATAGGTGCAATTGCCGGTGCTGTTTTGGGCGCGGCGGCATCCAGCAAAAGCGATCGTGGACGTGGTGCGCTGACGGGCGCAGTGATCGGTGCAGCGGTTGGCGGTGGCGTCGGTCACTATATGGATAAGCAAGAAAAAGAGCTGCGCGAAAAACTCAAAGACAGCGGTGTTCAAGTGAGTCGCCAAGGCAATGATTTAAATTTAATCATGCCTGGCAATATTACTTTTGCGGTGGGTAAATCGGATATTCGCGCCGATTTCTATTCAGTATTGAATTCCGTAGCGCAAGCGCTCAAGCAATATGACCAAACGACTGTTCGCATTAGCGGCTACACAGATTCAACTGGCCCTTTGTCGCTTAACCAACGTTTGAGTGAAGATCGTGCCGCCGCTGTGCGCAGTTATTTGTTGGCGCAAGGTGTGGCAAGTGATCGCATAGATTCTGCAGGCTACGGCCCAGCCAATCCCATTGCCAGCAATGCCAGCGAAGAAGGACGCCAAGCAAACCGTCGTGTAGAAATTAAATTAATTCCTATTCAACAATAGTTTTACTGCGTGGCGATAGACGGGCCATAAGATGTCGTTTAAGTGTTTCTCGGATTTCTTTTAAATGCCTGAGCGGCGCAATTGCGCCTTGCAATGGCAAATGAAACTGTTGATAATGCGCGCCTCTTGCAAGGCGCGTGTTATCTTCTTGCAAGCTGCAATGGTGATCTAGCCGGTCCCCTCGCAATGATGACCTGTGAACCCCGCCAGGCCCGGAAGGGAGCAACGGTAGCAGTTAGTTATGTGCCGGGGTGTGGCTGGTTAGATTGCCTCCATCTTCGTGTTACGTCTTTTTCTCCCTCATTTGTGTTTGCCTTGCTTGCGATCTTTCGCGTGTCTATTTGAGCCTCGAAAGGCTATAATCGCCTTCATTTTTAGTGGCTTCCTATTGGCTTTGTGAAGGTTAATTATCGGCATGAGTTACCAAGTCCTTGCTCGTAAATGGCGTCCACGCATTTTTCGCGAAATGGTGGGGCAGGAGCATGTTTTACAAGCATTGATTAACGCGCTTGATCACAACCGCTTGCACCATGCCTACTTGTTTACGGGTACTCGTGGGGTGGGTAAAACCACAATCGCGCGAATTCTAGCCAAATGTCTTAACTGTGAAACGGGCGTAAGTTCTGAGCCTTGCGGCACCTGTTCGGCGTGCCGTGAAATTGCAGAAGGTCGTTTTGTTGACTTGATTGAAGTGGACGCGGCCTCCCGCACCAAAGTCGAAGATACTCGTGAGCTTTTGGAGAACGTCCAATACGCGCCGACACGTGGTCGCTATAAAGTCTATTTGATCGACGAAGTCCACATGCTGTCCAACAGCAGTTTTAATGCGCTCTTGAAAACTCTTGAAGAGCCGCCGCCGCACGTAAAATTCCTGTTAGCGACTACAGATCCACAAAAGCTGCCCATGACAATCCTGTCGCGCTGCTTGCAGTTCAACCTCAAAAACATGACGCCTGAGCGTATTGTTAATCACCTTAAGTTCGTACTCGAACAGGAGGTGATTCCTTACGAAGAAAGCGCGCTCTGGTTATTGGGCCGTGCGGCCGATGGCAGTATGCGCGACGCGCTCAGCCTTACGGATCAATCCATCTCCTACGGCTCGGGCAAAATCACGCAAGCGGAAGTGGCCGCTATGCTGGGGACTTTGGATCAAGCTGCGGTCTATGAAATTGTAAATGCCTTGGCTTCCTTGGATGGCAAAGCGGTTTTGAATGCCGTGCAAAATATGGCAGAGCAAGCTCCCGATTACGCAAATGCCTTGGCTGAAATGCTCTCGGTTTTGCATCGAATTGCAATCGCCCAAGCTTTACCAGAAGCGGTTGATAACAGCCACGGCGATAAAGAGCGAATTATGCAGCTCGCGCAGCAATTGCCAGCTGAAGATGTTCAGCTGTTCTACCAAACCGCCTTGTTGGGGCGCCGTGATTTGCCGCTCGCGCCCGATGCTCGTGCAGGATTTGAAATGGTGCTCTTGCGCATGTTGGCGTTTAAGCCGCAAGGCGTAGTGGATGTTCCCACGCAGCCCTTGCCGCAATCGTCCACGCCTTTAAAGCTCCAGCCAGTTGCATCGCCGGCTCAGCCTGCGTCAGTCGTGCCGGCTGCGCCCGTTATTTCGGTATCGGTACAGGCTCCAGAGCAAAAATCCCCAGCGCTTACGCCAGTTCAGCAAGCGCCAGTGCAGCAAACGCCAATTCAACAAGTTCCAATTCAACAAGCATCAGTCCAACCTGCGTCTAACCTGCAATCGCCACCGCCTTTTGATGGACCTTACGATAACGCGCCGGAGATGAGCGCCGATGAGTACGACGAGTACGCAGCGGCACCCGCCTATCTCGATGTTGAAGATTATGCACCTGCAGATGAGGTGCCCCAACCAAAAAAGTCTGAAGCGCCTGAAACTCAGGCGACGGTAAATGTTGAAGCCAAACCTGAAGTAGTAGAGCAAGCGGTGCCGATGGCCGTTCCAGCGATTGTCGATGTGCCGCCCGCAACCACAGTTCGAAAAATTTCGTATGAGCATGCGACGGTACAGGATTGGCCTGAGATTTATTTAGGTTTGGGTGTGACGGGGATTTTGCAAAGCACCATCGCCAACTGCCAAATGATTGCGCGCAGCGGCAATGAATTTCATTTTGTGGTGGATGAAAACAACAGCACGCTTTACGACCCCAGTCACCAGCAACGCTTGGCGGATTTATTAAGCAGTTATTTTATCGAGCGCGTCCACGTAAAAATTCAGCCGGGAAAATTAACCGCAGAAACTCCGGCACTGATTGCCAAGCGGCAGCAAGAGGCTCGTTATGCCAACGCCGTGCATGCGATTAAAACCGACCCTGTGGTGCAGCAACTTATTGAACATTTCGGCGCGACTTTGCGCGAAGAAACTATACAACCTATTTAATTGAATTTGAGGTAGCTATGAACATCGGCGACTTAATGAAACAAGCTCAGCAAATGCAAGCAAACATGCAAAAGATGCAAGAGCAAATCGCGCAAGCTGAAGTGAAAGGTGAGGCGGGAGCGGGTTTAGTCTCTGTAGTCATGACTGGTCGTCACGACGTAAAACGCGTGAGCATCGACGACAGTTTGATGAGCGAAGACAAAGAAATGCTCGAAGATTTATTGGCCGCTGCGGTTAATGATGCTGTACGGAAAATCGAAACCCAAAATCGCGAACAAATGGCCAAGATGACAGCGGGCATGGGTTTGCCAGCCGATTTTAAAATGCCATTTTGATGATAGAAAAATTATTGAGACAAAATTAAACAATGTTCAGCCCTTTAATCGACGAACTTATGTCCTCGCTCCGTTGCTTGCCCGGTGTCGGTCCAAAATCGGCGCAGCGTATGGCCTTGCATTTACTCGAGCGTGACCGCGAAGGGGCAGAGCGGTTAGCGCAGAGCCTGCATAAAGCAGTTGAAGGTGTTGGTCGCTGCCAACGTTGCCGCACGCTCACCGAACAAACACATTGCGGAATTTGTGCAAACAATCGTCGTGACAATAGTATTTTGTGCGTGGTTGAAACCCCAGCGGATGTGTTGGCGATTGAGCAATCCGGCACTTACCAAGGTAAATATTTTGTGTTGCTAGGCCATCTCTCGCCCATCGATGGCATAGGCCCGGAAGATATTGGCATCGACCAGTTGATGCGGTTGTTGCAAGAGTCAGCGGCGAGCGGTGAACCTATCAAAGAAATTATTTTGGCTACCAATCCTACGGTGGAAGGTGAAGCGACCGCCTATTACATTAGCGAACGCGCGAAGCAACATCATGTATTAGTGTCACGCATTGCCCACGGTGTGCCTTTAGGTGGTGAGCTGGAATTTATTGATGGCGGAACCTTGGCTCACGCGTTTGCAAGCCGAAGAAATTTTTAATTTATGATGATTTCCTCTGAACCTGTATGGATTGCGCAAGACGCTGAACTTGCCGAGTTGTGCGCGCGTTTGCGTCAACAAGCCGCGATTGCTGTCGATACAGAATTTATGCGAACGGATACCTTCTATCCCATCGCTGGTTTAATTCAATTAGGCGACGGCAAAACCAGTTTTTTGATCGATCCGCTCGCCATTCAGGATTTTTCGCCGCTGCGCGAATTAATGTTGGATGAGCAGGTTGTTAAGGTTTTGCATTCCTGCTCTGAGGATATAGAAGTCTTCGAGCGATTATTGGGGATTGTGCCTTCGCCGATTTTTGATACACAAATTGCGGCAGCCTTTGCCGGTTTTGGTTTTTCACTCGGTTACGCCGGTTTAATAAAAGCGGCGCTCGGTGTGGAAATCCCTAAAGATGAAACTCGCTCTGATTGGTTGCAGCGGCCGTTGAGTACATCGCAATTAAAATACGCAGCGCTCGACGTAGCGCATATGCTGATTGTGTACGGAAAATTATTGCAGCTGTTAAAAGCCAGCGAGCGGTTGCAGTGGGTTAAAAGCGATTGCGTTGATCTCGTAACTAATGCGCGTAAGCCTGATGATTTTTCTGATGCTTATCATAAGGTGGGTTTTGCGTGGAAGTTGCGTCCGCAAGAGTTAGCGATTTTACGTGACTTGTGTATTTGGCGCGAAACCGAGGCGCGCGCGCGTGATATTCCGCGCAACCGTTTGATTAAAGAACCTTCTCTATTTGAAATCGCGCGCAAGCAACCGCAGGATTTGACTCATTTGCAGCGTATTGAAGATATTCCTTCTCGCACTTTGCGAACGGATACTGAAACCCTGTTGGGGATAGTGAAAACAAGCGCGGCAACCGATTCATCAACTTGGCCTGCGCGTTTGGATGCGCCGTTGGCGCTGAGTGAAGCGCCGTTGATGAAGCTGCTGAAAAAATATGTGCGTGAAGTGGCGGAGTCTTCCAATTTACCGCCCGAAGTACTTATTCGTAAAAAGGAATATGAAGCACTTGTACGCTCAGGCATGAAAGGCGGAACTTACACCTTGCCTGAGCGGCTGCTTGGTTGGCGTTATGACTTGATCGGAAAAGGATTGTTGGAGCTCGTTCAGCAAGGAGCAAAATCTGGTTTGCAATCTGAGCCAGTTTCAACGTCAATCTCCGATTAAAATTGTATTGAGTAATAAGTGCGCATGAAAATTATTTGCCAGATTTACCGCAGCCCCAAAGAAGAGGGCATGTATCTTTACGTTAAGAAAGAAGAAGGCTTGTCAAAAGTCCCCGATGAGTTGATAAAGCTCTTTGGAACTCCGCAACCTGCGATGGTAATTTTATTAACGCCGGACAAAAAGTTAGCGCGCGTGAGTGTAGAAAAGGTCGCAGAAAGCTTGGATACCCAAGGTTATTATTTACAAATGCCACCCCGTAATGAGCAAGATCCTGAGATGCAGCTGATGCGGGCAAAAAATTCCAAGCTCTCAGGCCATTAAATCAGTCAGGTAAAAAAATGCCGGTACAAGTTTTTTGGCGCGCGAAAAAATTACATGAAATGTCTCGCACTGAGTTTGAATCTTTGTGCGATGGTTGCGGTAAATGCTGTCTGCATAAGTTGGAAGATGAAGATACAGGCGATGTTTATTACACAAAGGTCGCCTGCCGCTATCTTGATCACACGAGTTGCAAATGCCAAGTGTATGAGGAGCGCCAAACACATATTCCAGATTGCATTGCGCTAACGCCTGAGTCGGTAAAAGACACCTACTGGTTGCCCGAAACTTGCGCCTATCGTTTAATTGATGAGGGAATCCCACTATTTGATTGGCATCCTCTAGTATCAGGTGATCCTGATTCTGTACATAAAGCGGGAATGTCAGTGGCAGGGCTCGTTGTGCATGAAAATTCGGTTGACCCCGATGATCTTGAAGAATACGTAGTACGTTGGGTTTAGGAGAACTCATGAATCAAATAACAACACTGCAATACGCTTGGGCGATTTACTTCGCAGGCAGTTTAGGTTGTACGATCGCCGCTTGGTGGATGTTTTTATGGGCGTGGCGATTTGTGCGTTACGCTGCGGTTGTGACAGTCATGACGATTTTATTCACACCTTACGCGATTGACGCCGAAACCATGACCATGGCGCCTGCGATCTACACCTTGGTATTTGAAGGCTTATCCAACGGCCCACAAGCAATTATGCCTTTGGTTAAAGTCATGGTAGGTATTTGGTTAATTGGCATTATTTTGGTGGCGGTGTTCGTAGTATTTACGCGCAAATCGGGCGATCAAAAAGCGACTTCTGGTAGATCTCGATCAGGTAGAAATTCATCATCGCGTAGTTCTCGCCGTGTTGAGCACCACGGTGGGCGTCGACATGAAACTCCGGTTGTTAGATCATCTCGCGGGTTGAGTAAAGATGAATACGAGGCGCGAGAAGAGCTGCTCAAAGGTGAAATTCCTATGCGAGCCGTTCGGGATTAGTTTTGGATGACGTATAAAAAGCCAGCAGATGCTGGCTTTTTTCATTTGTGGTGTCAGGAAAATGGCGATTTACGGTTTTACTGCTATAAATGTATGAAGATATTACGCAAATTTAGCGTTCTTCCTTAATCACTTAACTGCTGCCTGCCAAAAAGGCTTTCATTTATGCGAAACAGAATAAGTCATCTTTTAGCGCTCATTATTGTGTTGGGTTTTAGCCCAACCCTTTTTGCGCAGTCGCACGAAGCACCAAAGCCACAGGCGTCCGCCGCGTCAGAGTCAGCAAAAAACAGCACCGCAGAAAAAGGCAGCACTGCGGAAAAAGGCAGCACTGCGGAAAAAAAAGAAGAACCCACAGCGAACGCGGAATCTGCCACTGAAACCAAACCGGCGGCCGATTCTAAAGCGACAAAAATATTACCTTCAGATGTTCGTGTGCTGATTGATATCTCCGGCAGCATGAAGCAAACAGACCCCAAGAACCTGCGCAAACCTGCATTAGATTTACTCGTTCGTTTGCTACCAGACAAAAGCCGTGCCGGAGTATGGACCTTTGGCAACTCGGTCAATATGTTAATGCCTTTAAAGGCAGTTGATGCAAATTGGCGTAAACAAGCAGCCGCAAAATCCAACGAAATAAATTCCGTTGCCATGTACACCAACATCGGCAAAGGCTTGGATGAAGTAAGTTTCGATAAAAAAGCCATGAGCCCCGATTACAAAACACATATTGTTTTATTAACGGACGGTGTGGTGGATATTGGTAAAGATGCGATTGTTAATCTCGCGGAACGCCAACGTATTATTAACGAGATTTTGCCGAGCCTTAAAACCGCGGGCTACACGGTGCACACAGTCGCACTATCAGAAAATTCCGACATTGAATTGCTTAAAAAAATATCCGTCGCAACTGATGGTGTTTATACCTTAGCGGCGTCTGCGGATCAGTTGATGAGTGTGTTTTTAAAAATTTTTGATCAAGCAGTTCCTGCTGAGCGAGTTCCACTGGAGAATAACGGATTCTTGGTTGACGCCAGTATTAAAGAGTTTACAGCACTAATTTTTCGTAAGCCTGGCGAAGACAAAACGGTGATTGAATCACCTGAAGGTAAACAATATTCCGCTACAAATCCCGTGGACGGTATCAACTGGTACCGTACTGATACCTATGACCTAATAACTGCGGACACTCCGAAGGCGGGCCAGTGGAAAATAAAAACTGAAATTGCTCCCCAAAGCCGCATTACAGTTGTGAGTAATTTGCAATTAGTGGTAGAGCCATTAAAAAATAATATTCACAGCAAAGATGTTTTGAACCTGACCTATTCATTTCAAGAAAATGGTAAAACCATAACCGATCAGCGCTTTTTAGGGTTGTTAGAAGCTAGCGCAATTGTGGCTAAAGATAAGACTAACGAAAGTACGAGTATTTCTTTTCCGGTAGAAAAATTACCAGCCGATGGTTTTTTTCACCAAAGTTTGGATGCATTCCCGGCAACCGGTGATTATGAGACACACCTATATATAGATGGCAAAACCTTTAAGCGTGAGTTCAAACACAGCTTAACTGTGCGAGATAGTGCAATCATTCTGGAAAAATCCAGTGCCACAGATGATCATGGACGAGTGACTTATAGCTACAAAATTTCCCTGGATGATAAATCGGTAGATGTTAAAAAAGCTCAAGTAAGCGCTACTATAAAAAATTCTCAAAACAACAATATGGAAAGGAATTTAAATTCGCTCGAATCCAATCATTGGGAATTTTCTTTTTCACCGGTGCAGGAAGGGGACTATCAAATTGATATTCGGGCGCGCGGTGACCTTTTGGATGGCGATAAGTTGGATGAGACCGTTCATGCTGACACCTTTAGCTACAAGCCTGTAAAACACGAAGACGCAAAGCCGAGCGCTCACGAGGAAAAGCCGGCTCATGAAGAGGAAAAAAAGCCGGAAGAGAAATCCAGTAACTTGCTGCTTTATATTGGCATAGGTCTTGGTAACCTTTTATTGATCGCTGCCCTGTATTTTGCCTACCGATTCTTTATTGGTGGAAAAGCAAAAGATGAGCTGGCAGAGTTTGAGAAAACCTTAAACGCTAAGCCCGGTGAAATTAAATCCAGTCCTGCAGAAAAGCCACAAGCTAAAACAGAAATAGATTTGTCGGATGAAGATCCTGCTCATATTCCGATGAATAACGAAGAAAGCCTGGACAAGTTATTTCCGTTGGATAGTATGGAAGATCCCGCGAATAGTGAAGATAAAAAATAGCCTTTGCGATGTCTTTTGATGCTGTTATTGAGCTGGAAAAATGTTCGATTGAATTGGTCAGTGAGTTAAGACTGCCGCTGGCTAACCAGTTTTATTCGAGCTGCAACTATCGTGTCAAATGTGGGCGATTTGAGCGCGTTTATAGCTTGTCATTCAATGGAAAAATAATCGCGGCAGCGCGCATAATTCCGCAGCGTTCAGGTTGCTTTTTGCTGCGCAATCTTTGTGTGGCGCCTGAATTAAGGCATCAGGGCTTAGCGAGTCATCTTCTGCGATGCTTAATACCCACACTGGAAGGTAGCTGTTATTGTTACGCGCTTCCCCATCTGCAAACATTTTACCTCGCCTTGGATTTTCAATATTTCACGCCCGAACAAGTACCTCAAGATATTGCCGATATGTATATTCGCCATCGTGAACGTAAGCGCGGGTGGATATTAATGGGGCGCGTGAATCTGCCTTCGTCCAATTAATCAGACCGATAAGAAAAATCTACTGGTTGTGCGTATATGCTGAGACTATCATCAGCTGAACACCAAGGAGATATACCTATGAACATTAATATTGGTATCAACGAGCAAGACCGTCAGGACATTGCCCAGGGTTTGTCCAAACTACTGGCGGACACTTACACTCTCTACCTGAAAACCCACAATTTTCACTGGAATGTTACTGGCCCTATGTTCCAAACATTGCATTTGATGTTTGAAACTCAGTACACAGAGCTTGCACTGGCCGTTGATTTAATTGCTGAACGCATTCGTTCATTAGGCGTTTATGCGCCAGGAACCTACAGACAATTTGCGGCGCTCAGTAGTATTAAAGAAGAGGACGGGATTCCAAAAGCGCAAGAGATGATTCGTTTGTTGGTGGAAGGGCAAGAGGCAGTAGTGCGCACGGCTCGGTCACTGTATGACGTGGTAGAAAAAGCCAATGACGAAGCAACAGCAGATTTGTTAACGCAACGAATTCAATTGCACGAAAAAACAGCGTGGATGTTGCGCAGCTTGTTGGAGTAATTCGTTGCCCAAACAAAAACGCCGATTCTTTTGAGTCGGCGTTTTCTTTTCTATAAGGACAAAATCAAACGAGCGGTAATTGGATATTAAAGCAGGTACCAAACTTCTCATCAGACGTAACTGACATTTGGCCGCGATGATGATCGGTAATAATAAAGTAAGAATAAGACAGGCGCTGTTCAACGGGACACGCAGGTTCGCGCTCGGAAATAGAAAAGAAAGGTTGAAAAATATCTTCCTGCTCTAATGGAGTTAAGGGGCGTCCGTTGTGCTGGATCTTAATCCACAATGAATCATAAAACTCACTGATTTCTACATTGATTGCAGGGTTTGCTTGTTCGAGGTTATTAAGCGAGTGAAATGCGTTGCGTAATAAGCGCACAAAGACTTGCTGCAGCTCGGAATAGTAGCAAGGAATTTGTGGCAAGCCATCGTGATAATGACGTGTAATTTTAATGTCGCTAAAGCGCAAACCGGACAAATCGGTAAATAAAGTATCGGCCAGTGAAATGCTTTCATCCATCAAGCGCGTAATATCTGCCGGTGATTTGTCGTCATGATGACTGCTCGCCAAATCCAACAGGTTTTGAATAATGGCCGATGCTTGCTTTCCGCTAAAACGGGCATTTTTCAATGTTGCGAGCAGTTCGCTTTTGGTCGCCAGAATGTCGGCATTCGATAATTTTGCTTGCGCATCATCCAAACTGGATAAAATGGATTGCAGAGGCAAATTAATATCGTAAGCCATGGCAGAAGCCAGCTCTCCCATGGCGGACATTTTGTCACGCTCGGAAACTTTATTTTCAGCTTTCATTTGTTTGGTGATGTCATCCACCAAAATAACTACGCCAGTTTCGCCCTTATCGGTAAGTGCATAAACCGTAATATCAAAATAATATTGGTCGCGTTGGCTGTGTTTAATCGTCATGGTTTTGCGTGTTTGCAAAACTTCTGAAACTTGTTCAGGCGTTAATGTAATTGCTGGGTAGGCGTCCCACAATTTTTTGCCAAGCACGCTGGCAATGGGGCGGCCAGTGGAGGATTCGGCAACACGGTTCCACTGAATAACTTCCATATTTTGGTTTAAGCCGATGAGCATTAATGGCATTGATTCAACAATGCTGGTGATGTACTGCTCACGGCTTTTTAATGCTTCAGTGGTTTCAATCAAGGATGCTGTTCTGCGCGCAACGCGATCTTCCAGAGTGGATTTAATATCGGTTAACTCGCGGTTAGCGCGGCCTGCCCGGCGGTTTGCCAGAATCAGGAAAATCATGACGATGAGCAGTGTGAGAATGAGTACACTGCTGGAGAAGTTGGCTACCCACTGCCATTTGGTTGTGCCATCTGGATTTCTAAAGCGCCAGAAAATATCGGCATAGGTGTGAATGCTTAACGAGCAAAGAACAAGGGCGGCAAACCATTTTTTCATAAGGGGGTCACTGTACATAAAAGACTCCTTTACTGGCGATGCGCCAAAGGAGGGTAGCTAATTGTATTACATCCCGTGGACGGGTGAAATTAGGAGCTTCCCCCAAGATACGGAATTAGCAAAAGCGAAACGCTATTCTAGTCACTCAACCCAAACGAATACTGAACAGAATCTGGACTTTTGTATTGCCATGTTTTCAACGACTGAAGCGCTAATAGGAATAAGGTTTGTAAAATCTGTTCAGTTGAACGCACTAAAAGTTGGAAGCCGCGCACCAGCCCTTTAATATGCGCTGCTTGTATCGGGTGATTGTGAGTTGGCAGTACATTACCCAAGGGTAATTAAAGGGTAGGTTGAATGGCGAGCGAGTGGGCAAAATACAAACAATCCGTCGTAAATGTGATGGCACAGGACTATCACCGGCTGATGCGTCGTTTGGTTGAACTGGAAAAGCTCGCTCGAGCGAAGAAGCCCATTGAGCAGGCGTTGGAGAAATGGCAGACGCAGCTTGTACAATCGCAAGCCAAAGTTGCTCAGCGGCAAGAACTAATACCCGCAAATATTGATTTTCCAGATCTACCCGTCTGTGAAAAGCGTGAAGACATTGCTCAACTCATAGCCAATAATCAGGTGGTCGTTCTCGCAGGGGAAACCGGCTCGGGTAAAACTACACAGATTCCAAAAATTTGCTTGAGCATTGGGCGCGGCAGTCGCGGTTTAATTGGACACACTCAACCGCGACGCATTGCCGCCAACACAGTAGCTACGCGAATTGCTGAGGAATTGCATACGCGTTTGGGTGACAAGGTCGGCTATCAGGTTCGTTTTAGCGATCAGTCCAGCGATCAAACACTTATTAAAGTCATGACCGATGGGATTTTGTTGGCCGAAATCCAAAATGATCCTTACTTAAATAAATATGACACGCTGATTATCGACGAAGCGCACGAGCGCAGTTTGAATATTGATTTTTTATTGGGTTATTTAAAACAGCTGTTACCGCGGCGTCCCGATTTAAAATTAATTATTACCTCAGCTACCATCGATCTGGAAAAGTTTTCGCAGCATTTTAACAATGCGCCGATTATCGAAGTTTCTGGTCGCACTTATCCGGTGGATGTGTGGTATCGCCCTTTATTTGAATCGCAAGCCGAAGATGATGAGAGCGAAGATACCGAGCAAGATATTAATAGCGCCATAGTGGATGCTGTGCATGAGATTGAACAGCACGAAAAAGCCAGCGGTGGCTCGCGTGGTGGCGATATATTAATTTTTCTAAGCGGTGAGCGTGAAATTCGTGAGGCGGCAGACGCGCTACGCAAAGCCCAATTCGCGCATATGGAAGTTGTGCCTTTTTATGCGCGTTTAAGTTTGGCGGAACAACAACGTGTGTTTGCCCCGCACACCGGCAGGCGAATTGTATTAGCGACTAACGTCGCGGAAACCTCCATTACCGTGCCTGGTATTCGCTACGTAATTGATCCGGGTTTTGCACGTATATCGCGCTATTCCTATCGCACAAAAGTTCAGCGCTTACCCATTGAGCCGGTTTCGCAGGCAAGTGCTAATCAACGCAAAGGTCGCTGCGGTCGTGTTGCAGAAGGCATTTGTATTCGCCTATACAGCGAAGAGGATTTTAATAATCGCCCCGCATTTACCGATGCTGAAATTCTACGCACCAATCTTGCGGCCGTTATTTTGCAGATGCTGCAATTAAAAATGGGCGATATTCATAAATTTCCTTTTATTGATGCGCCTGATCATCGCCTAATTAGCGACGGTTACAAATTGCTGGAAGAACTCCAAGCAGTTAATACAAAAAATCAACTCACGCCTATTGGAACTCAACTCAGTAAATTGCCTTTAGACCCGCGGCTCGCTCGCATGCTGTTGGCGGCGCAAGAGCAATCTTGCGTGCGTGAATTGCTCATTATTGCGAGTGCGTTATCAGTGCAAGATCCGCGCGAGCGCCCAGTGGAAAAGCAACAAGCAGCCGATCAAAGTCATCGCCGTTTTTGGGCGGAGTTTTCTGATTTCGCCGGGTTTGTAAACCTGTGGGATTATTTTGAAACGCAACGGCAAGAGCTTTCGCAAAACCAGTTGCGAAAACTGTGTAAAAAAGAATTTTTAAATTACATGCGCCTACGTGAATGGCGAGATATTCACCATCAATTGTGCGTTGCCATTAAAGATTTGGGATTTAAAGTCAACACCGTACCTGCGGGCTATGACCCCGTACACAAAGCCTTGCTCAGCGGTTTGCTTGGGAATTTAGGGTTTAACCACGAAGAGCGCGAATACTTAGGCGCGCGCAATCGCAAGTTCAGTATTTTCCCGGGCTCGTCGCTCATTAAGAAAACGCCGAAATGGATAATGGCGGCGGAGCTAATTGAAACTTCAAAACTTTTTGCGCACACGGTTGCCAAAATTGAGCCCGAATGGGCTTTGGTCGCAGCGGAGCATTTAGTAAAACGCCAGTACTTTGAACCCCACTACAACAGCCATAGCGGTCAAGTGATGGCCTATGAAAAGGTAAGCCTCTATGGTTTGACCTTGATTGAAAAAAAATCGGTTATTTATTCGCATATAGATCCCGCAATTTGCCGCGAAGTCTTTATTCGTTCCGCGTTTGTGGAAGGGCAATATGCGGAACATCCTAAACGTAAAAATATGCAGCGTAGAGGGGCGGTGAATGACTTTTATGCGCATCAGCAAACTTTGCTAAAAGAGCTGGATGATTTGGAAGCAAAATCGCGCCGTCGCGATATATTGGCAGATGAGCAAGTTATTTTTGAGTTTTATAACGAAGTCATTCCAGAAAATATTTTTAACCTTGCCGGATTTGAAAATTGGCGCAAAAAAGCCGAGCAAGAAAACCCCAACATTTTATACATCAGCCGCGAAACCCTTATGCGTCACGGCGCCTTGGATATTACTCAAGCGCAATTTCCCAACGAGCTGGAATGGCGTGGTATGGTGTTTCCGCTGACTTATCATTTTGAACCCAATCATCCTGATGATGGCGTGAGTATCCACGTGCCCATGAGTGTCTTGCATCAATTGCCGGAACAGCGCCTTGAATGGTTAGTACCCGGCATGTTGCGTGAAAAGTGTATTAGTTTGGTTAAGGGTTTGCCGAAATCCCTGCGTAAACATTTTGTGCCTGTACCCGATGTGGTCGATAAAGCGCTTACGGCAATGTCACCCGACAATAAGTCGCTGACCGATGCCTTGGGTTTGCAATTGAAACGCCAAACTGGTGTCGATGTAGGGCCAGATGCATGGCTGGAAGCGCAGGTGGATAATTATTACCGCTTTAATATCAAAGTGGTTGATGACAAAGGGAAGGTTGTTGCGAGTGGTCGTGATCTGGCTCCTTTGCGGGAAAAATATCGCGCGCAAGTGCAACAAAACATTCAATCAGCGGCGACCAATATCGAACGCGACAATATTATTGAGTGGGATTTTGAAAACCTACCGCAAGCGATTCAATTGCAGCGCAATGGTATAGGTATTCGTGCCTACCCCGCGTTAGTCGATAAAAATACTTCGGTGGCCTTACAGGTGTTAGATAATCCCCAACAAGCCTTGGAGTTAACTCAACGCGGTCTTGCGCGCTTAATATATTTGCAATTAACCCCGCCCGTAAAATATTTGCAAAAAGAATTACTTAAGGGGCAAGAGATAGCGCTGACCTTTGCCAGCATAGGCTCACGGGATCAAGTTGTGGATGACATTATTCTCGCTGCAATCAAGCAGCTAGCGCTTAGCGATCAGCAGAGTTTGCCGCGTACCAAGCCTGAATTTGAAAACGTGGTCAATTCAATTCGCGATAAGCTTGTTGCCCATGCGCAGGAGATTTACACACATTTACTGACTAGCCTAAAGTTGTTAGTAGATGTTCGAAAAAATATCAAGCAACAAAAAAATGCGCTCGTCATGGCTTTTGCTTTAAGTGATATTCAAGAGCAGCTGAAACATTTGTTTTATGTAGGCGTTGTTTACAAAACACCGGACGAATGGCTGAAACAGTATTCACGCTATTTACGCGCGATTCAATTGCGCTTGGAAAAAGTTGCGCTCAATCCTCAAAAAGACAAGCTGACACTGTTGGAGATTCAGCCTTATTGGCTGCGCTTGCAAGAGTACTTGGAAAAAGAGGGGGATTTTGCGTTAAGCCAGAATTCTGCGTTAATGGAATACCGTTGGTGGATAGAAGAATTGCGTGTATCGCTGTTCGCGCAAACGCTAAAAACGCAAGTTCCTATATCGCCCAAACGGTTGGATAAGCAGTGGGAGTTGGTGCTCAGCAATTAATTGGTGAGAATCTCTTCAATTAATCCACTGCCAATCCAATGTTGAAGATATTGTGCAGCTTGCATAGGGACTTGTTCTGCGGGAAACCATCTGCATAAGCCGTCACATACATCCGCAAAATTTTTATCATCTGCAAATATGCTGAGCGCCCAAGCCTCTTCCTGAGTTAAGGGGCGATAAAGAACTTGTAAGTCTTCTCGCCAAATCAACCAAGTTTGGTTTTCAGTTGCCAGCTCCACGGATATTGATGTTTCATCCTGTATCAAAGACTGCCACAGCTTTGGTGCATTACTAAAGAAATGCATAGTTTGAACGGATGGATGAAAACGCAATTTCAGTGTCATCCATTGTTCGGGTAATAATCTGCGAAGATCGTCCATAGTGACGAGAGGTGTATCCGCCGCGTCAAACGCCATAGCTTGGCGCCATTCAAATTCCGCCAACTCTGCGAGTTCAATATTTGATTTCCATGTTTCGTGGTTGCGTAGAAAATCTGGCAACTTCTCACCAAACCAACGTAGCGATGGATGGTGCGACGGATGTGCAGCAATAAATGCATGGGCCATAGCTGTGAATTGCTCATTACCCAAATAACCTTGCAAGGCTGGGTAATCATTGCCTAATGCTTCTATTAATCGTAAGCGATACGCAGCGTGATAAATGTTCAAGCGCTCATGTTTGGAAAACTGTGGTGTCTCCAATGTAATGTCACTCGCGTCTTCATCTTTATCGAGCAAAAAATTTTGTAACTGCAGTTGCAAATCCGCCAGCGTTTTAGGATGCGTCATTTTATTTACGTGTTAACCAGTGATCGATAGAAATTTTCCCTGCGCCCGCAATTGATAACCACAGGAAAATGGCCAAGTAAGCGGTTTCAGAAAATCCTAACAGAGTGTCCAATGAATCCACGTCCGCCCAGAGTACGCTTTTAATGGCGACAATCATAATCACGCCAAGTATGCCAGCCGAAATGCGCGTGAATAATCCCAGCATTAATAATATTCCACACACAAATTCTGCACCGGATGTAAAAGGTGTAAGTATTTGCGGAAATGGAATTCCCCAGCTGGTAAAGTTTTGAATCATCGCGTCCAAATTTTGCAGTTTTCCCCATCCAGCCGTCATAAATACTTCACCTACAATAAGACGAGCGACTAATGGGGCCAGCCATTGTAAATAAGCCGCCACTTTTTCAGGCCACCGAAGTGTTAGGTCGATAAAACTGTTGAATAAGCTTGTCATGGAAATTCCTTTACTAAATAGAGTGGGCGAAAGTTTTTTGCGGCGTTAAAACAGAAGCGGAAATCTCTCGTGCCTTTTGTAACTCATTTAAGAGAGTTGCAAGTGGGGGAATATCGTCATCGCGTTCGATCATGGTGCTAATATGCCCAAAGCGACGCACGCTTTCGGCATAAAGCTCCCATACCGAATCAATAATCTCGTGATCGTGAGTGTCAATGCTGTAATCGCCTTTATTCAAGTGACCCGCTAAGTGAATTTGTTGAATGCGGTCCGCGGGCATGGCTTCCAAATAAGTTAAAGGATCAAAGCCGTGATTGTGGGCGCTTACGTGAATATTGTTAATGTCGAGTAAAATCAAACAGTCTGCCTGTTGAGATACTTCTCTGAGAAATTCCCACTCAGAAATTGTTGAATGTTGATAGGTTAAATAGCTAGAAACATTTTCCAACAAAATTCGCTGACCTAAAAATTCTTGTACTTCCCCAATACGCTTTACTAAATGTTTAAGCGCTTCTTCGGTGTAGGGGAGCGGCATTAAATCATGAAGATTAATCCCCTCAATGCCTGTCCAGCAAAGATGGTCTGAAATCCACTTTGGCTTTACCCGTTCGGCAAGCGTTTTTAAATCTTTTAAATATTCTTGATTTAGCGGGTCGGTACTACCAATTGACAGTGATACGCCGTGCATCACCAACGGATAGCGCTCGCGAATCTTATCGAGATAATAAAGTGGCTTTCCGCCAGCAACCATGTAGTTCTCGCTAATAATTTCCAACCAATCGAGGTGATGCTCGTTCTCCAGTAAGTCGGTGTAATGCTCACTTCGTAAGCCCAAGCCAAAACCGAGATGAGGTTGCAGATATGTAGGTGTCATGGTTTTCATAGTGGTTTATTTATTTGATGATTAACAGCTGCGTAAGATCAGCTCTTACGCAGCCTGCTGGGCGTGAACTTACTTAAGTTCTTTACCGCCTTTTGCTGAGCAATCTTTACCGCTCATTTCGCTAAAGCCTTGGCCTTTGCAAGCGTTTTGGCCTTTACATGCATTTGATGCGGTTTTACAAGCTGATTGGCCTTTGCACGCATTTACACCGCCGCATTTAACAGCGCCTTGTGAAGCAGCTGGCTTGTCATCAGCCAAAGCTGTACCGGTTGACAGAAGAGCAGCTGCAGCCAATACCAAAGCAGAAGTAGTCATTGTTTTCATTTGTATAAATCTCCATTCATGAATAATCAGTGGGTGAAGTTGAGGTAAGCCGAAACTCCTCAACGCCAATAGTAGATGCGAAGCCGGCGGGTTTGTTACAGACAACTTGAAAAAAATGTTTATGCTGTTCAAAATTTCAAGAAAAAGTCCCGCAAAAGCAGGCGCAATAGGGTTCGTAGTAGAGGGGGATCGCTCTTATAGCGAAATATTTTGCGAAGTTTTATGACTTTTGTTGCTAAAACTGCGCCCCGATCTACGCTGTAATACAACTGCAATATAGTCACAACATAATGCGCGCCAGAACGCTACAAAAGCTCATGCGTCGCGTCAGTAGTTTCGTTATGACCATATCTATTAAAACCTAGGGGACAACCTCATGAAAAAAGCTCTACTTCCTTTAATGATCGCTTCTCTTGTACCTGCGGCCGCCTTTGCTGATGTTACTGTGTACGGTAAAGCTTTCGTAACATGGCAAAGTACGGATCTTCAAACTGGCCAAAACTATACTGAGTTAGTGAGCAATGCTTCACGTATTGGTTTGAAAGGTTCCGAAGCTGTTAACGAAGACACGAAAGTTATTTATCAATTTGAATACCAAACTAAAGTTGATGATGGTTCTATCAGCCAAACCTGTACTGCAACTTCTGTTACTACAACTCCAGCTGCAACCACCAAAACAACCTGTTCTGTAAGCGGTCAAACCTTCTCTCAGCGTAATATTTTTGTTGGTGTGCAAAGTAACTTTGGTGTGGTTAAGTTGGGTATGTTTGATACTCCCTTAAAACTTGCTCAAGAAAAAATCGACCTGTTCAACGATATGATCGGCGATATGCAGGCGGTGGTTCAGGGTGAAACTCGTGCTAAAAACGTAGTTCAATACTCAACTAACGAATTCAACCACATTACCGGTAACTTTGCTTACATCAACAGCGAAGCTGATTTGCCAGGCAACGTAAACGGCTATTCAGCGTCTATCGTTTACAACACCAAAACTATTTATTTAGCATTGGCTAACGACCACAACGTTCTCAATGCTAACAACAAAGCCGTAATTAGCTCAACAATTACTGGTGCTGCTGCTCCGGATGATACCGATATCCTTCGCGCTGTAGGTCGTTTCGTAGTTGGCCCAGTTACTTTGGGCGCTTTGTATGAGACTTACGACAATGGTAAAGCAGGTGCTAGCAAAATCGACGATAATGGTTACTTGTTGTCAGCTAAGTGGGAAGTTGATCCAAAGTGGGCTCTTAAAGCACAGTACGGTCAATCAAACATTATGGGTGCGACTGTTAAATCAAAATCCACTAACTTGGGCGTAGATTACAAATTATCTAAAAACGCTACTTTGTTGGGTTACTACACCAAAATTGAAGATGACAAAGCGGTAACTGGTTTCACCAAGCGCGATGACACTTATATCGGCGGCGGTATAGAATTCAACTTCTAATCAGTTGCTTGCAGATGAAGGGTGCTCCGGCACCCTTTTTTATTGCCATTCTAAAACCACCTCCTATGGAGGTGGTGATCAGCTACTCGGGGCTATGCCTGAAAAGTGCCCATGCTAGATACACAATCGTTTGTTACCAGCAAATGATCAGGAGTAAAAAGCATGAGCAGATATGAATCCGCTTCACACGTATTCTATCGATGTCAGTATCACATTGTTTGGACGCCGAAGTATAGGTTCAAGATATTGACGGGAAATATAGGAAAAGAGTTGTATCGAAGTATTTATGTTTTGGGATGAAGAATTGCAAGAAGTAGTTGAGCTAAATGTGCAGATGATCAGCATGTGCATTTGAATGGTAAGGACATACGCCAACATAAGTGTTTCGGGCTAATGGGGACATTTGAAAGGAAGAACAGCGATAAGACTGTTCAATAAATTTCCGTATTTAAGAAAGAATAAAATGTGGGGAAATCATTTCTGGCAGCGTGGCTATTTTGTAGATTCAGTTGGCGCGAATGAAGAGGTGATTCGGAGATACGTACGTTATCAAGATAAGCAGGCGAGAGAGGAAGATGAGCGCCAGCTGCGGTTAGAGGTAACGGTTTAAGACAAGCACCCGCCGTAAGTGCCATTCGCTACCTGCTATGCAGGTGGATTTTTACTGCAGAAAAATCCGTGTGGCTAAGAGGTATTTTATGAATAAATTAATAGGCTTATTTATCCTTATCATAAGTGCTCAAATGACTTTCGCTGCGGAAGAAGAATGCCCGCCAGCAGCAGAAATGGCGGAAGCGCAGAACCAGAATTTGTATAAAAATTGTGATTATTCCGATAAGGGGCTGAATGGTGTTTTGCATCGTGCGCTGGGTAAAAAGAAAGATGCTGCTGACGAAGAAGTTATTCAGGAGGCTAAAACAGCCTCAAAAGTGGTTCAAGAAAAGTCCACAAAAGTTGCAGATGTAGAGTTGAAAAAGCCAGATGAATTTATCTCAGCAGCGCAACTTCAATTGGTAAAATTTAACGCTCTCGAAAAACTGTCGCGTGAATGTGCAAAAGGCTTTGTGGTAGAAGGTGAACGTTATTTGCCCGTTACTAATACCAGGTCATTAAAGCTTGAGCTTATCTATTATTGTCTTTAGCGCTGACTCTCCACGAATCCCTCTATTGAGCGTGATCTCCTGACGCGCGACACCAGCCTTCAGTTACAATTGTCACTTATGGTGTGACACCTTGCTTCTATAATGGCCGCTCCGGCCATTTTCCGTTTTGCTGCCATCCAGGCGCATGTCTTCAATCTGTGCCGGTTGTTGTGGCCCACCACTTTGGGTAAAGTGGCCGCCCTTTGCGTAGCCTAGCGCTTCGCCTTTCACCCGTTATTCCGAGCGAATCAAGGAATATTATGAAAACGCTATTGCTTACGGCCGCCGTTCTATCTACATCGTTGCTGGCTAATCTTAGTTTCGCTGCAGATCCTGAGCGAGTAGATGCTGCCCCCGTTGAGGAATCCAGCGCCACTATGGTCAAATCACCGGTAGATCCGTGGGAAAAGTTCAATCGCTCCATGTTTAGCTTCAACATGGGTGCTGATAAATATTTCCTCAAGCCGCTCGCCAAAACCTATGTACGTGCGACGCCCGGCTTTTTCCGTACAGGTGTTGATAATGCTCTGTTCAATATCATGGAAATTCCTAGCGCCCTAAATGGTTTATTGCAGGGTAATTTCCGCAGTGCAGCTCACGATACGGGGCGCTTGCTCATTAACTCAACCTTGGGGTTGGCGGGAATTTTGGATGTTGCGCAGCATATGAATCTCAGGCGCACTGACCACGAAGACTTCGGCCAAACTCTTGCTGTTTGGGGGGTGAATTCGGGTCCATATATGGTATTGCCGCTTTTGGGGCCAAGTAACTTGCGCGACACTTCCGCGGTTCCAGTGGATTGGTATACCGATCCAAAGACCTACATTGACGATATCGCCACCAAAAATACGGTGCGAACCTTCCATATCGTAAATACCCGGGCCAACTTGATGCCGTTAGAAAAGGGGATTACCGGGGATAAGTACGTCTTCTTCCGCGAGGCTTATTTACAGCGTCGCAACTTCCTAATTAATAATGGAAAAGTGGAAGATAGTTTTGGTGAGGATGAAGATTCAGGAGACTCGGGCTTTTGATTCGAGCCTCCTGTTGAGTTCTATTTAATAATTTCTACGATTTCCAAACCCAGAACATAACCTGAGTCGGCATCGCCAGCGGAGCGCGCCACCTTAGCTTTGGCATGAAGGGTTGGGTTGTGGCCGTGGTCAGATGATATTTCCACCACCAGCTCAGTCCCCACAGCAATGTGAGTTTTTGTTTCTACCTGCATGCCCCCACCGCTCAAGTCGCGGCACAATCCTTCAATCACACCCTCATGATGAGAGAGCTTGGCGCTCAAAGGCGCGCTAATTTTCATGCGGATAAAGTCGCGTTTCTCACTGAAGCCTTTATCGATAGAGCTCATAGTCTGTCCTCTTTGTTATCAATCTTATGATGTGGCTGCTCTTTGCTCGTCGAGCACGCAATCATATTACGGTTAGGCAATACAAATGAGTGTAGCACAGGCGGCAAAAATGCCACGGACGATGCTTAATTAGTTATGTTTTGAGCGAAAACCTGTGGGTCATTTGGAAGTCTGCGCTGGTTTTGTTCAGCTAGGGTAAAACTAAGCCGTCTTAGGATTAAATCTGTCATGAATTGCTTGCGGGAAAAGTACCGAAAGAGTAGTGTTGTGCGCCTCTCAAAACGTGCCTTAAACCTTGTTTGCCTAAACCATAGCTGAGATACACCATAGATGGCGGAGAACCCAAAAAAGCTGCTCCTCATTGATGACGATGCACTTGTTCGGCGCAGTATTGCCGTTTATCTAGCAGATAGTGGCTTTAAAGTCTTCGAAGAGGCCGATGCAAATCAGCTCTGCGAAAATATCCAAAAATACGCTCCAGACTTGGTTCTCACCGATTTGCGAATGCCAGGTGGCGATGGTTTACAAGTCCTTAAGCAAATCAAACAGCACCAACCTGACTTACCGGTCATTATTATTTCAGGAGCCGGTAGCGTAAGTGATGTGGTCCAAGCGCTGCGATTGGGTGCTAGCGATTATCTGGTAAAACCTGTTTTAGATATCGAAGTGTTAGTTCATGCCATCAATAAAGCACTTGAGCGCACAGAGCTCTTATTGGAAAACCAACGTTACCGAGAACAGTTAGAAGCTGCCAACCACGAATTACGAGAAAGTCTACGTGTGCTTGAGCGCGATCAGCTCGCCGGTAAACAAGTTCAAAAACGCTTAATGCCCAACCGCCTGATTACTCAGGATCATTACGAAGTCGCTCATTACATAGCCCCATCCTTGTTCCTCAGTGGCGATTTTGTTGATTACGCCCACATCAAAAAACGTTACCTCGCTTTTTACCTCGCCGATGTTTCTGGTCACGGTTCTTCTTCCGCCTTCGTTACTATTTGGTTAAAACATCTTGTCAGCCGCATGGTGCGTGAAGAAGGCTTATTTGGTGATGAGCAATCTTTTGCTACGGGTGCCAATCATTTACTGCAAACAGTAAATCGCGAAATTAAAGAAACGCGCTTAAATCATCATCTCACTTTCTTCGTAGGCGTGATCGACACACATACTCAGTTAATGAACTATGCTGTTGCAGGTCATTTGCCAATGCCGATATTGAAAACGAATGATGAGTGCCGCTATTTAGAAGGCAACGGTAAACCTGTTGGAATTTTTAAGGATGTCACATGGCAAACCTATCAAATGCAATTGCCAGACTCTTACACCTTGTCGTGTTTTTCTGATGGTGTGTTAGAAATATTGCCAGCCGATACGATTCAAGAGAAGGAAGCTTTGTTATTACAAAAAGTTGCAGAATCAACTGGCAGCTTGGAATCCATCTGCAATACTTTACATGTTAAGGATGATGGCGAAACGCCAGATGATATTGCCATCCTTACGATTGCCAGAGGTAAGTAAAATGCGTCCCGGTCAGATACTTGTAGCAGACCATGCCGGTGTGTACATCATCAAAATGCTTGGTGACGTGCGCCTCACCTTATGTGTGTCCTTCGATCAATTTATTGATGCTATGCTTGCGGCGCCTGATTTATCGTCAGTGCTGTTTGATTTGTCTGAAGCAGAAGCCGTCGACAGTACGACCTTAGGTTTGATGGCCAAAATCTCACTTTTAGCCCAAGAAAAACGCCATATTGTCCCCGTGATTCTTGCGACCAATGCGAGTATTAAGCGTATTTTGGATACCATGGGTTTTGCGGATATTTTTACAATTGTAAACAAACTTGAAGTTGATATAGAACCGGAAAAGCCATTATCACCCATTGAATGTGGTGAGCAGGAAGTGAAGGAAAAAGTACTGGAAGCACACAAAATATTGATGGGGTTAAACGAACAAAACCGCGAAACCTTTAAAAACCTGGTAAATATGCTCGAAAATTCTTAAATACCGATTTTAATACCCTTCTGAAAATCCTCCCTGTCTTTTAACTTCGCGTTCTAAACCAATCTTGCTTTAGCGATCGATTTTGCGCGCATAAAATCAGAATGCGAAACGTAAATCAAATCGGCGACCTTGCGAATAACGTACTCTTCATATTTATCCAAGTCATTATCTGCAAAAGCCAGCTCCCACATGGAAACCAGCAGCTCAAATTTCTCTTGCGAGTTGCAATGTTGGTGAACCAAGGTTGTGAATTGGTGTAAGGATGTCGCGTCCGAGGTTTCTTCTTTTGCCAAAGCAATAAGTTCGTTTAGTTGCGAATCTTCAATAGCGAATTTTTGTTTGAGGTGCAATTTTAGCGATTGCATTTCGCGTTCATCAAAAACGTGATCTGCCATAGCAACTTCAATTAATAAAGCGGCAACAGCTAATTGTTTTTGCGAGTGGGAGAGGGAGTTAGAAGCGTCACCTGCAGGTTGCAGATGACGCTCGAAGAACGCAGAGATTTTACTTAACAAAGTTTGCTCTCGTTTTAATCGCCGCTAATTAGGCGAGTTCTTTCAACAGCTTTTCGAGGCTTAATTGGTCTTTCACAAAACCACGAATACCTTCGGCCAACTTATCGTTTGCCATTTGGTTTTGGTTCATGCCGAAACGGAAACTTGGCTCAGTCTCAATAACTTTGGCAATTTTTTCGCCAGTGTTAGATGGAGAAAGTACGCGCTCCAATTTGCCTTGGTCTTGCTCTAATTCTTGCAACAAGTTAGGGCTAATGGTCAAACGGTCGCAACCCGCCAAGGCTTCAATTTCACCAATGTTGCGGAAGCTCGCGCCCATAACAACAGTGTTGTAGCCGTTTTGCTTGTAGTAGTTGTAGATGCGACGAACAGAAACCACGCCTGGATCTTCTTCAGCGGTGTATTCTTTTTTGTCGGTGTTGGCTTTGTACCAGTCGAGGATACGGCCCACAAATGGAGAAATCAGAAACACACCAGCATCCGCACAAGCGGCAGCTTGTTCGAAGCCGAACAACAATGTCAGGTTGGTGTTGATGCCTTCTTTTTCCAGCACTTCTGCAGCACGAATACCTTCCCACGTAGATGCCAGTTTAATCAATACGCGAGATTTGTCCGCACCGCCTTTGGCGTAAAGGTCGATCAAATGACGTGCTTTGGCAATGCTGGCTTTGGTGTCGAAAGACAAGCGAGCATCCACTTCAGTAGAAATGCGGCCTGGAACCAGTTTCAAAATCTCCAAGCCCAAACCCACAGCCAGGTTGTCGCTTGCAGCGCTCAATTGTTCAGCGCTGTTGGTAATGCTTTTGGCGGCTTTAATAGAAGATTGCAACAGGTCTTGGTATTGCGGCATTTGCGCAGCTTTGTAGACCAAAGATGGGTTAGTGGTTGCGTCCAATGGCTTGTACAAGCGGATCGCTTCAATATCGCCGGTATCGGCAACCACGTCGGTAAATTGCTTCAGTTGTTCGAGTTTGCTAGTCACAATAGTTTTCCTATAACGGAGTTAAGGTTGATATCTCTAATTTGCCGTAGGGGATTATTATAGTCTTTTTGACTCTTAGCCGAAAGTCATCTTTTCCATAGAATGACCGGTCGATTCAATTGGTCAGTTCAGATGTAAATGGTAGCTCATTTAGAACGTCCAAGGCTGCTTTTATGACCTCGAGACCGGCATTTGGTTTATAGGCCTGCTCAGAAATAACGCGTCTGAATTTACGTGAGCCTGGCAGCCCTTGATAAAGACCCAAGATATGGCGCGTCATGTAGTTAATACGCACGCCCTTGGCGACTTGCTCGGTTGCGTAGGCAATAAATCCCTCCATAACCTCCTCGCGGCTAACGACGGACTTTTCCACGCCGTAAATGCGTTGATCGACTTCCGCGAGCAGATAAGGATTTTGGTAGATCTCGCGGCCCAACATAACTCCGTCTACATCTTCAAGTAGCTTAAGCGACTGTTCGATACTGGTTATACCGCCGTTAATGATGATTTCCAGCTCGGGATGTTCTTGTTTGAGGCGAACCACCTTGTCGTATTGCAAAGGCGGAACTTCACGGTTTTCTTTGGGGCTTAAGCCTTTTAGCCACGCTTTGCGCGCATGCACGATAAAGGTTTTGCAGCCAGCGCTAGCAACCGTACTGACAAAATTCACCATGCCCTCGTAATCTTCCATGTCATCAATGCCGATACGGTGTTTGATTGTCACCGGGATTTTCACGGCATTTTGCATGGCAGACATGCACTCTGCCACTAATGCGGGTTCCGCCATCAAGCAAGCACCAATCATGTTGTTTTGCACGCGATCACTCGGGCAGCCGCAATTGAGGTTTACTTCGTCGTAGCCCCAATCTTCAGCCATTTTGGCGCATTCAGCCAAGGCCTTGGGGTCGCTGCCGCCCAGCTGTAAGGCTAATGGGTGTTCGCTCGCGTTAAAGTCCAGAAATCGCTTGCGGTCACCGTGAATCAAAGCGCCGGTGGTGACCATTTCACTGTAAAGCACGGCTTCTTTTGTGAGTAAGCGCCAAAAGCTGCGGCAGTGAGTATCGGACCATTCCATCATAGGAGCGGCGGTAAAACGGCGATTAAGTTTGGTGGTCATGGAATTGTTCAAAAAATCATGCTGACGAGTATCTAGTGGGCGCTTATGATACCCCAGCTGACCACTATCCCCTAGATTTCTATCCAGAGTTTCCTATGTCGTTATCCCATATTGATGAGCAGGGCAAAGCAGCCATGGTGGACGTGAGCGAAAAGCCCGTTACCTCGCGTGAAGCCCGCGCATTCGCACGCGTACGTATGCAGCCTTCTACCTTGGCGCAAATTCAGGCAAATAGTTTAAAGAAAGGCGATGTGCTCGCCGTTGCGCGCATTGCAGGAATTCAGGCGGCAAAAAAATGTGCGGATTTGATTCCGCTATGCCATCCCTTAATGCTCAGCAAAGTCAGCGTGGATTTTGAAATTAATGTGCCGGATGCCTCTGTTGAAATACGCACGCTGTGCAAACTTGCAGGTCAAACAGGCGTTGAAATGGAAGCCCTAACCGCGGCCAGTGTTGCGGCGCTCACGATTTACGACATGTGCAAAGCAGTAGATATGGACATGGTAATTGACAACGTTTGTTTACTCGAAAAATCTGGCGGTCGTCGTGGCCATTACCAGCGTGCGGAGTAGCAAGTGATTAAGGTTTTATTTTTTGCACAGTTGCGCGAGCAATTACATTGCGACCAAGTTGAAGTGGAGTGTCCGTCTCCTTCAAACCTGTCTTGGATACGCGAACAGCTTGTTGAAGCAAACCCACAGTGGAAAGAATTTCTGGCGAACGACAAATTGTTGTTCTCTGTAAACCAAACCATCGTAAAAGCATCACATGTCGTAAAAGATGGAGATGAAGTTGCGTTTTTCCCACCCGTGACAGGCGGTTAACTTGACAGGTGGCTAAATGATTCAGGTACAAGAAGCTGATTTTGACGTTGGCGAAGAATATAAAGAATTGGTGGCTGGAGATACAGCCGCGGGTGCTGTGGTGACTTTTGTAGGCCGCGTGCGCGATTTAAATTTAGCGCGTAATGTTTTGGGTTTGCGTTTGGAGCATTATCCCGGTATGACAGAAAAATCCCTGCGGGCAATTGCTGACGAAGCTTGCTCGCGTTGGAATATTCTGCGTTGGAAAATTATTCACCGAGTAGGTGATTTGAAGCTTGGCGACAATATTGTATTTGTGGGCGTAACCAGTGCTCACCGCGAGGACGCATTTAATGCGGCGAATTTTTTGATGGATTATTTAAAAACACGAGCGCCTTTCTGGAAAAAAGAATTAACGGAGCAGGGTAGTGTTTGGATTGATGCACAAGAAAAAGATGTTCTGTCAGCGAAACGCTGGGAATAACGAGCTTTTACCTACAGGAGTTGTACCATGAATCGCTCAAGCTTAATCAACGCGCGCGCCGCGGCCGCATTAAAATTGATCTATGTTGCCGATGCACTCTCGATGCCAGTGCATTGGTTTTACAATCCGCAAGATATTCAGAATGCGTTCCCCGGCGGCATTAAAAAATTTGAAGCTGCTCCTAAACAACATCCTCACGATTTTTTGAAGCTCACCGATTCTGGCGCAAAGCAAATTGTGGGTGATGTGATTTTAAAAGATAAGAAGAAATTTTGGGGTATTCCCAATCAACACGTTCACCAAGGGATGAAAGCAGGCGAGAATACACTTAACGCCCATTGCGCACGTTTAGTGACGCGCACCTTGATCGACAATGGTGGCGAATACGATCCAACAAGGTTTCTGCAAAATTATATTGCGTTCATGACGAGCGATACTCCGCAGCATCCTGATACTTATGCTGAGACTTATCATCGGGCATTCTTTGAAAATTTGGAGAAGGGCTTGCCACCAGATAAGTGTGGCTTGGCCGCTGACACAACAGCTTCTGTTGGCGGTTTTGTTACCATTGCGCCTATTGCGATCGTGGAATTTTTGAGGGATAAAAATCTATCTAAAGTACAAAAAATTTGCCGCGAGCACATGTGGCTTACTCACCCAGATGAAACGCTAGCCAAAATAGCGGATGCCTACGTTAAATTGATTCACGACTTATTATTTCGCGCCGAGAGTGACGACCCTAAAGCCATTATTTCGAAAGTGGCGCAGCTCTCTTGCAAGGTGGATTTAAAAGAGCTTTGCGAAAAATCCACAGACGATAACGATATTATTGGCGGTGTTTATAGCAAGGCCTGCCCAATATCGGACTCTTGGCCGAGCCTTTTGTATCTCGCCTACAAATACAACGACGATTCCAAATCAGCGTTGCTGGCAAATACAAATGTTGGCGGTGAGAACTGTCATCGTGGCGCTGTGTTGGGGGTGGTTTTAGGTTTGAGTAATGCAGATGGATTGGGTGAGTTGTTTGGTGAACTAAAAGATCATGAGGCTATTACAAAAGAGATTGAAAGTTTGTTGGCGACAAGCGTTTAGCGCTTCCGCATCGCAATAAAAAAGCCAGCTAAATAGCTGGCTTTTTTGTTCGTGCCGCCTAAGGGCTCACGCATTCCAAACAGGTTGCGTAAATGCCTTGCGGGTCTGTCATCTTCTGCAGAGCTACCAGTGGTTTCAGCAGCGGTGATATTTGTTGTTGTACTAAATTCAATTCGGCGAAAGGTTTTAGCAAGGATTTAGGAACAAATACTTTTGCATCTTCACCCACCAATTTACGAATAAGCTCTTCTTTAGGCGAAAGCTTCTGCGTAATCAGTTTAACGCTGTAATCTTTTAATTCTGCTTTAGCGGCTGCGGCTGCGATAACATCGTTAAGTGTTCCCAAGTTATCCACCAAGCCAATTTCTTTGGCTTTAGCGCCTGTCCATACATGGCCTTGGGCGATTTCATGGATTGCAGCAACGTCTTGTTTGCGCGCATCTGCCACTAATTTAATAAAGCTTTGATAGGTGTGATCTACGCCAGCTTGAATAACGCTATTCATTTTTGGCGCGAGTGGGCGATCAATGCTTAGCGCGCCGCCCAATTCAGTGGTGCTTATACCATCGGTATTCAAACCGATTTTTTGCAAGCTATTTTCCAGTGTTGGGAATGCACCGAATACGCCTATAGAACCGGTAATGGTGGTTGGCGTTGCCCAAATTTCATCGCCTGCGGTCGCCATCCAATATCCGCCCGAAGCTGCAACGCTACCCATAGAAATATAAACGGGGATATTTCTCTTGCGGATAGCGTCAATTTCGGCGCGAATAATTTCGGAGGCGAAGGCGCTGCCGCCGCCGCTATCGATACGAATAACGAGTGCTTTAATGGACTCATCTTCTTCAATGCCGCGCAACATATCGACAAAGTTTTCACTGCCGATAGCACCGTCCTGTTGATGTCCGTCTTGAATAGTGCCAGAAGCCACCAACAAACCCACTTGCGTTTGCTTTGGCAACTTGTGTACGTGTGCTTCAGCGAGGTATGAGTGAACACCTACGGCATTGTAGAAATTACCTTCATCACTTTTGCCGAATTTTTCGATCAGCATTTTGTCGATTTCATTGCGTGACACTAATTTATCGACAAGCTTTTCGTTGAGTGCCAGTTGCGCGCTATCGCCTTTTACTTCTGCCAATTTAGCATCGAGATTATTGATGAGTTTGTTCAAGCTACCTTCCGGCAACTTGCGTTGGGTTTCCACGGTTTGCGTGTATTGCGCCCAGAGCGCGTTTAGCCATTGCGAGTTATGTTCGCGCGATTCGTCAGACATGTTGTCACGCAAAAAGGGCTCAACATAATCTTTATATTTTCCGGAACGGAACACGTGAACATTCACGCCGAGTTTATCCAGCGCAGATTTATAGTAAGTGATGTAGCGACCAAAGCCTGTGAGCTGAACTTCACCCATGGTGTGTAAATAGATTTCGTCTGCGTAAGATGCGAGGAAGTACTGGTCTTGGCTGTAGCTATCGCTAGTGGCGATAATTTTTTTACCTTTGGCTTTAAATGCATTGAGCGCTTGGCCAATCTCGCTCATTTTGGTGATGCCGCCACCGCCCAAACCACCTAGCTCCAGAACAATGGAATCGATACGTTTGTCGTCGCTTGCACGATTGATGGCATCAACAACATCTCGAACCACGGTTTCGCTGTCTTCCTGTTCATCTTTAAACAGCAAGCTTGCGGTGTCTATATAAGTGCGCTGGTCTACCAACACACCACTCGGCGCTACGCGCAACGCAAATTTTTCCGGCAAGGGTTTGGGCGCACTGCTGCCTATGGCAACAATTAAAATCACCAAAAAGAAAAGAAAGAAAACGTTTAGTACCAAATTACGCAAAAATGTAATCAGGGCGCCTATGCCACCAAAAAAGCGACGAAAAAATCCACGCGGTTTTTGTTGAGGATAATTCACAATCGTGTCCTTAAGGTATTCAGTTAGAAGGAGTGTGCGATATTTGCCGGCCCAAATAGGATTGCTGTTGCATCCAGCGGCTGGTCATCATCGAGGAGATAAATAAAACTACAATCAGAAACGTCATTACCCAATCACTCCAAGCTCCGCGCCCCATAACCAAAGGTGTAAGCCAGATGAAGTAGGGCAAAACGCCAAAACATAACCAACTGTAGGTGCGATATCGCTTTGTAATAAATCCGGGAACAAAAATAAGCAGCGGAATTATTTTTACAAACCACAACTTCAAATTGCTGGCAAAGTCTTGCTCAGTAACTTGACCGGGAGGTGCAAAGTTAAACCAGCTGATTAATACCAAAAATAAAGCGAAGCTTCCGTGAGTAATAAAAAATCCGAGACTGAGCTTTTTGCTAACCTGTGTAAGTGCGCTGTTTAACTCTTCAATGCTCGGCATTGCTGCTTTTGTTTCAGTCATCAAGCTACTCCCAATTTCAGCGCAATATTGGCAACGCGCTTGCCCAAGGCTTGGCACAAACTCATTTCTTCGCCGCTTAATACAGGCGATGTTTCGCCTCCTGCGAAATGCGATGCGCCATAAGGCGAACCACCTGTTCGTGTGGATGACAACGCACTTTCGCTATAAGGAATACCGGTAATTAACATGCCGTGATGCATGAGCGGCAACATCATCGAAAGCAGTGTGCTCTCCTGGCCGCCGTGCAACGTAGACGTGGAGGTGAACACCGCAGCTGGCTTGTTAATCAAATCGCCATTCACCCAATTGCTGCTGGTGCCATCTAAAAAATATTTCATAGGCGCGGCCATATTTCCAAAGCGCGTCGGGCTACCCAAAATTAAACCTGCGCAATTTTTTAAATCACTTTCGCTGCAATAAATTGCACCCGTTGCAGGTACGCTCGGCTCTGTTGCTTCGGTCACTGGCGAAACGGCAGGCACTGTACGCAAGCGTGCTTCAATATTGCCGGCCTGTTCAACACCGCGAGCAATCTGCTGCGCCATGGCTAGGGTTGCGCCTTGGCGGCTGTAATACAAAATTAAAATATAAGGTGTCATGAGCAACTCAAAGAATGGTTAATACGTTTTCTGGAGGGCGCCCTACAACAGCTTTGCCGTTGTTGATGAAAATAGGGCGTTCAATTAATTTGGGGTTGGCGACCATGGTTTTGATAAGTGCGGCTTCGCTAAGTTTCTCGTCGGCCAAATTTAATTCTTTGTAAGCATCTTCGGTTTTGCGCAGCAATTGGCGCGCGCTAATTCCCAAGGTTGCGAGCAGTTCTTTTAATTCTTTTGCGGTTGGTGGCGTGTCCAAGTACAAACGCACATCGGGTTTGCAGCCTTTAGCTTCCAAGAGTTGAAGTGCTTCACGCGATTTTGAGCAGCGAGGGTTGTGGTAAAGTGTGGACATAGTCATCATCTTAAGAAAAGTCGCCATTATAGCCCGATACCTAAAACCTCTATAGAGTTCGGGCGTGTTACGTGAGGATGCATCATTTGTTCAGTCAGGCCAATCATTTCTATCGCGTTAGCCGCCGTTTTTTGTTGTTAGCTTATAGCTTGTATCAAGAGAAGGACTGCCAAAAAAGCGCAGCCTCGCTTACTTACATGACACTGTTTGCCATAGTGCCCATGTTAACCGTGTGTTACTCCATGTTTTCGCTGATTCCCGCGTTTCAATCGGTGGGTGATCAATTCCAGGCACTTATCTTTTCGCAACTGCTGCCTGGTAACGAGCAAGTCATTGCCAAATACCTCAGCGATTTTTCCCAGCAAGCGCGCAAGCTCACCGCCTTCGGCATAGTGTTTTTAATGGTGTCTGCCTACTTTATGCTCAAAAATATTGAGCAAAACTTTAACAGCATTTGGAACGTCACCCGCGCGCGCCGCGGCGTTGCTAACTTCCTGCTTTATTGGGCGATCCTGAGTTTGGGGCCTTTGCTTTTAGGCTTGGCCGTGTTCATGAAAACCTACCTTATTGCCCTACGAACTTTCGTGGGTCATTACGATAGTCTTAGCTTTGTGGATTTCGTGTTCGAATGGTTGCCGTGGTTACTGACTGCATCGGCGTTCACCTTACTGTTTGTTGCTGTGCCCAATTGCAAAGTGCGTTTAAAGCACGCGGCCATAGGCGGTGTGGTAACTCTGGCCATCTTCGAGTTTGTGAAGTTCGTGTTTAGCTTTATGGTGACGCACTCTAACTTCAAGCTCATTTACGGCGCTTTTGCGGCGCTGCCGCTGTTCTTGCTGTGGGTTAATTTGAGCTGGATGGTGATTTTGGGTGGTGCGGTGCTGGTTCGGAGCATAGAGCTGTTTCAGGTCAACTTGCGTGATCGTGCCTACCCGGATTTCTTCGCCTGCTTATTGGTGCTTTGGCAGTTTCATCAAGCGTCTGACAAGGGTAACAGTGTTAAAAACCACGAGTTACTCAATATGGGGCTTTCTAGCACCCAGTGGCAGCGAATCCGCGAAGCCTTGCTCGTCAACAACGTTATTGCGAATACCCAGCTCAATGAGTTTGTTCTGCGGCGCGACCTAGCAAAGCTCACGCTTAACGACGTAAGAAATTTTGTCGGCGAGGTAGATCGCCTCCCCAGCGAGCAAAAACAGCTGGAAAACCTGCCGTGGATTGGCAATGCACGCGACTACCTAGGCACCTTGGATTGTGCCGCCGGCGAGCGTTTTAACATCTCCGTGGAAGACTTCTTCGACCGCCGTTAGAGTATTTGGGAATGTCGGAAAGGTTATTTGTCACCAAAAGGCAAAAATAATCCAGCGAAACGGGAATGGCTGTCTATACTCAGGTTATTCAACCCACTGCAGCCCCATAAAGCACGTTTTATGACCATACCACTTCTCATTTGTGATGACTCCAACATGGCCCGCAAACAGGTGGCCAAATCCCTCCCAGCAGGGTGGGATGTGGAAATTACCTTTGCAACCAATGGATTGGAAGGCATTCAAGCAATTCGGGAAGGTAAGGGCGAGATGGTTTTTCTGGATTTAACCATGCCGGAAATGGACGGCTATCAAGTGCTTGAAGCAGTGAAGTCAGAAGGTTTGGATGCCATGATTATCGTGATTTCCGGTGATATTCAGCCCGACGCCCATGCCCGCGTCACCAAGCTCGGCGCTATGGACTTCATCCAAAAGCCGGTCAACCCCGAAAAGCTCCATGAGGTTCTGCGTAAATTTGGGCTCATGTAAATACAGGCTTGATGCAAGTTAAACGTCACCCAGAATCACCGCTGCCTTAAAAGTCTTTCGTTCCCATTCCGAACAAACCGCGCTAGATTGCCGCTTTTCATTTTGGCGGTGCGGTCACCTATGCAATTCTCCCTTTTCGGCAACAAACTCAGCGGCAACGCAGGCATAGTTCAACTAATGGACGACCTCGGCGATGCCTTGCGAAACAACCCCGATATGATTTTTATGGGGGGCGGCAATCCAGCCCGTATTCCCGCCATGGAAGATGCCTTTGCGGAAGCCCTGGAACAAACCCTTCAAAACCCCCGCGAAGCACATCAGCTTTTGGGCGTATACCAACCCCCTCAAGGCGATACCGATGTCTTGGATTCCATCGCCAAAATGCTAAGCGCCGAGTACGGCTGGCCGCTCACGCGTGACAATATTGCTTTAAGCAACGGCAGCCAATCTGCCTTCTTCGTTCTGTTCAACATGTTTGCAGGCGACTACGGGAACGGAGTTAAAAAGCAAATTCAGTTTCCCCTCGCGCCAGAATATTTGGGCTACAGCGATTTAGGTATTAGCGAAGATATTTTCACCGCAACCCGCCCCAGCATTGAATTACTGGACGATGGATTTTTTAAATACCACGTGGATTTTTCGCAGCTACACATTACCGAAAACACCGGCGCAATTTGCGTCTCTCGCCCCACCAACCCAACGGGTAATGTGATTAGCGATGAAGAGTTGGAACACCTAGATCAGCTCGCGCAAGCCCACGGCGTACCGCTGATTGTAGATGGCGCTTACGGCACGCCATTCCCCAATATTTTATTTGCGGATATCAAACCCCACTGGAACCCCAACACCATACTTGTGCTCAGCCTTTCCAAACTCGGCTTGCCCGGCGCGCGTACCGGCATCGTGATTGCCAACCCGCAAGTGATAAACGCCTTCGCAAAAGCCAACACAATTGTGAACTTGGCCTGTGGAAACTTCGGCCCCGCGCTCGCTAAACAATTATTGGTTGATGGAAAAATTCTGCAGCTCAGCCGCGAAATAGTCGCGCCTTTCTATCGCGAAAAAATGGAAAACGCGGTGCGAATTTTTAAACACCACTTGGGCGATCTCCCTTACCGAATCCACAAACCCGAAGGCGCAATTTTCTTGTGGTTGTGGTTTAAAGATTTGCCCATCACCAGCGAAGAACTTTACCAACGCCTAAAAGCCCGCGGTGTTTTGGTTATTTCCGGTCATCACTTTTTTCCTGGGTTAGATGAGGAGTGGCAGCATAGTCACGAATGTATTCGTGTGACCTATTGTCAGGATGCGAGTGTGGTGGAGGCGGGGGCTAGGATTATTGCGGAAGAGGTAAGAAACGTTTTTGCCTAAAATAGAGTGCGGGTCAGTTGCAGAGTGATAACTTAATTATTGGTTTAATTTTGATTTTTTTCATTTAGAAGATTAACAAATGATTTCATGTCGAATACAGCTTTTACCCCTAAGCTTCCTATAAAAATTAAAATAATTCCCGCCGCTAGCTGCTCTTTAAGAAATAAAAATATAAAACCGGACAGTAAATAGCAAAACAAAGCCAGGAATAAATATAGGCGAGCTTTAAATGCGTACTTTTGTTTTATGGAAGCAAGATTCGTCGCTTTGAAAATCTCGATTATTAAATTGGTTTGGTTTGGAGAGTAGATGGCATAGCAGTCATCTCCAATTCTGAGGCGAGTTTCTTTCAATAATCTTGTCTGTAATCTTATTCCATTAATGGTGAACACGTGCTGATATACGTATCCTGCGTTTGTGTTGATGCCTCGATCAATTTGTATGTCTGTAATCCTGCCTCTGAGTATTCTCATTGTTTTTCCTTGCTACCATCTCTGTAAGCCTTAATACAAATCAATTTATATATCCGTCGTCATCCTCGCGCAGCGGGACTAAACACAAAGTGTTTGAACAACCATGGGTTGACCCGAAGGGTGAGCAAAGCGAGTAATCCAGCTTTTGAAAACGAACGTCAACGGCTGGATCCCCGCTACGCGAGGATGACGATTCCCGGCTTAACAATATTTTGGTGCTGCATTTGCTGTGAAAAACATTTACTTCCGCCAAAACCACTTCTTCGGCGGTGCTGTTAATTCTGCAATCTGCGCCTGCTTGTGTTCGTCGTCGGTAAACCAATAATAATCGTGCTTGGTTTTGGGTTTTATCCAGCCGGTAAAGGGGGCGATGTGCTCTACGTGTAGCGCGGGCATGCCGAGTTTGCGGTCGGCGTTAAAGCTGCGGTTCCAGTCCACTAAAATATCGCGTTTGGCCGTGGCGATAGCGAGCTCTTCGGTTTGCGCTTTTATTAAACGAGAAGCGATAAAACCAACAACGGGTTCGGTGCGGTTATAGTTTTCAAAGAAAATATTCGCGCCGGAAATTACAACTTTGTAGTGCATCATTTGATAAACAGTTTCACTTAATCTAAATCGACATCCGTTTTAGCGGAATGCAAGGGTACAGACACCGGCATTTTTTGGAAGAGCTTGCTGAAGTGTTGTTGCACTTTAGCAATGTTCATTAATCCCATACCACTGGAAAAACCAAACCATACATACAAGCCGTTTAAGTCACGGAACATGGACGGTAAATATTTTGGCGCAACTATAACGCCTTCCAAATAACGCTCATACAACAGCGGTAAATCGTCCAGCGTTACTTTGCCCACGAATAGCATGGGAATAATTTCGGGCACGCCGGACTGAATGGCGCTGCGAATAAAATTCACGTTTTCAACAAAGCCTTTTACGTAGGAAATGTCTTTAGTGAACACTGAGCCGCCGCTTAAAGTGCCGCCGCGAAATACGCGTTGTGTTACGCGGTAACTGTCGTGTTCGCTAATACCGCGATCCAAAAAGTGTTTGTACACTTCGCAAAAGTTTGCGCCTTGTTCGGCTAAATCTACCGCTACTACGCGGTCGCTAATGCGCCGCGCGCGCTGCGGGAACGAGCTGAAGGTGAGTGTTTCCATCAACACCGCCATGCCTTCCTGAATCGCGGTAATGCGCGGTGAGCCTACGCTCAACCACGTTGCCCAAGGTTGCTGGCGGCCATTGATTGTGGTGCCTATGTGTACCCAGCCTTCGTGAACCTCTAACACCTGCAAGTCCAGTTCGGAGAAAAGCGCACGGCGATTCACTTTTATACAGTCGCCCCCGGCGGATGCGTCGGACACTATGTCATCGCTGATCTCGACGCGCACTTCGCCTTTGTCGAAATAGTCGTTCATGCGTGCACGTAACCTGTCTACCGCTTGCTCGGAGCTGATGTTACTGGGGTAGGGGCGGTTAAGGTGTTCTACAGCAGGGAGTGAGAATAAATAGCAAAGGCGCTCGCCCATTTCGCGCAGAGTTTTGCGGTCGCCACGAATTTTGTCCTGCGCAGATCCGTAAAGCAGTTTGCTGTAGTAACCGAACTGTGGCGTGCCACGCGCCTTCAAAAGTTCTATAACGATTTGATACTGATCGATGGTGGCGAGGAGTATCTGGCCGAGCGCATCGCCACGCCCAAGGTCACGGCGCACATCGGCTTTGAGTTCTTTGAGTTGTTGGTAAACTTTTTCGGGATCGAAAGCGAGGCGTTGGTTTTGGTAAAAATCTGCTGGAAGCTGCGGCAGTTCGCGGCCGCCTTGGGCACAAAAACGGGCTTCGAGTTCGCTGGGCCATTTGATCGCATCCAAAATGCGAATCGGTTTTTGCAGGGCTACCAAGCGATTGGATAGACTTCGCAAACGCTCCAGATAGGCTTGATTCGTCATAAGGGATGGTCATCAAAAGGGCGATAAGGCAACAGCGGTGCGGTTGAGAACCGTAAAGCTGTATCGACGCGCCCATTCTAACGGGTGGCCGCGCCGCATAAAAGGTTAAAATCGCTTGCCTGCACTTGCCGGGGCAGCGTAAATTTCCGGCCTCGCAACGCGTGGGGATGTCTTTCAGCAAACGGGGTTAGGTGTTCATGGGGTTTGTCGCACTGGAGAAGCTGCATCAGCTACACGATGGCTACCGCCGCGTATTTCGGTTGGCGGGCAGGGAGTGGATTCTCCTGCAAGAGGAAGGCAAGGTTTACTGCATTGCCAACCAATGCCCCCATCTGCAGGCTCCGCTGGCGCAAGCCAGCATTGCACGGCACGTATTGCGGTGCCCTAGCCATGGTATTGAGTTTGATTTACGTACCGGCATGCCGGTTGATCCGCGCAGCTGTCGCCACGCCTTAGCTCGCTTGCCGCTCATTTATGAGGGTAATCAAATTGGGTTGGATTTAACGGCGTAAACGGCTGAGCGTTAAACCAATTTGCATTTTGCAATTTTTTAACATCGTCCAGGCGCTTACCTAAAAGCTAGGCGCCTTGGTTTATTTTCTGATTTGTATTGCAAGGTAAAAACTATGTCTTTTATTGCTCGTTTATTCGGTAAAAAACCGCAACCAAAACAACCAGCGGAGAAAAAGTCCGTTAATTTAGAGACACTATCGCCCGATGCATTGGTCAGTATCATTAAAAGTGCTGAAGACGATGCTGTGCGAATTGCTGCCCTTCAAAAGGTAAACGATCAAGAAACCTTACTCAGTCTGGCGGGTATAACCGAAACCTCAAGCCTGAACGCGAGTGTGCAAAAAGCATCAAAGCAGCGTTTGTCCGCCCTGGTTGAGGCCGGTGAAGTTGATGCGGATCGCCTCAGCCAGCAAGTGAAAGATAAAACCGCATTACTCGCGCTCTTGAGTGCTAACAAGGCGATGTTTGAAAAAGCCTTCGGCGATATTACCGATCAATCCGAGTTGGCGAAATTTGCGCTGGAAGGCAGCACTAGCAAACTGCGCCAAAGCGCCGCAGGGAAAATTACCGACAAAGCGGTATTGCAACAGTTATTGAAAGATACCAAAACCAAAGACAAAACCGTTTTTAAAATTGTTAAAGAAAAATGCGACCTGTTCAGAGAAGAAGAAAAACGCGTTGCGGAAATCTTGGTCGCTGTTACCGCAGCAGTTCAAGCTTTGGAACAACACAGCAATCGCCCATTTGATGGTCAGTTCGCTGCGAAATTCGGTTACTTGCAACAGCAATGGGAAGCAAAGAAAGCTGATGCAACTAGCGAAATAAGTGCGCGCGCTGCTCAAGCCATCAGCAAATGCCAACAAACTATAGACAATATTTCCGCTGAACAACGCGCACAAGAACAAGCCCGCGCTGCTGAAACTGCGGCGGTGGAAGAGCGCAAAGCGCACATTCAACAATTACAAGCTTTGTTGTTATCCATTGTAAGTTCAGACGTAAATGTTGAAGAAACCCAAGCCCTGCTTAGATTATTGAATTCAGCGTGGGAATCTTTAAATGCAACCAAAGCAGCTAGCACCAGCGAACAAAAAACGGTGGCGAACCTGCGCCGTATTATTGATGAAGAGCTTGCACAGCAGGCCGCTTCCGGCAGCTTGGCCGCACACAAAGCTCGCTTTGAGCAGTTGGTTTCCGAGGCTTCCGCCGAAGCGAATGCGCAGTACCAATCACTGAAAAAGCGCGTAAATGCGTTAAGCGCTTCGTTCAAAGAAGAAGTGCCAGAGATTGTTGCAGCAGCGCGGAATAGCTACGAAGAATGGGAAAAAGTAGCGGAGAAAAAGGCCGCCGAGTTGCAAAGCCTTCAGCGTCACATTGGTGGATTAATTCGAAAAGCGAATGAAACCGTGAGTTCCGGCGTCTTAGGTAAATCGATGGGCATTCGTCGTGCCATTGATGAAAAAATCAAAAAGCTGGAAAGCTTACCCAATCACCTCGCCAATCAGCTTGAGCAGTTAGATGAAACCTTGAGCAAATTGCAAGATTGGAAAAACTACGCTGTTCAACCTAAAAAACACGAGTTAATTGCTCAGCTTGAAGCACTGGAAAACTCGCAAGAACACCCGGAAAGTCTCGCCAACAAAATCAAACGCATTCAAGACGAGTGGCGCGCACTGAGCAAAGGTGGTAAAGATCAAGATCAGGAGCTTTGGGAAAAATTCCACGAGCTTGCGCAAAAAGTCTATCAGCCCTGTCGCGATTATTTCGCAGAGCAAGCCGCGCTTCGCCACAGAAATTTGGATTCCTGCAAACAATTGGTTGCGCAGCTGAAAGACTATGTGCAAAACCACAATTGGGAAGCTGCTAACTGGAAAGATGTAGAAAAAGTCATCCGCGTGGCGCGTTCAGAATGGCGTAACTACACCCCAACAGAACGTGCCGCTACGCAACCTGTGTTGGCTGAGTTTGAATCTGTGTTGGGGGCGATTCAACAAAAGTTGAATGAAGAATTTGCTAAAAACGCCGAACTCAAAAAGGCTTTGATTGCTGAAGCAAAAACTTTGGTTGATGTAGAAGATTCACGCAAAGCCACCGATGAAGTTAAAAAACTTCAAGCTCGTTGGCAAACCATTGGCGCAAGCCTACGCAAAGAAGAACAGCAGTTATGGCATGAATTCCGCGATAGTTGCGATGCTGTTTTTGCCAAGCGCCAGCAGCAATCTGCAGAGTTCAAAGCTGAGTTGGATGCAAACCTCGCCAGCGCAAATAACCTCATTAGCGAACTAGAACACTTGGCTCAGCTGAATGGGCAAGCGCTGACGGATGCACGCAAGCGCGTGGACGAAATTCGTCAGGCATTTTCGGGTATTGGGCAATTCCCCAAAGCGCAAGTGAACGACGTTAAAGCCGCGTTTAGTCGTGCTATAGACTCTTTTGAGCAAAAAGTAAAAGACGAGCGTAACGCACTCAAGCAGCAGATTTGGGTGAATTTGTTTTCAGCAAACAAAACCGTCAACGATTACGAGCTTGCGTTGGTCAAAGGTAAGTTGCCTGATTTGGCAGACCAAGCTGAGCTGCAAACCAGCATTGAATCAATCGAGCAATGGCCAGCCGGTGGATTAAAAGCCATTCAACAAAAACTCGCGCGCGCGAACGCCAGTGCCGATTTAGCGGCAAACCTTAACGCCTTACGCGAGTTGTGCGTACGTGCAGAAATACTGACGGAAACTGCGACACCTGCAGAAGAGCAGTCTCTGCGCACTGCGTTCCAAGTAAATCAGTTACAACAAAATTTCGGCCGTAAAATTCAAGATGCCGCGGCCGAAATGGAAAATCTGGTGTTCGATTGGGTGGCAACAGGTGCTGTAGAAGCAAATCAATATGATGCATTGTTTGAACGTTTTAACGCTTGCAGACTAAAAGCCGCGAATTGAGAATAATTAAAGGTCAATCAGGACATTACTTTGAAGACTGATTTATTAATAGAAAGCATATTGGTTGGTGATGTCACTCCTAATGATTTTTATGATTGGGCCTCATCATACATTCTTGCGGGAGATGATTCTGAAAATATTAATATTTTGGTTGGTCTTGCGTCAGAGAAAAAGCCTTCGAATCACGAGTTAATCCGCTATTTTAAGTATGCATTGTTGGATAAAGGGTTTTCTTTCCCAGCGGAGCCTAGGCAAAGTTACACAGAAAATAGGTTTAGGGCTGATTTTGAGAGGCTTATTTTAAGCATAACCGAAGATGAGCTTCTATTCATTGCCAGTGCCGATCATGCACAGGAAGTAGGGGAGCATTATGCAGCGCTTAAAAACCTGATTTTTGAGCGAAGGGGAGTGCCCAGTGAAGAAATGTATTGGTTCCCGTACGAGTGTATTGAACTTAGTAGATGGTCTATCGAAAAGGGGCATGAGCGTGAATTTGCGATATCGAATTGCATCATTGCGCAAGCAATCATAGTGGGTGCAGATGTCAATAATGATGCTAGCTACATGCTTGAAAAATTAATGGTTGCATATGGCGAGCTGCCTTTTGAGTTAAACAAATTAGTAGTTGGTCACGTAACCTTTGCTGCAAGATGCCAAAAATATAAGCGCGACTATGAATCTGTCATCAACAACTAAATCGGGCCATAGCGAATGCGCGTGATGCGGCTGTTCAAGCGGCTCTTATTGCTCGCGTTACTGGTTTTGCTCGGTTATCAGCTGTGGGTGTTGGCTTGGCTTTTGTGGTGGAAATCGAATCCGCCTGCGGAAACTCACTTTATGGAAATCCGCTTGGATGAGCTGCAGGAAAAGAATCCGCAAGCCAAGTTGCAATATCAATGGGTTCCCTACGAAAAGATTTCGGCCAATTTGAAGCGTGCCGTGGTTGCTGCTGAAGATGACAAATTCATGGAGCACAGCGGCTTTGATTGGGAGGGAATCGAATACGCGCTCAAAAAGAACCAGCGCAAGGGCAAGAAAGTCGCGGGTGGTTCAACTATTACTCAGCAGCTCGCCAAAAATCTCTTTTTGTCCCCGTCTCGCTCTTATCTTCGCAAAATTGAAGAAGCCGTTATTACAGTGATGATTGAGTCGCTGTGGAGCAAACGCCGGATTTTGGAGGTTTACCTCAATGTGGTGGAGTGGGGTAATGGTGTTTTCGGTGCCGAGGCTGGTGCCCGCAAGCAGTTTGGTCAATCAGCCGCTTATTTGAGTGAGCCCCAAGCGGCACACATGGCAGTTATGCTTCCCAGCCCGCGTCGTTTTGAAAAGCGTTTTCCTGCTTACGTCGCTGAACATGCTCGATCTGTACAAGAGCGTATGCGATATTCAAGCATTCCCCGCTAGTTTGGTTGTTTTTCGTCCCAAATCACCTTGATTCTTGGCGTTTTAAACCCACATGAGCAGTTCTCGCTGGCGGCTCCTTAGGCTATAATCGCGAGCTTTTTCGGGGTTTCGCCTTTGAAATTTGGTTGTTAATTACGTTTTGAGGTGATTGTTGTGCCTATTTATGAATACCGATGCGCGTCTTGCGGTCATGAATTGGAAGCTTTACAGAAGTTAAGTGATGCACCCCTCGTGGATTGTCCAGCCTGCCACAAACCTAATTTAAGCAAGCAAATCTCTGCAGCAGGGTTTCGTTTGAAAGGCGGTGGCTGGTACGAAACCGATTTTAAATCGGGCAATAAAAAGAATTTAGCGGGCGATTCAGGTTCGAGCTCATCCAGCTCATCCAGCACTGCCAGCACCAAAGCCGCGGACTAATCGGTCCGCGCAACTCATCAAATCTATACATATACAAAACGGGATAATGCTATGCGCAGCCAATACTGCGGTGCTTTGAGTGCCGCTCATATCGATCAAGAAGTCACCCTGTCTGGTTGGGTGGATCGTCGTCGCGATCACGGTGGAGTAATTTTTATCGACCTGCGCGACCGCGAAGGTATTGTGCAAGTAGTATTTGATCCGGATGCAAAAGACAATTTCGCGTTAGCCGATAAAGTACGTGGCGAATACGTGTTGCAAGTTACGGGTAAAGTTCGTGCTCGCGCGGCCGCAACCGTTAACCCAAACATGGCAACGGGTGAAATCGAGGTTTATGGTACGGCGTTGAAAATCCTCAACGAAGCCGAAACCATTCCATTCCCATTGGATTCATTTTCAAACGTGGGCGAAGAAACCCGTTTGAAATATCGCTTCCTCGATTTGCGCCGCTTGGAAATGCAAAAGAGTTTGCGCTTCCGTTCAAAAGTCACCAGCGCAATTCGCAATTATTTAGATCGCAATAACTTTTTGGATATCGAAACTCCAATTCTCACTCGTGCAACGCCAGAAGGTGCGCGTGATTATTTGGTGCCATCGCGTACCCACGAAAACAAATTCTTCGCCTTGCCACAATCTCCACAATTGTTTAAGCAATTGTTGATGGTCGCCGGTTTCGATCGTTACTACCAAATCGCAAAATGCTTCCGCGATGAAGATTTGCGTGCAGATCGCCAACCAGAATTTACCCAAATCGATATCGAAACCTCATTCATGACCCAAGATCAGATTATGTCTGTAACTGAAGGCATGATTCGCGAAGTCTTTAAAGATTTGAAAGGTGTTGAGTTCGATGAATTACAACGCATGCCTTTTTCTGAAGCCATCGCAAAATACGGTTCAGACAAACCTGATATGCGTATTCCGTTGGAATTGGTGGACATCAAAGATCTCGTCACCGAAGTTGATTTCAAAGTATTTGCTGGCCCAGCGAACGATCCAAAATCTCGCGTAACTGCACTGAAAGTTCCCGGCGGTAACGAGAAGCTAACCCGTAAGCAAATCGACGATTACACCAAGTTCGTTAGCATCTACGGTGCTAAAGGTTTGGCGTACATTAAAGTTAACGACAAGTCAGATTTGGAAGAAGGTCTGCAATCTCCAATCGTTAAAAACCTTCCTGTTCCAGTGCGCGCTGCAATCCTTGAGCGTGTTGGTGCAGAAAACGGCGATTTGATTTTCTTCGGCGCTGACAAACACAAAATCGTTACCGAAGCCTTGGGCGCGTTGCGTTGCAAACTCGGTGCAGATTTGAATTTGTACACCAAAGAATGGGCGATGTTGTGGGTTGTTGATTTCCCAATGTTTGAAGAATTGGATGATGGTAGCTTGACGGCAATTCACCACCCATTCACAGCTCCTTCTTGCACACCAGAAGAATTAGCTGCTAACCCAGCAACTGCATTATCACAAGCTTACGATTTGGTATTGAACGGTACCGAATTGGGCGGTGGTTCTGTGCGTATCCACACCAAAGAAATGCAACAAACTGTGTTCGGCATTTTGGGTATTAGCGAAGAAGAACAACGTGAGAAATTTGGTTTCTTGTTGGATGCATTGAAATATGGTGCACCACCACACGGCGGTTTGGCGTTCGGTTTGGATCGCTTGATTATGTTGATGATTGGCGCAAGCTCAATCCGCGACGTGATCGCATTCCCCAAAACTCAAAGCGCTGCGTGCGTAATGACCGATGCTCCAGGTTTTGTGGACGATTTGCAATTGCGTGAACTGCATATTCGTCTGCGTAAAAAAGAAAAAGCCGAAGCTGTGCCGGTTGAAGGTGCAGAATACGGAATGTAATTTGAATCCGTGAGTTCCGAAAAGAGGGTGGGCAATGCCCGCCCTTTTTTATTTATCAAGAAAATATACGCAAACAGAAAAATGAATAAAACAGGGAGTCGTCATCCTCGCGTAGCGGGGATCCAGCTGTTTAAATATCATTCGTAAAAGCAAAAGCTGGATACCCGTTGCGCGAGGATGACGACTCCCTACTAAATGTAGAAAATATTAATCGAGAGATTAGTCATGGCCGGACATTCCAAATGGCACAACATGCGTCACCGCAAAGCGCGTCAAGATGCCAAACGCGTAAAAATCTTTACCAAGTTAATTCGTGAAATTACCGTCGCCGCAAAAAGCAGCGCAAACATTGCCGATAATCCGCGTTTGCGCGCTGCTGTGGATGATGCGCTCTATAACAATATGAAGCGCGACTCAATTGAAAAGGCCATCGCGCGCGGTGCAGGCACAACAGAAGCGGATAATTACGAAGAGTTAACCTACGAAGGTTACGGCGTAAATGGCGTAGCATTTATTGTTGAATGTATGACCGATAACCGTAACCGTACCGCAGGTGAAGTTCGCCACGCGTTTGATAAACGCGGCGGAAATCTCGGCACTAACGGTTCTGTTTCTTATTTGTTTGCGCGCAAAGGCCAAATCAGTTTTGCCGCGGGTGTTAATGAGGACGCATTGATGGAAGCTGCACTTGAAGCGGGTGCAGATGATGTTGTCACCAATGAAGATGGCTCCATTGATATCTTTACTGCGTTTGAAGATTACCTCAATGTAAAAGATGCATTGATCGCAGCCGGTTTTAAACCAGAGCATTCAGAAATCATAATGCAGCCTTCATTGACCGTATCCCTCGATAAAGATCAGGCAGAAAAAATTATTGCGCTAATCGATATGTTGGAAGACCTAGATGATGTGCAGAAGGTTTATACCAATGCTGATATTTCTGAAGAAATCATGGAGCAAATTGGCTGAGCTTCTTAGTTAACTTGCGGGGCGGGCTTACTCGCATGCCCGTCTCGCAAATCCTCGCGCGCTTGCTTGCCTAGTTTTATTGCCTGTGTAACACTGTACGTATTTCCAGTCTTTGGCAAGTTTGGTCTTCTATATGGCGCTTATCCTCGGCATAGATCCCGGCTCACGTAAAACCGGCTTTGGCATTATCAATGCCATCGGCAACAAGACCGAATATGTCACCAGCGGTGTTATCCGCATCCCCGAGATTGAGCTGTCAGAACGCCTAAAAATCATCTTCAACTCCATCACCCAAATCATTAATCAGTATTCCCCGCAGGAAATGGCTATCGAACAAGTGTTTATGGCGAAGAACGCGGCGTCTGCATTAAAGCTTGGGCAGGCGAGGGGCGCGGCGATAGTTGCAGCGGTTGCGCTTGAGCTACCTGTTTCGGAGTATGAGGCTCGCAAAGTAAAGCAATCGGTCGTCGGTAACGGTGCTGCGGATAAGCTGCAAGTACAGCACATGGTTAAAACACTACTGCGGTTGCCCGCTGCACCTCAAGAAGATGCCGCCGATGCCCTAGCCGTAGCACTCTGCCATGCAAACAGCTCACAACATTTAATTAAGCTTGCCGGGTCGGTCAGTTTCCGGCGCGGAAGGGTGGTTTAACGCCGCTTTTCCGGCTTTTAAATTACCTAAAACGCATTACAATCGCCCACAACCATAATATAGGCACGCACCGCATGATTGGACGTCTCAGAGGTACCCTCGTCGAAAAACAACCTCCTTATTTATTGCTGGATGTAAACGGAGTCGGCTATGAATTGCAGGCTCCCATGACAACGTTTTATCGCCTGCCTGCCATGGGTTCCGAAGTCATTTTGCACACCCATCTTTCGATCACTGAAAACCTCCATCAGCTTTTTGGCTTCGCTGATCAGCGCGATCGCTCTTTGTTTCGCACGCTCATTAAAGTGAATGGTGTCGGCCCCAAGCTGGCTGTGGCTATCTTGTCGGGAATGGAAGCGGATGATATTGCGCGCTGCGTGCGCGATAACAATGTCAAAGCGCTTACCAAAGTGCCTGGCATTGGGACGAAAACCGCAGAACGGCTGGTGATCGAGTTGCGTGATCGCCTTAAAAATTGGGATATGCCGCATAACGATTTGTTGGCGCACAACGAAATCAAACAAATCGCCACTGACAATGACGTTTATGCAGAGGCTGAAAGCGCGCTTATCGCCTTAGGCTACAAGCCTGTCGAAGCAGCAAAAATGGTTGCAGCGGCGGCCAAACAAAAACCAGAGGCGAAGAGCGAAGAGTTAATTCGTTTGGCTCTGCGCTCAATGGCCAGTAATTAATAAGACCTTCACACGAATTCCTTACTCTACGAGTTAACGATGATTGAAACCGATCGCCTGATTGCACCCGCTGCCAAAGAGCGCGAAGACTATTTGGATCGCACTGTGCGCCCCAAAAGCTTGGCGGATTACGTCGGGCAGCCGGTGGTGCGCGAGCAAATGGAAATTTTTATTGGCGCGGCGAAAAAGCGAAATGAAGCTTTGGATCACACCTTGGTGTTCGGTCCACCCGGCTTAGGTAAGACAACGCTTGCCAATATCATCGCGAACGAAATGGGTGTTTCACTGAAAAGTACGTCCGGCCCTGTGTTAGAAAAAGCGGGTGACTTGGCCGCCTTAATGACTAACTTGGAGCCGGGCGATGTTTTGTTTATCGACGAAATTCACCGTCTAAGTCCAGTGGTTGAAGAAATCCTTTATCCCGCCATGGAAGACTTTCAGCTCGACATCATGATTGGCGAAGGCCCTGCAGCGCGTTCCATCAAACTGGATTTACCCCAGTTCACCTTGGTCGGTGCTACTACGCGTGCGGGACTTTTAACTTCTCCACTGCGCGACCGTTTTGGTATTGTTCAGCGTTTGGAGTTTTATAATGTCGCCGATCTCACCCATATCGTAGCTCGTTCCGCCAGTTTGCTCGGTGTGAAGATGGACGATAAGGGGGCTGAAGAAGTGGCAAAACGCTCGCGCGGAACACCGCGAATTGCCAACCGTTTGTTGCGCCGCGTGCGCGACTTTGCGGAAATTAAAGGCGATGGTGTAGTGACTGCGGATATGGCGGACAGCGCCCTGAATATGTTGAATGTGGATGATCGCGGCTTTGATCATATGGATCGCCGCTTGCTGATGGCCATGATGAACAATTTCGACGGTGGCCCGGTTGGAGTAGAAAGTCTGGCGGCTGCTATCAGTGAAGATCGCGGTACGATTGAAGATGTCATTGAGCCCTATTTAATTCAACAGGGTTTTATGGCGCGCACGCCGCGTGGTCGGGTCTTGACCAACAATGCATATCTGCATTTTGGTGTGCCCATGCCGAAGCGATTGCAGCAAGACCTTAACGAAAACTAATTCGAGTAAATTTTAATCAGAGAAATCATGGCGACGGATGATTTTAGTATTTCGGTGCGGGTTTATATCGAAGACACGGATGCAGCCGGAATTGTTTATTACGTAAACTATTTGAAATTCATGGAGCGATGCCGTACAGAATTCTTGCGCGCTTTGGGGTATCATAAGCCGGCTATTTTGGATGACGGCCTTTTGTTAGTCGTTCATGCGGCTCAAATTGATTATCATCGCGCTGCGCGTTTAGATGATGAGCTACGTATTACAAGCTGTGTTACCAAATTAGCGCGTACTTATATTGAATTTAATCAACAGGTTTTTCGCGAACAAGAGTTGCTCTGTAGTGGGCTGGTTCGCGTGGCCTGCGTTGATGCAACGCTTATGAAACCGCGTGCAATCCCGGCTGGCATGCATCAACAAATATCGCAATTCACCCAAATACCACACAATTTATAGTCACAAAAATTCAAGGTTAATTCCCCTATGTCAGACGCCGAAAATACAATGTCAATTTTCGCCCTTATGGGCCAAGCTACTATCGCAGTGAAAATCGTCATGCTGATTTTAGTTGCTGCGTCGGTTGTATCCTGGGTAATGATTTTCAAAAGCCTCATCTATCAGAGCAATGCCAAAAAAGCATTTGATTATTTTGAAAAGCAATTCTGGTCCGGTATAGATCTCAACCAATTGTTCCGTCAAGGTAATGGTCACGATCGTATTGAAGGTATCGAAAATATCTTTCGCGCGGGTTTCAAAGAATTTACTCGCTTGCGCCAAACAGCAGGAGCGGATGCTGAGGCGATTATGGATGGTGCTCAACGCGCTATGCGTGTTGCGCTTGCTCGTGAAGAAGAAAAACTCGACGAAAACTTACCTTTCCTTGGTAGTGTTGCTTCAGTAAGCCCATACGTCGGTTTGTTCGGAACTGTATGGGGCATCATGAATTCGTTTATGAACCTTTCTAACGTTCATCAAACAACCCTTGCTACAGTTGCTCCTGGTATTGCAGAAGCCTTGATCGCAACAGCGATGGGTTTGTTTGCTGCAATTCCTGCGGTTCTTGCCTACAACAAATTCTCTGCTCGTTCATCTGCTTTGCTGAGTAACTATCAAACCTTCGCAGAAGAGTTCTCAACCATCCTTCACCGTCAAGTGCACAGCAAATAACGCGAGATAGGTTAATAAGATGTCTGGATTCGGACCGAAAGTTAAAAAAAATCTCAAGGCGGAAATTAACGTTGTTCCTTTTATCGACGTTATGTTGGTGCTGCTTGTGGTTTTCATGATTGCGGCACCCATGATGACGCAAGGTATAAAAGTTGAGTTGCCTAAAGCTGCCTCTGAGCCGGTTGATACTAAAGACGACGAGCCTATTACGGTATCGGTCAAAAAGGATGGCGGTTTCTATATCGAATACGGTGGCGGTGGCAGCAAAGAAGACGCAGAAAGAGCGCGTCCTCTGCACGAGATCAAAGATATCGTTAGTAAGGTGATGGCAGCCAAGCCTAATACGCTGGTTTTTGTACAGGGCGATCGTAGCGTGACTTACGGTGTGATTGTTGAATTGATGGGCGAGTTAAAAGCAGCCGGCGCGCCTTCGGTGGGCTTGTTGACCGACCCGCCATCACGCTAGGTTTTTTATGAAGCTTGCCGATTTTTTTTCACTGCCAATGTTCCTCAGTGTGTTACTTCACGCACTGATTGCTTTGGCAATTATTCTAAAATTCGACTTCCTTAAGGAAGAACCTGAACCTTACAAGCCGCATTTTGTAACCGCCACCTTGGTTGATATGAAGCCAAAGGCAAAAGCAGCTCCTCAGCAACCGAAAGAGCAGGTGCTGGATGGGAAAAACAATCCCGAGTTGAAACAGGTTAAGCAGCAAAAAGAGCAGCAGGCTCAGGAAGCTGAAACCAAAGCTATTCAGCAAAAACAACAAGAGCAGAAAGAAAAAGCCGAAACCGAACAAAAGATTCAGAACGAAAAGCTGAAGAAGGAAAAGGCGAAAAAAGAAGCCGACGAAAAAGCCAAGGCGGAAAAGCAGAAGAAGCTGGAAGAAGAACAGAAAGCCGCAGCTGAAGCAGAAAAGCGCAAAAAAGCCGAGAAGCAACGTCGTGAAGAGTTAAAGGCGCTTGAAGCTCAAATGCAAAAAGAAGAACAGATGCTAAGTAGCACTGTTGATGATGTCAGCACTAAGAGCTACGAAGAATTGATCGCCGAGCGCGTGCGTCAAAACTGGAGTAGACCTCCATCAGCACGCAATGGAATGACCACTATTCTGGAAATCAGAATGTTGCCCACCGGGCAGGTCATGGGGGTTCGAGTTACGAAAAGTAGTGGCGACGCAGCTTTCGATAGGGCTGCTGAACAAGCGGTGAAACGCGTTGATCGATTTGAAGAAGTTAAAAACATTCCGCCAGATGTTTTTGAAAAGTATTTCCGTCAATTTTTATTTACTTTCAGACCAGAGGATTTGCGCCAGTGAAACGCATTGTATTGTTCTGTATGGTTTTGTTGTCGGGCTATGCAAATGCACAGCTCACCAATATCACTATCTCTAAAGGTATTGATAACCCCACCCGCATAGCGGTAGATGATTTTTCAGGGCCCAAGCTTGCAGAGGATATTCCCGCAATTATTCGCAACGACCTGAATTTCAGCGGGCAATTCGAGTCCATCGACCCCAACCAACTGATTACCCATCCCCGTAGCGAAAGTGAAATCTCTTATCGCGATTTTAAAGCCATCAAAGCCGAATATTTGCTGATTGGCAGTGTTACCGAACAAGGTGGTCGTTATACAGCGTCCTACGAACTATTTGATGTGGTTCAACAGAAGCGTGTCTTTATAAAAATGAGCGTAGATGGTGCGGAGTCTCAGTTGCGCGATATGGCGCATCGCATTAGCGATAAAGTTTATGAAACCATAACTGGCATTCGTGGTATTTTCTCTACCAAAATCATTTATGTAGAGGCGTTTTCTAAACCCAATAAATCGCGGTTGATGCTTTCGGACGTGGATGGCGCTCGTTCTCGTGTTTTGTTTGAATCTAAGCAACCTATCATGTCACCCGTATGGTCCCCCGACGGAACCCGCGTGGCTTATGTTTCTTTCGAGACAGATCGTCCCGCTATTTATGTTCAAACGCTTTCAACCGGCCGCAAAGAGCAGATCACTAATTTCAAAGGTTTGAATGGCGCTCCTGCTTGGTCACCAGATGGCCAGAAGTTGGCGATGGTTCTTTCTAAAGATGACAATCCTGAAATCTATACCGTTGATTTGGCTACAAGAGCTTTTACTCGTATTACCAATCAATTCGCGATCGATACAGAGCCGTCCTGGACTATCGATGGAACGGGTATATTTTTCACATCCGACCGTGGCGTAAAGCCACAAATTTATAAAGTAACACTTGCAACCGGTGTAACAGAACGTGTAACCTTCGACGGCGATTATAACGCACGCGGTCGTGTTTCTCCGGATGGTAAGAGCTTGGTGATGGTCAATAAGCGCCCTGGTGGTAGCTACCAAATTGCCGCACAAGACTTAAAAACGGGGAATTTGCGCATTTTGACCGAGACAAATTACGACGAATCGCCTACTATAGCGCCCAACGGCGCAATGCTTATGTATGCGACCAGTGTTGGTGGTAAAGGCATTCTTGGTGCAGTTTCCTTGGATGCGCGAACAAAAGTTCGCTTGCCATCAAAGCTAGGTGATGTGCGTGAACCCGCGTGGTCACCATTTTTTTAAACTGTTTTTTTCACCACTATAGATCTACAACTTGATTGGAGTTACACACACATGATCACTAAAGCAATTAAGCAAGGTTTGACTTTGGCCGTAGTTATGGCTTTCCTGGTTGGCTGTTCTTCTAGCGACAAGAAAAAAGCTGCTGCTCCAGTAGCTACTCCAGCTCCTGTTGCTACTGAAACTGCTGCTCCAGTTAAAGCAGTTGCAAACGTTGTTTACTTTGATTTCGACAAGTACGACTTGACCCCAGAAGCTCGCGCAATTCTTTTGGCTCACGCTGAAAAATTGAAAGGTTCTTCTGCATCAGTACGCTTGGAAGGTCATGCTGACGAGCGCGGTTCACGCGAATACAACATGGCTTTGGGTGAGAAGCGTGCTAAAGCTGCTCGTGATTTCTTGGTTCTTCAAGGCGTAAAAGCTGCTTCTTTGGAAGTAGTTAGCTACGGTGAAGAGCGTCCAGTTGCTACTGGTCACGAAGAAGCTTCTTATTCACAAAACCGTCGCGTAGAAATCAAGTAATTAGAGTTTGACCCGTATGTTGAAACGCGCGATTGCTTTAATGTGTTGTATTGCAGTTCCAGCCGTTGAAGCACAAGTGCGGGTCGTCGATTCCTCACCCCAGAACGTTCGCTCTGGGGTGAGTCGTCAGCAAGAATCCATAGAGCAAAAAACAGAATCTTACAATCAGATTCAATCCCTCCTGCAAGAAGTTTCCGAATTGCGTGCTCTCGTTGAAGAGCAAGGTCACGAAATCTCCCGTTTGAAACAACTTCAATTAGACAACTATGTTGATCTTGATCGTCGGGTGTCATTTTTGACTAACAATGTAAAATCCAAAAGCTTGGATGCTGCTAGTTCTGAGTCATCCTCATCTGAGGAGTCATCTGCACCTGCCCCTTTGTCAAATGGTATGAGTGAGGCTGATGAGTACAAAGCTGCTTATGATTTGCTGCGTCAGCGTCAGGTTGATCAATCATTGGTTGCTTTTAAAGAGTATTTAAAGAAATATCCTTCTGGTGAGTTCGCGGCTAACAGCTGCTACTGGCAAGGTGAGATTTATTTGCTAAAAAACCAGTTGCCCCAAGCGCGTGAATGGTTTGCAAAATTGCTTCAGGATTTTCCTGATAGCAACAAAGTCCCCGATGCAAAGTTTAAGTTAGGTAAGGTTTACCACCTCCAAGGCGATAAAAAACGTGCTAAGCCTCTGTTGGATGATGCTGCTTCAGGTGTTGGTGATTCTGCTCGTCTTGCGAAGCAGTATCTGAAAGACAATTTCTAGTACCCGCAATAAACTCTAAGTCCCAAAGTAACCTGCAGGTTTCTTTTCTGTTGATTCACAGAATCAAGTGTTCTCATAATTTCGCGTTTTTATTTCTTAATTTACGGAGAGATCATGCAAATTGCTGCAAATAAAGTGGTGAGCTTTCACTACAACCTTAAAGGTGTCGATGGCACACTGCTTGAAACTTCGTACGATTCTGATCCAACCCTGTATTTGCACGGTCACCACAATATTTTAGAGAGCCTCGAGTCTGCGCTCGAATCAAAGCAGGTGGGGGACAAAACGGAGGTTACATTAAGTCCCGAACAGGCTTATGGTGAGCGTAAAGAGGGTGCGGTGCAACGAATCCCGATAAAACATTTACATAATCACGCAGCCTTAAAAAACAAATTGAAGCCCGGTTCTCGTGTGCTCGTGAATACTCAGCACGGACCTTGGGAAGCCGTTGTTCTTAAGGTTGGTAAATTTAATGTTGATATTGATAGTAATCACCCTCTCGCTGGCAAAACGCTTAAGTTTGAGCTCGAAATAGTTGATGTAAGAGATGCAACGGACGAAGAGCTGGCTCATGGTCATGCTCATGGCGCTGGCGGCCATCACCATGATTGATGCTTGATGCGATAGGGCAAGATTTATCCATATTTACTCGCTGGGAAATGGATCTTGCTCTTTGTCGCAAATCTGCATCTAAATACGCAGCCATAAGACTAAAAAATATTTCCCATCGTTTGTGAGCTCAATTATCATCCTTCCCATGTCTAGACTAAGGATGCACGATGGGCTTTATTGCACAGAAAGACGGATCAAAAACCCTGATATGGGTGTCCGAGCAAGGATCTGACCCATCTTTAATAGAGTCTTTGTCTCAAGTAATTTCTCGCGGTGCAAAGAGCCTTATGATTCTTGCCTGCAGTGGAAATAACCACTCCCCTAAAGCTTTGCGCAACTCATTGAGGTCTTGTCCTGTGCCTGTGTGCGGAGGAACGTTTCCATCGGTATTTTTTGCGCAAACTAAATTGGATACCGGATTTATTGTCATCGGTTTTCCTTTTGTTATATCTATTGCTTGTTACCAACTTTCCAACGAAGTTCCAATCGATGCCAATTCACCTGAACGCTTGGATGGGGATCTTGTACGTCACTCTCGCGATCTCGTGGTTTTTATAGATGCTATGGCAAATGCCACAGAGTTTTTCATCAATAATTTGTATGAGGCTATTGGTGGAGGTATAGGCGTCATCGGCGGCGGTTGCGGTGCAATAGATTTTCGGCAGCGGCCATGCGTATTTTCCAGGCAAGGCCTATTGATGAACTCTGCTTTAGTTGTACAAATGCCTGTTCCTATCCATTGTGCTGTTGAACATGGTTGGGAAGTTTTAAGCGGCCCTTTTTTGGTGACTGAGGCGGATGGCGCAAAAATAAAAACATTAAATTATTTACCCGCGTTTGATGTTTACAAGGCCATTATTGAAGAGGCGACTTCGCACAGGTTTTTAAAAAATGATTTTTTTCAGACGTCCAAAAATTTTCCTCTTGGGGTTCTCGGCATCAATGAAGAAATACTCGTTCGAGATCCTATACAGCTGAGTGAGACAGATTTGATCTGTGTAGGTTCTGTTCCTGAAAACGCTATGGTTTATATCCTGAAAGGAGATAGCGCAAACGTAATAAGCGCTGCCCAAAGAGCGGGAGAGCGAGCAGGGCAGGCCTCTCATTGCGTTGCAGATTCCTCGCTGGGCATGACTTTGGTGTTTGATTGTGTTAGCCGAGTGTTGTATCTAGGGGAAAGCTTTCCGATGGAAATGGAGGCAATTGATCGCGGTTTAGGGCAGGAGCGCCTAATCGTTGGGGCTTTATCCATAGGGGAGATAGCAAATACTCGCCGTGGTACAATTGATCTACTGAATAAATCCATTGTTGTTGGAAATTTGTAGGACAATATGAAAAGAGCGCTGCAAATTATTTCTATCCAGCATGAGCTCGCCATGGCAATTGGAAATGGTCTTGAACTTAATGAGATGATGCAGTCTTTTATGCGTGTTTCCATTGCACGACTCGACTTGAGTAGTGCCCATTTATTTTTATTTTGTAATGAAAATAATGAGCCGATTCAATTTATTGGTGATGCGGAGAAGGCACATTTAAATCATTGCATCAGTATCCCGATACAATTTTTGGGTGAGCTTTGGTCGCACAACAAAGTGCTTGGCGATGCTGTAAACAAGCATCTTCAAAACGACGAATGGGTATCTGTAGAGAGTGTTGGTGGAAAATTTTATCACTGCTTCTCGCTACCAGAGCACGGCGTAATGGTGCTCGAAGGTGTTGCGCCGCTTGAATTAAGCATACAAAAATCTTTGAAACCAATTTTTAAAAAATTGGCTCTCAGCTGCTACGCATGTATTGTTCATCAATCTTTAGCAAAAGAAATGGTCGCTCGCCAGTCAGCTGAAAATAAAATCGCCTACCAGGCGGCGCACGATGAGTTAACTCAACTTTATAATCGAAGGACATTAACTGAGAATTTAAAAAAAGCCATATCCAACTGTGAGGCCAACAATAAATTCGGTGCTTTGATATTTATAGATCTCAATCAGTTTAAATCTATCAACGATGTGATGGGGCATGACGTTGGTGACAAAATTCTCAAAGAGGTTGCCAATCGTTTAAATAATATTACTCGTGGTAAAGATACGGTGGCACGTTTTGGCGGCGATGAGTTTATTATTTTATTGCCAGATTTGGGTGACTTAGAACTTGTAGCTGAGCAAATTGTTAACCGAACAACTACACGCGTTTTGGATATCATAGAGACCCCCTTTGTTGTTGGCGATCTGATTTATAATCTCAGTTGCAGTATGGGATATGAAATTTTTCCTGTTGCGGAAAAATCTTTTCACGACGTTATAAAAAATGCTGATTTGGCAATGTATGAAGCAAAAAATCTGCGTCAACGTGCGGCGGTTCGTTACACCTGTAGTATGTCTGAAAGATTGAATCGTCGCTCGGTCTATGTGTCTGAACTGAAATCAGCACTTAAAAATAACGAGTTCGTGTTGTTTTATCAGCCTCAGTACAATCTCGAAGGACAAATTATCGGTGCTGAGGCTTTGTTGCGTTGGAATAATCCAAGGCGCATTGGTGAATCTCCCGATGTGTATATTCCAATTGCTGAAGATAGCGAGCTTATATTGGCAATTGGTGATTGGGTTCTTAATGAATCATGTCGTCAGCTAAAGATTTTACAAGAACAAGGCTTGCCCGCCAGTTTCAAAAAATTGTCTATTAATGTGAGCGCCAAACAACTGGGACAGGCAGACTTTTTTGAAAGTATTTCTCGAGCGATAAAAACATCAGGCGTGAACTCCAAGCAACTCACAATAGAGATTACCGAAAACATATTAATTAGCAAAATTCACGATGCTATGGCGCTTATTAGCCAGCTACGTAATATAGGCGTTGATTGTGCAATCGATGATTTTGGAACTGGTTATTCCTCCTTGACTTACTTGCGTAAGCTGCCCTCAAGCCTAATAAAAATCGACCGAAATTTTGTGCGAGATATTCATAAGGATCCTGAAAATCGTTCCATCGCAAAAATGATTGTTGCTCTTGGTGAAAATTTGGATATGGATATTTTGGCTGAAGGCGTAGAATCTGCAGAAGAATTGGAATGCCTTAAAAATATGGGCTGTAAGCAATACCAAGGCTTCTATTTTTCGGTTCCTTTGTCCTTTGATCAGTTTGCCAGTTTGGTCAAATCCCGTTTTTCAGAAGCCTGCTAAAGGCTTTATCAACGTTGAAAATCAATGAAAACTTCTCTCGCTTATATAGGCTTGGTAAACCCCAAGAGTCCTGAAAATGTCGGTATGGTTATTCGTGCCGCAGGTTGTTATGAAGCAGACAAAATATTTTATACGGGAGCACGATTTGATCGCGCACGACAGTTTTATACGGATACAAAAAATAGCCATGAGAAAATTTCACTAACACATTCAGAGGATTTGTTATCAAGTGTGCCAGCAGGGATGAAAGTAGTTGCGGTTGAATTGGCTGATGGCGCCGTGCCGCTTATGCAATTTGATCATCCTGAGAAAGCTTATTATCTATTTGGGCCGGAAGATGGATCTTTAACGCAAGCTTTGCTGGATGCTTGCGATCATGTCGTTTATGTTCCGACTGTCGGGTGTATGAATTTAGCGGCCACTGTCAACGTGGTGCTTTATGATCGTCTTGCAAAATCGATCGGAGCCAAAGTAGTATCTAGATCTGCAGTGCAAAGTCGCGATACGAATAACAGGCTTTTCGTACGGACCAAAGCCTAGGGTTCCTAAAAAAGATCAATACTACCAGGCGCCTGTTGTGCGTGTTTATCTGAGTCGAGATTGTTTTGAACCAGCTCATGAACTTTCGAAATTTGTGCTTCTATGTCATGCATTTTTTCAAAGTTCGCACTTAATGCCTGTTTTCCATTTTGTATAATTTCTTGTAATTCTCTTTCCTGATCATTATTGAGGTCCAGTTTCAACAATGCGGCTTTGAGCTCATCCATGTTCTGCTCAATCATAACCATATGGTCATTTACAATTGATTGGTGGGTGTGTTTGACGAGCTCCAATGATTCCTGAATGCTTACATCTATAGCAATCATGGATAATCGTTCATCCGCGCCTTCGAGCATAATGGCGATGTTATCCCTGATGCGTCCCATTTTTACATCGTCATCAAAGGGCATATTTTTGATCATCAGGCTCGTGTGTTCATAGTTGACGAACATACGCGCTCCGCTTTCCGCAAAGCGTCCGGGCATTTTCGAAATGCGTGACATAAGCTCATCTTCGATAGGAGATGTAGCTCCTTGATGACTGAAATTTATTGCGGTTTTTGGAGTACGTAGTTGTAGGCAGGTTTCTAGCCCGTAGGCATCCAAAGTCCTCATCATGAGATTGGCCAGTCCCTCAACGGTGGTGATGCGGAAGCTGGAGCGCAGGAAGGTCAGGACTGAGCCGAGCTCTCCAAAAGATGTCATAGCCTCCATTGCCAAATCGGCTGAGCTGTGAGACGCCTGTTCAAATTCAGTTTCGTCGGCAATTGCCTGGTTGATTTTGGATAGCAAAATGATGGGTTCGTAGGGTTTTACAATGTAATCGTTGCCGCCTACTGTGTAGCCCTTCAGTATTTCACTGGTTGAGTCGTAGGCGGATACAAATATCACCTTTAAATGTTTGTCTCGTTCACGTATGCGGCGGCAAACCTCGTATCCATCCAAGTCAGGCATATTTACGTCCAGCAACACAATGCTGGGTCTATGGGTACTAATCATCTCCAAAGCTCGCTCGCCGCTACTGCTGGCGTGAACTTCAAAATATTGACGCAAGTAGCCCACCGTCATTTGAAGCTCCAAAAGCGAATCGTCGACCACTAATATACTGACAGAAGTATTCATAACAACCGACCTGCAAGCCCCTAAATTTATCAACATCGTTCTTGATAGGTTTAGGTCATGCCAGTGTAGCTGTCAACAGTTTGGGATGTTGATTCCTTGGGGTGGGGCAATTTGGCAGAGTGTTACAGTTTAGGGAGGAGGCCACGACAGTAAACAGCGTGATTTGTATGGCAACGAGCTCCGCAGGGAGCTCTGCTTTGGGGGTTGAGATGTGATGCCTAGATAGCTCCGGCAGAGATCAATGGCAATGCATATTCCTCTCCGTTGCGGTGCGTCTTTATTGTTTGAAGAAAGGTTTTGCCCTCCGGGCCAACTGCGTTTAAATCGCGACCTGCTTCTTTGAATAACCGCACGAAGGTTGCAAAGTTTTCGCCGCGCATGCCGCGATAAGCTTTTTCGAGCAAATGAAAATCTGCGTTGACTCCGCTTGGTGCGGTGAACTCCAGAAAAGTTTTGATGCGTTCTTCATCAAAAATTTCACCTAATACTTTTTCTTTGTCTTTACGTAAGCTCATTTTCGTTCTCTTAAGAATTTAATTTTTTCAGAAGCAATTCATTCAGTGCTTGTGGGTTAGCTTGGCCTTTGGAGGCTTTCATCGCCTGGCCCACAAAGAAACCAAGCATTTTGGCGCGTTTGTCTTCCGCTGCTGCGCGATAACCTTCCACCTGGGCTGTATTCGCAGCAAGAATGTCGTCGATAATTTTTTCCAGCGCACCCGTATCAGAAACTTGTTTCAAACCTTTGGTTTCGATAATAGTGTCGGCATCCCCTTCACCGTTGGTAATGGCTTCAAATACTTGCTTGGCGATTTTGCTCGACAGGGTTCCGTCTTTAATACGCACAACCAAGCCAGACAATAAGTCGGGTGTTACTGGCGATTGATCAATGCGTTGTTCAGTGCGATTTAAATAAGCACCCAAATCCGCCATGATCCAGTTTGCAGTTAGCTTGGGTTCACCGGAAATTTTCGCTGCGGCTTCATAATAAGCGGCCGTAAATTTATCCATGGTGATTTGGCCCGCGTCATAGCTGCTCAAACCATATTGTTCTACAAAGCGCGCACGTTTTGCTTCTGGCAGCTCTGGCATTTGTTTGCGAACACTTTCGATGTATTCGTCGTCGATAATGACCGGAAGCAAATCAGGGCAGGGGAAGTAGCGGTAATCGTTGCTATCTTCTTTGCTGCGCATGGAGCGCGCTTTTTTGGTGTCGCCGTTGTATAGGCGAGTTTCCTGACGAATTTTTCCGCCGTCTTCCAGTACATCAATTTGACGCTCAACTTCCAGCTCAATGGCTTCTTCCATAAACTTAAATGAGTTCAAGTTTTTGGTTTCGGTGCGAGTGCCGAGTTTGTCGGAACCTTTCGGACGAATAGAAATATTTACGTCAAAACGCATGGAGCCTTGGCTCATTTCGCCGTCGCAAATTTCCAGCGAAGTAACGATTGAGTGCAATTTCTTTGCGAAGGCAACAGCTTCTTCTGCGCTGCGCATATCGGGTTCGGTTACCACTTCAATAAGCGGAGTACCTGCACGGTTTAAATCGATTCCACTCATGCCAGCGAAATCTTCATGCAGTGATTTACCCGCGTCCTCTTCCAAATGTGCATGGTGAATACGAACGCGTTTGGTGCGGCCTTCACCTAATTCCAAATCAACAAAACCTGCGCCCACAATCGGTTCAGCAAGTTGTGTGGTTTGATAGCCTTTTGGAAGATCTGGATAAAAATAGTTTTTTCGCTCGAAAACAGAGCGCTTTCCTATTTCTGCATTTACCGCCAAGCCGAACATGGTGGCAAAACGAAATGCTTCTTCATTAGCGACAGGCAAGGTGCCGGGCATAGCCAAATCTATAGCGCAAGCTTGTGTGTTGGGCTCAGCGCCGAATGCGGTGCTGGCGCCGGAGAAAATTTTAGTTTTGGTGGCGAGTTGTACGTGAACTTCCAAGCCAATCACGGTTTCCCATTGCATTTCTTTTTCTCCTCTTACTCAATACCGGGGGCGGTTTGTTGGTGGAAGTTTGTTGCTTGCTGGAATTGATGCGCTGCATTTAATAATTGCGCTTCGGCAAAGAAGTTGCCGATCAATTGCAAACCAACAGGTTTGTTGTCCACAAAGCCGCAGGGGATTGATAAGCCGGGCAGGCCAGCCAAGTTGGTGGCGATGGTGTAAATATCTTCCAAATACATGGCAACCGGATCTTTGGATTTTGAACCGAATTGGAAGGCTGGCGATGGTGAGGTTGGGCCGAGGATGACATCAACACTTTGGAATGCGTCGACGAAATCTTGTTTGATTAAACGACGAACTTTTTGCGCCTTGCTGTAATAGGCATCGTAGTAACCCGCAGACAAAGCGTAAGCGCCAACGAGAATACGGCGCTTCACTTCATCACCAAAACCTTCACTGCGCGAACGCATATAAAGATCGTTTAAATCTTTTGGATTTTCGCAACGGTGACCGTAACGCACACCGTCGAAGCGTGACAGGTTGGCAGAACATTCTGCCGGTGCGATTACGTAATAAGCTGGAACCGATAAGCCTGTGTGCGGCAAGCTAATACTGTGAATAGTTGCGCCCAAGCTTTCGTAAACTTTAATTGCGGCTTCAACATGCGCAGCGGTTTGCGGATTTAAACCTTCACCAAAATATTCTTTGGGGACTCCGATGTGCAAGCCTTTGAGTGAGTTGTTCAGAGTAGCAGTGTAATCCGGCACTTCGCGGTCAACACTGGTTGAATCTTTAGTGTCGTAGCTCGCCATATCGTTTAACAAAATCGCGGCGTCTTCTGCGGTACGCGCCAAAATGCCGGCTTGGTCCAAGCTAGACGCAAACGCAATCATGCCCCAACGTGAAACGCGACCATAGGTTGGTTTGATGCCAGTCAATCCGCAGTGTGCTGCCGGTTGGCGAATGGAGCCGCCCGTGTCTGATGCCGTTGCTGCTGGCGCCAGTTGCGCTGCAACACAAGCAGCAGAACCGCCCGATGAGCCGCCAGGAACGCAATCAGTTGCCCAAGGATTTTTTACCGGGCCGTAGTAACTTGTCTCGTTGGATGAACCCATCGCAAATTCATCCATGTTGGTTTTACCCAACATCACCACGCCGGAGTCCAAATAGTTTTCAACGATGGTTGCGTTGTAAGGCGCGATAAAGTTGTCGAGCATTTTGGATGCGCAGGTAGTGCGAACGCCAATAGTGCAGAAAATATCTTTGTGAGCGATAGGTACGCCGCAAAGTGCGGGAGTGTTGCCGGCGGCCAAGCGTTTATCGGCAGCAGCGGCTTGTGCGATGGCGAGTTCGGGCGTGACCGTGATGTAAGAGTTGTAGGTTTTATCGAGGCGTGCGATACGCTCAAGGTAGTGCTGAGTGACTTCGACGCTCGAAAAGTCTTTGTTGCGAAGACCTTTTACGAGTTCGGCAATGGTTAACTGATGCATTCAAAAATTCCTGTTCGGGAGGCGTTGAAAGTCGCCGATAGTTGGCAAGTGTGGCGCTTGGGCGATTATTCGATGACCTGCGGAACCAGGTACAAACCATCTTGCACGGCGGGTGCGATGGATTGGAACAGCTCGCGTTGATTGGGTTCGGTAACCACATCGGCGCGTAAACGTTGAACGGCATCCAGAGGGTGCGCCATGGGTAAAACGCCGTCGGTATTTACGGCTTGAAGTTGGTCTACCAAGGCCAATACCGTGGATATACGGCTGGCAACTTCGTCGGCGGCATCATCTGAAATAGCGATGCGCGCCAGATTGGCGAGTTTTGCAATATCGGAACGATCTACAGCCATAACTGGCACTCCATAAACAAAATCTGTAGCACAGCTGGCGGCTGCCAAAACCTTGATTTCACTGAAAACAGGGCGCTGTTAAAGGGGCGCTAAAGTTACCATATTTGGCGGTGGGTTGAAAAATTAGTTTGCGCTAAACCTGAGGGGTAAAGCGGGTTTTGGCGGGAGATTTTGAGAGCCGTTTGGGGAGAGTAAAGCCCGAGGAGCATTCGGGCCTTGGAGCCATCTTTATTGGCTGCGTATTTCGAGCATTTCATGCTCTACGTATTTGAGGCGTTCCTCCAAAATCGCAGTGCGCTGGAACTGACCTTTGGCGAGTTTGATGGCGTTGCGGAGTTGGATTTGAGCCTTGTCGTAAATGCCGTTGGCGATAAAGTATTCCGCGCGGGCCTCGTGTACGCCCAAAATATCGCCATTCAGACCATTTACTTCTGCTAGCAAATACCACAAGTAGTCATCGTTTTTGCGCTTGCGGGAATAGCGCTCCAACAGTTCAGCGCTTTGCTTGTACTGCCCCGCTTTCATGCTGGCTTCGGCATAGCGAATGTTAAGCGGGTAGTTATCTGGGTAAAGTTTAAGCTGTGCTTCTAACAAGTCTAATGCAGGCTTGAAGCGCTCGGCCGCTACGTCAATATCCGCGCTCATAATCAGATAAGTGACGCGGGTGGGGTCTTTGTCCAGCAGCGGCTTGAGGGTGGTGCGAGCCGCATCGAACTGCCCGGCAGCCGAATAAGCCATTGCCAACCCGTAACGGCTGGCATCGGGCGATAAGTTGTCGCCATCCAACTCCGCTTTAAAGCGTTTGATTGCGGTCTGGGGAGATTCCTCCAGTTCAAAGCGAATGCGGGAGCGCATTAGCTGAAACTCCAGATTATCCGGATAAGCAATCCGTGGATGTGCCATGGCGCGGTTGCGTGCATCTGCGACGCGTCGCTCGGTAACCGGGTGGGTCAAAAGGTATTCGGGCGGGCGGCGGCTAGAGCGGGTTGCGTGAAGCATTTCTTCGAACATGTCTGATGCGGCGTAGGGATCGAGCTTGGCCTGATACATGGTTTGCATCCCAATTCGGTCTGCCTCTTGTTCATTTTCCCGGCTAAAACGCAGGGCAGCTGCTTGGGTTGCGGCTTGGGTCGCCATAATTGCTGCTGCTCCGCCGTCACCGTTGCTATGTGCCGCCAGCACTAGACCGGCAAGCATTCCAGCCATCATCGGCAACATCATGTTCTTCTGTTGTTCGAGATAGCGGGCATAGTGGCGTTGGCTTAAGTGACCCATTTCGTGGGCGATGATCGCCGCTAACTGGTTTTCCGTTTTGGCGTAATTGAAAACGCCGGTATGCATACCGATAATTCCGCCCGGAATCGCGAAGGCGTTGAGGGTATCGTTCTTAACCACTACAAGGTCGATATGCTTATCTTCAATCTGGCTGTAGGGTAAAAGACGTTCAATCAGGTTCTCGAGGTAGTCGATCACCAAGGGGTCAGAAGAGGTAGGAACCTGGCTGCGGTAATATTTAAGCGCTCGTTGCCCAAGAGCTTTTTCTTGGACGGGTGAAATCATCGCTGAGCTGGTATCGCCCAGTACCGGCAACTCAATATCGTTTGATGCTTGAGCAAAGGAGGCGGCTAAGGCGGCAGCTGCATAGGCGAAAAAGCCACCCGCAAGCATGAGCTGTCGAAAAAGTCGGTTCACTGGATAAGCTCCTGAGGTGAAAGATATTGCAAACACAGGCGGCGCACTCTAGCGCTTTTGGCGACGAGTCGCTACGCCGCCAAGCCAGCTTTGAACGCTAAAATGCACATTAGTTCGTAAACTAAATTGTGAATGGGGGTCGATCTGCGTTAATTTAGCGCTTTCGTTTGGCATGTAAAACATCAATTCGGTAGCTCAACCTGAGCTTGCCGCGGGTTAAGGTAAAGAGCTTGAAAGATCAGCAATCAAATATTCCAGAGGCGTTAAAGGTAGTAGAATCCGCTTCTGCCCGCGATTGCGAGGTTAGCCTTGAGGTTGATGCGCGCCATTTGGCCTGTCCTCTCCCGCTATTAAAAGCCAAGCAGGGGTTGCGTAACTTGGCGGTGGGAGATTTATTGCGAGTTCTGGCGACTGACGCAGGGGCCTTGAAAGATTTTGTGTCTTTTGCACACTTAACCGGGCAGTTATTGGAAGGATTTTTCCAGCAGGACGGTTGCTACTGCTTTCTTATACGAAAGCAATCCTAAAGTTCGGCCGCTCCTAGAGATAACCTATGCGAAATGTTTTTTGTTGGATGATTGAATGCTAAAGCTGTCTTCACAGATTCGTTGGTGCCGACACGCATTTATCCTATTCATGCTAGTGGCGGCGGCTTGTGCGCATGCGCAGCATCAGTCCAGCGCGAAAGTTTCCACCATCAGCAAGAGTGAAAACGACAATCGCGATTATCGTTACCTGACCCTCAGCAATAATTTGCGCGTTCTTTTGGTTTCAGATCCCGCTGCGGAAAAATCGGCGGCAGCATTAAATGTCAATGTTGGTAGTCATCAAAATCCCAAAGAGCGCCCGGGACTAGCGCACTTTCTGGAGCATATGTTGTTCCTTGGAACAGAAAAATATCCTTCGCCAGATGAATACCAAGATTTTATTAGCCAACACGGCGGTAGTAATAACGCTTATACGGCGGCAGAAAACACTAATTACTTTTTTGATATAGAGCATGCCTCGCTGGAACCCGCCTTAGATCGCTTCGCGCAGTTTTTTATCTCCCCTTTATTTGATGCAAGCTATGTCGATCACGAAAAAAATGCAGTGAATGCTGAGTATCTCTCCAAGATTAACGACGATGAAAAACGCGAGTGGGATGTTTACCGCAGTATTTTTAATCCAGAGCATCCGGCTGCGGTGTTTGATGTAGGTAGTGTGGGAACACTTTCCGATACTGAAGGGCATAGCATTCGCGATGACCTGCTGGCGTTTTATCAAAACTATTATTCTGCCAACCTCATGACACTCGTTGTGCTCAGCAATCGCAAGCTTGATGAGCTTCAAAAAATGGTGGAGCCGCGCTTCGGGCAAATCCCAAATAAAAATCGCTCAATTGCAAACGCATACCCAGCGTTATTTGCGCCAAATAGCTTGCCCGCCAGTGTCAGCCTTAAACCCTTAAAGGAAACGCGCCAATTAACCTTGGCGTTTCCCCTTCCGCATTATGCTGAGCAATACAAATCCAAACCGCTTAATTACCTCGCGCACCTCTTGGGGAATGAGTCGACAGGTAGTTTGCTGGCATTGTTAAAAAGCTTGGGGTGGGCCGAATCTTTGTCGGCGGGAGAGGTGTATCGCAGCCGGCATGATGCACTGTTTGGTGTGAATATCAAACTCACCAAAGAAGGTGCGAAAGCGAAAGATCAAATCGTTTCAGCTGTATTTGATTACATCAAAATGGTGAGTTCGCGCGGTGTGTCTGAATGGCGCTTTGGCGAGATGCAACAAATCGCGGACATCAACTACCGCTTTCGCGACAAGCCGCCCGCAGTGGATTCGGTCGTGGAACTTTCCCAATCCATGCAAGATTATCCCGCTTATGATGTGTTGTGGGGTGATTACGCTTACACCAAATATGATGAAGAACTTTTGAAGCAAGCGCTCGGTTATCTCAATAAGGATAATGTTTTTATTTCCTTCGTTGCACCTGAAGCGCAAACGGCAATTTCTTCTAGCTTTTATAATGTGGCTTACAGTGCATCTCGTGGAATTCCACCCATTCTGGATCTTAAGCCGCAATATCATCAAAAGCTGAGTTTGCCGGAACGCAATATTTTTATTCCTAAAAATTTCGTTGTAAAAACGCCATCGATGTTGCCTGCGTCAGACGCGCAAGTGAGCAAAAATATTCCCTCTCTTCTTGTCAACAACGAAGATCTGAAGCTCTGGTTCCTACAAGATCGCAAGTTCCGCTCACCCAAGTCCGAATTAAATTTCCGCTTCAAATTGCCCTTGTTAAATAGCTCGCTCGAAAACGCGGCGCTCGCACAATTGTTTGCCGCTTTGATCACCGATCAGCTGAGCGAATATGCGTATCCTGCAAGCGTGGCGGGTTTAACCTTTAATGTTAAAGCTAATTCGCGCGGGCTGGACGTAAACCTTGCCGGTTATACCGATAAGCAAAGTTTATTGATGAATAAAATCCTGGCAGCTATAGGGCAGGCGAGTTTCAATGAAGCGCGTTTTGAAACCCTAAAAGACGATTTGATTCGGGAATGGCGCAATGAAGATAAAAATTTGCCTTACTCTGTGCTCGCTAAAAAAGTGCCGCGCTTGCAATACCTGCCTTATTGGGGAATGAAGGAATATATTGAGGTGTTGCAAAAAACATCTTTCCAGCAATTCAATCAATTTTCAGCTGAATTGCTGCGCGGTGCGAAATTGGAAACCTTGGTGTATGGAAATTTGTACCCACAAGATGCCATTAAACTTTCAGCTGTTATAGAGCATCAGCTACTTAAGAAACGTTCAAAACGTTTGCCGCAGTTAGCGAAGGTGTTGCGTTCAGAAAATAAAGACAATAAATCTTGGTTGTATATTTATCCCCTAGAGCATAACGACAAAGTCGTTGAGTTGTACGTTCAGGCATTGGCACCTTACATTGATGATGCCGCTCATATGCAGCTGTTAACTCAAATTCTGGCTCCTCGTTTCTTCAATGATCTGCGTACCGAAAAGCAATTGGGTTATGTCGTATCTTTATTCCCCATGCCTATCCGTAATGTGGAGGGCAGTTTTTTTGCTGTGCAATCCCCTAATGCAACCGCTACTCAACTGGTCGATGAAATCAGTCGCTTTCTAAGTAGTAACGCCACAACAGTCACGGAAAATTTCGCTGAAAATAAAGCGTCACTCTTAGCGGAATTGCGCGAGCCAGCCCTATCCTTAAACGAACAATCCGAGCGGTTTTGGAAAAGTATTTTGTTAAATGATTACGAATTTAATCGCCAGCAAGAACTTATCAACGCGGTGACTAAAATTACACCCGAGTCGTTGCGCAGATATTACGAAGCTGCCTTCTTGCAAAAAAATCGTCGGCTTTGGTTATCCACCGAAAAACTGGAAAACATTAAAGATTTTGAATTAATTCAAAATGTGGCGGGTTACCAGCAAAAGCAGCAGGGCTATTTGCAGCCATAAGCGTTTAAATGGTGCAGTTTCGATAAGGCTTTTTGTTTTTATTGCTTGGAGAATCCAAAATATTTAGGTAATAATGCGAACCCTTATTTAAGTGACAGGTAATTGAGTTTTATTCTCATTTCTGCACCTTTATAGTGCCTGCCTCGCCTACACCCTCAGGGCTCGGGGCTGGTAAAAAAACGGCTTTTATGTAAAAATTCGGCGTTTTTTCGCTACAATCTCAAGGAATATTTCGCGGTTAACCCAGCAAACTCAACGCTTTTAGGGTTGTCGCGTTACCCCCAAGTTCCAAATTCCTAAGATATAGATACTCTTATATATAGATACACTCTATAGACATTATCGCTAAGTAAATATGCGCCACAAGCGCATACCGAGGAGATTTGAATGCTGCAAGATATCGATGCTATTGAAACCAAAGAGTGGCTGGATGCCTTAAAGTCAGTTGTGCGACATGCCGGTAAAGAACGTGCAGCTGAATTGTTAAAGACGCTGTCTGAATCTGCGGTTAACCAAGGCATTGAACAGCCTTCATCTATTCGCACCCCCTATCGCAACACCATCCCTGTAGACAAAGAAGTTGATTACCCAGGCGATTTGAAAATGGAGCGCAAAATTCGCTCTATCGTTCGCTGGAACGCTATGGCTATGGTGATGAAGGCCAATGACAACGATGAAGGCCTTGGCGGCCATATTGCGTCTTTCGCCTCTTCTGCCACCTTGTACGATGTGGCATTCAACAATTTCTTCCGTGGTAACGACGGTGAGGTTCCTGGCGATTTGGTTTACTTTCAAGGCCACGTATCGCCCGGTATGTACGCTCGCTCATTCGTAGAAGGTCGTTTAAACGAAACTCATTTGGACAATTTCCGTCGCGAAGTAAACGGCGGTGGTTTGTCGTCATACCCACACCCTTGGTTGATGCCAGACTACTGGCAGTTCCCGACCGTATCTATGGGCTTGGGCCCGATCAAAGCTATCTATCAAGCGCGTTTTAACCGTTACATGGAAGCTCGTGGCTTAACCCCTGTTAGCGACCGCAAAGTGTGGGCGTTCCTAGGGGATGGTGAGTGTGATGAGCCAGAAAGCTTGGGTGCTATTTCCCTCGCCGCGCGCGAGAAACTCGACAACCTGATTTTCGTTATCAACTGTAACTTGCAACGTTTGGACGGCCCGGTTCGCGGCAACGGCAAGATCGTGCAAGAGCTGGAAGGTGTTTTCCGTGGTGCTGGCTGGAACGTAGTTAAGGTTCTTTGGGGTGCTGGTTGGGATCGTTTGTTGGAAAAAGACAAAACCGGTTTGCTGCAAAAGCGCATGGACGAAGTCGTCGATGGCGAAATGCAGAACTACAAAGCCAACGGTGGTGCTTACACCCGTGAACACTTCTTCGGCAAATATCCTGAATTGCTAGAGCTGGTGAGCGACATGAGCGATCAGGACATTCTGTACCTCGCTCGCGGCGGTCACGATGTTAAGAAGGTCTACAACGCTTACCACAACGCCGTAAACACAAAAGGTCAGCCTACCGTGATCCTTGCGCAAACCGTAAAAGGTTATGGCATGGGTTCATCGGGCGAGGCCATCAACAAAACTCACTCGGCCAAGCATTTGGCGGTGGAAGATCTCAAGAAATTCCGTGACCGTTTTGAATTGCCGATCAAGGACGAAGACCTGGAAGCGCTGCCTTATTACCGCCCTGCGGAAGACAGCCCAGAAATGCAATACATGCGTTCTCGTCGCAACACACTGAACGGCTATTTGCCATCGCGTAAAGCCGATTTTGACCCAGTGGTAGCACCGGCTTTAGAGGCCTTCGCTGCACAGCTGAAGAGCACTGGCGAGCGTGAAATCTCTACCACCATGAGCTTCGTGCGCATCCTATCGTCATTGGTGAAAGACAAGCAAATTGGTAAGCAAATCGTTCCCATCGTTCCAGACGAAGCCCGTACCTTTGGTATGGAAGGTATGTTTAAAACCATCGGTATCTACTCATCCGAAGGCCAAAAATATACCCCGCATGATGCTGGTCAAATGATGTCATACCACGAGTCAGCTACAGGCCAGATTCTGGAAGAAGGTATTAACGAAGCGGGTTCTATGGCTTCCTGGATTGCCGCGGCAACTGCTTACAGTAACTACCGTGTGCCCATGATTCCGTTCTACATTTACTACTCCATGTTCGGTTTCCAGCGTATTGGTGACTTGGCATGGGCGGCGGGCGATTCGCAAGCGCGTGGCTTCTTGATGGGCGCCACTGCTGGTCGTACGACCTTGAACGGTGAAGGCTTGCAACATCAGGACGGTCATAGCCATGTTATGGCTAACACCATTCCTAACTGCCGTACCTATGATCCGACTTATGCTTACGAGCTGGCTGTGATCATTCAGGACGGTATCAAGCGCATGTACCAAGACAAAGAGAACGTGTTCTATTACATCTCTTTGATGAACGAAAACTATCAGCACCCAGATATGCCTGCAGGTGCAGAAGAGGGAATCGTCAAAGGTTTGTACCTGTTGGAACAAGGTACCGGCAAAGCCAAAAACCGCGTTCAATTGATGGGTGCCGGCACTATTCTGCGTGAAGTGCGTTTTGCTGCAGAAATCCTGCGCAAAGACTTCGACGTAGAAGCCGATGTGTGGAGCGTAACCAGCGTTAACGAATTGACCCGCGATGGCCAACGCGCGACTCGTTGGAATATGTTGAACCCAACATCTGCTGCGCGTAAGCCTTACATTACTCAGCAGTTGGAAGGTCGCGATGGTCCGTTTGTAATCGCTACCGACAACCTGAAAACCTACTCCGAGCAACTGCGCGCTTATGTTCCTGGCACCTATACTGTGTTGGGTACCGAAGGTTTTGGTCGCAGCGATACTCGCACTCAATTGCGTCATTTCTTCGAAGTGAACCGTTACTTCGTGGTAATTGCTGCGCTCAAATCTTTGGCAGACCAAGGCAAGATCAAGCCGGATGTGGTCGCTAAAGCGATTAAGAAGTTTGGCATTGATCCGAACAAAGCGGACCCAATGAGCGTTTAAAACACAGCCGCCCTCCCAAAAGGAGGGCGGCCTCATTTCAGAACAAGGCTTTTGTATCGAACACAATTTGATCGATTAAAGCTTTTATATTGAAAGCTCTATATAAAGAGCGTATTTAAGTGAGGATAAACAGTGGCAATTCAAACAATTAAAGTCCCCGATATTGGTGGCGCAGAAGGCGTTGAAGTAATTGAAATTTCGGTAAAAGTAGGCGATGTAATTGCTGAAAACGATTCCATCGTAGTACTCGAAACTGACAAGGCTTCAATGGAGATTCCTGCCAGTGTGGGCGGTAAAGTTGTCGCGATAAAAGTAAACCTCGGCGATAAAGTGTCAGAAGGCGCCGCGCTCATTGAAGTTGAAGCAGAAGGTGCGGGTGTCGCTCCTGCTGCTGAAGCTGCTCCAGCGCCCGCAGTTGCTGCAACACCAGCTCCAACTCCTGCGGCGTCTGCGTCTGCGTCTGCAGAAGTTACCCTGTCTGTACCCGACATTGGCGGTGCAGAAGGCGTAGAAGTTATTGAAATCAGCGTTAAGGTAGGCGATGAAGTTGCCCAAGGCGATTCCTTAATCGTGTTGGAAACCGATAAAGCCTCTATGGAAATCCCTGCCGAAACCGCCGGCAAAATTCTAAGTATCGCTGTAAAAGTGGGCGATAAAGTATCTCAAGGTTCAGCGATTGCAGTAGTTGCCAGCGCTGGTGGTGCCGTTGCTGCGCCAGCTCCTGCTGTTGCGGCTCCGGCGCCCGCTAAAGCGGCTTCAGCTGCACCCGCTCCGGCCGCGCCTGTTGCTGCGCCAGCACCTAAAGCGGCTGAGGTTGAAGAGGTTGTTCAAACCGGTGACGTGTACGCTGGCCCAGCCGTGCGTAAATTAGCCCGCCAGTTGGGCGTAGACTTGGGCAAAGTAAGCGGTACCGGCCCACGCAACCGTCTTTTGAAAGATGACGTTCGCAACTATGTGAAGCCAATCGTTCAGGCGGCTCAGTCAGGCGCGTCATTCGGTGGTTCAGGTATTCCTGCGTTGCCAGTTATTGATTACTCCAAGTTTGGCGAAATCGAAATCGTCAAAATGAGCAAAATCAAAAAGCTTACCGCTGAGGCAATGACTCGCAGTTGGTTGAACGTTCCGCGCATCACTCAATTTGACGACGCAGACATCACCGATTTGGAAGCTTTCCGCAACAGCATGAAGGCCGAAGCCGAAAAACGCGGCTCCAAACTCACTCCTTTACCATTTATTGTGAAAGCCGTTGCTGCAGCATTGGTTGCTGAGCCATCTTTCAACGTATCTATGCATCAAGATGGCGAAAGTATTGTTCACAAAAAGTTTGTGCACATCGGCATCGCGGTTGATACACCAAATGGTTTGTTGGTTCCTGTTGTGCGCAACGCTGACAAAAAAGGTCTGTTCGAACTCGCTGACGAAATCAATGTTCTCGCTAAAAAAGCACGCGATGGCAAGTTAACTCCGGCAGAAATGCAAGGCGGTTGCTTCACCATTTCTAGTTTGGGCGCTATGGGCGGAAATGGTTTTACACCAATGGTTTCTGCACCTACTGAAGTAGGTATCCTCGGCGTTTCACGTGCGCAAATGAAGCCTGTGTGGAACGGTAAAGAGTTTATTCCACGCAATATGTTGCCATTGTCATTGTCTTACGATCATCGCGCAGTTAACGGTGCAGATGCCGGTCGTTTTATGACTTACTTGGTTGGTGTTATCGGCGATTTGCGTCGTTTGTTGTTGTAATTGTTGACGTAAATTGTCTGAAAAAAGGTCAGCTTTGCTGGCCTTTTTTGTTTTTAAAAATAATAAATAATTATTAGCGTTCAGCGTAAATGCTAGGGTCGATTTTTTTGGGATCGAATTTTCTAGCGCGCATCATTAATTGTTAGATTGCCAATAGAGCAAGCGATTAAACCAATCGATTTTTTGAGCCAGTAAATTCACAAACAGCAATCCCAGAACAACGCCGGTGGAATTGGCGCAAATATCCAACGCGTCAAATGTACGTGGCGGCATAAAGTGTTGGCCGATTTCGATTCCGATGGAGTAGAGGATTAGGAATGCTGCGCGGTACCAAAAACGCCAACGTGGAAACGCAAAATTTATTGATATTCCTGCGAAAAAATAGCCGCTGCAGTGCATCAGCTTATCGTTAAACATGGGAACGGAATTTTCGGGGTGAGGCGTTAAGCCCAAATAGGTAAATACGACTAATAAAAATAGAAATTGAACCCAACACAAACTGCGCCATAACGACATAGAAATTCCCCGGCAATTTTTGCCGGCAGAATAACATTAAGCGAATGATTGTGTATGTTTGGCAGCGCTTATTTCACTAGAGCAGAAATAGGTTCTGCAGCGTAAAGATCTTGCGGTGTATTGATATTAAAAAATGGGTCGTAAGTATCTATGGGGAAATCAACTTCGAGTGCGCCTCGCGCTTTTATCCAGTCCTGCAACCGTGGAGCTTCGCCGGTTTGCAAAACAGCCTCAATCTCGCTTTTAAGCGAAATGTGCCAAAGCGCAAATACCGGGTGAAGTTTGAGCTTTGAGGTTGCGACAACCAGCTTGGCGGAACTTGCGGCACTGACCAGGGCTTCCGTAAGGTTTTCAGGAAAGAAGGGCGTGTCCGACGCAAAGCTAACCAACCATTCTGCATTGGGGCTGTGAGAAGCCATCCAATGCAATCCAGCATGGATTCCTGCCAATGGGCCTAGGTTATTGCTGTAAACGTCAGGAACCACTGGCAAGCGCGTACGAGCGAATCGCAGGCTGTTGCCGTTCGCATTGAGCAGAAGTTGATCTACTTGCGGGCTAGCGCGGTCGATAGTGCGTTGCAACAAGGTCTTTCCTGCGAGGGGAAGCAGGCATTTGTCACCGCCTCCCATGCGACGGGCAAGGCCGCCTGCGAGAATAATACCGACTACAGATTCGGATGCTTTCATAAACGATTTAAAGGTACCCAATAAGATCCAGACTCATCCCGCCCGTGGCGCGCCTAATTCGAAGGGAAATTAAAAAACATGCTGGCGCATAAATTTGCATATATATCTATTTAGTTTAGCTGTTACTTGGACTATCTGGAAAAGAATTTACCCTTCTTCTTAAGTTCGTCGTTAGTTTTCTTAAATTGATCGATGTAAAATCTATTAGCACAATAATGATAATTGATTTTTATTAATCGGTGGCGCGTCTTACTCTTTGTCCATGGCTTTGCAGTCATTAAAGCGAACTGCATAGAGCCGAGCTATCTAAAGGCAACTTAAAACAAAGGGTAAGATTATGAGTAACACCAACTTGACCACTTCTGCAGGCGCGCCCGTTGGCGACGATAACAACAGCATCAGCGTTGGCCCACGCGGCCCTTTGACCTTCGATAACCATTATCTGTTTGAAAAGTTGGCGCACTTCAATCGTGAACGCATTCCAGAACGCGTAGTTCACGCGCGCGGCACGGGTGCCTATGGTCACTTCACTCTCACCAAAAGCCTGAGCCAATATACGATTGCGGACTTTTTGCAGCGCGAAGGCGAAAAAACCGAGATATTCCTGCGCTTTTCTACGGTAGGCGGTGGTCAGGATTCCAGCGATTACGCTCGCGATCCACGCGGCTTTGCGGTGAAGTTTTACACCCACCAAGGCAATTATGATGTGGTTGGTAATAACACGCCTGTATTCTTTTTGAACGATCCGATTAAATTCCCGGACTTCATTCACTCTCAAAAGAAGAATCCCCAAACCAACTTGCCTGACCCGGCAGCTGCGTTTGAGTTCTGGGCGAATCATCCACAGTCTCTACATCAAATGACCATCCTCATGTCGGATCGCGGTATTCCCTTGTCTTATCGACATATCCATGGCTTCGGGTCTCACACGTTGAGCTTGTGGAACCATAAGGGCGAGCGTTACTACGTGAAGTGGCATTTCAAGACCAATCAAGGCATTAAAACTCTGACTGCGGAAGAGGCGGCAAGTATGCCTGCCTTTGGCGCGCAGCAGGACTTGGTGGATGCCATTAATCGGGGCGATTTCCCGAGCTGGACGGTAAAGCTGCAAATCATGACTGAAGCGCAAGCCGAGACCTACCACATCAACCCCTTTGACCTGACCAAGGTCTGGCCACACAAAGATTTTCCGTTGATTGAAATTGGCCAACTTGAGCTGAATCGCAATGTACAAAACTACTTTGCAGAGACTGAGCAATCCGCTTTTGCGCCGAGCAACTTGGTTCCGGGTACAGGTGCATCACCAGACAAAATGCTGCAGGCACGCCTCCTTGCTTATCAGGATGCGCATCGCTACCGCGTGGGGGTGAATCACAACCAATTACCGGTGAACGCGCCGCGCTGTCCTGTGAATCATTACCAACGCGATGGCGCTGCGGCAGGTTGTCCATTTGGTCACGGTAACGCGGGTCAAGCAAACCAGACGCAAACCGCTGGTGCAAATTATTATCCGAATGATCGCGCAGCTCAGGGCTACCCAGCGCCTAACCCCGCGTTCAGAGAGCCACCCTTGCGTTTAAGTAACGCCGTGGCTGATCGCTACGATCAACTTAGCGAGGATTACTATTCGCAAGCGGGTGATCTATACCGTTTGATGAGTGATGATCAAAAGAATCAGTTGGTGCGTAACATTGCCGGAGGATTAAAGCAGGCTAATGCGTCGATCCAAGAGCGTATGCTTGCGCAATTTGCCAAGGCGGATGCTGATTACGCCGCGCGAGTAAAAGCCCTGTTGTAAAAATTTTGGTTAGATCTCCATTTATTAGGCCCGCTTGGCTTACCCGCTCAATTCTGTTGAGCGGGTTTTTTATTTTGATGGTAGGTTTTTATTAAGAGACCTGCGTATTAACTAGTGCCCTTTTTAAACCAGCGCAGTAGACTTGCGCTCATTGATCTAGAGGAAAAGCTATGGCACTTGATTTACAAAGTTTGCGCACCGAATACACCAAAGGTGGTTTGGAACGCGATGACCTACATGAAAATCCTATCGAACAGTTTAAGCGTTGGATGCAACAAACCATAGACGCGCAATTGCCTGATCCTAACGCAATGACCATTGCGACTGTGGACGAAAAAGGCCAACCCTCACAGCGTATCGTGTTGTTAAAAAATCTCGACGATCGCGGCTTTGTGTTTTACACCAACTTGCGCAGCCGAAAAGCGCAAGAGCTTAAGCAAAATCCGAAAGTCAGTTTGCATTTCCCCTGGTACTTTCTTGAGCGTCAAGTGAAAGTGTGCGGTGTTGCCGAGCAACTTAGCAGCACAGAAGTGTTGAAGTATTTTGTAACACGCCCAAGAGATAGCCAGTTGGGTGCTTGGGCTTCGCAACAAAGCCGACCCATATCATCACGCGCGCTGTTAATGCAGCAATTTGAATCTATGAAAAATAAATTTGCGAAGGGAGAAATTCCCGTGCCAGATTTCTGGGGTGGCTTCCGCGTAAAGCCTCATCAAATAGAATTTTGGCAAGGCGGCGAAGCTCGCCTGCATGATCGCTTTGAATACAATTTGCAGGCAGATAATTCGTGGACTATTCAACGTCTGGAACCTTAAGTCCATGCGCATTGTAAATATGACGAATGCTGGCGCAGCAGATGTTTTATATCTTTCGGATGTAGAAACGCCGAAAGCCTCTCCTCATGAAGTTCTGATTCGCGTTCACGCTGCTGGCATCAATCGTCCCGATATTTTACAACGTCAAGGCGCTTATCCGCCGCCGGCCGATGCTTCACCTATTTTGGGTTTAGAAGTAGCAGGCGAAATTGTTTCAGTGGGGGAAGATGTAAAAAATTGGAAGTCGGGCGATAAGGTATGCGCTTTAGTTAATGGTGGCGGTTACGCGGAATACGCTGTGGCTCCTGCCGCGCAATGTTTGCCAGTTCCGCAACATTTTTCGTGGGTGCAAGCAGCAGCATTGCCCGAAACTTTTTTCACTGTGTGGCATAACTTGTTTCAGCGCGCGCAACTAAAATCCGGCGAAACTTTATTAATTCACGGCGGCACAAGCGGAATAGGCACTACCGCAATTCAGTTGGCGACAGCCTTTGGTGTAAAGGTATTTGCAACTGCAGGTTCAGTTGCAAAATGTAAAGCAATTGAGTCGTTTGGCGCGGTAGCGATTAATTATCGCGAACAAGATTTTGTGGCTGAGATAAAATCGCACACCCAGGGGCAAGGCGTTAATGTGATTTTGGATATGGTCGGTGGCGACTATATTCAACGCAATTTTTCGGCAGCATCAAAAGAGGGGCGTATCGTCAATATTGCTTTTTTAAACGGCAGTAAAACAGAGCTGGACTTAATGCCGCTTATGCTCAAGCGACTTACGCTCACTGGCTCAACGCTACGTGCGCAATCTGCAGCGGTGAAATCAATTATTGCTCAAGAGTTGTTGGCGCAAGTTTGGCCTTTGCTGAATGCACAAAAAATAAAACCTGTTATTGATTCTGTATTTCCTTTTGCAGATGTTGTTAAAGCACATGAGCGAATGGAATCGAACCAACATATTGGAAAAATAATTTTGGATGTGGATGTATGACAACCCAAGCTCGTCGCCCTTTAGATGGAATTCGCGTTATTGAAATCGGCCAATTACTCGCAGGCCCATTCGCAGGTTGTATGCTCGCTTACTTTGGTGCAGAAGTGATTAAAATCGAACCACCAGAAGGCGACCCGATTCGCGGCTGGCGCGTGCTGGAGAATGGAACTTCGCACTGGTGGCGCAGTATCGGTCGGAATAAAAAAAGCATCACCTTGGATTTAAAGAAGGAAGATGGCCAAAAAATTGCACGGCAATTAATTGATAAGGCTGATGTGGTCATTGAAAACTTCCGCCCCGGCGTAATGGAAAGCTGGGGGCTTGGACCGGATGAAATTAAAAGAACCAACCCCAAATTAGTCTACGCACGTATTTCGGGTTACGGGCAAACCGGCCCCTACGCGAGTAAGCCTGGCTTTGCATCTGTGTGCGAAGGTATGAGTGGTTTTCGTTATGTGAATGGCTTCCCTGATCAAGCGCCTGTTCGCCCCAACTTAAGTATTGGCGATACGATTTCTGGTATTCATGCGGCCTTAGGTATTGCACTCGCTTTGTTGGAGCGTGAAAAAAATCAGGGCGATGGGCAGGTGGTTGATGTTGCGCTGTATGAATCCATGTTTAATTTAATGGAAGCGGTTGTGCCGGAATTTTCTGGCGCGGGAGTTGTTCGTCAACCTTCGGGCACAACGGTCACGGGAATCGTTCCCACAAATACTTATCGCTGCAAAAATAGAAAGTATGTGGTGATTGGCGGTAACGGTGATTCAATTTTCCAACGATTAATGGAGGTTGCTGGTCATCCAGAAATGGCAACTGATCCACGCATGGCGAATAACGCCGGGCGAGTTATTCATGAAGCAGAAATTGATCATGCATTGGCGACTTGGTGTCTGAGTAAAGATTCCGAAGAAATTTTGGAGTTGCTCGATAAAGCGCGCGTGCCGGCGGGCCCCATTTATAACGTGGAAGATATGTTTGCTGATCCGCATTTTAATGAACGTGGAATGTTTGAGCAGGTGGAGATTAATGGCAAGCCGCTAAAAATTCCGGCGATATTACCTAAACTTTCTGAAACACCAGGTAGGACGGATTGGCCGGGTGGGGAAGTTGGGAGTCATACGCAGGAAATTTTGGAAAGTATTTTGAAGTTGAATGCTGAGGAAATTGATCGTTTAAAAGAACACGGTGTTGTTTGATTGCGGAGTGATTTATTAATTTTTTTCGCCTGCTGGCGAGTTACTTTTCGTTGCTTGTCCAACGAAAAGTAACCAAAAGGAAGGACACCCCAATCGCTCCTAGTTCCTGCGCGCTTCAGAAAATTGCCGTCGTTCCGACGCGACATCCTTGTCGCGTAGTCACTCAAACGCACATCCTGTGCGTTTGACGGCAACTTTCCTCCAGTGCTCGGGGAGCTCAAAGGGGCCCCAGTTGGTGCCAAATAAAGCTAATATTTTTTGCTTTTGCTTTTGCTTTTGCTTTTGCTTTTGCTTTTGCTTTTGCTTTTGCAGTTAAATCCCCATGCGAGTTCCCCGAGCATCGCAGGGAAATTAAGGTAAAACAAACAGGATGTTTGTTTTAGTGACGACGCGACACGGATGTCGCGCCGGAACGACCTTTATTTACCGAGACGCGCAGGATAAGGAACGAGACGGGTCGCTTTTCTTTGGCCACTTTCTTTGGCGAGGCAAAGAAAGTGGTTCGCCGATAGGCGAAAAGGATCGCCAACACGAATTTATTATTGAAATTAAAATACTGTTGGAAAAATTATTGAAGTTAAAATATGAATCTAAAACCCGGCCTTTACCGCCACTACAAAGGCAACGACTACTACGTTTTCCAAGTCGCCCACCACAGCGAAACCCGTGAAGCCTTGGTTGTTTACCAATGCTTATACGGCGACTACTCTTGGTGGGTTCGTCCGCTGAGTATGTTTACTGAAACCGTCGAGTTGGCGGGCGAGATAATTCCGCGATTTGCATTTTTAAAACACATAAGCGCAGAAGAAGCTGCGTTATGGAATAAAAATTAATGGCAGATGATCAACACTTCGAAGACGAAAAATATATGCGCCGCGCGATTGAATTGGCAGCGCAGGGCGAACAATTGGGCGAAGTTCCTGTGGGCGCAGTCATAGTATCTGGTGGAGAAATTATTGGTGAAGGTTTTAATAAACCTATCACGAGTCATGACCCAACTGCTCACGCAGAAATCGTGGCGCTGCGCATGGCGGCTGAGCGGGTTCAGAATTACCGTGTTATTGATTCCACGCTTTACGTAACGCTTGAGCCTTGCACTATGTGCGTGGGTGCTTTGATTCATTCGCGTATTACGCGTTTGGTGTTTGGGACGACTGAACCTAAAGCGGGCGCGGTGGTGAGCCAGTCCACATTATTGGATGCTGAATATTTTAATCATCGTATTCTTAGCGAAGGCGGTGTGCTCGCAGAGCAATGTCAGCATCAGCTGAGTGATTTTTTTCGGCGCAGGCGAGAAGAATTAAAACAGCAAAAAGTCGCGCTAAATTCTGAGCAAATCGAAAATAACGATGGCAAAAAAAATGATCGGTAGGTTCGCTACCGATCATTTTTTACAACGCAAACCAACGCGGGTTTGCGTAAGTTAGGCTTTACTCTTTCAGCAAATCCGCAACCGCATTTGCCAAGAAGATATGAACGGCAGCTTCGTCAACCACGTATTCATTTTCACCCCAGAAGAATGGCCAGTCTTCGTGGTTCTCTGGGTAGTCTGGCTTTAACACCAATACACCTGGCACTACGCCACCGGGAATAAAGGTGAAATCCGCGCGGTTCATTCCATAAGCCACTTCTTTAGCGTGCGTACCCACGTTAGACACAAATGACAAATTGTGTGCTGGGTGCGTGCCGTACAAATAAGTAATGCCTTTGAAAACCGCTTCGCGATCTACCAAGTCCGGGAAGGCTTTGTGGAGGTAGTAATTGTTGATTGCACCGCGAATAACAGTCCCGTTTCCTGCCCAGCCGCCTTCAGTGATGGTTACACCGTAAGGGTTTTTAGCTTCACTAACTGCCATCGCTTTTTTGTATTCAACAGCAAGTTTACGCATTTGCGCGGTGTAGTTGCTTGGCATTTGCGGCATTGCGCGCATTAACCAAGGTAAACGAATTGCGAAGTCCATTGGTTTGGTGGGCACTAACTTTTCAATGGCTTTTGAATATTTTTGATCGCCAGTGGCAATGAGCAATTCAGTAGCTGCTTTTAATTTCTCATCTTCCAATCTGCCGCCAGTTGTGTTGCCGTGATGGAATGAATCGGGTTTGGATTTCGCATTTTCTTCGTCCCACACTTTTTTGGCGGTAGCGATGCACTCTGCGGAGAGCTCATCGTTATAGCCTTTTAACGCACGGCTAGCAGCGGCAAGTGCGGCAATTGAGCCGTAATTCAGTGGAGTTGATTTGCTGGTGAATGCCCAGCGATCATCGAAGTTGCCGCTTTTAAATCCGTCCGATTCGCCTTCTTTTTTGCTTGGGTCGTAAACAAGGTTGTCGGTTTTAGTGATTGCATCGCCAAGGTGAGTGTATTGATCGATATGCGCTTCCACAATGCCGTGAATTGCATGACCAACAGCGCGATGTTGTGCAATCAACGCGAGCGTCCCGTGTTCAATTTGTTGCAACAAATCTGGTTTGCCGTCGGCAACATGCAAATCCACAAAACGTTTTTTGTAATCGACAGATGTTACGTCGCGTTTAATACCAAAGCGTTCCCACGTATTCACCAAATTCATTACAACGTCATAGTTGGTTTGCGTGCGTATGTCGTAATCGCCTGCATCAAACCAACCACCAATATTTAACCCGGGAATATGTTCGCCTGGTTTGTAAGGTGTGTCTGTGGTTGGGCCTTGGCGATAAAGATCAAAGTGTTCGTGATTGACGGGGGCTTGCAAGGCATCATCCAAGTGCGAAGCTCCGTGCCATACGCGATAGGCTTCATTCACCGTCATGTGATCCATTTGAATCGGCAAATACATGTCCAAGCTTGGCTGCCATGTTGCCGCGTAGACATCTTTTGCAATACGGAATGGCTCGGTCTTTTGATCGCCATAAGCAATGGTGTAAAGACCTTCTTCTTTAACGGAGCTGAAATCAAATTGGCGATATTCGTAACGTAAATATCTGCCCCAATTACTCAGGTTTTTTTCCAGCACGACTATTTCTGAACCATCAGCGGCGATTTTTAATAATTTGGCTGGTGGATTTGTTTTGTCATTTTTATCCAATTCAATGACGGCTACTTTTTGTTGTGCTGGGTGATAGCCGACTTGCGAGTGACCAATCACTGGTGTGCGAACCCAATCCTTAATTGTGTCTGCGTTTAATTGCCACTCTATAACTGTGCCGGTTTTGCCTGCAGGAATTTTACTGCGTACAACGAACCAGCCGTTTTGTGCTTTGCCGCGGCCGTCGTAAAGTTCAAGCGGCGTTGAATTGGATTCAATGCTTACGCGGCGCTCGGTATTGTTAGGTGCGAGTACTAAATGTTTGCCGCTTGCCAATAAACTAGGTTCAGCTTTACCGTTAATTTCTTTTGTTCCGCCCGGATACACAGGGAAAGTTCCCGTGGTCGTATCCATCATAAACGCTTGGTGGAAATAGGCTGATGGCAAAAACTCCAAATTAAAGCCGGCTTTGCCTTCGAGTGAGGCCGGCAATGGTTTTGGGATATTGACCGCAATGCGCACGCCCGTTTCGTTTTTGGTGACCTTAATGGAGAAATCAAATTTCTCGTTGGGGTAATACATAAAAGCTTCGATGGATTGTTCGGCGCGGTTAATTTTGCGTTCTTTGAATAGCGGAGTCATATCCCATTGTTCAGGCGTTGCGTTTAAGCGAACGTCACCGTTGGTCGCCGTGCGCAGGCCGTGGTGGATTAATTCGACACCGCTGGTTTTAGAATCGCTGAAAAGTCCGTCATACCAGTTGCTAAACACCATGACGTTTAGGCCGGGCTGTTCGAAATAATCTTTATCGTTCAAAACAAGCTTGGCTGAATCAGCCCAACCGTGTTGAGAGGCGAAAAGCGCCATGGAAATAAGCGCAGCACTGAGGCGTTTGCGGGGATTAAACATTCTTTCGATCTCCAACATTATTAGAAGTGACTTATAGTCTAGGTGATCATAAGTTGAAGAAAGAACCTCTTTTACAAAAAATAACGAGCTCGGTAGAAATGTTTTTATTCGTAAGGATTTAATAATCACCCATAAAAAATGCCGCTGTTTAGGCGGCATTTTACGATTTGGGTTGAACGCAGGTTTCTAGAAAAACGACAACGACGAAGCGCTGCTTAAGCGAATTTGGTTCAATTTCTCCACAGCGCTCTTGGTTTGCGGTGTATCGGTAAAATTCAATTCATCGCTTGGGTTGCTGGTTGCAATGCGCAGTTGTTGTTGATTCTCTTTAAACGCGAGGATCTTTTGGTAATTCAAAATATTCTTCACAAAGGTGACTGGTTCCCAACCGCGCGAGTAACCGTAAGTGGCTTTGGAGTAATACTCTTGTTTTGCCAGCAAGGGGAATGCTTTGCTCACATCGGCCCAACTATTGGGGTTGCCTTTCAAACGGCGGGTTAGGGCGCGGGCATCATCGAGGTGGCCTATACCTTGGTTGTAAGCGGCGAGAGCCATATGAAGACGCTCTTCTTCGCCCTGAATACTTTCAGGCAGGTTATCCAACAAATAGCGCAAATACTTGGCACCGCCAAAAATGCTTTGCTTGGGGTCATCCAGATTTTTCACACCCAACTCGCGCGCTGTATCGGGCGTTAACATCATAAAGCCGCGTACGCCGGTGGGAGATTGAGCGTTAGGAATCCATTGCGATTCTTGATAGCCAACCGCCGCCAATAACTGCCAATCCAAATTGTATTGCGCAGCCGCTGCTTTAATGGTTTCAGCCCATCGAGGGAAGCGCTTTTCGTAGCGTTGGCTAAACATGAGCGCATCATCCGTATTCACTTCAATGTATTGATCGAAGAAGTGAGAGGAGATTTTCGCAAGTTCGCCGCTTGCCTTAACTTTGGCTAAGTAGGCTTGTGCAGCGTTATAAAGGCTGTTGTCGCGTGAAGGTTTAAACGCCCAAGATAATGGCTGTGGTTTATCCAAATCAAAAGCGACTTGGGTATGTGGATAAGAGTAGCGGTGAATGTCATAGATTGCGGAGTCCACCACAGCGTAATCAGCGTGGCCGCGCTCAACCATATCGAGCAAATCCGTCATCTCGAGGTTTTCAACCAGCTCCCATTGGATATCGGGGTAAGACTGTTGTAGCTCTAGCAGCGGTGCAGGAATAGACGCTTTATTAACCACGAGCACACGCTTGCCGGTCAAATCCTTAATACTTTCCGGAGCAGTTTGAGTGCTATTGAACACAAGCTCCAGATTCAAGCTCATAAACTCGCTGGTATAACGGTAACGCTGTTTGCCGGTGTAAGTGTTGATAACGCTGGGGCTGGCTAAATCAAACTGCAGGCTATCAGCTTTGTCCTGCGCTTCAGTGAGGGTGGCTTCGTCTTTGATAACCAGCTTAACGCCCAGTTCATCTGCAAAGCCTTTGAGTAATGTGTACTCGAAACCGGTAGTGCCTTCAGGGCCTTGATAATGGCTGATAGGGCCATTGCGAGAGAGCACGCGCAGTTCACCTGCAGTGCGGATTTCTTCGAGTTTGCTAGGCGGTGCGCTGCGAACCAAAAGGGCGGTGCAGCCCATTAATAAGATGGCTATGAATAAATTGGAAATCGAAAATCGCTTAACTAGGTTACGCTTCCGGCTTTCCATGATATTGAGTCCGGCCATAGGGTGTTTCTCCGGTATTTGAATGGCATCGCCCGAATTGGGAAATAACTTCGTATATGCACTCACGCCGAATCTAATCCATTACTGACCCGTGCAACATGAAGGCCATGGTAAAGCCATGAGCCGAGCCTGCATAGCTTGTTTTCTGAGCAAAACTGGGGTAGGCGCTTGTGTAAATAATAAGCTAAAAAATCACAAAATCATTGATTTTCAATTGCTTATGAAGCTTGGCGTGGGTTTGTGTCATGGCGAAAAAAGCTGAAAAAAAGTGACTTTTTGTTGTTTTTTGCGCCACTGTGGCGACCATTTTTGAGGCTAAAAATGCACTTTTTCAGGATTTTTTTGTAAAAAACATTAAAAAAATGCACAAGAAACGGCCTTAATTAGCGTTTGGGTAACTGGAGAGAGCTGTTTCTTCCTTATAAAGCTTAAATAAGAAATAGATGATCACCGCGATCCCTATGGCCGATGGAATGAGTTGCGACCAAGGCTGCCAGAGTCGCACCACATTACCGACAAGTGCAGATAACATCCCAAACAGCGCGGAAAGCAGCTTATAAACGTGTTCGTATCGCCAGAGATATTTATGCCAGTCGTTTGGGAAGAAAAAACGTACGCTGTCGTAAATCAACACAAATGCAATAGCGCCGAACGTGGAGATGGCAATGGTATTGGTTCCGCCCGTTTGGGAGGTGACGGGCGGAAGTAGAGAAATGAGAAAAACCGTAGCGATTAGTGTCCAGCAGGCATCAAAAAAAGCCGGCCGTTGGGTTCGGCGTTTGGCTGCGCGCCACCCACCGACCAATTGGTAAAGTACGAGCAGTGTTATGACTGCAAAGTTAGGCATAAACCGAAAACACACCAAACCCACGATGGCTGAAAAACACACCATGAGCGTGAATAGGCAGAACAGATTCCCCAGCCGGTTATGAATTCTGGTGCCTTTTTCCATCGCCAAAATAGCGAAGCCGAGCAGCAAAGCGGCAAGGCCAGTGCCGGCGTGAACGAGGATGTTGGTGAGGTGTGGGCTTATCATTGGCTGTGTCTTATATATCTAGAATGCAAATGAGAGTTTGAATCATGCCATGCGTTGAACCGAGGTTTGGTAAATCTTGAGCGCTCGCGCCAGAAAAAATCCGCTGCTTAAGCCGAAGAGCAGGCAAGCACTGATTACAAAGATAGGCGTGTGAACGGTTTCGGGATGTAAAGCCAACAAAACGCCAACGAGATATTTGGTAAAGAAAATCACCAGAATCATCACCATGGGCAGCCAGCTTCCTGGAACCCGAAATTGCTTGTCGTCAGCCAAGTAGGTCGCGCCTCGTGGTGATGAAACCCACATATTAAGGCCGAGTGCCACACCAATACCGAGCCCCCAAGTCGCAAGGCTTTGAATCTGTAACCCAAAGCTGGATGCTATCCCCAGGGCTGATAGTACTAACATCACCACGGGTAAAATGATTAAGCGCTTTATGGAAAGCAACCGAGTTTTGGTTTGTGAGTAGCCTAAAAAGAGCAAGCCTATCAATAAACCGAATACCCAAACTGGGGTGTGTTGGAGAATTTGTAACATGGTCTGTGTCCTTTATATGTTGTAACAACCCTTGTTAACGCAAGTGAATAGTAATGAGCGTTTTGTCTGCAACGGAAAATGTTGCATCTTTAAAATCAGGTTGCCCCATTGCTCCGCCGTTATTAGAAAAGCCGTATCCCTCCGACGGAATTCCTAGGAGGTTGGTGTCCAATGCGCCGTTTTCATTTTCGTCCTGAAACAGCTTTATTGCGTAATTACCTGCAGGAACATCGCCAAAGTTGACCGTCATCGTTTCGCCAGTCACTGCCAATTTTTGGCTGCTAAAAGTAGCTTTGTTTGTTGCGTAGCCGGCTTCAGAATTATGCAGTGCAATCATCATCACACCTTTGGTGTTTTTGATTTTATCGATAGTCAGTGTTAACTCATGAGCCATGCTGTTTGATGAGGCTAGCGTACTTAAGGCAAAGCTGCTTAAGAGAAGTGTGAATCGAAAGCGTTTCATAGAATTTCCTCGTTGTGTTTGATTAACGAGGCCAGCTTAGGTCTTGGTATGGTTTTGCGAGAGTGGGATCTGTCATTTTTTCACCCGTGACATTTAGCCTATGGTGGGTGTTCAGCTGATGAATTAGTCTTGACGATTAATCTTTTACCGAGCGCCAAAGGCGCATCGTCTTTTTGGCTGCTACATGAAAAATATTAAAATAGAACATTTGCTCTTAACGCTGGCGGGCTTGAGCACATGGGCACTGGTGGCGGCAGTGGAGCTCTCAGCACTGAAGGAGTTTCGGCACTGGTACTGGATGGCATGTGGCTATTTGGTGTTTATCCTTCTTTTATTGCCAATCTCTACAGGGCGACTACATCGCGTTGACCCACGCGTTGGCAAAGTCTTTCTTTCAGTTCAGCTTGTGCTCGTGTTTGTCATTTTATTTGCGCACCCTTGGGTGCTTGCACCTGTGTTGCTGGTTATTTGGGCCGGTTGTCTACCCGAATTTTTCACGCGGCGTCAGTCTATTGCGCTTGTACTGATAAGTTCGCTGATGTTCGGCTTGAGTTCTCGACTTGACTGGCATGGTTTTTCCTCGCTAATCACTGCCTTGAGCTACTTTGGTTTCCAATTTTTTGCGCTAACCTCATCTTTTGCCCGGGTAAGTGAGCGTCATGCTCGCGAAAATGTTGAGCAGTTGAACCAAAAGTTACTCGCCACAAGGAATCTGCTAGCTCAATCAAGCCGGCAAGAGGAGCGCGTTCGTATTGCAAGAGACCTGCATGATGTTTTAGGTCATCAACTTACAGCCTTAAATCTACAGCTCGAAATTTTGCAACATAAAGCACCGGATGAATTGCGTGAATCCGTCCAGCAATCGAAAAGTCTTGCCAAATCGCTGTTGGAAAATATTCGGCAAGTGGTACGTGATCAGCGTCATTTATTATCCTTGGATATTCGCCAAGCCGTGTGGGCATTGTTAGTTCACATTCCGCAGCTTCAGGTGAATATTGAGGGAGAATTGCAATTAGATTCTGTGCAGTTGGCTGAACAAATCGTTTTTTGTATCCAAGAAGGCATTAGCAACGCGCTTCGGCACGGTGGTGCTACGCGTATAAACCTGACGTTGGAGCAACAAGCGTGCGCGATCAACATTTTCTTGGAGGATGATGGCCGAGGTTTAGTTGCAGGTTCGCACAACGGAACGGGCTTAGAAGGTATGCGCGAGCGTCTTGCTCCCTACGGCGGCTCAGTGGAATTATCGAAGCTCGCGCAAGGTTGCCGCTTGGCAATCTCTTTAACAACTGCATCTAACAATGGCTGTAAGGATTTACCCAATGATTAAGGTTGGTTTGGTTGATGATCAACAATTGGTGCGCGAAGGTATTGCGGGCTTGTTATCTCTCTCGGGCAAAACGGAAATTCTTTGGCAGGCAGCTAACGGTGCCGAGGCGCTCGAAAAATTAAAAAGCTCCTCAGTGGATATTCTATTGGCGGACATTCGCATGCCGGTTATGGATGGCATAACGCTTGTACAAAAACTTCGCGAATTGGGAATTACCACTCCGGTGATGATGTTAACGACCTTTGATGACAGCGAACTATTTGCACGGAGTTTGGATGCGGGCGCCAATGGCTTTTTATTAAAGGATGTATCCTTGGAAAAGCTCGTCCATAGCATTGAGTCCTTGGTGAGTGGAGGTTTTGTAACGGATAACCTCATGCTCAAAAAATGGCAGCAAGAAAAAACGCTCCCACCGGTCGCAGTGGAGTTAACCGATAGGGAATTGCAGATTCTGCGGTTACTGGTTGGCGGAATGTCCAATAAAGAAATAATGCGGGCGGTGTTTTTGGCTGAGGGTACGGTGCGAAATCACGTATCGAATATTCTTGCCAAGCTCGAGTGCCGCGATCGAACCCAGGCTGTAGTAAAGGCATTGGAGTTGGGCTTGGTGTGACTCCAATTACTCAGATGCGATCTGGTTGCGACCGTTTAGCTTTGCTTCGTAGAGGCACTTGTCTGCTCGTGTAATTAAACTCTCTAGCGAATCGTTTTCCCTGCGCGATGTAACGCCACCGGATACGGTGAGTTTGCCTACCACTGGAAAGTCGTCGTTACTAATTGCTGCGCGCAGTCGTTCGGCAACTTTCACCGCATCTTGCTCGGTAATCCCAAGAATTAATACCAGAAATTCCTCGCCACCCCAGCGAATTAAATGCCCGTCGCTGCGTAGTGCGCTGCTCAATCGTTCAGAGAATTGCTGCAATACTTTGTCGCCCACAACATGACCGTGAGTATCGTTAATGGGTTTGAAGTGGTCGATATCCAGCATAATCACGCTACCGACGGTGCGGCTGCGCATAAATTCATCCAGCAATCGCTGACCGCCCCAACGGTTGTATTGCTGGGTTAGGGCATCGCGCTCAGCCAAATTGTGCATTTGGAAGTTCGCGTGTTGTAGCCGCTGCAACTGCATGCGGGCTCTGCGTTGAAAGGGTAGCAAAATCAATAAAAGGAAAATCGCTAAGCCGTAGCTCATAAACATTTCGCGGCCGCGTGGAGTCCACAATTCCTCTTTGTGTGTGAGCAAATAACCCAAAATAGGAATGGCGTTTAAGCTCCATACAATAAGAATGAATGCGAAAGCGCGACGCGGCGGTAGCAGCACCATGAGCACGACAATGAGGATGACGAAGAAGGATGAAATAGGGGGGAAAACATGGGTCAGCAATACATTGGCAGAGTGAGTTGCTTGCCAAGTGAAATACCAGGCGGGTAATGAGAGTGCAAAAATGGCAACACTGAAGGCAGAGTAGACAACATTCAACACATGCTGTGGGCGCTGCAAGAGCCAAAACACCATAAGAAGATTAGCTATGGCGACTAGTGGCGGGATGATCAGATCCATCAGCTCGGGGTTGGGTTCTACATAATGCAGAACGGCGCCTGCAGTAGCAGTAAATCCCGTGAGCACAAGCATGGCGAGCACACCACGGTAAAAGGTGCGTTCATCTTTGGATTGGTTATACATCAATGTTCCAGTACAGCTGATTGAGACGCATGTGTGTAGCAGTTGCGTGCTGAAAATGCATAATTCGACGCCAAGTATCATATAGGGTTAGGGTAATAACAAGCCGTTATTCCGGTTTGGCCCGTTGGTACCTTACCAATGACGACCACTTGGCATTTTGAGTTTCCGGAGGCGAGTTTTCCTATCGGCCTAGAACCCCTTAAGGGCGATCTTTACGCCTTCGCAGGTCAATTTGAATTCCTGCCGGCCCATAAATCCAGTACAATGCGCGCCTCTTTAATTCGCTCCCCCTAAATCCACAGACGCTTGAGGCTCAAATCACTATGCTGATTCTGCGTGGCGCCCCCGCTCTTTCTAGTTTCCGTACCCAAAAACTGCTGAATACTGTGCAACAACAGGCTCCTGCGGTAACCGGGATTTCCTCTGAGTTTGTGCATTTTGCCAATGTATCTGCACCTTTGACCGACGCGCAGGCGCAAGTGTTGAAACAATTGCTAACCTACGGCCCCAAGGTCGAAGGCGAAGTGAATCACGAGGGTGAGCTTTTCTTGGTGGTTCCGCGTTTGGGCACCATTTCTCCCTGGGCATCCAAAGCGACTGATATTGCGAAAAATACAGGTCTTGATTCAGTAAAACGCGTTGAGCGCGGCGTTGCTTATTACGTTCAAGGTGCTATTTCTGCTGCTGAGCGGGCAGCCATCACTGCAATTCTTCACGACCGCATGGTAGAAACTGTGTTCAATAGCTTCGATGCTGCGGAACAAATTTTCAGTGCCCAGGAGCCAGCGCCACAAACTAGCGTGGATATCCTTGGCGGTGGCCGCGATGCCTTGGTTGCGGCTAACAAGTCTTTAGGTTTGGCTCTGGCCGACGACGAAATCGACTACTTGGTAGAGGCTTTTAAAGGCCTCGGCCGCAATCCGGTCGATGTAGAATTGATGATGTTCGCCCAGGCGAACTCCGAGCACTGCCGTCACAAAATCTTCAACGCATCTTGGACTATCGATGGCGTTGATCAAGAGCGCAGCCTGTTCAAAATGATTCGCAACACCAACGAAGTGGGCGGCGATAATGTGCTTTCTGCCTATTCCGATAACGCGGCAGTTGTGGTTGGCCACGAAGCAGGGCGCTTCTATCCAAACCCCGAAACCAAAGCTTACGAATACACCCAACAACCTATTCATATGCTGATGAAGGTTGAAACCCATAACCACCCAACCGCCATTTCTCCTTTCTCGGGTGCAGGCACAGGTTCAGGTGGTGAGATTCGCGATGAGGGCGCGGTAGGTCGCGGCTCTAAACCAAAAGTAGGTTTGACCGGGTTCACCGTGTCTAACCTGCAAATCCCGGATTTCGTACAGCCTTGGGAACAAGACTACGGCAAACCGGGCCGCATCGTGACGGCTCTGGATATCATGATCGACGGCCCCCTTGGCGGCGCTGCGTTTAATAACGAGTTTGGTCGCCCCAATATTTGCGGTTACTTCCGTACCTTTGAAGAAGACTTTGACGGCGAGCGTCGCGGTTACCACAAGCCCATTATGTTGGCGGGCGGTTACGGCAATATCAAAGCAGAGCATATTGAAAAGCCGCCGTTTAAAGCTGGCTCCAAATTAGTCGTGCTGGGTGGTCCGGCCATGTTGATCGGCTTGGGCGGCGGTGCGGCCTCGTCTATGGCTTCCGGCTCGTCCTCGGAAGATTTGGATTTCGCATCTGTACAACGCCAAAACCCAGAAATGGAGCGCCGTTGTCAGGAAGTGATCGACGCGTGCTGGCAACAAGGCGACAAAAACCCTATCGCGTTTATCCATGACGTGGGTGCGGGTGGTTTGTCCAACGCATTCCCTGAATTGGTAAAAGACGGCGGCACCGGCGGCAAGTTTGAATTGCGCAATGTGCCAAACGATGAGCCGGGCATGAGCCCCTTGGCAATTTGGTGTAACGAATCCCAAGAACGTTACGTGTTGGCCATCAAGCCAGAAGATTTGGCTCACTTTGAAGCCATTTGTAAGCGTGAGCGTGCGCCTTATGCCGTTGTCGGTGAAGCGACGGACGAAAAGCACTTAACCCTGAACGACAAACACTTCGATGCAAAACCTGTCGATCTACCCATGTCAGTTCTCTTCGGCAAACCACCAAAAATGCATCGCGTTGCGGAGAAACACAAAGCAGCGGTGAGTGCGTTCTCAACCGAAGATATCAACATCAACGATGCAGCCGAGCGTGTGCTTAAACATCCCGCGGTTGCGAGCAAAAGCTTCCTCATTACTATCGGCGATCGTTCGGTAACCGGCATGGTTGCGCGCGATCAAATGGTTGGCCCGTGGCAAGTTCCTGTGGCGGACCTTGCGGTTACCGCCGTAAGTTACGACTCTATTAAAGGCGAAGCCATGAGTATGGGCGAGCGCACTCCGCTTGCTTTGTTGGATGGCCCAGCGTCTGGTCGTATGGCAATCGCAGAAGCAATTACCAACATCGCGGCAACTCGCATTGAAAAATTGTCGGACGTAAAACTCTCTGCCAACTGGATGTGCGCCGCTGGCCACAAAGGTGAAGATGAGAAAATGTATCGTACTGTGCAAGCAGTCGGTATGGAGTTGTGCCCAGAACTCGGAATCACAATTCCAGTCGGTAAAGACTCCATGTCTATGCGTACGGCGTGGCAGGAAAACGGTAAAGCGAAAGCCGTTACCGCGCCTTTATCCCTGGTAATTTCTGCATTTGCTCCTGTGGTCGATGTTCGTCAAACATTGACTCCGCAATTGCGCACCGACAAAGGAGCAACCGATTTAATTTTGGTCGACCTTGGCAACGGAAAAAATCGTTTAGGCGGTTCGATCCTCGCGCAGGTTTACAACCAAATGGGTGATGTTCCTGCCGATCTGGATTCTGCGGCGCAGCTCAAAGGTTTCTTTAATGCGATGCAAGCTTGTATCGCTAACAACGAAATCCTTGCGTACCACGATCGCAGTGATGGTGGTTTATTTGCAACGCTCGCCGAAATGGCGTTCGCCGGTCACGTTGGTATAGACGTAGATGTTGAATGCTTAGGTGACGATGTTCTTGCTGCTCTGTTTAACGAAGAAGCGGGCGCTGTATTGCAAGTGGCGAAAGATAAAACCAACGCTGTGCTCGATCGTTTTTTCGCGGCTGGCGTAACCCACGCAAAAGTTATAGGTACATTGAACGACGAAGACACCCTGCGTATCACGCAAAAGGGCAACAGCTTGTTCGATCAATCGCGCGCGGTATTGCAAAGCCTCTGGTCAGAAACCAGCTACCGGATTCAAGCCATGCGCGATAACCCAGAATGCGCGAAATCTGAATTTGAAAATATTTTGAAAACTGATCCAGGTTTGAGCGTAAAACTGTCTTACGATCAAAACGACGATGTTGCTGCGCCTTTTATTAAAACCGGCGTGCGTCCATCCATTGCAGTGTTGCGTGAGCAGGGTGTAAATGGTCACGTTGAAATGGCCGCAGCGTTTGATCGCGCCGGATTCAAAGCAGTTGACGTTCACATGAGCGATTTGTTGGCTGGTCGCGTATCACTCAAAGACTTTAAAGGTCTGGTTGCTTGCGGTGGTTTCTCATACGGCGACGTACTTGGCGCTGGTGAAGGTTGGTCGAAAACCATTTTGTTCAACAACAAAGTGCGTGATGAATTTGAACAATTCTTCCACCGCAACGACACCTTCAGTTTGGGGGTGTGTAACGGTTGCCAAATGATGTCTAACCTGAAAAATTTAATTCCAGGCGCAGATCACTGGCCGCGTTTTGTGCGCAACCTATCTGAGCAATTTGAAGCGCGTTTTAGTTTGGTTCAAGTTCAAGAATCGTCTTCAGTTCTATTCAAAGGCATGGCTGGCTCGCATATGCCAGTAGCCGTTGCTCATGGTGAAGGCTACGCAGAGTTTGCTAACGAAGCAGCGCTAAAAGCCTGTAACGAAAGCGGTACTGTGGCTATGCGTTTTATCGACAATCATTTGAACGCGACAGAAACTTATCCTGCGAACCCGAACGGTTCACCGCTGGGTATTACTAGCGTGGCAAGTAAAGATGGCCGCGTGACTATCATGATGCCGCATCCTGAGCGCGTGTTCCGCGCAGTGAGCAATTCATGGAAACCGGACGATTGGAAAGATGACGGTGCATGGCTGCGTTTGTTCAGAAATGCTCGCGTCTTTGTGGGCTAATTGTTGCGGTAAATAAAAAAGGAGGCGAAAGCCTCCTTTTTTTCTAAGCATCGATCTTTGGGCCCCGATCTTCCACATCTTTTACCGTTGAATACGTACCTTTGTGAGCTGTCTTTAAATCGCATCAAGATTTGTAAAAGTTATAAATCTACGAGCCTCTGGATACCAAATTTTCCCCTTATCACCACCCTTACGCGAAAGCTGAGCTAGGCTTTTAGGTATCGCTTAGATTCGCATTTTGAACACACCTTCTCATTGCGCTCTGGGCTTTCAAAGTTACTGGGGAGACGGATAATGAGGTTTGGTGTAAGTGCTTTTTGTTTGGGGGTGTGTGCGCTCATTTGTAATGAGCTTGTGGTGGCAGATCCCTATCCGCCAACTTGGGATAACGGTATCGGTGCTGCAATCCATTACAGCCCAGTGTCATGGCCCTCAGAGCCAACCAATCCGGTGAATTGCGGGGCTACTTGTGGTGACTGGAAGCCTTACACTCGATTCCAGCAAGGCATGAAGGACCCGCGAACTCAAGATCCGTCGAACGGTGGAACTGCGCCACAAGCTTATGTCAACGTCAGTTCATCGTGTTCAGACAAAGCCTTACCTAGTATTTACTACTATCTCCGTCAGGGTGCTACACCTGCAGATGATGTACTTATGTTTCGGTGGCGCGTTGAATCCGCACCACATAATTACGCCACAGGGCCAAGTGCAGGTAACTATGGCTCGGGTAATCCGTGGTCTTCGGCGTTATGGACTGTGCTATTTGATACCGACGGTAGTGGTTACCGATCTCTAGCGGCTCATCTGGATGGTTCCTCCGGTTCTCCAGCGGTGGCTATAGACCGCTTAGTGGGGATCTGGGGTAATACCAGTTCGCACTCTCTCGATTACTTCAATGACCCTAATATTCATTTGCTTGGACACAACCCGACGGCGTTTGTGGGCCCAACTGGCAAAATAATGAATTTCCACAACAGTGGTACACCTGATGAAGTCTGGTCAAACGGTTCAGCCGAGACCGTCTGGGATTACGGAACTACTCGCGCACGTACGGTAACCCAAAATTCATGTACCGAATATTTTATTGACTATCAAATACCTATTGCCTTGCTTGACGCTTCCGGTATCGGCGGCCCCAAAATAACGCGTAGTACCCCCATTTCCATGCTGTTTTGTACCGCCAACAGCCTAAACAATCCATTCCAAAAAGACTGTGCAATAAATAAAGGCTGGACTGCAGATTCCAACAAGCCTGCTCCGTTTGGCGATTACCTGTCGTTCAACCAAACTGAGCCTTATAGCCAACCTATTATTTCCAGTGTAACAGCCGCGCCCCCCAATTCGTGTCCGGGAACCTATACGCTCAAGGCGACAGTTCAAGACACGCTAGCGATACAGAATGGAGTGGTCGTACCGTCTGTGCAGCAGGTAGATTTTTTCTATTGGTACGACAAAGACGGAAATGGTCTGGCTGATGATGTGGGCAGTGCTTGGACTAAAATTTCACCTACTGCAACGCGGGATTCGGGCACGCTTAACAAGTGGACAACCAGCTGGGATGCGAGCTCGCTGCCAAAGGGTAAATACCTTATTGGAACCCAAGCGCTTGACGACAACACCAAGCTGGATGATGGGATGACACCAAGCGGAATTAACAACCGCACATTTTCCTACGTCTCGGGCGATGCATCTAACAAGGTCTATATAGGTGGGGCTTGGATTAGCGGGCAGCAAGCGTTATTTCCTTCGCATTCACCCACGCAATCGCCTTCCAATGCAGAGAACTGGTTTGGTAACCCCGATGTAACTGGCCAACAAGTTGCGGTTGTAGGAACTGCTATTAATGCTTGCGGCTTGGCTCCCACTATTACGCTTGCGGGAAGCACAGCTAACGTGGTCGCAGGAGGCTCGCTAACTTACACCACTACCTTGGCTAACCCGGCCGCTAATGCAAGTGCTATCACTGTATCCCAAATTACCAGCCAGCTACCCTCGGGCTTCAGCTATCAAAACGCTACCACAGTAGGAACTGGCGGTTTGGGTTCGTCTAACCCGAGTATTTCCGGTCAAACATTGAATTGGACCTATGGCTCACCAATCAGTCTGGCTCCGGGTGCCAGCGCAACCTTGACTTACGGTGTTACAGCCACGAGCACAGCGGGAAATTACAACGCTACCGCGTCCGCAGTGACTTCATTTGGTACTATCTTGAGTAGCCCTGTGGCCGTAGCAGTTGATGCCGCACGAGTATCACTAAGTATTTCTCCGAGCGCGACCAGCATTGCCGCGAACGGTACTACCCAGCTGACATTCACTTTGACTTATTCAAACGATTCAACTGTGAGTGTTACTGGTGCGACCTTGGCCGGAAGTTTGCCTACAGGGGCTAATTATGTGGGGTGTACCGGTGGAACCACCTGCGGAAATTCAAGCGGTACCCTGAGTTGGACTATTGGAACACTTGCAGGTGGTGCGAGCGGCAGCGCAACTGTGGTCATGACTGTTCCCAGCACTTGGACAAGTTCATCCTTAACCCAATCTGCCACACTTACTGCAACTGCGCCGGACGCTAGCACGGTCAACAAGGCGGCCAGCAGTACAGTAGCAGTTACCGGGTATGCTTCGACCTCACCCGCGGCATTTACTCTGACCAAAACGGCTAGTGCAACTCAGATCGCTCCGGGAGGAAGTGTCACCTACACCATTAGCTACGCCAATTACGGCGGTACTGCCGCCAACAGCGTAGTTATCACCGACACCTTACCCAGCGGTATGACCTACTCAAGCTCAACGGGAAGTGGTGTTCATGCTAGTGGCACAGTAACTTGGAGTCTTGGCACTGTGGCAGCCGGAGCATCCGGATCGGTTACTGTGACAGTCGCTGCTGCCAATCCTTTTACAGCCACTAACCCAGCCTCTAATTCGGCCACAATTGACTGGTCTGGCGGTACTCCAGTGACGTCGGCGAGCGCTGCGGTTGGGGTTACAGGGCAGTCCTGCAGCACATACTATTTTCGTTCAACTACCGGAAATGTGGGCTTTGCCGGAACCAAACAGTTGGCAACAACTTCACCGGTACCCGTGTCGGGAGATACAGGTTCTTCGGTCACCCTGACCGCTCCTGTTTCAGGAGCCGCTTGGCTTGAAGCTCTACGTTTGTATCAGGATCCAGCGACTACGGGTGATGTGCCGTTCGATGGAAATATCACGACTAATATGTACATAGACCGTGCTAATGGCCAAGGTCTAAATATTCGCGCCACCGTTTACGATTACAACTCAAGTACCGGATCCACAACTCAACTGGCCCAAAACAGCCAACTATTTAGCGGTAGCCAAAAAGGATTACTGACCTTCTCGGTAACCCCGTCAGGTACGTTGGCAAAAAACCATCGTCTATTGTGGGTATATGAAGTTCGCTCCAATCACTCCAGCCAGACGGTGCAAGTACAGCTCCAGTATGCGGGTACCGTTACTAACGCGATCTCAGGCGGAACTACTTTTGCCGATTCCAATGCGCAATACTGCATTACCCCGCCCGCAAATCTAAGCACTCAAGTGACAGTAGACCAAGCCAGCATATCTGCGGGCGCCACTCCTACGCTCAAGTACACCATCAAATACGCAAACACCGGTAGTGCCAGCGCGACTAATGCTTCATTGGTAAATACTTTGCCTAGTGGTTTTACCGGCTGTGAATATTCTCTCAACAACAGTACTTGGGCGAGCTGCTCTGGAGCGAGTTCGCATACTTTCAGTTTGGGTACGGTTACAGCAGGTGCGTCGGGAACTGTTTATGTGCGAGGTACTGTACCGAGTGGTACCTTGGGGGGCGAGGTTTACACCAACGGCGTGTCACTTACTAGCGACCAAACCAGCGCTGTAACAGCTACCGCGGTGACGAACGTTGCAGCGTCCGGCGGGAGTCTCGGCGCAAATTTGGTATTATCGCTTTCGGCTAACACCACCAGCGCTCAGCCGGGGGATGCGGTGGTTTACTCCCTAACTGTTACCAATGTGGGGGATACCACGGCGAGCGGCGTAGTGGTCTCTAACGCTCTACCTTTAGCAAGTTATTTTACCTATGCCTCTTGTACCGGTGGATGCACCAATACTGCCGGAACCTTGAGTTGGACTACCGGAACCCTCGCCGCTGGTGCATCGCAAACTTACACTTACACCATGAATGTGGGATCCAGTGGCTTAGGTTCAGGCGTCACTGTCATTTCGGACGATGCCTCCGCAACCGGAAATTCAGGCCTATCGGCAACCAGTAACAGCGTATCCCTTAGTTTAAATGGTAATCCCCGATTGTCAGGAGCCATAACGGCTACCCCAAACACAGGCCTAGCACCGGGTGATACGGTCACCTATTCCATAAGCTTACAAAACACGGGAAATGCCAGTGCCACGTCGGTGTCAATTAGCGATCCTATTCCCGCGAATACCAGCTTTAAGGGCTCCATTACAGCAAGTTCAGGTAGTGGAAGTTTCGATACTGTTAACAACCGAGTGATTTTTGATGTGGGGACACTCGCGGCCGGTGCCAGTGCAACTTATAGCTATCAAGTGATGGTCAATGGGTTGAATAGTGGTAATACCACGCTCAGTAATGTCGCCACTGCCAGCGGGGCTAATGCAGCTTCAGTCGATCTCAGCACCTCTGCGGCAGCTTCCGCCGCTGCTAGTTTGGATCTTAGCCAGACGGCGAACGGCTCGGGCATGTACCCGGCGGCGGCACTGCTTGCTAATACCAATGGAACGACGGTTTACGTAGATCGTACGGATGCATTCCAGATTAATCAGTACGTAAAAATTGGCAACATGGTTGGGCGAATCGTCAGCATGGGGGGCCAATCCATAACCTTGGATACCAGCGTGACTGCGAACTCAGGCGATATTGTTGTCGGTGCAATTACGTTTAATCTGGCTTATCGAAATCTTGGCAACGCATCGGCGACCAGCGTGACTTTGGTAGACACCTTGCCGACCGGGCTTGGTTATTACACGTCATCGCCTTTGGCATCAAGCGCTCCGGCAATAGGTGCAAGCGGTGGAGTTACTTGGGCTATTGGCAGCCTTGATGTTGGCGCGAGCGGAACGCGATCCATAATTGCCTTCCCGACAGGTACCACGGGCAATTTGACGAGCCACGGGGTATTAAGCTCTGCTAATGCGTCCAACGCCACAGCCGATGCAGGCATTAACATTGGCGGTATTTCCGTGTCCAAAACCACAAGTACCCCGCTAATCGGTGCTGGCGGCACCGCCACCTATACAATCACCCTGGCGAATTCGCTGGGAACACCAGTGAGTAACCTTTCCATAGAAGATGGATTAGCTGAAGGTTTCAGCTATCACACCGGTTCCGCTACGGTTGGCGGAACACCGACCGAGCCTACATTTGCCGGCAGTGACAGTGCTCACCAACACCCGCAGTGGTCGGGACTGACGGTACCTGCGAACTCCACCTTGGCCATTGTGTTACAAGCCTATGTGGCAAACTCTGCGGGTGCGGGTGTTTACCAAAATGAGGTACTGGTGAGTGCTGGCGCCGGTGTGGGGGTGCTCCAATACGATTCACTTGGCGTTACTTCAGAGGATGTTACCTTACTCGGCAGCAACTCTGGTGTGCTCAACGGCAGAGTTTTCTACCGCAACGCGGGTAATAGCAACTCCTATGTTCCCGGTTCAGATTTGCCTTTGGCAGGTGTTCGCGTTGAAATTTACAAGCAGGGCGCAGACTGCACTGACCCCTACAGCGCAACCTGTTATGCCGTTTATACCGACTCAAATGGTTACTATCAAAAGGTAGTAGCTGCCGAGGGCTGGTACGTAAAAGTTATCTCCAATACCGGCCAGCTCAGTTCAAGTTGGGATCAAGTAGTTGGTACTAACAACTCGCTGGTGCAAGTGCCTGACCAAGGCAGTTTGTCAGTCCAAAGCGGCTTTAAGCTAACGGCCGGGTTTTTAGTGTCCGCGTCAGCCGGCACTGGGGGAAGTATTTCTCCTGCCAGTGCAACCGTGACCAGCGGCGGGACTACGAGCTTTACTGTTACTCCGGACACTGGGTACAACATTGCCGCCGTAGGTGGAACCTGCGGAGGTAGCCTTAGCGGAAATACCTATACAGCAAACGCAGTTACTGCGGCTTGTACGGTGCAGGCTAGTTTTAACCTCAACACTTATAACATTGTCTTTGATTTGGCAGGCGGTACGCGCACGGGTGGCGGGGCGTTGAATCAAACTGTAGCTCATGGAACCGGTGCAACTGCCCCAACGCTTAGCGCACCAACAGGTAAAACCTTCATGGGTTGGAGCACGAGTTTCAGTTCGGTGACCGGACCTTTAACTGTAACGGCGCTTTATGCGGATACGACCTACACGGTGACGCCATCCGCAGGCACTGGTGGCAGCATAAGCCCGGCTACCGGTACAACGGTTGTGCACGGCAACACAACTAGCTTTACGCTTACCCCTGCTAGCGGTTATCAAATAAGCTCAGTTACAGGCACCTGTGGCGGTAGCCTTAGTGGGTCCATCTATACGACCAATGCCGTTAGCGGCAATTGTTCGGTACAGGCCAACTTTGTGCTGACGAGCTACGTTGTTACCTTTGATCTCGATGGAGGAACCCGCACCGGTGGCGGGGCGATTAGTCAGTCCGTGATTCAAGGAAGTTCCGCGGCTGCACCTACGTTGACTCCACCTGTAGGAAAAACATTTACGGGATGGAGTACGAGCTTCAATACGATTACTGGACCTTTAACAGTTACTGCTTTATACAGTCCAACGCTCTATAACGTGAGTCCAGGTGCAGGTAGCGGTGGAAGCATTAGTCCTTCCAGTGTGCAAATCGCGCAATATGGAGATCTTGTTAGCTTCACCCTTAGCGCAGATCCGGGTTACAGCATTGCGGGAGCGAGCGGGTGCGGTGGAAGCCTGAATGGAGCTATTTTTTACAACGGCTGCCGTCACAGGCGACTGCAGCGTCTACGCGGTTTTCACCCCAAATCAGTATCCAGTAACCTTTAACTTGGCTGGAGGTACGAGGACGGCCGGAGGCGCCTTAAGTCAATCAGTGACTTACCAATCGGCTGCAACTGCGCCTGTATTTACCCCGCCTGTGGGTAAAACCTTTACGGGTTGGAGCACAGACTTCTCATCGGTTACAGGTCCGCTTACGGTCACGGCTATCTATGGCGATATTACCTTCCAAGTTACGCCAACGGCGGGGGCAGGGGGGATTATTAGCCCAGCGGTTCCGCAAACCATCATTTATGGTCAGTCTACGTCGTTCACCCTAACCCCATCAGCCGGTCATAGTATTGCTTCGGTAACAGGCACGTGTGGCGGCAATTTGGTCGGAAATACTTTCACAACTTGGCCAGTCAGCTTTGATTGCTCTGTTCAGGCCAATTTTTCGATAAGTTCCTACCCGGTGACCTTTGATCTGGATGGTGGTACGCGTACCGGCGGCGGTGTACTTAATCAAACTGTGAGCTACGGAGGCGGGGCATCAGCGCCTGTATTCACGGCGCCTCCAGGTAAGAGTTTTGCAGGGTGGAGCGCAGATTTCAGCTCGGTGACTGGCCCCTTGGTTGTGACCGCACTCTATGGCACGAGTATTCATAGTGTTGTACCAAGTGCCGGAGCGGGAGGGAATATTAGTCCTTCGACACCACAAAATGTCGTACATGGCGGAGCTGTGAGTTTTACCCTTTTACCAGCGACTGGTTACCAAGTAGCGTCAGTTGAAGGAAGCTGTAGCGGTGCGCTCAGTGGCAATACTTATACTGCCAACGCCATAAACGCAGATTGTTCTGTGGCTGCCACCTTTGAGCCCGCGATTTTCGCCGTCACCTTCGATCTTGCTGGTGGTAGTTGGGGTGGTGGCGGCGCTTTGACCCAGCAAGTTGTTTACGGCGCTGATGCAACTGCTCCGCTTGTCACGCCTCCGAAAGGGAAAGTATTCCAGCGGTGGAGCACGGATTTCACCCACGTTAGTGGGGCTTTAACGGTAGTGGCGCTTTATCAGGACACCACATTAACCGTAACGGCAACTACTGGCTCGGGCGGAACTGTGACACCGTCAGGTGCACAAACGGTGGCTTACAACAAATCGGCGAGTTTCCAATTGGTGCCCGCTCCCGGTTATGCCTTTGCCGGTGCAACCGGCGACTGCGTTGGTGGTAAAGTCGGGGATATTTACACCACGGCTCCCGTTATTGCTGACTGCCAACTTGCATTTGCTTTTGATTCCATACTTAAAGTGGTGGACGAAACCGGAAAAATTTATATCGGTGACGACCTCAAGGCTGGAGCATCGAGCACATTCAAGGTAACCGGTGGCAGCGGCAAGCGCCGTATCACTGCCAGCACTACACAGGCCGGGGTAACTAACTTGCCAACCACCGAATCTATCCCTGATTTTCTGGGGCGATTAGGGGCCAGCTTGACGGATTTGGGTAATGGTAGCTATCGCTTTTCAGCGAGTCGTTCGGGCCGCTACACCCTCGAATTTATCGACGAGGATGGCCAGTCTTCCTCGCTCACCTTTAGCGTCCATCCGACTATCGGGTTTACCAGCACCTATCAGGAAAGTTCAAACGGTAAAGTCACCCAAGTAATGGTCCTATTAGATGACGATCCAATCGATTATCCCGCCATAGTCGCGTTCACTGTTGACGGCAGCGCTTTGGCATCAAATCTCTCCTCCCAGGGTGCTTTCAACATCGTAAAAGGCCGCCTTGCGACCCTCGATTTTGTGCCGAATACCAGTGTTGGCGAGATAGGATTTACCCTAACGACCAGCGGCTTGGTTAACGCGCAACTTGGGGACATAAGGCAGCACAAAGTTATTCTTAAGGATATTGCCAAGCTTCCTTTGAGTCTTGAGATAAAGGCGCAGCAAGGCAACGAAAGTAAACAGCTGATGTTGAATACTGGCGGTACAGTAACCTTGCTTACGTCCTTAACTGGGCCCGCTTATAGCTACGACTGGAGCGCGTCAGCACCGGAGTTGGGTATCGCCAATGCTACTAATTGGCAACCGAGCTTCAATCCGCAAAGCTTGAACGGTACTTATCTCGCCAAGGTGACAGTAAAAGAGCTTGCCGCTCCAAATCGTAGTCAAACCGTAGAGTTGCTATTGCATATAGCTGCGAATGAACCGCCAGCCTATGCAAATTTCTTCAATCTTGAATATGAGGCCAGCCCAAACCGTTTGCCTATTTGTACGGATGGTGGAATGGCACGCGTTTACGCGTGTCACGATGTCTTAAAAGCTGTCTACATGGAGACGCTAAGTACTTATGAAATTAAACTTGGTCGCTCTTCAGACTATGCTTCCTGGCGCGATCTACAGTTTGGATTGGCGACTGAAGCGCGTGACATTCATGATCTGGACGGAAAACCCGTGGCCAACACTATTGACCCTGAATATTCACATTTGGGATACGAAGTGGATTTCGAGGTATCAGGTTTAGAGCAATCCGGTCAGACCGTACCCGTTGTGATTCCACTAAAACCCGGCCTGACCATTCCTGCAAACGCTGTGTGGCGCAAATATTCTTCAGCGGGATGGCACAATTTTGTGGAAAACGATACCAACAAATTGTATTCGGCCAAGCGGCAAATCAACGGGTTATGCCCATCTCCATCCGCAACTGAATGGTCGGCTGGCCTTAAGGCGGGTGACGACTGCGTGCGTCTCGTTATTCAAGATGGTGGCCCCAATGATTTCGATGCGCGTGCCGACGGAGTTATACGTGACCCCAGCGTACTTGCCGTTAAGCCTGAGGTAATAGACGTAACCACCGTAGGAAAAGGGCGAGGTGGCTCAATAGATTGGCTTTTACTCGTACTCATCGCGTTTGGCAGCCTGGGCTTGGCGACAACCAAATCTGTAAAGGGAAAAAGAAAATGAACATAACTATTTTTCTAAAAAATGTGCAGAAATTAGGTATCCCAGCGCTACTGTTAATTGGTGCACCTAACTATGCCTGTGCAGATTATTTCTATGCTGGTGGGCTCGTTGGGCAAGCACAAGGCCAAGTTGGCGCTGACGAAATGAATCAGCGAATGGAGTCGCTGGGCTACATGGCGCAAGCGAAAGTCGATGGGCAAAATCGTTCTGTCTGGGCGCTTTATGGCGGTTACCAATATTCTCAATATTTGAGTGTTGAATTTGGCTACGTTGACTTGGGTACGGTGAGGACACGCTTGTCCGGTTCACCGGTTGATATTCAGGATTATTTAAACAGCGCTAATCTAGTTCATCCGCGCTCGGCAAGTGGCTATGAGTTCGCGCTTCTGGGAACCTATCCGATTGACGAGAAAAATTCTGTCTATCTACGCGGCGGTATGATGTTCGCAACTTCTCGTTACCGCGCCACCTCTCAAACTGATTTTGCCAAACGACTGGATGATGACAAGAGTGCGTTTATCGGCATAGGTTATCAATATGAGTTAAATGATCGCTGGGGCTTAAGAGCAACTTATGAAAGCTACCGCGTAGAAAACGAGCGGATTGGGGTTTACGGAGTTGGTCTGCGGTATAAGTTCATCTCTGCCCAGCGTCAAATTAATGTTCCTATTAATGTTCCTACACCGGCACAGGTACAGCAAATTGCGACAACTGCACCTGCAGCGCCTGCAGTTCCCGATTGTTTGCAAAACGAATCGCAGCCGAATTGCGAGCGCAAGTCTGCGGCGCCATTGTCTATTAAATTAGAAGTACAATTCGATACGGCCAGTGCAACAGTGAAAGAAAGTTTTACACATGACATAGATGAACTTGCACGTTTTTTAACGAAAAACCCCAGTGCTAAAGTTACTATCGAAGGTCATACCGACAATCAAGGAAACAGTGAGTTCAACAAAACCTTGTCGCTACAGCGTGCGCAGAGTGTGCAAAATATTTTGGTGAGTAAATATGGTGTCGCACGAGAAAGAATCACTGCTGTTGGTTTCGGTGCTGAAAAACCTATAGGTGATAATGCGACACCTGAAGGCCGAGCGCAAAATCGTCGTGTGATGGCAGAAATTAAATAGTCAGATTTCCGCATCATGATTCAAGGACGGATTTGCACATCAGTTTTACAATAAGGAGGCGAAAGCCTCCTTATTGTTTTTAATTATCCTTAGCGTTTGGCATCTTCCAACCGCCACACCAATTTTGTTTGGTGCCAGCAAGCCACGGCTTTATCGCCTTCCATGCATGGAGTAAATGCCCAGTTGCGCAACGCGTGTTTCATGGCGGCATTATCCAAACTGGTTGAACCACTGGTAGAAAAAAGTTTTGCTTCAGCTACGCGTCCATCGGCAGTTACGTAAAGGCTTAAGCCAGTTGTGCCTTCTTCACCCAAGCGAGATGCTGCAAGCGGGTAGTCGGGTTTGGTTGCATGAATTAAGCGAGGTTTAGTCATTACAGCTCGCTCAATAACACCTCCATCGTCGGTAATTCCGCCTCCATCAACCACAACCTTGTCATCAAATGTCAAAGGCTTGCGTTCGACCGGATCAATGGTGATGGTTTTGTTGGTCGGAATGATAACTTCTTGCGGATCGATTTTCTGTTTGGTAACCGGTTCTTGTTGATGAGGGGTGAGCGTTATGGCCTCAGGCGTTAAGATCGTAGCGATCTTGACTCCCAACCCGCTGACTAATCCCCAAATGAGTAACACGTGGAATGCGATAACAATAAAAATGCCGAGGGATTTTTGCTGGGTATTTTGCTGAACATGATATGACATATTTTCTACCATTTTTTAAGAGTTTGACCTGCATAATGAAATGGTATTTCTTGAAACAAACTATCCAGTACTGCGGTAGGTTGCTTCTACCATTTCACGGAGTTTGCACCCAGATTTTTTCACCTGGGTAAGTTGAGTATAGTCACCTTTGGTAACATGCAAACATTTCTTTACAGTGGGTTTATAATCTTTAAGCGCAAATAAGCTTTTGCATATACGCATAAGTCTTAGTAATGAACTGAGTTAATTGTGTTCGTAAGAGGGAACAATCTTTAACAAATTATCTCTAATTGCGTACATTCTTTTTGATCCTATCCGTGATCCAATAGCTTGAGTATGTTGTACCATTTGAGTTGATGGCTAATTCTCCAGGAGCGATTATGAAATCCCCCATTGTTGTAGCAATCTTGATGTTGAGCATGACTGCATGTGGTTATATGAAACCGCACGAAAAGGCTGCGTTGCATCAAGCGGAATCGGCAGGCTTGGTGTCGGTAAAGAAACCGCATTTCGATGTATCTTTTGCGTTACCCAATACTCAGTTCGCGCAATACAAAAAAATTATTCTGAGCGATTTGGATTTTTCTTCAACGAAAGTCATCACTCCTTCAACCATGCGCCCGTTTGAAGCACCTTGGGAACTGACAGATGAAGATAAAAAGTATTACCAATCCAAATACACAGCTTCCGCCACAAACTATCTGTTTGGTGATAAAGACTATTCCCTTGCAGCTGTGCCAGCATCCGACACCTTGCTATTAAAAACCAGAATTACAGAGATAGCGCCGCTTGCATCGAAAGATGATTTAAAAAGTCGCCCCAACTTAATGGATGTGTACAGTGAAGGCTTTGGTCGAATGACTATTGTGTTTGAGCTTTACGATTCGGTTTCCAACAAGCTTATTGCTGTGACAACAGATGAACATGACCTTGGCAGAATTTGGGAAAAAAATAATCGTGTCCAAAACAATTTTCAGATCAAGCTAGCGTTTGATTTTTGGATGCGAAATTTAAAAGACGAGTTGGAAGCGCTTTCCAAAAAGTAGATGAAAGTGGATTTCTACTAACAAAGCCGGGCATAGCCCGGCTTTGTTGTTTTGGATATACTGCCGCAACTTTTCTATCAGGACGCTACCATGTCGCAACTTGAAAATTTTCCCATTGCTGAGCTTTCCGTTGGCTTATCAAAAACCTACAGTAAAACCTTAACTGAAAAAGACATTATTTTATTTGCCGCTTGCTCAGGTGATGTAAATCCCGTTCATTTGGATAAAGCTTACGCCGCCACTACACCTTTCGGCGAACCTATAGCGCACGGTATGTGGACAGGTGCTTTGGTGTCAGCCGCCATCGCCACACAATTGCCAGGCCCTGGTTCTGTTTATCGCAGTCAAAGTTTGAACTTTAAACATCCTGTAAAGGTTGGCGATACAGTTACTGTAACACTCACCATCACGGAAATTAAAGAGCGCGTTAAATTAATTACCTTGGATTGCGAAGCGCATAATCAAGATGGAAAATTAATTGCGAAAGGTGTTGCTGAAGTGATTGCGCCAAGTGAAAAGCAAATTATTGCAGCGCCGGTGTTGCCTGAGATTTCCGTAGGTTGATTGGCGAGGGTTACTTTCAAAGACTATGAGGTGACAGTTTTCTTAAGTGGGATATCTTTATTAGGTAGGGAGTCGTCATCCTCGCGCAGCGGGGATCCAGTTTTTGCTTGAGTTTGGAAAACCAATAAGAGCTAAAAACTTCTAACCTGGAAAAATCTAAATGCTGGATCCCCGCTGCGCGAGGATGACGACTCCCTCCAAAAAATATTTTTGTATTGAGCTGCAGTTTGAATTTACGTTTCAAACTTGAAGAGGCAGTTTTACTCCGCCTCTTCATCCTCTTCGCAAGCTGCGGCAATCGGCCAGCCGCCAAACTCTTTCCATTTGTTCACAATAAAGCAAAACAAATCCGCGGTTTTTTCTGCGTCATAAGCAGCGGAATGCGCTGCACTGTTGCTGAATTCCAATCCGGCACAGCGGCAGGCTTTTGCCAAAACAGTTTGACCGAAGGCGAGGCCTGAAAGCGTTGCGGTATCGAACACGCTAAAAGGATGAAAAGGATTGCGTTTAATATCGCAGCGCTCTACGGCGGCATTTAAAAAATTCAAATCAAAATGCGCGTTGTGGCCAACAATAACGGCGCGCGTGCAGCCGTTTTCTTTTACGGCGCGGCGCACAGCTTGCATCATATCGGTAAGTGCCATCAGTTCCGGTTCGGCCATGCGGTCGGGGCTGTCCAAATCAATGCCGGTGAAATCCAGTGCGGCTTTTTCAATATTGGCGCCTTCAAAAGGTTCGATGTGAAATGCAAAGGTTTCGTGTCTGTGCAGAAGCCCGTCTTCATCGATACGGATGGTGACAGCGGCAATTTCCAGCAGGGCGTCGGTTTGCGCGTTAAAACCACCCGTTTCAACATCGATAATCACGGGCAAAAAGCCGCGAAAGCGTTGCGCCAAGGGCGAAGAAGGATCTTTTTGATTTTCGGGTGGATTCACGTGAGCGCCTTATATCCGAGCGTTGGGTATTCTTGGTTCAAGTTCCGTCTTAGGGCTGAAGTTTCCAGCGCAATGTCTCGCCAGCTCTTAATGGCACCAGCGTGGTATCGGCGAAGGAAAGGTTATCCGGAACTTGCCATTCCGTTTTAACGAGCGTGATTTGGTCGGTATTGCGCGGCAATCCATAGAAGTCAGCACCAAAGTGACTGGCGAAACCCTCAAGCTTATCTAGCGCGCCTGCATCTTCAAAAGCTTCCGCATACAACTCAATTGCCGCGTAAGCGGTGTAGCTGCCCGCACAACCACAGGCTGCTTCTTTCTTATCCTTGGCGTGAGGGGCGGAATCGGTTCCTAAAAAGAACTTGGGGCTGCCACTGGTAGCGGCTTTGATAAGCGCGGCTTGGTGTGTGTTGCGTTTAAGGATTGGCAAGCAGTAATAGTGTGGGCGAATACCGCCAGCGAGCATGTGGTTGCGGTTGTACAGCAAGTGGTGCGCCGTAATTGTGGCCGCAACATTCGCCGGTGCAGCCGCGACAAACTCGGCGGAGTCTGCTGTCGTGATGTGTTCCAACACCATCTTCAATTCGGGGAAGTTTTTAACCAGATTGCTGAAGGTGCGATCCAAAAATACTTTTTCGCGGTCAAAAATGTCGATGGAAGAATCAGTCACTTCGCCGTGCAGTAAGAACGGCATACCGGCTTTTTGCATGGCTTCCAGCACGGGGTAAACTTTGGCCAGGTCAGTTACGCCGGAAGCAGAATTCGTTGTTGCGCCCGCTGGATAAAGCTTAACGGCGGTCACGCCTGCAGCTTTGGCTTTTGCGATTTCCGCTGGGTCTGTGCTGTCAGTGAGATAGAGAATCATCAAGGGTTCGAACGTGTTGGCCGCAGGGCGGGCTGCCTTGATTCGCGCCTGATAGGCGAGGGCTTGCTCGGTATTCATTACAGGAGGTACAAGGTTTGGCATAACTATCGCGCGCGCAAATTGCTGAGCCGCATCACCCACGGTTCTACTCAGGGCGGCACCATCGCGTAAGTGAATGTGCCAGTCGTCTGGGCGGGTAAGGGTGATTTTTTGCGGGGCGGGTATTTGCGACATGAACGGCTTTCTCTTCAAATTCAAAAACTTGCCGCATCCTATCAAAAATAGCCCCCCCGCGCAGCTACAAGTTTTGTGGCCGAGCGCAGTGCTTGGCTATACTCTTGCGTAACTAGATGTTTTAACGCGGGCTTTTGAGCCTTGATTGGATGACGCAGGTTTTTGTGATGGGTTCTTTTAATGTGCGCTAAGGCTCGGTTTTTTCGCTTTCTTCTAAGATGTTCCTTTTCTCTAACATGCTCATTGCTAGCTCAATTTGCTCAGGCACAGATGTATGGGGCGGATATCACCAACTCTGAATGGAAGGTTGCGTTCAATCCCTTCTTTTGCAGCCTAACTCATTCCATTCCCAGTTTTGGCAAGGCGGTGCTCGCGCGCAAGGCGGGCGCTGCTGAGAGCTTTTATTTGGAATCCCAAGGTAAGGTGGTTTTTCCGGGCAGCATCGCCGGTGCCGAAACCTTGCCTCCACCTTGGCGTAATGATTTGGTGCCAGTGCCTCTTGGCGCTTTTAAGGTTGATCAGGGAACTCGGCCGATCACGCTTGCTTCCAACCAGATCGCTCCTTTGATTACCCAGCTTACGGCGGGTATGAATGTGATGTATTCATCTCAACCTGTTGCGACGGGTTCATCTAGTCCCAGCATTATGCGTGTGGTCGTGAACGCAAAGAATTTTACAACGGGCTACAAGGCTTACCAGCAATGCGTGGCTGATTTAATTCCCTATACCTTTAACCAAGTTGCGCGGAGTTCGCTCAATTTTGCGGAAAAAGCTGAAGGACTGACTTCCGCGCAAAAGGCAGAGTTGGCAAAAGTAGCGCGTTACGTGAAAGCCGATCCCAACGTGGTTGGTGTGTTTGTTGATGGCCATAGCGACAACTCAGGCACAGCAGAAGCCAACGAGGCAATGTCCAAGCAGCAAGCCGAGTGGGTAAGCGCCTATTTTGCAGAGCAGGGGGTGGAGGCGGCTAAAATCACGACACGTTGGCACGGCGATAAATTCTTTATTGCAGATAACAAAACAGCGGCGGGGCGCGCGCAAAACCGTAGGGTGACTGTTCGTTTGGAAGACGAAACCGCGCATAAAGAATTTATGAAAAAGGAAGAGGAAAAACGCAAAGCAGAGGAAAAGGCAAACGCAGAAAAAGCTGCTGCAACGTCTTCTTCCGCTAATGCAAATACTGCTGCCGCCAGTAGCGCTTCCAGCAAAGCCAGAATGACTCCTGAAGAAATAAGCCGTATGGTTGAAGGTTATGACTTAAAAAATCCCAAACCGTGAAATCTGAATTTTTCCTGAATATTTTTTGTAAATTTCACCGAGGCTAGAACCCTATCACTCCTTTTTTTATAATCGCCGCGCGGCGCTAAATTTTTCATGTGTCGCGGAATTTTTTCAAATCACTTAGGTCATATTCTCCGTATTTCTGGCTGGCAGAATGAATTTGCCGGCTTGTGGGAGTCGTCTTACTAGAGGTTAATATGAAGAAATTATTGTTGCGTGCAGCAAGTTTGTTTTTGTTGTCTGTCAGCTTGGTGGTGACATCCGTCCAAGCGGCGCCCCTTCCAGATTTTAGCGATCTTATTGAGAAAGCATCGCCCGCTGTAGTCAAAATCACCGCTGTAACCAAAGCTAAACAAACCCGGCAACTTCGCCAAATGCCTAACAATCAAATGCAGGATATTCCCGAAATATTCCGCGAATTATTAGAGCAGCGCCAAATGCCACAGCGCGAGCACGGCGCGATTGGGTCCGGCTTTTTTATTTCCAGCGATGGTTACGTGTTAACAAATAATCACGTGGTAAGTGAAGCAGACGAAATTAAGGTTATTCTCAACGACGAGCGCGAATTCGATGCGAAATTAATTGGTACTGATGATCGCACCGACATAGCACTCTTGAAAATTGATGCTAAAAATTTGCCGCAATTAAACTTGGCTAAAAATGAAAAGTTGAAGGTGGGGCAATGGGTTGTTGCGATTGGTTCACCTTTCGGCTTGGACTATTCAGCAAGCGCCGGTATTGTGAGTGCGATTGGTCGCAACATTCCATCTGATCGTGGTTATGTGCAATTTATTCAAACGGACGTAGCGATCAACCCCGGGAACTCTGGTGGCCCATTGTTCAATATGGATGGCGAGGTGGTGGGTATTAACTCGCAAATTTATACCCCGTCTGGTGGCTCTGTTGGTTTGTCCTTTGCCATCCCTTCATCAGTTGCGATTGATGTTGTGAATCAATTGAAGAATAAGGGGCGCGTTGAGCGCGGCTGGTTGGGCGTGGTGATTGGCCCCGTAGATAAAGATCTGGCCAGTGCTTACGGTTTGGATAAAGCTCAAGGTGCAATTGTGTCTGAAGTCGCGCCCAAAGGCCCCGCCGAAAAAGCGGGCGTTAAGGTGGGCGATTTGATTATTCGCTTTAACGGTCAGGATGTTCATAGCCAAGCTGATTTGCCCCGCATTGTGGGTCAATTGGCGCCAGGAACAAAAGTCACCTTTGATGTAATCCGTAAAGGTAAGCGCGAAACCTTGTCGGGCACCTTGGAGAAATTGAAAGACGAAACTGGCGCAGCCGAAAAGCCAAGTATCCCTGATGGTAAACCTACCAAGACTGATACTTTAGGTTTAAGTGTGGCGCCTGCGGAAGGAGCTGAAAAAGGTGTTCAAATTCTTAGCGTCGAGCCAGACAGCGCGGCACAACGTGCAGGCTTACAACGCGGGGATGTGATTACTCAGCTGGACTTCATTGATGTGGATTCGGTAAACACCTATTCCAAAATCGTAAGTTCAATGCCTAAAAATACCGCGAAGGCAATTCGGTTTGTACGTGGCGGAACGCCTATCTTCCGCTCAATAACCATCAAGTAATTTTGCGTCAATCTCGATTTGACGCCATCTTAAAAAAGGCCAGAGAAATACTCTGGCCTTTTTTGTTATTAGCCTTTCTTTGTCATTAGTCCTTTTTGCCATTAGCCCTTTTTGTCAGTAGGTTGATCACCATTCAATTTTTCTCAGGCTATAATGGCCACCCCAAAAAGTTGATTTGATGATTATGCAGCCACCTGTGTTTACCCGCGCTTTACTTGCCCCCCGCTACTGGCTCGCCTGGTTTGGTGTAGTGGTTTGGTTTTTGTTGGCGCAGCTACCTTATCGTGTGCAGTTTTATTTACCGCATTTATTAATTCCCTATCTCAAGCGCAATAAAAAACGTTTGAACCAAGCGCAAACCAATTTGCGCATTTGTTTTCCTGAGTTGAGCGAAAAAGAACGTGAAGCCTTGCTTTACGAAACGCTTTATTCAACAGCTATGGCGATATTTGAAACGGGCATTGCGTGGTTTTGGCCTAAATGGCGTTTGCGTCGTTTGTTCACCATTAGCGGTGTTGAGCACGTTGAAGCCGCGTTAAAGGATGGGCAGGGCGCCTTGCTCTTGAGCATGCATTTCACAACATTGGATATTGGCAGCGCAATGCTGGGGCAGTATGTCAATTACGATGGTATGTACCGCCCACATCGCAACAAAGTATACGACTACATGCAGAAGGTTCGCCGTGAAGCCTACGCGCCCGGCGGAACTGCATTTAGTCGCGATAATGTACGCGGAATGATTAGCCGTTTGCGTCAGGGGCGTATGATTTGGTACGCACCTGATCGTGATCTTGGTGAAAAGGTGAGTGTGTTTGTTCCCTTTTTTGGTGTGCAAACTGCAACGGTTACCGCCACCGCGCAGTTCGCGCGCTTAGGTCGCGCAAAAATAATTCCTTTTACGCAAAAGCGTTTGCCGAATGCGAAAGGTTACGAGTTAGTGATTCATCCGCCGTTTGAAAATTACCCAACAGGTGATGAATATGAAGATGCACTGCGTGTGAGCAAATTCATGGAAGATGAAATTCGTAAAATTCCCGGCCAATATTTTTGGGCGCAACCACGTTTTAAAACTCGCCCTGAGGGTGAGTCTAAACTCTATTAATTTTTAAGATGATGCCTGTGGGCTGGGTATTGTTTTGCGCCTTTCATTTGGCGCTTTCTATTTAAATGTGTGGCGGATAAAGATGCATTTTTAAAAATAAATACTCATACGTTGGTAAATTTATTAATTAATAATTGTGATGCTTTTCTCGCAAATAAATTTGACATTGTAGATAGGGGGGGGGGTAATTTGGTCGCCATCAATCACGCAACCATGAAGGTTCGTGTAAAGGAATTGAAAACTTTTTAGCGTTATTTAGGATTTGCAAGGAAAAAAGATGTTAAAAAACCTGTTTCGCCAAGAGGCTATTGATGCTAAGCATTATGGTCTAAAAGGCGATGTCCTGATGCTCCCACGTTTTTCTCATTCGCTAATATTGGCAATCTTATTGCTATGGTTTTCGATTGTCATTATATGGCTCTTCTGCAGCCATTATGCTCGTAAACAAACAGTTGTCGGTTGGTTAGAGCCCCCCGAGGGCATTATTCGTATTTATGCTGAATCGACAGGTATCGTTCGAAAAATTCTGGTAAAAGAGGGAGAGTTTGTTAAGCAAGATCAACCATTGCTGATTATAGGTGATGAACACACTCTAATAACGGGCGATGATTTAGATAAGGGGTTGCTTGATGAATATAGCTCTCAGCAAAAAATGTTGAGCGAGCAATTGCTGCGCACGCAGAGTAATTTTGAAATGCGTATTAGAGATGTTGAAAAGCGCATTGCTTCTTCGTATCAGGATTTGCGTTTGATCGATGAGCAGTTAGATATTTTAAATAACCGTTATGCTCTGGTGGTGGCGCAAGTAGAGCGATTTCGTCGGTTAAAGCGAGAAGGTTTTTTGGCAAATACGGAACTGGATGGAGTAGTTGCTCAAGAGCTATCTTTGAAAAATGACAGGCAGGCGCTTTTGCGAAATAAGGTCGCACAAACTAATCTTATTGCGCAATTACAAACGGAGCAAAAATTATTACCTGGCGAATCCGCTAATGCGCTAGATCAATTGCGCTCGCGCCTGAGCGACATAGCACAGCAAGTGAAGCAGCTTAGCGGTCGCGGTTCACGTGTTATTAAGGCACCTAGGGAAGGTGTTGTTAACAATCTGCAAGCCCGTCAAGGCCAGCAAGTCTACGCTAATAACAATATTCCGTTGCTCAAATTGTTTCCCGATAGCAAACAATTGACCGCTCATTTGCTCGTGCCTGTGCGGTCAATCGGTTTTATTGAAGCGGGGCAGCCTTTGGCGATTCGTTATGATGCATTTCCGTATCAAAAATTCGGCATCTATCAAGGACGTGTAGAGCTGGTATCTAAAACCCTGTTGCTACCAAATGAGCTATTAAATACGCCATTGCAAGTTAATGAGCCTGTCTATCGCGTTACCGCATTACTCAGCGCGTCTGGTGTGCGCGCCTACGGCAAAGATTTTCCGCTAAAACCTGGAATGACATTATCCGCTGATATTGGTCTAGGTGACCGTTCATTGATTCAATGGTTGCTGGAGCCCGTTTATAGCTTAAAGGGACGTATTTAATGAATAGCCGTGTCCATATACAAGAACTTAACCAGCGCCCTGAGAATTTATTAAATTTCACATATCGCCGACGTTTACCAATAATAATTCAAACGGAGGTGGCCGAATGTGGTCTGGTTTGTTTGGCGATGATTTCCGGTTATCACGGATTTGAAACGGACATGACAAGCTTGCGTCGAAAGTTTTCGGTTTCCAGCCATGGTGTGAACCTTAAGAGCATTATGGATATAGCTACACGCTTGCACTTGGCACCGAGAGCTTTGCGCGTTGACGTTGAAGAGCTAGTTCATGTGCAGTTGCCGTGCATTTTGCATTGGAGCCTGAATCATTTCGTTGTTTTGAAATCCATTCGAAAAAACAGCTACACCGTGCATGATCCAGCGCTTGGCGAGCGCACTATGGACGCATCATCTTTTAATAAAGAGTTCACAGGCATCGTTTTAGAGTTAACTCCTACGCAAGAGTTTGAGAAAGGCGAGGCCAAGGAAAAGCTTAAGCTGGGTCATTTTTGGTCCAGTATTGTTGGGCTGAAGCGCAGTCTCGCACAAGTTGTTTTACTTTCATTGCTGCTTCAAATTTTTGCACTGGCATCTCCTTTCTATATGCAGACTATTGTGGATGATGTGCTGCCACGGCAAGACACTAATTTACTTATAGTTCTAGCTCTAGGTTTTGGTTTACTCACGCTAATTCAAATAGGAACTACCGCGTTGCGTGAGTTTGTTATTTTGCATTTATCCAATCGGCTGGGTATGCAAATGTCGGCTAATCTATTCCGTCATCTCATACGTTTGCCTATGGATTATTTTTCTAAACGCCATATGGGCGATATTGTTTCTAGATTCGGCGCACTGGGAAATGTACGAAGTCTATTGACGACTGGTTTAATCGCAACAGTTGTAGACGGTCTCTTGGCGCTTATTACTCTCGCCGCTATGTTTTATTACGATGCGCGTTTGGCGCTAATAGTTATTTTCGTTGTTGCTATGTATGGGTTGTTGCGTTGGTTGCTGTATCGCCCTTTTAGACTGCGCACAGAAGAAAGCATAGTTGCCAGTGCTAAAGAAAGTTCGCATTTTATGGAGTCTGTTCGCGCTATTCAAACCATAAAGCTATTTCAAAAAGAGAATGACAGGCAGCATCAGTGGCAGAATCTTCTAGCAAACGCAATGAATAAAAACATTCACATTGCCCGCTGGGGGATTGGTTATAGCGTACTAAATGGATTGCTATTTGGTGCAGAAAATATTCTTGTTGTCTATTTTGCGGCTACAGCGGTTATGGACAACGTTATATCACTTGGGATGCTCTATGCGTTCATGAGCTATAAGAGCCGTTTTATTAACTCAATGGATAGCTTAATTGCGCAATGGATTGAATTCAAAATGCTCGGGCTCTATTTAAATCGCCTTGCAGATATAGCTTTTACGCAGCCAGAAGACATTGACTCGCATACTGTTAGAAACCTCAATGAGGTGACATGCCTCCAAAACGCTGATGAATCGATTGAGGTTATAAATTTACAAGAAATGGCAACTCGTAAAAAAATAGTGGGAAAGATCGAGGTTAAAAATCTCGCTTATCGCTATGGCGAAAATGAGGCTTACGTTTTTAAAAATGTAAATTTTGTAATACATCCGGGTGAAACAGTTGCAATAACAGGAGCAAGCGGCTGCGGTAAAACGACGTTATTGAAATGCCTTATGGGGCTGATGGAACCAACAGAAGGGGAAATTTTTGTAGATGATAAGCCCTTAAAAAAAATATCCTATTATCGCAGCCAAATTGCAGCAGTTATGCAAGAAGATCAGTTGTTGAGTGGCGACATAGCAGAGAATATCGGTTGCTTCGCGCCAAATATAAATTTAAATCGCGTTCAAGAGTGTGCCCACATGGCATGTATACATCAAGAAATTAATAATATGCCCATGAATTACAATACTTTGGTAGGCGATATGGGTACCAGCTTAAGTGGCGGCCAAAAACAGCGCGTAATTTTAGCGCGCGCACTTTACAGAAAGCCCCGTATCCTCTTCATGGATGAAGCTACAAGCCATCTCGATGTTAATAACGAAACACTGGTTAATGAAAACATTAAGCAGCTCGATATTACTCGGGTGATTGTTGCCCATAGACCAGAAACGGTTAAATCTGCAGGAAGGCAGATTAATCTTGCTTGTCATGGTGGTTAGCAAGTTAATATAAATGTGCAATTAAGGAGATAAAATGCGTGAATTAAATAAAGTTGAAATTGTACAGGTTGGCGTATCGCAATATGACTGTGACAATCTTACGACAATGTTAAGTTTTCAAGGAAGGTGCGTTTCTAGGTCGTGAAATTCGGCATGGAAATTTTAATAATCTTTGCGACTGCATAAAGGACTATCGGGCGCAATATTAATAATGTGTTAGTCAAACATTAATATCAAAAAGGAAATAAATATGCGTGAATTAAGTATACAAGAAATCGAGTGTGTAAGTGGCGGCGGTACAGTCGGGGATGCGATTGATGCGGCTGCCGCGGCTGCTCGTGAAGCGGCCGCGGCAGCAAAAGCAATGGCGGAAGAGGCTGCTCGAGCGGCGCAAGCGATAGCTGAGGCGCTTGCTAAAGCCTACGCAGAGTGGGCGGCTAAAGAAGCGGCGGAAGCCGCTGCAAGATATGGTTGTAATTATAAGCACTTCTCAAATGGTGGCTCTGAAATGATTTGTAGGTAATGAAAGGAATCGCACAAAGCGTTCGCCTTTGTGCGATTCCCCAAATAGCAATAAGCCATATAAAAATTAAAAATCAGTTAAAGTTTTTGTAGGTTGTATTATTTAAATGTATTGCGAGTTAATTAGTTGAGTTCCGTAGGCTGTGGAAATAGGTTTCAGCTAAACTTGTTGAGAGAAATTGGTTTTTATAGTCGGTAGTTTCATGAATAAAGTGCTTCTGTATTCGGTTAGTATAATTGTCGGACTTCTTTTAGTCGACTACATATTCAGAATTATTTCTATTCACTGCTTTCCATTGTTTCCTGACATATACACTGTATTGATTGAAGACCACTTATTTTTAACTCAAGTTCGTCACGAAAGCATTGCTATGCCGAATACATTCGAGTTTGATGTTGGTGGACAGAGATATTACATTGATTATTTTATCGCACGATTAGCTATTGAGCTTATATTAGTGTTGTTCTTGATTAAAAAAAAATTCATTAGAGATCCTCTGGTTTGTTATGTATTGGTTGATTTAGTTGGTGCCTTTGGTAATGTGAGTGAGCTCCTATTTCACGGATATGTTACCGACTATATTGGGTTTTCCTATTCTGGAAAGGACGGCGTGTTAATAAATATTAGCGACATATTGCTAGGATCTAAAGAGTATGTATTTACATTTGTGCTCGTTGCACACTTGTCATTCTTTTTGAGGCATAAATATTTGCAGCATCGTATGCTTAAAAATTGAATTGGGTTGCTGCTGGGTTTTGGGTGATTCGGAATTCTGCGATAGTTTTAAAAAAGCATGGGTTGATTCTTATGTCTTTTGACTCGGCGGCTGGGGAATATATTGTGCGGATCATATTCTATAAAAAAATATATTGTTCTATAATTATTTTAATGCTTATCGATTTTATTGCGAGAACGATATTCCATTATATTAATGGAATTGGTGTCTATAAAATTCATAATTTGTATTTTATACTTCAAGTGGCGCGTGATTTTAAATCGATGTCTTCGGTTTATAACTTTATTCTTGGTGGGTTTGATATCCGAATACAGCTTTCTATTATTCAATACCTTTTGCCAATCCTGTTGGTAAATTATTTTATAAAAAATATGGATGTTAAATATATTATAATTTTTTATTTTTATTGCGTTTTGGTAGCCATAGTTGGTAATAGTATTGAGCACTGGTTAAACGGGTATGTTACCAATTACATCGGTGTTTCTACTGATGGAATATATTTTAATGTATACACCTTGTGTGATTTCATTTTTTATTTGGGGCTGTACGTTCCATTTTTGTTGTTGGCTATATTTTTTATAAAGCTACTTTACGATAAGTTTTTTAAGCGTGGCGCTAATACGAAAATTAGCTAATGAATAAAGATGTCTATAACTTTTTTTTCTATTTGATAGTGCTGCTAATGCTTTTGGGTATCGGCGTTAGGTAGCGTTTCATTATGTTGAAGGCGTTGGGGTTTATAAACTGCTGGATGCGTATTTTACCTTTTAAGTGGCTCGAGATTATAAGTTTCCCGCATTTACTTATGAGTTTAGCGGCGCTGGGTTTTCTGCAAGCGTATATTATTTCGTAATTTTTCTTATTGAGTTAATTTTTATAATTAATTTTATTTTTAAAAAAGGAGATGCGAAGTTTTATTCTAATATCTAATTTTTTTGTCTTATGGCGGCAAACTTAGGAATAGCATTTGGTGCAGGGTAAATTGGTATTTCACTAACTATATCGGGTATTCGTCTGATGGGCTCTATTTTAGTGTATATACATTTTATGATTATCTTGTGTATTTTTCTAACTATGTTCCTTTTTTTCTTATTGCGTTTTATGCACTTTCATATTTTAAGAAAGTCTTAATTCGAAAATCAAAAACAGAGAATGTCGGCGGTATTCAGAGGTGGTTTCAGTTTTGCCTGATTCTAAATAAACTAAGTGTGATGAAAGGTTAGAATGGTTCAACAAAAAAGTATGAGGTGGGGTAAGTAGTGTGAGGCAAGGGATGGGAATTATATTTTACGCACTAGGGACTAAGGGCGATGTTCACCCATTGATTGGCGTTGCAGCTGAGCTTGTGCGGCGCTGCTTTGATGTAACTTTTCTGTCAAATGAGTACTTCAAGCAGGCAGTAGAGGAGCAAGGTGTTCATTTTGTTTCTACAGGTACAGTTGAACAGTATTTGAAAGGTAATAATCCAGAAGCGTGGTTGCCCAACTCAGATAATATGGATAATTTTCAATACTACCATGCACCTAGTTTTGAGCCCGCGTTTACATATGTGACTCGCACGTATGCCAACAACAGTAATTTAATAGTTGTTTCTCATACATCCAATAATGGGGCTGCGGTAGCTGCTAAAAAGTTTGGTATCCCACTGGTTTATTTTACTATCTCTCCTAACGCTATTCTCTCATATATTAACCCGCCAGCACCATTTTGTTGGCGATACCCTAATTGGTACCCAAAGTTTCTTAAACGACATCTATTAAAACGGATTCATAAAGAATCATTCAATAAATTTTATGGTGGAAGTGCCGCACTAGAATATATTGAAACGAGAAAGCGATTAGGTGTACCACTTTCTTATAATTCAACAAATAACCCCATTTTACAGCTATGTTTTTTTCCAGAGTGGTTTGGAATGAGAGAAAAGGATTGGCCGGATGATTTAAAGTTAATAGGCTTTCCTTTATTCGACTCAGTTGATTCGCGTGCTCGAATGCAATTTGACAATATCATTTCTGAATATGGCAACCCCATTATTTTTGCGGCGGGCTCAGGCATAACGGAGGCTACAGATTTTTTTAAGCAAGGCAGAGCAATTTGCGAAGCCTTAAACCTCCCGGGGCTATTTGTCGGAGGAGTGTCAAGTCGACACGTATTAAATGGTTCGCCTCTCTGTACGTCAATTGAATACGTTGACTTCGATTACGCTTTACCCAAGTGTCTTCTGATTGTTCATCACGGCGGCATAGGCACTTTAGCTCAGGCAATCAAAGCAGGAATTCCGCAAATTATTCGACCTTTATTATATGACCAGCCTGATAACGGCCTAAGAATAGAAAAGCTATCATTGGGCTACTCGATTTTCCCTAGTCTATTTACCGCTGAAACGGTCGCCCCAATAGTAAAAAGTCTTATTGACTATACGCCTTTTAACAAAAAGTTGGCAGCATATAGTGCTGACGTAAAACGCAGTACCGCCATTCAAAAGGCTTGCAATCTCATCGAACAAAAAATAAAGGAAGTGGAGTTGGTATAATGTCGCTAATGGCAAGTTTATTTAGAAAAGCAACCAATAAAATCGACCACGTTTCATCGGTTTGCCAAGTCAAGCCAGGCGAAGATGGGTTGGCTTGCGTCGCAATTATTTTGAAGGCTCATAACTTCAAGGAATCTATGGAAGGGTTACAGAAAAAGTACCCGCAGTTCTCGTGCGGAATGAGCTTAAAAGCGATAGTCGATATTTTTCATCAGTATGGTTTTATAACAAGACCACTTCATTGCCCCATAGATGAAGTTCAGAACTTAAAATTTCCTTGTATCTTGCACTGGGATATGAATCAGTTTGTTGTGCTAAATAGAGTTGACGGCGGTATATTTACCGTACTAAACCCTGTTGATAAAAAATCACGCTATAAAAAAGATGAGTTCGAACAGCACTATAGCGATGTTGCATTGGAGATATGTTTTGCAACCACGCTTTAAAACTCGCCCCGAGGGTGAGTCACCGCTTTACTAATATCGTTTTTGTATTAGTTTTTGATGGGTTTGTCTGAGTAGTGGACTTTCCCATCCGCATCTGTCCAGCGATAAAGTTTCTGTTCGGGAACTTTGTCTGCTTCCGTGTCATCATTTCCTTTCTGCGGTTCGTTGGTCTGCTTCACGCCATTCGTAATATCTTCAACTTCGTAACGTGTAATTTTTGCCGAACTGGGCTCTGGTGTTTTTACTTTTTGCGTTGCAGGTGCTGGATTCGATTCACCGCTAAAAATAATTTCCGTAAGCTCACGCATACTTGGGTTCATGAGCAGCGGAAGTTTATTGGGCGAGTTTAGCTGCGCTTGAAAGGCAGGGTCGTTGACGATATTTAGCACACGCGGATCATTTCTAAGTGTCTCTACTTTTTGCCAGGCTTGAATCATTTTTTCTGCGGCGGCTTGTTCTGAAGCTGCGTCTTTATTCTCGCTCGCAATAATCGCGCGCATATCGGGGTTTTGCATGAGTTCTTGGAAATCTTTATTTTGCAGCAAGGCTTGCGCATTGCCTTTGCTGAGTTCTTGTCGAAACTCCGGGTTGTTTAGCAGCTGTTTAAATTCACCATCGTTCACCATATTTTGCACATGGCCCAGCGTGGCTTGCGGGTCTTGCGTTATGGTTTTGGTGAGTTGTTTGCTCGCATCATCAGAGGTTATTACGCCAACAGCGGTTGATGCGGCGGTGCTCACCAATTTTTTCGCTGTAAGATCAATAAATGAATCTTGCGGTGAGGGTGCCGAAGCATCTTCTGAAACAACATATTTCTGAATACTCTCTGCTTCAGCAGCCGTCATGTGTTTTACGGGTGGTTTTTTTGCTGTATCGGCTACGGGTGATGTTTGTGGCTTTGCGATTCCTATGAGATAAACCGCAATCAAACCAAAGAGACTTCCGACCAGAACCCCAAAAACAGTTCCACCAATTTTGGAACCGGTTTCTGTGAATTCATTGTGGGGAACGAGTTTGGCGATGCCGCCTAGCACTAAGGTAACGACTAAGCTTGCGATCAAAAAAATGCTGCAGCCTGCCACGAGAAAAAGCATTAGGCCGTCTAAGTTGGTAAAGCCACGCAATAGATTCGCAAAGGGTTTGGTGAGAAAAATTGCAGCGGGGTAGGCGATGACAAAACTCAACAGCTTTGTAATGGAACCCAAGAATCCTTTTTGATAACCGCGCCAGGTAAAAAATGCCACTATGGCCAAAAACACGCCGGTCGTTAAACTCATAAAGTCTCCGTTTTATTATTACTATTTACACGTCCGCAATCGCGCCTTTATTAATGCCCTCAAATGCTTTTACGCGAATGCGTGAGTTGGGCCGTTCTGCTTTTGTCGCTTGCGCAAAATGTTGGGCGATCAATTCAACGGTGCTATCTGTATCGATCAAATAACAAGAGTCCTGCGGAATAGTCAGCTCAAAAGGGCCTTGCTGTGAAACGTAGGCGAAGTGGTAGTAGGCCTTGCCATCATGCACCTGTGTGCCCACAACATCTTCACGCGTTCCTATATAAATATCGCACCAGCGCTTTGCCCATTGTTGCTCAAGCTCGGGCGACTTAACGCCGTTTTCCCAAATATCAATGCGAGACCTGTGGCCATGCGCAATGCGTTGGCAATTGCCTAAATGTTTTTTCAAACCGTGGCTGTAATGGTAGCTTGCGCCTTCAATAGGTTCGTGAGTAAAACTCAGTTCTAATGTAGCCACGCTATCGGGAAATAAACTTTTTAACTGGGCGATACACCATTGCGCAATGGATTCGGGTGTAAGGCTTTCTGCATCCACTAATGCAATAGCATCGCGCGGAGAGCGTGTATGTAGAAATTGTTTGTCTGCGCCGAATTGCCAGCGAATATCCAGAAAATCGCCTTCATCTTTAATGAGGATATTTGGCGAACGCACAGGTACAGCCAAACGGTGATCCAACTCGGTATCCAGCCAATTGCGCACGATTTTTTTCACGGTGCCGAAATCGCACACCATACCTTGTTCATCCAAATCGCCATGTAAGGCGATATTGGCGAGATAGGTTTCACCAAGAAGGCCGCGCTTGGCGTCCAGAAAGCTGAAATCTACGTTAGTGAGGTTATCGACAAAAAGAAGCATGATGACTAAGACATGGGCAATGAAATGGGTGCCCATAATAGCATTGATGCGATTTTTTTGCCGTGTCCAGCCGTCCTTGGCTGTGAGAATTAGGCCTCCAGAAGTTCTGCTACGGCCTGTTTCGATGGAGTGGTGCTGCCTTGGTAATGTGATCGCAATATTTTAGCGGCCTGCACCATGCGCTCCAGCGCGGCCTCCGTTTCCGGCCAGCGCCGCGTTTTCAAACCACAATCCGGGTTTACCCATAAACGTTCTGCCGGAATTTTTCGCGCTGCGCGTTTCAACAAATTCGCCATGCTTTCTACTTCCGGTACATTCGGCGAGTGGATGTCGTAAACACCGGGGCCAATGTCGTTCGGGTAGTTGAAGTTTTCGAATGCTTGCAACAAATCACCATCGGAACGCGAAGTTTCTATGGTGATTACATCGGCATCCAAATCGGCGATAGCTTTTATGATGTCGTTAAACTCGGAATAACACATGTGCGTGTGAATTTGAGTTTCATCTTTCACTCCGCTGGCGCAAACGCGAAACGCAAACACTGCCCATTCTAAATAGCTTGCGCGGTCTTTAATACGCAGTGGTAAACCTTCGCGTATCGCAGGTTCGTCAATTTGAATAACTTTTATGCCAGCACGTTCTAAATCGACGACTTCGTCGCGTAGCGCTAGTGCAATTTGCAATGCGGTAGTTGCACGCGGTTGATCGTCGCGTACGAATGACCAGAACAACATGGTAATCGGGCCGGTCAACATGCCTTTCACAGGTTTATCACTGAGCGATTGCGCGTACTTCGCCCACGCAACTGTGATAGGAAATGGGCGCGAAACATCGCCGTAAATAATGGGCGGTTTTACACAACGAGAGCCGTAACTTTGCACCCAACCGTACTGGGTGAATGCGTAGCCATCCAATTGTTCGCCAAAATATTCCACCATGTCGTTCCGTTCCGCTTCGCCATGAACCAATACATCTATTCCAATGCGTTCCTGGCGCGCGATACAGTCTACAATTTCTGCGCGAATTTTTTGTTCGTATTCTGTAGCGTTTATCTCGCCTTTTTTAAATTCCTTGCGGATTTGACGAATAAAATCGGTTTGCGGGAATGAGCCTATGGTAGTAGTTGGGAATAGCGGCAGTTTTAAAACGGCTTGCTGTTTTTCGATTCGCCTCGAGAAAGCAGAATCGCGTTGTGCATCTTCTGGTTTAACCGCAGCCAAGCGCGCTTGCACTTTTTGGTTGTGAATTTTTGGCGAAGATGATCTTGCTAAAACTGCAGCGTTACTTAGCTGTAGTTGCACCAATGCATCGCGGTTTTGCGTTTCAACCAATAAAGTTTTAAGTGTGACGACTTCTTGCACTTTTTGTTTTGCAAAGGCGAGCCAGCTTTTAATGTCGGCATCCAATTTTGTTTCGCGATCTAAATCCACTGGTGAATGCAGCAACGAACATGAAGGTGCAACCCACAGACGATTACCCAAACGCGAATGCGCGGTGTGCAAAAGATTTAAGGATTTTTGCAAGTCATTGCGCCAAATATTGCGGCCATCCACCGCACCAATCGACAACACTTTGTGTGCGGACAAACGATCAACAACAGTTAACACTTGCTCTGGTGCGCGCACTGCATCTATGTGCAAACCCGCTACTGGCAAATTCAGCGCGGTAGAAAGATTTTCGCCCAGCGAACCAAAATAAGTCGCTACCAAAATTTTCAACGCGGGGTGTTTAAGTGTGTGGTACACGCGCTCAAAGGCTTGCTGCCATTTTGCGGGCAAATCCAACACTAAAATGGGTTCGTCAATTTGTACCCACTGCGCGCCTGTCGCCGCCAAGGCTTGCAATAATTGTTGGTAGGCGGGCAGTAAATTATCCAGCAAATCAAAGCGATCAAAAATCTCCGATTTTTCTTTGCCCAACCAAAGATAAGTGAGCGGTCCTATTATTACCGGCTTAACGGTGTAACCTGCCGCAATAGCTTCTTTGGTTTCGTCGATTATTTGCGTCCAGCTAAGTTTAAATTCTTGATTCGGGTGAAACTCCGGCACCAGATAGTGGTAGTTGGTATCGAACCATTTAGTCATATCGGATGCACTGCTTGCCGCGCCGCTCGGTGCGCGCCCGCGCGCAACGCGAAAGAGCGTGTCCAAATCTATGTCGGTGCAAGCGCTGCTCACGCTTTGTGCGTGTGAAGAATGTGCGGCGCAGCAGCCTTCGTGAATTGCGTGATCTGCTTTAGCCACTATGTGGCTTTTGCGATGGCGAAGCGGAATGTTTCCCAGAGTTGCAGACAAAGTAAGCACTTGATCGTACCAAGCAAAATCGCCGGTGGGGATGAGATCGATCCCGGCGTCCGCTTGAAGCTTCCAGTGTTTTAAGCGCAGTTCTCGCCCAATTGCCTCGAGTTCTGCTTGGCTAATATCGCCGCGCCAGTAAGCTTCTTGGGCTTTTTTAAGTTCGCGGTCAGCGCCTATACGGGGAAATCCTAGGCTATGAGTGGTTACAGATTGAGTCATGGAAATACCTTTTGTCGGTTTCATTGAATGTGAAGTCATTATTCAATCTTGCATTAACATGAATCAAACTGATAATTTTCAGTTTAAAGGTGAAAATTATTAATGTTAAGATGCGGACAATTCTTACGGAGCCTACGCCATGTTAGAAGTTCGTCACCTCAAAACGCTTATAGCTTTGCGCGAAACCGGTAGTTTGGTGGAGGCAGCTGATCGGGTTTTTCTCACGCAGTCGGCACTTTCGCATCAGCTTAAAGAGTTGGAATCTCGGCTCGGCTGCGAATTGTTCATCCGCAAAAGTCGGCCTTTGCGTTTTAGTGAGGCTGGAAAGCGGCTGCTACAACTTGCCGAAGATGTCTTGGCGCGGGTGGAAGATGCTGAGCGGGACATCAAAAAGTTAATTCACGGCGAGGCAGGGCGGCTATTTATGGCGATTGAATGCCACAGCTGCTTCAACTGGCTGATGCCCACCATCGACATTTTCCGCAATCAATGGCCCGCGATTGAGTTGGATTTCTCCGGCGGTTTTACCTTTGAGCCGCTGCCCGCGCTGGCGCAGGGCGACATAGATTTGGTGATTACCTCAGATCCGCAATTCATCAAAGGCGTGGAGTATGTGCCGCTCTTTTCCTACGAGATGCACCTAGGCATTGCCAACCAGCATCCTCTGGCCAACAAGCCGTATCTGGAACCCAAAGACTTAGCTGACCAAACGCTCATTACCTACCCGGTAGAGCGCAGTCGCTTGGATGTTTTCCGGCAATTTCTGAACCCCGCTGGTGTTGAGCCGCTGGCGGTTCGTACGTCGGAACTAACCTTGATGATGGTTCAGCTGGTTGCAAGTGGGCGCGGGCTTTGCGCTTTACCCAATTGGGTGTTGGCGGAATATGCAGACAAACAACTGATTAGCGTACGTTCCGCGGGCGCAAAAGGTATTTGGCCCACGCTCTATGCAGCTGTACGGGAGGAGCAATTAAATAACGGCTATCTGCAGGATTTCTTACAGCTCGCCAAAGCGCATTGCTTAAAAAATCTGCAAGGCGTTAAGCAAGTTTAAAAAGTTATCTTTGCCCTGCCTGACGTCCGGAACATATCACTTTGGTAATTGCCCGGTTGCCACTATATCCTCGATCTCCTCCAAGCTGAGTTTTCTATGGGAGGAGCCTTTCGCCCAAGCGGGAAGCTTTCTGGTGATGGCTATTTCACGTATCTCCTCAGTCGTTAGTCGTTGGTTGTTACTGGCATTCAGGTTCGTTTGCGCAAACGCTTTATCTTGAAGATCGCTACAGAGATTGCTGCAGCGATCCTCAGAAGTAACCTCGGGTGTATGGTTCTCTTGCGGTTGGCCTAATTCAATTCCGCGAATCACGAGGAAGAGCAGAAGAGCAATCCATATGAGACCGATGTTTCTAATGGCTGGTGAGTTCATGGTTCGTCCACACTAAAGTTTGCGCATGTTCAGGTGGGTAACCAGCATCACAAATCCGCCTAAGGCAAATAAAACAACCCCCAAATGCAGGCTGCTAAAAAGCAAAGTAGAGGCTAAATCTTGTGGTGGTGTGCCAGCTGCGAGTCCAAACAATGACACGCCCATGATGGCAAGTTCGGCTGTTCTGCAGTGTGCGCCCAGAAGTGCTTGCTGTCTTGCCAGGCTTTCCTCTGATTCGAAAATCAATTGTTCATTAATGTGCGGGTTAATGCTGATTAGTCGATTAAAGGTCAGTTTGATGGCTGCCAAGGTGCTGCCCAAGGTTAAAAAAATGGCGTACCAGTAATACAAATCTCGATCAAATAAAGGGTTCTCTGGTGCCAAGCTTAAAAAGGCGGAGGGAATAGCTACGCCCAGAATCAGTATTGCAAATGCTGGCCATAAGTCTGGTTTAAGCAGATGTTTCATCTTATTGCTCCTCAATAGAGGTAACTATGTTCACGGGTTTCCAGTTGGCGAGAACATAGAAAATCACCATATGCATGGCGCCTAGCATCAGGGTTACCAAACCAAGTTTCATACTTAAAAAGCGAATTAAATCGTTGAGGTCTTCAATGTCTGATGAGGTATTCCAATTAAGTACGAGCAGTATGTAGCCCGCATTTACGAGGTAATATCCAATCAGCAACAAACCGTTAATAGCTTCGGCGAGGCGACGGTTGCCCTCCAAGTGATTAGCCAAAAACACCAGTCCATGACGATTGAGGCTTCGTCCGACACCAAGAGTGATGTAAGCGCTGACCATCAGGTAAGCAAGATAGGTGAATGTGTTTAGCATTTTCTCTCCAGTAATTTCAATTAATAGGGGCTGCAGGCGATAGATAAGGTATGAGCCTGCAGTGATTGAAATTCTGGAGGGTGGGAGTGTTTGATGCGTTCAGTTTTATCTTTTAGGAATAGATATTTTTAGGGGGAATTTATTTTCTAACAATCACAAGGGGTTAGAAAATTCCGTTTTGATAAAACCGAAGGGAAATATAAATAATGGAATTTTAAAAATCCGCATTCTCGCTGTTTAGGCCGTGAGATTTTCGAAACTGCGCTGGCGTTTGGCCGGTGATTTCCCGAAAAGCAGTATAAAAATTGGATTGTGAATTAAAGCCTACACTCAAACTGATGGATAAAATCGACGCCTTGGGTTCCTCAATTAACTGGTGTTTAGCATCCGCGACGCGGTACTCACGTACCAATTTTGAAAAGCTCATTCCCAGCTGGGTATTAATAAGCTCTGAGGTTTGGTGGCTTGTTAAGTCGAGCTCACTTGCCACTTGTGCAAGGCTGAGGTCTTCATTTCTATGTAATTTTTGCTCATTGAACAAAGACTTAATTTTGCTGGTTAAAGCATCACAATCAACATTCTTTAGGGTGGATGTCGTGTAACTGGCGATTACGGCTTCGCGGGTATTCTGGATAACATCAGGGTACTTAAGGAGTACATAGGTTATACCGGCAAATCCCAAACCGATAAACACTGAGTAAGCCCGAACATAAATCAAAAAATTCTGCTCTTGTGCCAAAAGACTGATGCAGACTAACAGGAGCGCAATAAGCGCAAAGACCACAAAACTTAAAAACTCCAAACCAAAGCGCTTTCGCTGTGCTCGCAATGCATATAACAAGTGGCTTATAAGTACTGCGTATAGACTCCCCAAGATAAAAGCCACGGTTATCAGTGAGCGGGGAGAAAGTAAGGGCACTACTAAAAACGGAAGGAACGCGAGCAACATCAAGGAACCTTGACGCATCTGAAACTGAAGAATTTCGCGGCCAAAGAAATAAAAGCTCGTCGCTGCAATTAATAGCAGCCCTCCGTAAATAGAAGTGTCTACCAGGGAAAAATAACCTTGAAGATATGCCAGATGCATAAATTGCAGCGCACACAGCCCGAGCAGTAAACCACAACAGCTCGAATTTAATCGCCAGTTTTTTTCAATGGCGCGGTAATTAAAGAAATAAACAGCCAGCAACACCAGGCTACTGATGATCGAAAAGCCGATAAAGATGAGTGCGAGAGAATTAAGTACGAGAGAGTTAAGCATAATTATTATTATGGATCTGTTGTCGGATACTTCGCAGTATCCGACATGCGCTTGGCTTCCGCCAAGGCTTTTAGCTCATTAGGCCAAAGCTTTCAAAGCTGCGTCGTAGTTTGGCTCGTCAGCAATTTCGCTTACCAATTCAGTGTGCAGAACTTTACCGTCAGCACCAACCACCACAACGGCGCGAGCGGTCAAACCTGCCAATGGGCCATCAGTCAGTTTTACGCCGTAAGAAGACGCAAAATCAGAGCGGAAAGCAGAGGCTGGAACTACATTGCTCAAGCCTTCAGCACCGCAGAAGCGCGCTAACGCGAAAGGCAAATCTTGCGATGCACACACTACAACGGTGTTATCCAAACTGCTCGCTTGAGCGTTGAAGGTGCGAACTGATTGCGCACAGGTTGGTGTATCAACGCTTGGGAAAATATTCAGTACCACGCGCTTGCCAGCCAAGCTCTCGCCGGTTACTTCGGAAAGATCGGTTTTTACCAAATTAAATGCTGGCGCTTTGCTACCCACGGCAGGAAGGTCGCCGTTAGTGTGGAATGGATTGCCTTTAAGCGTAACTGTTGCCATGGGAAAACTCCTTTGAGGTTTTTGGATAAGGCGGTTGAACGAACAAGGTTGATGGAGGCGCAAGCATAGAATTACAAGTGTTGGTCTGACAAATAGTCTGTTGGCAGTCTTCTACGGGCAATCAAGCGCAGCGGATTAATGACTTTTCGCCTGCCGCATTTTGCGGCGTTTGCTCCATGCGCGGCTTACATGCCAACGCCAATAAAGCTGCATCGCAAAATAACCCAAAGCCCCGGCAATTAAACCGGTGATGATGCAGCCCAGCAAAACAGGTTTCCAGATGATCCCTACGCTGCTCATAAACCATTCAAAAGTGATAGCGTTGGGGTCGAACGAAAGGTGTTTAGATTGCAAAATGAACGAGCCAATCGCATAGCTAATCACCAAAATAAACGGCGTGGTAAAAGGGTTGCTAACCCATGCGAGCGCAACGGCAATAGGCATATTGCAGCGGAAAACCACGGCCGCCAGAGCAGCTAAAGGCATTTGGCCGGGAATCGGTATGATCGCAATAAACAATCCCCAGAAGAAGGCGACGGACACAGAATGGCGATTCAGGTGAAACAGGTTCGGGTCGTGCAGAAACTTGTCAAACATACGTAACGCGGGGTTATTTCTTATTGTTTCCGGCGTAGGGAAATAGCGTTTCAGTAAATTACGCGCCATAACAAATCACAACTTATCAAATGAGGCTGCATTATGCATAAGTTTCATGACAGGTTCTATCATCTTGGCCAAGCTCGCTGGTTGACCTACCGCATTGGCGGGGCGTGCGGCTTTTGTATATAGTCGCGCCCGTCCAAACGCCGCAACGTGAGTTTTTTATGAATAGCGACCAACTCTGGGTTATCTGCCAATCGTCCGAGCTGTTGCCCCCAGCGCAAGCCTTAGCCGAGCGATTGGGCTGCCCACTTAAGCAAGATACAGACGTAGCAGCATTAACTGAGCCCGAGTTTGTTATGGTGTTTGACGATGGTGTTTCACTCCAGCAAACGGGTCGCAAGGCGCCGGGGCCGATTCGTGCGGAGTTTGCCGAAGGCTCGGTGGATCACCGCCGTAAGTTCGGCGGTGGTAAAGGGCAGATGATCGCCAAAGCGGTTGGCGTAAAAGCAGGCGTGTATCCACGGGTATTGGATGCAACCGCGGGCTTGGGCAAAGATGCATTCGTGCTTGCGACTTTAGGTTGTCATGTCCAACTCTTGGAGCGATCGCCCATCGTTCACGCTTTACTGGCAGATGGTTTAGCGCGCGCCCATGACTACATGGACGATGACCCTGAGCTACCGCAAATTATTTCGCGGATGGAATTGTTGGAGGTGGATAGTCAGGATTATCTTTTAGAAATTCCAGATGAACAGCGCCCCGATGTGATTTACCTCGACCCCATGTTCCCCGAACGCCAAAAATCAGCGGACGTAAAAAAAGAAATGGCCGCGTTCCATCACGTTGTAGGCAAAGATGAAGATGCTGATTCGCTCTTGGAAAAAGCGCTCGCCAAGGCAAATTATCGTGTGGTGGTGAAGCGTCCCCGCAAAGCGCCTTTCATTGCCAACAAAACGCCGTCATTTCAATTGGAAGGTAAATCCAGCCGCTACGATATTTACACCCTGAAAAAAATGCCGGAGCGCTTATGATTCCGGAGAGCTTGTTGAATGAAATTGCAGATGCCTTAGTCGAACCTGGCTATTGGATTAGCGACCAAGCGATGCCTACTGACATAGGTAGAGGTTTGCTGCGCGCTTTTGAAACCTTGCAAGCAGACGAGTTCAAAACTGCGGGTATTGGCCGCCAAACGGATTTTCAACTGGAAGAAAAAATTCGCGCCGACAAAATTCACTGGATTAGCGCGAACTCACCGGAAACAACGCAATTTTTGCAGTGGATGGATGCGCTAAAAACCGGGCTTAACCGCCGCTTATTTATGGGATTGTTTGATTACGAAAGCCACTTTGCGCACTACCCGGTTGGAGCATTTTATAAAAAACATCTCGATGCCTTCCGCGCTAAAGGCGGGCAGCCAAGTTCTAATCGTGTGCTCTCTACGGTTTACTATTTAAATGAAAGTTGGTTGCCGGATAACGGCGGCGAGCTGTTAATTTACAACGAAGCTGACTCAGAAGTCATTGAGAAGGTATCGCCCGTGTTTGGTCGCTTGGTAATATTCCTGAGCGAAAAATTTCCCCACGAAGTCTTGCCTGCAAACCGCGAGCGCAAAAGTATTGCCGGTTGGTTTCGGGTAAACGAAGGTAGACTTTCATGAGTAATATATTGCCGTTCAAACGTCCGTCACCTTTTGAAAAACACAAAAGCAAAACCTTATGCAAAAGCGGCTTTCACAAATGGAAAATCAAAACCGATAAAAAGTTTGATGTGAAAGAAGGAAAACTGGTTACTGTGTTTGTGTGCGAGCGCTGCGGTGAAACAAAAGTTGAGGCGAGATAAAATCAGACGCTAGGTAAAAAGCGAGATAAGACGGCTTAATAGAATCGTAAGACTCAAACAAAAAAAGGAACCGAAAGGTTCCCTTTTTGTTGTCATCAACACTAAAACTTAGTGGTGGTGATGGCCGCCAGCACCGTGTGCGTGGCCGTGTTGCAATTCTTCTTCCGTCGCAGAGCGAACATCGGCAACTTCAACATCAAAGGTCAAATCAACGCCAGCTAATGGGTGGTTGCCATCGATAGTCACGTTATCACCTTCCACTTTGGTTACGGTCACTACTTGCAAACCGTGTTCAGTTTCAGCGTGGAATTCCATGCCTACTTCAATTTTGTCGATGCCGCTGAACATGTTAGATGGCAATTCTTGCACCATGTTGTCGTCGCGCACGCCGTAAGCTTCTGCAGCAGGAATGCTTACTTTGAATTTATCGCCCACGGTTTTGCCAACCAAGGCTTTTTCCAAGCCGGGGATAATGTTGCCAGCGCCGTGCAAATACGCCAAAGGCTCTTGGCCTTCAGATGAATCGATCACTTTGCCTTGGTTATCGGTCAAGGTGTAGTGAATGCTGGCAACGGAATTTTCTGCAATGTTCATAATGATTTCCAATCGTTAAATAAAAAATTAATAAGTAAATCATCCAGCGTCATGAGCGATGGTAGTACAAGGCAAAAATGATTTAAAAAAACGGAGCCTACTAGAGTAGGAGAGTATGTTTTAAATCATTTTTAACGCCGTAATACCGAGCGTAATAGCTGGGTTAAAAGTGGTCGATTGCTTTGCCGTTTATAGAGGCTTTACTGATATAGATGGTGTAAGCAGAACCATTTTCCTCTTGCTGTAAACGGACTAACAAGTATTGAAAATCTTTAGCAAACCACGCGTAGGTTTCACGCTCATCGCTGGTTTGTACACGTTTGACGCGGACACTGTTCACTTTACCTAAAGGCGTGCCCAGCACTTCTTCGCCGTCAATTTCAAATTTGTACTCGCGGACTTTTTTGCCGTTGGTAATGAAATAGCTGAATTTCTTTTTACCAGCGACCAAATCCTGATGCAATTGAACTTGGTAGCTCAGGCTGTCCTGAATTTTTTTGCCCGGCTCAAGCGGAATCAGCGTTTTCTTTTCGCTGTTGCTAACTTGGTTAGCGTTCCAATCAAATGCGAGCTGTAAGTTACGGTTTTTGCCTATGCCGTTGCGCTTGTAGTTGTACTCTTGTGGAATTGCATAATTGTCTTTGCTATCCCACTTAAATTTACTGGTTTCCGTTACGCGGCCCAGCGCGGCGTTGGCGTCAAAATAAAATTCGTAAAGACCGCTGCCTTGTGCTGTTAATCGGCTGGTAACTTCAATATTAAAACCGTAGAGTTTTGCAGCGTAGGTGTTGTCAAAGGTAATCGGTTCGCTGGCGTAAATCACGTGAGAAAGTGCTAACGAAAAAATACTAAACAGCCAGCGTAATCGATTCATTGGTAAATTCCCATTAAGGTTCGTCCGACCTAATTAGGAACCCCGAGGGTGGTAAAGGTTCACCGTTTAACACACATTTACCGTCTTGCATGCAGATATCGCCTTGCGCAAACCACTTAACCGCGAGCGGATAAATGATGTGTTCTTGTCGCTGCACGCGTTTCGCCAAAGAAGTTGCATCGTCCTCCGCCAAGACAGGAACCCAAGCCTGAACGACGGATGGGCCGCCATCTAATTCTGCCGTTACAAAATGCACGGTGACACCGTGGTGACTTTCGCCCGCATCAATAGCGCGTTGATGGGTGTGTAGACCTTGGAATTTGGGCAGCAGAGAAGGGTGGATGTTTAGCATCCTGCCCAAATAGTGCTGGGTAAATTCCGGCGTGAGTATGCGCATAAAACCGGCGAGTACCACCAAGTCGGGTGAGTAGCTGTCAATTTTTTCCATAAGTGCGCGGTCAAAACTCTCGCGGTCGGTAAAGGCTTTGTGATCGAGCACATCGGCAGGAATAGCCGCCTTAGCCGCACGTTCTAAGCCTAAAACACCGGGGCGATTGCTAATAACAGCCACGATCTCCACCGGCAGCTCGCCAGCTTGAACGCCATCGATCAATGCTTGTAGATTGCTACCGCCGCCAGAGATAAGAACAACAACGCGTTTTTTTTGCATCTAGATTAAAGGCCCTGCAAATCCACTTGTGGCTCATCGCCAACTGCTTTCGCAATATGGCCGACCACGAAAGGTGTTTCGCCAGCGGCTTTCAAAATCGCCAATGCGTTGTCTTTTTCGCTCGCAGGAACAGCAATCACCATGCCCACGCCGCAGTTAAAGGTACGGTACATTTCGCGGATATTAACGTTGCCGCCTTTTTGTAGGAATTGGAAAACCGGTGGGAAAGTCCAGCTTTTGGTATCGATAACCGCTTTGCAATCATCCGGCAAAACGCGGGGGATATTCTCGGTCAAGCCGCCGCCAGTGATATGCGCCATGGCGTTTACTTGGCTTTCTTTGATAAGCTTCAATACAGATTTAACGTAAATCCGAGTTGGCTCCATGAGCGCATCACCCAATGGACGGCCGCCACAATCTTGGGTCAGGTCAGCTTTGGTTACGTCGATGATTTTACGGATCAGTGAGTAGCCGTTGGAGTGTGGGCCGCTTGAGGTCAATGCGATCAAGGCATCGCCAGCTTGTACTTTACTGCCGTCGATAATTTCAGATTTCTCAACAACACCGGTACAGAAACCGGCTAAATCGTAATCTTCGCCTTCGTACATACCGGGCATTTCAGCGGTTTCGCCGCCTACCAGCGCACAGCCAGCCAACTCGCAACCATCGCCAATGCCAGATACTACAGAAGCAGCAACATCTACATTCAGCTTGCCGGTAGCGTAGTAATCGAGGAAGAACAAAGGCTCAGCGCCTGTAACCACCAAGTCGTTTACGCACATAGCCACCAAGTCGATACCAATGGTGTCGTGCTTTTGCAGCTGCATGGCCAAGCGCAACTTGGTGCCCACGCCGTCGGTACCTGATACCAGAATCGGTTGCTTGTAGCCTGCGGGAATCTCCACCAAAGACGCAAAACCACCCAATCCACCCATAACCTCAGGGCGCTTGGTGCGTTTGGCAACGCTTTTAATGCGTTCAACCAGCGCATCACCGGCTTCAATATCAACGCCAGCGTCTTTGTAGCTTAAGGATGGAGTAGGGTTTTGATGTTCGCTCATATAGGGGCTCTCAGGCTGATGCAGTCGGAGTAAGACAAAAGGGGGTGGCTAAAAAAGGCCGCCATTCTAACAGCTTGTGTGGGTTTTGGCTGCTGGAAAAAGCAGCGCTTGGCGGGCGGATAGGTATGATCGTGTGCTGATTAGTGGGTGGTGGCATTGCCCCAAATTAGCTTCTTGAAGTAGTTTGTTTTTGATCCGAGCTAAAATTTCAAGTTTTAACAGGGCTACATCCTGATCCGCCCAAGGATTTTTGCAATTTTTTCAAACCAATCTCTGAGTCTTCCCTAATGTCGTCTAAGTACATCAAAACCAATTTTGCGTGATCATTAACATCGTACAGTTCAATTAACTTTTGATACTCAGTTGCTCTTAAAAGACAAATAGTTTCCAACGAGTTTCCATCCAGCTTTACAACCTCGGGTTTCAGTATGACAACCCTGATCAACTTGTTGACTATAGATCTCGAATAATTTTTCTTAATATTGACATCATTGCTTCTTACATAGCTCCATGTCTGCAAATCATCCTTTATATCGCCAAGTATTTGATTGGAATAATTAATGGCAGCAATTTTCTTATTGTGTACGTAATATAAAGTTAAACAACCTAGTAGCCCAATTCCGACAAAAATAGCAACAATGATTTTTTTCATTTTTGAGTCCCTATCAGTAGATATTTTTGAACGAACATTTCTAGGGGGCTACCGTGTACGGCGTACCACCTAGGGCGCGCCTAAAGCAAAGCGTGGTGCGCCGTATTTTTAATCATACGCAAATAGGCGTATTCGGCTCTGGCCTCCTGCTTCGCTCAACAGCCGCAAGTTCCAGACGCGGCTGAATCCCCTAACATCGTGTTAGGGGTACCTCCTGCATCCATGCAGTCGTACGCTGCGCTTTAAATACGCCCTACAAAACCTACTTCTCGTAAAAGTCCAAATCCCTGCCAAAGGTTTCTTTCGCAAAATAGAGCGCAATCAGTGTAATCAACATCACTCCACCGCCCAGGTAGTAAAAGCTTTTAATAACATCGCCATTGTTGGCGCCCAACACTAACGAATAACACCAAGCGATGGGTACGAGCGAGCCGCGAACGAAGTTGGGTACGCTGGTGGCGGCGGTTGCGCGCAGGTTGGTGCCGAATTGTTCGGAGGCGTTGGTGACGAATACGGCCCAAAAGCCCACCGAAACGCCGAGCAAAAAGATGGCGACGTAGAAGGTCGTGTTGGTTACGGCTTCCAGATTAAGGTAAGTGACCATCATAAAGGTGCAAAGGCCGTAGAAAATCAGCAAGGCTTTTTTGCGGCTACGTAGAATTTGGCTTAAACCGCCGCAGGCGAAATCACCGATTACGAGTCCGCCGTAGGCAGCCATGATGCAATAGGCTTGTTGGATAGCGCCTTGTACGTGCAGGATTTTGGCGATTTCCGGCGCGCGGGCAACCAGCAGGCCGACAACAAACCACAAGGGTAGGCCGACCAATACGCAAATCAGCAGGCGCGCAAAACGCTCGCCCTTATTGAACATCATAAAGAAGTTGCCTTGCGGGATGTTTGCGTCGTGAGCTTTGTTGAACATCTTGCTTTCAAACAAACCGATGCGGAGGAACAAGAGGGCGATACCTAAAAGCCCGCCAATGATGTAACAGGTTTGCCAGCTCACAAATTGCGAAATGGTACCGGCAACCACGGCTCCGAACACGCCAACGGACGCAACAATCATGGTGCCAATACCGCGTTTGTTTTTGTCCATCAACTCGCTTACCAGCGTGATGCCCGCGCCCAGCTCGCCCGCCAAACCAACACCCGCGATAAAGCGCAGAATTTCATAGCTGGTCATATTGGTGACAAAGGCGTTCAGCAAGTTGGCGACTGAATAAAGAATGATGCTGCCAAAGAGTACGGCCAGCCTGCCCTTTTTATCGCCAATCACGCCCCAGAGCACGCCGCCAATCAGCATGCCCAGCATTTGCAAATCCAACAGGTGTTGGAATTTTTCGATCAGAATCGGCTGGTCTGCCCATTGGGGGTAGAGTTCGACCAAGCTTTTCTTGCCGACGATGAGAAACAAGAGAAGGTCGTAGATATCCACAAAGTAACCCAGCGCGGCGACCAAGATAGTGGTTGTGATAACTTTTTTCTGGGCGTCGGGGGAGGCGTTTTGTTCGATGGTCGTGGTCATGATTTTATCTTTATTGGGTTAAATGCACGGATTGCTGCCGCTGGCAGACGCGCGCATTGTACAAAAATTTAGCTGGCTTACGTCTACTAAATTTCCGTGCGGCTCGCGCGCTGTGCGGGGATTTCACCCAAACGAAATCCAAGCCTGTACAATGGGCGCTTTGCACAAGAACCGAATGGCAGGAGTTAGCTGTGGCCCGAATCGCCGTGTTAGTGTTTAGTCTTTTATCCATGAGCGCGTCGCTAAGCGCATGGGCGCAATTGAACATCGACATTTATCGCATAGAGGCCACCGTTGCCAATCAATCGGAAGCTGAGCGCATCGCCGCTGCCAAAGCAAATTTGGGCGAGGTGATTACGCGGGTAGCGGGCGATTCGGCCGCGTTGCAACATCCTCTGGTTCGCCAAGCGCTTAGCGAGGCTCCTAACTATCTTTCCAAATTCAGCTACACCTCCGACAAAACCATCGTTCTAAATTACTCTCAACAAGCCATTCAAACCCTGCTTCAAAAAGCGCAAATTATTGCCACCAGTGCCAGCTCAACGCAGGGATCCAAACTCTATGTGACTGGCGTAAAAGACTTTGCGAGCTTCAAGCAAGTGCAAGCCTATTTGAAAACTGTGGGCATGATTCGTAGTTTAAGTTTGCACAGTGTGGAAAAAGATATGCTGCAATTCGACATCACGCTCGATGGCGATGCCCAAATGCTTTCTACCACCTTGAGCGCCGCTGGCCGTTTGCAACCTGTAGTGGGCGACACAAAAGAGTCTCTAACCTTTCGCTGGCAGAATTGATAGGTTTTAAAGGATGAATCCGCAGCAACTTTCGCTGGGCGTTAGCCTTAACGACGACGCCACCTTTGAAAATTTTTATGCGCCCGTTGAATCAACCAACGCGCAGATTGTGGCGAGCTTGCGCCAGCAAATTGAAACCGCGAACGAGCCGTTTATTTTTTTGTGGGGTGCGACCGGCAGCGGCCTAACACATTTGTTGCAGGCGGCTTGCCATCACGCGCAGAGTTTGCAAAAAAGCTTCCAGTATTTTCCGCTGTTTGATTTAGCAGGCTACGCGCCGGACGAATTGTTTGTGGGTTTGGAAGAATTGGATTTGGTTGTGCTGGACGCGCTGGAAGAAATCATCAATCGCCCCGAGTGGGAGTTGGCCTTGTTCCATTTGTTCAACCGCATGCGGGATGCTGGGAAGTTGTTAGTGGTATCTGCCGTACAAGGCCCGCAAGAGCTGCCGGTGAATTTGCCTGATTTAAAATCCCGTTTGCAGTGGGGCGCAACCTTTCACGTTCAAACCTTGGATGATAATGAAAAACAAGCTGCGTTGCAGTTCCGCGCAAAGGCACGTGGGTTGGAGCTGAGTGACGATGTTGCGGCTTACATAATCCAACGTTTGCCGCGCGATATGTACGAATTGTTTTGGCAGTTGAATCGCTTGGATCATGCATCGCTTGCTGAGCAGCGCAAATTAACGATTCCGTTTGTGAAGAAAATTTTGGGCTTATAGATTTAGATCAGTAACAAAAAACGTGATCACTAAGGGATCATTTCCAATCTAATAATAACAGGTGGTGCATTGTGGCCAAGGCGACAATTGATGATGTAGCTGCGCTTGCAGGCGTCTCCATGAAAACTGTCTCGCGAGTAATGAATAAAGAACCCAACGTGAGGCCCGCGACGCGTGAAAAAGTAGAAGCCGCCGTTGCGCAGTTGGATTACCGCCCCAATTTGTCTGCGCGTAGTTTGGCAGGCAATCGTTCCTATCTGTTAGGTTTGTTATACGGAATTCCCTCAGCGCACTACGTGTTGGATATTCAGGAAGGTGCGCTCGACGTCTGCCGCCCTGAAGGTTACGAATTGCTTGTTCACCCTTGCAATCACCAAGACCCAAACATCACTCAAGAAATTGTCGACCTCATGCGCGACAAACGTATCGACGGCGTTATGCTCACTCCGCCGATTTCGGACAACCTTGCTTTAATGGCAGCGCTCAAGAAAATGTCTGTTCCCTTTGTACGCGTTGCGCCTACGGAAAATAAAAGCTTGTCACCCTACGTGGAAACCAACGATCAGGAAGCATCTTACGATATGACTTGTAAACTGATTGCTCTCGGTCATAAACGCATAGGTTTTATTTGCGGCCACCCGGATCACCGCGCTGTGACTTTGCGTTACGACGGTTACAAAGCTGCGCTAATTGAAAACAATATTCCGATTTCAGCTGAGTTGGTTGAGAAGGGCTTAAATTCATTCGAATCGGGCGAAGCCTGCGCGCGCAAATTATTGCAAAAGAAATCTCGCCCCACGGCAATTTTTGCGGCTAACGATGACATGGCTGCAGGTGTGATGATGGTTGCCCATCAAATGGGCATTAAAATTCCGCAAGAATTATCGGTCGCCGGTTTTGACGATACGCCCGTCGCACACCAAATTTGGCCTGCACTAACAACCGTACGTCAACCCATTCAGCCTATGGCAAAAAAAGCGACTGAGTTATTGATTAAACAATTGCGTGGGAAAGATGTTCAGCTGCCTGCAAGTATGCTGACCTCAACGATTATTGTGCGTGAGTCTACGGGTGTTGCACCTAAGAAATCTAATTGAGACGCAGTCCTATAAATCAATACATTTTTTTGTTCCGGTGCACATATTCTCGGTTTAAGGAGCCATGGGTATTTGGGTCGGCGAGTAGTTTAGTGTTGTCCCGCGCTTTTTATCGGATGTGCTTGCCTTTTAGTATTAGAAAATGTCTGCAGTGACAACTTTATTTCGTCCGTTATTTTTGGCTTGGTACAGAGCCTTGTCTGCGTTGTTGAATAATTGTTCAAGAGTTTCGTTGGCGCTTAAGGTGGCAACACCGAAGCTCGCAGTTACACGTACACCATCGTTGAATTCGTACGAGGCAATAAGCTCGCGTGTTTTCTCAGCAATAAGTTGCGCTTGTTCAATCTTGGTGTTGCGACAAACCAATACAAACTCTTCGCCGCCCCAGCGCGCAAATAAATCGTTACTGCGAATATGGCCTTTTACAATTTGAGAGAGGCTGGATAGCACTTTATCGCCCACTGAATGGCCATATTGGTCATTAATCTTTTTGAAATGATCAATATCCATAAGTATAAGAGATAGGGGTTTATTCTGGCTGCGCCACTCCCACAAACCTATACGTATAGCCTCTTCAATACCTTCGCGGTTGAACGCACCTGTCAACGCATCTGTTTTACTTTTCTCTTCCAATTGTTTACTGCGCAAATCCAATAGGGAATTAATTTCCAATAATTCCGCCTCACGCTTTTTCTGTGAGTGCACTTGGCTGGTCAGCGAGGTAATGCGGTAGCCGAGGAATATCACTATGCTACCCAGCCAAGCCAACATAATTAACAAGTACCATTTTTCAGTGGGCAACCGTTGGCCGATCAGCTCAACCTTTTTCAAATGAAAGTTGTGTTCGCCTAGCGGCTCTTTGGAACCTGTCTGTATTTCAAACAAAATAATATTGTCGAATTGTGGATGACTTAGTTCTGGAGGAATGTTGTATTCCACCAACCACCAATCCGCCACAAAAAAGTCTTTTAGTGAAAACTCGAGGTACTGGTCTTTCAGCAAATCTGTCGAAAACTCAATTTGATTGTATTTTGTGCTGGGCTCAATATCGGGAGAGCTGTAAAGCGGATCGAAATTGCGAAGGTAAACACGCAGGGTTTTGTTGGGCCCTTTGTAATCCATCCAGATACGGACTTTATTGTAATTGCTTAAGTCGACTCCGTGCTCTCGCTTAGGGTCAAAGAAAATCTCAAAGCCGCAGTAAGGGTAGGCGAAAGCATCACGCAGCGTGCAGCGCCATTCAAAGTTTTGAGGGTTAAGAATCTTGGAGATGCTGTTTCCGCCGTTGCGTTTATCGTCATAAACCTCGGTAAAGTAACCGCTTTGTGGGGTGATGCTAATGGAAGACTGGAGAATTTTCTTTTCTGCAATGATGGCAACCAAGGTTAGCAACACCATTAAAGTTAACACTATCTCCAAGCGCCATCGTTTCAACATCTTGAGCCTTTTAGCCGTCTTATAGTGCTGAATACTAGTTGATAAACCCGTATTTGCAACCGGGCGTGGGCTTAGGTTGATGGGAGGAAAAGGCTCCAACTGAGTTAATTGAAGCCTTCTTAAACATTAGAAGAGATTAGAAATCGAGGTCTGAAATATCGTCGTAACCGAGTTGGTCTTTAATGCGCTTGCGTTCCAGGCGGTCTTCGAGTTTACGGCGCATTTCGAGTGTGTGTTGGCTGGCTTCTTTGCCAGTTAGCTTTGGGGCTACATCATCCTCAACTTCCATACTTGCATCGCCAATTAAATCCGAATCTTGAGTGTCTACATCAACAGACATGTGTATGCTCCAGTAACAGGTTTAGGTGGATAAATTTGACCCGCGCTATTTACCATAGGCCAATTTAAAAAAAAAGAAAAATGTTAAAAAAGCTCAGAGATTTTTCTTTTAGCGCATCTCGGGAATAAGCGGTCATAAGACCTCTATAATGTGTTCAATCTGGGCATAACTTACGGAGTTTCAATAGTGGCAGAGATGCAAATCGAAAGCCAAAAGCGAGTGCTCGGTTGGCGGGAGTGGGTTGCACTCCCTGATCTCGCCATTCCCCATATCAAAGCCAAGGTTGATACGGGAGCCAAAACCAGCGCGCTCCATTCGTATTATGTCGAGCAGTTTGAGCGCAGCGGTGCGCCCTGGGTTAGGTTTGGCGTTCACCCTTTACAGGCTTCGCTGGACGATGCCGTCCACTGTGAGGCTCCCATTAAAGAGATTCGCCGCGTTACAGACTCTGGCGGCCATGCTGAGATGCGCCCAGTCATAGAAACCACTGTGGTGATAGATAACCAAGTGCGCGTCATCGAACTGACCCTTACGGACCGTGAAACTATGATTTTCCGCATGTTATTGGGGCGTAGTGCCCTCAAGCGGTTCTTTGTGGTAGACAGCGGACGATCGTTTGTTTTGGGTGGGAACAAATCCCATCCTCCTCTGAATGCGCCTGCTTACGCTGAATAGCAGGCCGTTTCACTTCTCGGATATTTTATGAAAATAGCTATTTTGTCGCGCAACCGTCATCTCTATTCCACCAAGCGTTTGGTGGAAGCTGGGCTTGCCCGTGGGCACGAGGTGCGTGTTATCGACATTCTCAAGTGCTACATGGACATCACCTCTGCCAGCCCAGCGATTTGGTACATGGGCGAAAAGTTGGAGGGTTTTGATGCGGTTATTCCTCGCATTGGCGCGTCCGTGACCCATTACGGCCTTGCCGTTATTCGCCAGTTCGAAATGATGGGCGTTTATTGTTTAACCGAGTCTGTGGCGCTTGGTCGCTCGCGGGATAAGTTGCGTGCATTGCAATTGTTGTCACGAAAAGGGATCGGCCTTCCTAAAACCAGCTTCGCCTACAATGTTCACGACACCAAAGAGTTGATTAAGCTGGTTGGCGGCGCGCCCTTGGTACTTAAGTTGTGCGAAGGAACGCAGGGTAGAGGGATTGTGTTGGCAGAAACGTCTAAAGCAGCTGAGAGCGTTATCGAAGCCTTTCGCGAGTTGCGTGCAGAGTTTTTGGTGCAGGAGTTTATTAAAGAAGCCAATGGAAGTGATGTGCGCTGCTTTGTCGTTGGCGGAAAGATTGTTGCGGCTATGCAGCGCACCGCGCAGGAGGGTGAGTTTCGTTCTAACTTACACCGAGGCGGAACCGCGAAGGTCACCAAACTCACGCCGGAAGAACGCAGCACCGCGCTTAAGGCGGCGCAAACCATGGGGCTGCAAGTGGCCGGTGTGGATTTGCTGCGCTCCAGCCGTGGCCCCTTGGTGATGGAGGTAAATTCATCGCCGGGTTTGGAGGGAATAGAAACAACCACCAAGAAAAATATCGCCGATATGATCATCGCCTTCATTGAAGAAAATGCGCGACCAAATAACACCAAAACCAAAGGAAAAGGTTAATTATTCCCAAGCGCGCGCTTGGGAATAATCAGCAGGTCAGATAATGGTTTCTTAAGCGCCCATCTTATAGTTTTCGAGCGGAATCACGGTTCCATCGAAACAGAAGCGTCCACCGTGAAAATGGCTTTCAAATTGTTTGGGTGACATAGGTTTGGCGTACAGGAATCCCTGTGCCTGATCACATCCACGTTGGCGCAACCATTCTGCTTGATGCTCCGTCTCAACACCTTCAGCAACCACACGCAACTGCATGCTGTGCGCAAGACCAATAATGGTTTTGGTAATTGCGGCATCGTTCATGTCGTCGTGAATATCGTTCACAAAGCTGCGGTCGATTTTCAATTTTTGGATAGGGAAGCGTTGCAAATAGGCGAGCGAGGAATAACCCGTGCCAAAATCATCAATCGCTAGATACATACCCATTTGATTGAGTTGATTTAGCTGGTTGATAGTTTCGCCCGCATGCTCCATCGCGCAGCTCTCGGTAATTTCCAATTCCAGATATTCCGGCGGCAGTTGGGTTTCTCGCAAAATAGCTTCGACTTTGCCGGGAAAATTCTTTTGTCGGAATTGACGTGGCGACAAATTCACTGCAATTTTGCCAATCTTTTTACCTGCATCTAACCAGACTTTTGTTTGACGACAGGCTTCGCGTAATACCCATTCGCCGATAGGAACAATCAAGCCGGTTTCTTCTGCCAGCGGAATAAAATGCGCGGGTGACACCAAACCGCGTTCAGGATGCTGCCAGCGAACGAGCGCTTCAACGCCCATGAGATCGCCCGTTTTCAAATCAATTTGTGGTTGGTACTGCAAGGTGAATTGATTCAATTCCAAGGCGCGGCGCAAATCATTTACCGCCGTGGCGTTCATGCCTTTGGTGTAGAACTGGCAATTGTTTTTTCCTGCTTCTTTTGCCTTGTACATAGCAATATCGGCATTCTTAAGTAGCTCGTCCGTGTCTTGGCCGTCTTCGGGGAAAATACTGACGCCAATACTTACAGTAGACGTAATTTCGTGGCCGCTAATTTCCATGGGACGTGCGAGCGTTACCAATAATTTGTTGGCAACAAACATCACGTCTTCTAAATCATGTACGCCTTCCAGAACCACAACAAACTCGTCGCCACCCAAACGCGCAACCGTATCCATATCGCGTACGCCTTCGTTTAAGCGGGTTGATATGGCCTTGAGCATAAGGTCGCCTGCGTCGTGACCGAGACTGTCGTTAATGTTTTTAAAGCGATCTATGTCGAGCAACATCAAAGCGACTTTTGAATTGGCGCGACGGGCGCGCGCCAATCCGTGATAGATACGATCGTAAAACAAAGATCGGTTTGGTAAACCGGTGAGGGCATCGTGGAATGCCATATAGTTCAGGCGCGATTGCTGTTCGCGTAAGGCATTCTCTGCCAGCTTGCGTTCGGAAATATCGGTACCGATTGTGCACACACCAAATACGCGATTGTCTTTGCCGCGCAGCGGAAACTTCACCATTAAATAGGTGTGCATGCTGCCGTCTTTGTGCATCAAATCCAGTTCAACTTCAAAAGTTTGTTGCTTGGTTTTGGTGGCGGTGTCTATATCGCAAATAGATTGGGCAACATCTTTGGGGTAGACATCAAACACGTTTTTGCCGACAAAACCCGTCTCGTCGATATTCGCCATCTGTTTAAAATGTTCAGAGGCGAGCACCACGTTGCCGTCCAGATCTTTAACGGAAATCAGCGCAGGTGAAAAACGCAAAATGGCATTGAGATAAGTTTCGCTCGCCCACAAAGCTTGTTCGGCCAACCGGAATCGCTCTGACTGCTCTTCGTGGTGCCACATATCAATAACTTGGCGCACCAGTAATGAGCTGAATGTCCAAACGGAATCCAATTCATTCACCGCTTTGATCAAACCGGCTAAACCTTGCTCGGCTTCCATATAGAAGACGGCGATGGTTTTGTTGTTTTCCAAAATAGGGTGCAAATAACAAGCGTTACAGCCTTTTTTGGTAAACATGGCACCTAGCAGCTGGATTTGATCGGTGTCCAGTGCTTGCGGTTTGCCGGAATCAAAAACCTGATGAATGTGCTGGTGCGGAAGGTAGTTCAAGCGATTGAGGGAGGTAGTGATACCGTTTACTAATAGGTCGGATTCCTGCTGCGAGGCTATGGCCTCTACATATAAATGGCTATCGCGCTCTACCACCAAAACAGCCCGTGTCACAGCTGCTTTAGCGATGACAAGTTTTACCAGCCGTTCAGCAATTTCTTTATGGTTTAGATTGGTAAAAAGTTGCTGAAACTTTTTAATTAACTCCACAGCATTATTTTTATGTTGCATAGCATTCCACTAGGGATGATTGTAAAGCGGCAGGGGATCTGCCTGCAGATCACTTAATACACAGATAGTGATAACCGCGATAAACGGCACCTTGAGCTCACAAGTGCGTGTTGCGGTCTTGCTGCCTTGCACATTCAAGGCGTTGTATTGCCTTACATCCACGCGGCTATAGTCGCTTCAGCTCTTATGGCTGATTGGGTATATAGCTTTTCCTCATCATAAACAAAAATAAATAACATGTCTGTAATAAAAGGCGAAATCGGGTGTTGAGAGTTACCAAGGGAAACACTTCTTTCGGCAAAAACCACAGTTTTTAAAACTTGCCTATACTATGTGCATATTCATGTAACGCTTGTTGCACGAGTTGGCCTAGCGACAATTTTTTTAATAACAGTTTGTTGAGGTTGGAGGCGCCAAATGAGGCGTAAAGTGCCCTTTTTGGGTGAAGATCAAATAGTCCGTGATGGCGACGAAGCAGCGCAGGCGAAGAAGGCTCGTGCGCAGGTCATTGACGATATTCTGAGCACCAACAGTCAGCCCAGTACATGGGACGATTTGGTCACTAGCGATTACCCCGATCCTTTGGGATTGCAGCCTCCGAGTGCGGCACGCGCACCTGTGATACCCAGGAAGCCTCGTCCAAAGACGGTACCCGTTACTCCAGGGCCAGTGCCTGCACTCAAAAAGGCGATAATTGAAAGTGCATTTTCAAAAGGTCTTTCCACCATCGATTGGCTACCTATCAATAGTGGCCACGGCTTGCGCATTAATATCTGCGGCCAGCTCGACCAAAATTTGCGAGCGGAATGGCGCCGCTTGCTGGAGGAAACAGAGCGCACCGGTGTCGGTCAATTTGAGTTTAACTTCACTGAAGCACCAAGTCTGTCGCTAACGGGATTGGGACTGCTTTTGCTTTTCAAAGAGCAAAAAAAATCGGAACGCGGCGATATAAAATTGTGTCACTGTAATCGTGAGGTGTGGCAAATGTTGCAGTGGACCGGAATGGATAAATATTTCACCATTCAAGGTATTCCGGGTGGACAATCTAACGCCTAAAAAAACGCCTGATGTACTCAGGCGTTTTTTTTGATTGCTTAGCTACGTAAAACATCAATCATCCGTTGCATTTGCTCATCCGTGCCTATAGTAATGCGCAAAAACTCGTTGATGCGTGGTGCGCTAAAATAACGAACCAAGACTTTATTTTCGCGTAACTTTTGCGCAAGTTCCGCCGCGTTATTTTTAGGTGGTTTTGCAAACACAAAGTTTGCTTGCGATGGCAAAACATTAAAGCCCATCTCTTCCAATTGCTTAACTGTCCATTCGCGCGTCGTGATAATTTTGTCGCGGCAAGCTTTGAAATAAGCATCATCTTCAAAAGCTGCAATAGTGGATGCTTCAGCCAAACGGTCGAGCGGGTAGGAGTTGAAAGAATTTTTCACGCGATCCAATGCGGTAATCAAATCCACATTACCTAATGCAAAGCCAACGCGCATACCGGCAAGCGAGCGCGACTTGGACAAGGTTTGTACTACCAACAAATTGGGATACTTATCCACCAAACTTGCTGCGGTTTCGCCACCAAAGTCGATATAGGCTTCATCCACCAGCACAACAGATTCGGTATTTTTTTGCAGCAATTTTTCGATATCGGCAAGCGGTTTACCTATGGCCGTAGGCGCATTGGGGTTAGGGAAAATAATGCCGCCATTCTCGGTCGTGTAGTCATCAAAGTTGATGGTGAAATCATCACGCAACGCCGGTGTTTGGTAGCTAATTCCAAACAACTTACAGTAAACCGGATAAAAGCTGTAGCTGATATCCGGAAACAACAAAGGCTTGCTTTGCTGGAAAAATGCCATAAAGGCGAGCGCCAACACTTCATCACTACCATTGCCCACAAAAACCTGATCGGCACTTAAACCAAAATAGTTGGCGATAGTGTTTTTCAGCTTTTTAGAATTGGGGTCCGGGTAGAGGCGCAAGCGGTCGATGGCGTCATGAGTCATCAACTTGATTACTTCTGGCGAGGGCGGATAAGGGCTCTCGTTGGTATTCAATTTGATCAGACCATCAATTTGTGGTTGCTCGCCGGGCACATAGGGCTCGAGCTCGCGCACCACCTGACTCCAAAACTTCGACATGATTGCTCCTCAAAGCAGCTAGAAAATGGGCAAAAAGGCCGGGCAGTATAACCTTAAGCGCCCACGATCTTACAGGCTTGTGGCGCTACTCCACCCAGCGTTTGAGCAATATGCTTGCATTCACGCCTCCAAACCCGAAACCATTGGAGAGCGCGTGTTGGAGGCTGGCAATGCGTGCAGTACTTGCGACTATATCTATACCGATGGCGGCATCATCTGGATTTTCCAAATTTAAGGTTGGAGGAATTATTTGATCGCGTAGCGCCAAGGCGGTAAAAATAGTTTCGATGCCTCCAGCCGCACCGAGTAAATGGCCGGTGGCAGACTTGGTTGATGTAACGATTAAGCCGCTACCTTCACCGAATAGACCTTTTATGGCCGCTAGCTCGCCTTTATCCCCTACGGGAGTTGAGGTTGCGTGGGCGTTAAGGTGTTGTATATCGCTTGGCTTGAGCCCCGCTTGGCGCAGTGCAGCGCCCATAGCCCGTTTTGCTCCATCTCCATCTTCGGAACCTGAGGTGAGGTGATAGGCATCTGCACTGGTGCCGTAGCCGATGATTTCAGCAATGGGTTTCGCACCACGCGCCAGCGCGTGCTCCAAGCTTTCCACCACCAGTAAACCTGCGCCTTCACCCATAACAAAACCGTCGCGATCGCGATCAAACGGGCGCGATGCACGTTTGGGTTCATCATTAAAGTTGGTGGATAGTGCTCGTGCCGCTGCAAAGCCACCAAAGCTTACCGTGTGTATGCAGGCCTCGGCACCGCCGCAAAGTGCTACTTCCGCTTCGCCTGCGCGAATCATTCGCACGGCATCACCAATAGCTTGAATACCGGCGGCACAGGCCGTTACTGGCGCACCAATCGGGCCCTTAAAACCGTACTTCATGGAAACATGCCCCGCCGCCAAATTGACAAGAAAGGAAGGGATAGTGAACGGCGACAATCGCCGAACCCCGCGTGAATCCGCTGTTCGTACGGCATCCGCAATTGCCGGGAAACCGCCCACACCAGAGGCGATAACCGTTGCTGTGCTGATTTTCTTGTCTTCATCGGTGGGAAACCAATTGGCTTGCTGCAAAGCTTCTTCCGCTGCTGCCAGGGCCAATAAAATAAACCGGTCCATTTTGCGCTGGTCTTTGGGGGAAGCGACTTTGTCGGGGTCCAGCCCGGCTTCAGCGTCTTCGCTGATATCTGGAACTAGCCCAGCTACCTTGGCTGGTAAATCAGCGGCTATTTCATCGGGCAGCCGGCGAATACCCGATTGGCCGGCAAGCAGTCGTCGCCAGACGGTTTCTACTCCACAACCCAATGGGGAGGCTATTCCCATGCCGGTAATTACGATGCGTTGGTTCATAGCTTTGATCTCTGCTTCTTAAATTGGGTTTATAAATGATGGCCGTCATTTATAAAATTATATGATGCTCATCATGTATACTGTCAATCCTTATTTCTATGGTGGAAGTTGCAACATGAGAGTAAGCAGAGAACAAGCGGCAGAAAACCGCGAAAAAATCATTACGACTGCGGCTAGATTATTTCGCGAACAGGGATTCGATGGCATAGGCGTGGCCGATTTAATGAAAGCTGCAGGCTTAACCCATGGAGGTTTCTACGGGCATTTCACCTCAAAAGAAGATTTGATGGCGCAAGCATGCGAACGTGCGGTCGACGAATTGCTTCAAGCAGGCGAGGCAAGGCGAAGAGAATCAAAAGATTTGCCTTATCACGCGTTTTTAAAAAATTACCTATCCGTTGAGCATCGTGATCACCCGGGTGCGGGCTGCATAATGGCTGCTTTAGGAGCAGAGGCTGCTCGGCATAATCCCGTAGTGCGCTCAGCATTTACGCAATCGGCCAAACGTTTGGTGTCAGCGTTGATGGAGATTATTCCCGGCGGCAACAAGAAAAAAGCTCGCGAGAATGCATTGGTCACCTTATCGATGCTGGTAGGTGCACAAACAATTGCACGTGCGTTGGATGACGAGGAAACCTCGCAAGAGGTATTAGCCTTGGTATTGAAAAAAGCGAAGGAAATTTCTTGAGACGAATCTTGGCGGTAAATTCAAACCGCGCTCATTGGTAGAGAGCGCGGTTCAAGTCCATTAATTTGCTTTTGTCATTGGGTCCCAGTGTTCAGCAATTTTTCCATCTTCAATGCGGAACATGTCAAACCAAGTTGTGGTATAGGTTTTTGTAGGGTCTTTAGGATCTTTTTGTTCGCGCACAAATGTCAGGGTGACGATATCGCCTTCAGCTGTAATGGATACTAGCGGTGCTTTGACTTTATCGGCAATGGCTTGTGGCTTTTTAAACTGGCCAAAGAAATCTACAAAGGCTTTACGACCGGTGGCAACGGTTGGGTTATGCTGAATGTAAGTTTCCGTCATATATTGAGGCGCTAACTCCAAGTGGCCGCCTTCAAATACCTCGCGCCAAAAATCGTACACCAGTTTTTTGTTTGCAGCGAGTTTGGGATCTTTGCTGGCTAGCATGGCAGCGTGATCAGAGTTGGCGGTAACGGCGACCTGCGCAACACTGTGTAAACTCAAACATAAAGCGCTAAAGCCGATAATCTTAAGTAATAGCTTGCTCATAAAATTTCCTTAAGTGTTTTGATTAATTCGCGCCGATACTAGTCCACTTTTAATCGCTTGTTAATGATTGAGTTATCTGTTGTATGAATTTTTGTTTTTTTATAGGCACGGGCGTTGCAGTTTTTTGACGTAAAAGCGACAGGCGGATACTTATGATTCATAAATTACCAAAGTGGGTGGAAGCCAGTGCGTTTGTGCTCGCCTTTATTGCAGGTAGTGTGAACGCTATTGCGTTGCTTGGTTTTAATCACCAAGGTGTATCACATCTCACAGGTAGCTCCTCTCTCTTGGGTGTGGAAATTGCTAAGGGGGATTACACAGAGGTGATTCACATAGGTTGGATTATTTTAAGTTTTGTGGTGGGTGCAGGCGTCAGCGGTTTTGCCATTGGTAATGAATCACTTAAGTTCGGGCGACGTTACGGATTTGCGTTGCTCGCAGTTGCTTTGCTCTTGTTGTTGGCGATGTATTTTTTGATGGAGGGTAATAACCTTGGCCACTATTTGGCTTCTGCAGCTTGTGGTTTACAAAATGCCATGACCAGTACCTTTAGCGGTGCTTTGGTGCGTACCACCCATGTGACAGGGTTGTTTACCGATTTAGGCATAATCATCGGCCTTTGGTTGCGCGGGCATAAGGCGGATAAACGACGAGTAATTTTATATTTAACACTCATCGGTGGGTTCATTACCGGTGGATTCATGGGGGCGGTAAATTTTGCGCATTTCGCATTTTACGCGCTCTTGATGCCAGCAGGCCTTGCAGCGCTACTGGCGATTATTTATGAGTTCTATCGTAAAAAAATTTCACACTAAATGTTTTGACGCGCCTTTTGTTAACCCAACATCTACACAGGTAAATCATCAGCCGTTTTCACGACAACTGAAAATGCATCGCGTAATTCTGCTAACGCAACTTGCTTCACCAGCGTCGCGGGAATGACATTACTAAAACCGTCATCCAAATCCCGGCTTGTAGTTGCATCCGCAACGATGGTGCTTGAATAACCCAAATCCAAAGCGGCGCGTGCTGTGGCCGAAACACAAACGTGCGTTGTACATCCGGCAATAATGAGTTGCGTGCGCCCAATTTTTTGAAGCAGCTCGTGCAATTGGGTGCCCGCAAACGCATTGGGTAAATGTTTGATGACAATCTGTTCGCCGGGTCTGGCCGCTATTTCAGTCAACTCTACGTAATAAGGCTCTTGGACATTAAATAAAAGGTTGCCGTCAGGGCCTTTGTTAAGAACGTGAATAACAGGCGCGCCTTGTTGATGGGCGCGTTCAATTAAGCGCGCCGCTCCCGCTACTGCAGACTGTAAATCGGGTAGCGGTACTGCGCCATCAAGATACTCGCGTTGCATATCAATTAAAATCACGACGGCTTCGCTTAAGCGAGCGGCCACGGGTTTAAAACCAAATAATTCCATGAACGTTTTGTTCGTCATGTTCGTACCTCCCCAATAAAAAATGAATTAGTAGCCGACAGTGAAACGTGTTTGCTGATTCGTAGGACTTTCCAATTCATCCAACACCGCCACAGCAAAATCCTGAGTCGAGATCCGGCTTTCGCCGCGCTCATTTATTAAAAGTTGATCTGTGCCCAACCGGAATTTTCCTGTGCGTTCGCCGGGTTCGATAAAGGCGGAAGGTGACACGTAAGTCCAATTGAAATGTTTCTCTCCCCGCAGAATTTGGAGCAACTCACGCGCTGCGCCTGCCGTGGCTTTCCATTGCTCTGGAAATTCAGGTGTATCGATCAATTGCACGCCTGGTGCAACCTCTAAACTTGCGGCACCGCCAACGAAGAGTGTGTATTGAACGCTTGACGCTTTTATCGCTTGGATTAGCTGAGGCAAGTTTTGGTTTTCGTAGTGAAGGCTGATAACGGCTGCATCATGGCTGTTTAATAACTTGGTCAACGCAAGACTGTTTTGCACATTGAGTTCCAAGGCGGTGACTCTTTTGTGGGGCACAACCTTGTTTGGGTTGCGCACCAATGCCGTGACCTCATGTTGGCGAGTGACGGCTTCGTCAAAAATAGGTTGTCCAATAAAACCCGTTGCACCAACGATTGCGATTTTCATGACCTTGTCCTCTGTGGTTGTTTGGAAGTTCGTGAGTAAGGTCAGTATGGTCTTGGTTTATTGTTCTGATAAGATGGCTAAAAACTGATTGTTTGTGCATCTAAAATGGATAATAACAAATGGCCAACTTGCTGGATGTAAACCTTAACCGGCTGGTGGTATTTGCGGCCGTGGTTGAGACTGGATCGATTACTGCGGCCGCCAAACGTTTGGGTTTGGCAAAAACCATGGTGAGTGCTCATCTGCAAAAGTTGGAGGCGGAGGTTGGGAGTCATCTTCTGGTGCGCACAACTCGCCGCTTGCATCTCACTGAGGCAGGGACGTTATTTTACGAAGCTTGCCAGAAAATTTTGCAGGATACGGAAGCTGCAATCGCTTTGGCAGGAGGCACTACACGTGGTCCGCGCGGAAAATTGCGTGTATCGACAACGGTTGATTACGGCATATCGGTGGTTGCCCCCTTGGCGGCAGAGCTAACGCTTAAGCACCCTGAGTTGCGAGTGGAAATTGTATCCAGCGACAGCCGCACAGACATGGTGGCGGAAGGAATTGATTTAGCGATTCGCGTAGGGCGCCTTGCAGATTCTTCCCATAAAGCTGCATTAATCACGCATTTTGAAGAGTGGGTAGTTGCTCCGCCTGCCTTGTTTGCGCAGGGTTTACCCAAAAGCCCGTCGGAGTTGGAACAATATCCGTTTGTTGCATTATCAGTTTTGCCTAATCCGTTGAACTGGAATTTTGTACGCGAAGGGCACGCCACGCAGTCCGTCAAATTCACCGCTACTATTATGGCCAACACATCAGCATCCGTTCGGGCTGCGGTGTTGGCTGGCGCGGGTTTTATGATCCAACCGAATTTTTCCGTTATAGACGATATTCAAGAAGGCCGATTGATTCGTGTTCTACCGGACTGGACGCTACCTGGTGGCGGTATTTACGCGGTATTTCCATCCGCAGTGCAACGCTCTCACAAAGTGGATATTTTTATTGATGCGTTAAAACAGCAAAGTCAGTTCGACTGATTAGCGCTGTTTCCAAATTGTCACATTTGCTTTTTATACTGATGATCAGGTATGGCAATCTTGGGCTGCGGGGATGATTTACAGCAATAACAAAAAACTTATTATTTTGGATGCTGATGGCACAACCATAGATGCCTACAATGCAATCGAAAAGGCATTTGTGTACCACGGAATGGATTTGGGTGACGAAGAGAGCTTTCAAAAACGCCATAACATTTTTAAATACTTGGGGGGCTTAAAACAATTTCCCTCCAACCTTCGCAAAAATATTAGTAAAAGCAATCGCAAGCAAATTGTGGATACTTTGACAGAGGTCTATCGCAACGAAGCCGCTCTCTATTCAGGCATTCCCGAGTTTATCCGCACGCTTATGGCGGCGCCCGATGTCATTGTCGGGTTGATTACACGCAATATCACCAACGAGCCATTGGAAACCTTGCGTCAGTTATTTGCTCGTCATGATATTAACATCGCCGAGTTTGATTTTCTCATTCACGTCCCTTTGGAAGAGAAAAAGACACCGCATTTTCGTGCCGTGCGCGAACAGTTTGGTGTAAACCCGGCGCGCGCGGGTGTGTGTGGTGATGAGAATAAGGATTATGTGGCCGCGATTAATACGGGGATGCATCCGTTTATGGTGTCTTACGGGTTTGAGAATTTTTTGCGCTTGACGAAGAAGTTTGATATTCCGGAGGAAATTATTTCTAAGACGCCGGGGGAATTGAGGGAACGTGTTTTTCATTCGTTGGAGATACCAACGGTATAGTTTTTGTTTCGCCTCTTGGCGAACTACTTTTCTTTGTCTCGCCAAAGAAAAGTAGTCAAAAGAAAGGCGACCCGTCTCACGTCTTGTCCTGCGCGCTTCAGAAAACTTTCGTCGTTCCGACGCGACATCCATGTCGCGTAGTCACTCAAACGCACGTCCTGTGCGTTTGACGGAAATTTTCTTCCAGTGCTCGGGACGTTCGCATGGGATAATTGAGAAGCAAAAGCAAAAAGCTAACGTATGAACTCCGTAGGCTTTTCAATCTCATAAAGTGCGTCATTAATATCCGCAACTTTAGCTTCGATCACAGCTTGTGCATCTCTTAGTCCGCGATTGTAAAAGTAGGCGCCTACTTCCTCGGCAAAAAAATCCAGTAAAAACTCTGCGTCAAATTGGCCAATGTCTTGGTCCAGTTCTTCGCGGAAGTACATTTGTACCTTGCGAACGATTAATTCTTTTTCTGCCTTGGAAAATTCTATTTGTGCCATATAACACCTAATTGTTATTGATGTGCTTTAAATCGTAAAACCCGAACGCTTAATAGAATTGCTGCGCAAGTTAAACCGACAATCAATGCCGCCCAAAATCCTGCTGCTCCCATAGGCGCGCTTAGCCAATTGGTAAAGGTTAAAACGTAACCCAGTGGCAAGCACACACACCAAAAGGAGAACAGCATAATAAACATGGGGATTTTTGTATCTTTATAACCGCGCAGTACATTAATCATGGTGACTTGTGTGACATCTGCGATTTGAAATATCGCGCCCAAGGCAAATAATTGGATTGCAATAAGGCGCACTTCCATCTCGTTCGTATAAAGAGAAGAGATAAAATCACGGCCAAAGAATAGGATGGGCGCGTTAACACAAGAGATTCCCAGCGCGAGGAAAATAGCGCTGCGCGCCAAGAGTTTTGCTTTTTGATGTTCCTCCGCGCCAATTAAAAAACTAACGCGCAGTGTTAAAGCCATGCCCAAACTTAAGGGCACCATAAAAAAGAGTGAGATGGCGTTAAGCACTACTTGATGTGCGGCGATAACCGTTGGCCCAAGTGGCGATAAAAATAAAGCAATGGCGCAAAACATACTCACTTCAACAAACATAGCAAAGCCTATAGGTAAACCCAGCTGAAGAATATGTTTTATTTCTTGCCAATCCGGCTTCGTCCAGTCGCCAATTAAATGGAAGTTTTTGTAATCCTTATTGCGATTCAAGTACACCAGCAGTGCAATAAGCGCAATCCAATTAGATGCGGCGGTTGCCCAGCCACAGCCTTCACCACCCAGTGCGGGGAACTGCCAATTGCCAATGGAAAATCCAAAAATAAATAAGTAATTAAACGGTAAGTTTAGAATGGTGCTAATTAAACAAAACACCATAATAATTTTTGTATGGCCCATACCGTCGGTAAGCCCACGTAACGCATTCAATAATAAAACTGCAGGAATGCCCCAAGCTAAAGCATCGAGATAGGCTTGGGCTATGTCAGTTGTTTCAGCATCTAAACCCAACAACACAAAAATAGGGCGTACGTGCGTAAGAATGGCAGCCATTAAAATGCAGCCGACAAAAGCGATATACAAACCTTGCCAGGTTACCGGCATTATTCGCGCATGATTCTCCGCGCCTCTGTGGCCAGAAACCAACGGTTGCAAAGCGCTGAGCACACCAATAAAAAACAATAATACGGGGCCCCAAATACCCGTACCTATGCCAACGGCGGCGAGATCACGCGCACTCGCGTGGCCGGCCATCATGGTATCTATAACGCCATTTGCCATTTGCGCTAGTTGAGCCACCAAAATAGGGCCGCCAAGTAGCGCAAGCGCTTTCCATTCTTGAAGTGTTTGTGAGATTGCAGTTGGGTGTTGAGCAGAAGAATTCACAGGGCTTACCAGCAGTACAACAGGGCTTGGCAATATAACCCAATGATTCAAAAAGGGAAGGCTTGCGACAAGTGAACGCAAGCCTTCAAATGTAATTAATGTTTGTCGCCTTCTTTCGGTTTCCAATCCATTCTGTCTGGCTTGCAAACCAAGGTGGATTTCTCTTCGGGGTTACGCGGTTTAGCGCAGGTACCCGAAATGGTTTGATTTTCGCGTCCAGTAAATTGGCATGTCGCGCTTTCGGTGGAATTTTTGCAGGCGTCAAAGGCTGCTTGCGGTGGGCGATGAGGCTTATGCTCGTTGTGGATCGAATCAGAATCTTCCGAAGCGTAAACGCTGAGTGATGCGGCACAAGTCATAGCGGCCAGTAAGCGAGATAAACTTTTGCTCATAATAAGTCCTCGTGTGTCGTGGGGTTGATTAGTTGCCTTATGCAACGAATTCGCTTTATTGACACATCAAACTTCACTCTGTTCTGCTTCTCGCGTAGCATCCATATTCTTTGTGCAATCTGTGAGTGAATGATGGGCGAGTTACAGGTTTACCAATATGTTTTAATCGCATTGGTATTTGTGTGGAGTGGGTTTGTTCGCTCTGGATTGGGGTTTGGTGGAGCTGTTATGTCGCTCCCATTTTTGTTGTTGATCGATAACCGTCCGTTGGTTTATTTGCCGATCATTGCTGTGCATTTGTTATTTTTTTCTTCCATAGTGGTGTGGCAAAACTACCGCAAGCATCGCGAGCAATCAGAAGAGTCGCGAAAGCAAAGTGGAACTATCGATTGGGCTTATTTGAAAAAGTCCATGAAGATAATGATTATCCCCAAACTCATCGGCGTGGCAGGTTTGTTAACTATTCCTGCAAGTGTAATGACGGGCATTATTTTTTCGATTGTTTCTGTATATGCCGTTACCTATATTCTGAACAAGCCTTTCAAAAGTACAAATCCTTTAGTGGATAAATTCTTTTTGGTGTTGGGAGCATACATTAGTGGCACGTCACTGATTGGTGCGCCTTTAATCATCTCTGTGTTCGGAACGCAGGTTGCCAAACACCAGTTGCGTGATACGCTTTTTGTGCTCTGGTTTATTTTGGTGGTAATTAAAATGACTGCCTTCGTAATCGCAGGCGTCGATTTACAATTGATTCACCATCTTTGGTTATTACCCTGTGCTACTGTTGGGCATTTAATTGGTCTGCGGTTTCACCAGAAAATTTTGGAGGGCGACCCAAAGATTTTTTACCGTGTGCTGGGAGTTAGTTTGCTAAGCGTAAGTCTTATGGGAGTTGTTTCTTTATTTATTCGTTAGTAAAGCTTGGTCAGCGACAAGCTTTACTCTTCAGCATCTACTACTTCAATCGCTGTTTTGAATGCCTTCTTGCCGCGCTTGTAACGTTTTTCAATCGCCGGATCTTCAAACACTTCAAGCAAGGCGGTATTTAAATCGTATGTGCGGTGATCAAATCCCGCATCCATTGCCGCTGCTTCAAAGCCTTGAGAGAGTGCATCGCTGTAGTGAGAAACATCCGGAATTAATTCAGTCGCAATCGTAAAATCACTCGGGTTGTTATACGAGGCCTCGCAGCCGTCAACTTGCACGGCGTGAAAACTTCTACAGCGAAACGGGCGAGCCTCATAAATGCTGCATTGGTTTTCAATCAGAAACGGGCATTTCAAGTTGGTGGATAAATGTTCTTGCGCCGTGAAGCTGCGAATCAATTCTGCGTTGGCTTTTGCGCACTCCAAAATTTGCGATCTTAACTCCGCACTCAGCTTTTTTTGCATGTGCTCGTGGATGAGCAGCATTTCATGTGCTTTGACTTCCACCTTGTAATAACAGCAGTAAAAACAACCGGCTTTACAGGCTGGCTTGGTGGGTGAATCTTCAATAGATGTTGCGATTATCTTGTCAAAGCGTTGATAGGATTTTTGTAAAGGCGCCAAGGTCGACTTTAATTTTCCAATATCGTTGAGGGAGCGCTGGTATTCGTTAACCGCTGCTGTTTCGAAAGGATCACTCGTCATCTTATACCTTGCCTAAAAAATCATCGTTTTGCATGTGTGGCGTCTTAAAAGTCGGGGAAATTGTACACGGTTTAAATTCTCATGCTTTTGCTTTCATGTTCTACACTCAAGGCAAGCAAGTTTATTGAGGTCTTGTTATGAGTGAGGATAAAACGCAGCCCGTATTTGGTGGTGTGGAAGCGGGAGGAACTCGTTTTATTTGTGTGTTGGCGGATTCGCGCGGATTTATTAAGGCTCGCACGGAAATTCCGACCACCACGCCAGATGCCACCTTGGCTGCTGTTCGGGATTTTTTCTTGCAAACTGCGCCCATGTATGGGTATCTCGCGGCCTTAGGGGTAGCGAGTTTCGGTCCTTTGGATTTAGATCGTCGCTCGGCGACCTACGGCTATATCACCAAAACCTCCCGGCCGGGTTGGTCGCAAATTGATCTTATCGGCTATTTCAAGCGCTCACTTAACACCTTGGTCGAGCTGGAAACGGAGGTCAATGGTTCCGCAGTCGGTGAGTTTACCGAAGGGGCTGGGGTGGATTGCGAGAACTTTGTCTATGTTACGGTTGGTACAGGAATAGCCGCAGGCATTTTCGCCGGCGGCAAGTTGATGCAAGGTATCAGTCATCCTGAAGTTGGCCACATGATGGTTCCGCAAGCGATGGACGACCACTTCGATAGCTGTTGTCCATTCCACACCCATTGTTTGGAAGGGTTGGCATCCGGAACAGCTATTCACAAGCGCTGGCAAACGCATCCCAAGGATTTACCACACGATCATTTAGCTTGGGATATTGAAGCCTATTACTTGGCGGTGATGTGCGTAAACCTCACGTGGATGTATGCGCCTGAGAAAATCATTTTTGGTGGTGGCGTGATGGTAAGCGACTTTCTATTTCCAAAAATCCGCGCCAACCTGAAACACATGCTTAATGGCTATGCCCACGACGTTGTCTTGAAAGACATGGATAGTTATGTAATTCCTACTGTACTGGGCGGCAACGCGGGTATTACAGGAGCGCTGTCCTTAGCTCGGCGATGCTATTTAGAGGCCAGAAATACCTAGTCAGGGTAGAGCAGTGGGATTTTTGCGAGCCACATACTAACTCCCACCAATCTTATTGTGGTGCCAATGTATAATCCGCGCTTTAGCTTAACTAATATTCTGGATATTTTTTGGAACCTCCTATGTTTGAAACTCTGCCTTTACTACCCAACGACCCCATTCTCGGTTTAAGTATCGCCTACGCAAAAGACACCAATCCATCCAAAGTGGATTTGGGCGTAGGTGTTTACAAAAATGACGCGGGTGTAACCCCAATCATGGCTGCTGTGGCAGAGGCAGAAAAAATTCGCTTTAAGCAAGAAACCACGAAAGCCTATACCCCACCGGCGGGTTACCCTGGTGCAAACGAAGCCGCTACCAAGCTGGTGTTCGGCGAGGGCCACGCAGCGGTAGAGGCCAATCGTGTTCGTACAGTGCAGACTCCTGGTGGTTGCGGAGCCTTGCGTGTTGCAGCGGAATTAATTCAACGCGCGAAACCCGGCGCAACCTTATGGGTAAGCATCCCCACCTGGGCGAACCATATTCCTCTGCTCGGTAGCGCGGGTTTGAAGTTGCGCGAATATCCTTACTACGATTACGCATCTCACAGCATTAATTTCACGGCGATGATGGACGCGCTTAAGCAAGTTCCGCGCGGTGATTTAATTTTATTGCATGCCTGCTGTCACAACCCTAGCGGCGCAGACCTAACGCGCGAGCAATGGAACCAAGTTGCGGATTTGTGCGAAACCAATGGTTTGATTCCTTTTGTCGATATGGCTTACCAAGGTTTCGGCGAGGGGTTGGAAGAGGATACCTATGGTTTGCGTATGCTTTCTGCGCGCTTGCCAGAGGTGGTTGTCGCAACTTCATTTTCCAAAAACTTTGGTTTGTATCGCGAGCGTACAGCGGCACTGAGTTTTGTGTTTGCCGATGAGGAGCAAGCTAATGCGGGTTTGAGCAATTTGTTAAGCGTGGCACGCTCAATTTATTCAATGCCGCCTGCGCACGGTTCCGCGTTGGTGGATATTATTTTGCACAGCAATGAACTGACTAAAATATGGAGCGATGAATTAACGACTATGCGTGAGCGCATTGCCGGTTTGCGCGTAGATTTGGTACAAGCTTTAAACCAACTGCAATCGCAGCGCGACTTTAGTTTTATCGCCAAAGAGCGCGGCATGTTTTCGTTTTTAGGTTTGAGTGTTGAGCAGGTTCATAAGCTTAGAAATGATTACAGCATCTACATGACCGACACGAGCCGTATTAGTGTTGCGGGTTTAACCAAAGAAAAAATGGATTATGTGAGTAAGGCTATAGCCTCGGTTTTATAATCTTGATGATATAAAAAAGGCGAGCAATTAGCTCGCCTTTTTTCTTTAATGCCTATCGTTTTAATCGCGAACTGTTTTTAAACCTTTAAAATATTCTGCGGCCGGTTTTTCTGCAGCGGCACTATCTTCAATCGTTTTTTCTACAGTTTTTGCTTCCGGTTGTTCAATTTTAATAACGGCTTTTTGCAATACCATGGAGTTTGGATAAGTAATTAGATTTCCATCATCGCGGCGTAAAATAACATGGAACATGCTGATTTCTTCAATCACGCCACACATGTCTTCATCTTTATCGGCGATTTTTATTCTGTCACCGATACGGTAAGGAAAACCAAAAAAGATAATCATGCTGGCGGTAACGTTGCTAAGAATCGACCACTGTGCAAATAAACCAACGCCAACAACTGCAAATATTGAAGACAGAAATACTGAGACCTCGCTATAACCGAGCCCCAGCAGTAAACACATTACAACGATGCAGCAAAACACCATTCCTATATTCATCAGCTTGGTAATGTACGGCACACGTTCGTCACCCAGCGCTTTACGAACGCTAACATCATGCGCGATTTTGTTGAGCAACTTAGTGGCTAAATAAAACACCATGATGCATACGCACACGAGTAATAATTTTGTTGTGAGGCTTTCGCTCATGATTTTTTCGTCGATGGAAGTTATGGATAGCACGGAAAAACTCTACCTACAGAAGATCATTTGAACATGAATTGCCGAACCAGAAGCTGACTGCCATACTCATGTGAGCTATGTTGCTATCAAAAGGTTCAATGCAAAGCGAACCTGCATTATAAAACTCTTATCTGAATATGTTGTGAATTTTATGCCCAAACTTACGTGCATCGCCCATCGCGGTGGTCCTTTAATGAATAATGCTCCGCTGCCTGAAAATAGTTTGGCGGCGATTTCGCGTGCGCTTGATGCGGGTGTGGATGCCGTTGAAATTGATATCTACCAAATTGAAGGTGAGTTGCTCGTCACACATGACCGTCGCTTAGGGCGAGTTGTGTCTGGGCAGGGGATTATCACGGAACAGTCGCTGGCCTATTTACGTCAACAAACGCTGGCGAATGGCGAACCTATTCCCACGCTAAACGATGTACTCGCGCTGGTGAAAGACCGCGCCATGCTGAATATCGAAATTAAAGGTCTTGGTTGTGTTCCTGCGTTGAAGCGCCAGCTCGATGCTTTTGTGCAGGAATATCAATTGACTTACGAACATTACATTGTGTCCAGCTTTGATCACCAACAGTTGTACGAATCGCTGAATGTTCTGCCTCAAGTTAAGCGCGCTGCGCTAATCGAAGGTATTCCTCTGGATTACGCACAGTGTTGTAACCCCCTAAAAGCCTATGCGTTTAACACCCATTTAAGCTTCATTACGCCGGAATTACTGGCAGACGCGGCTCGGCGCGGATTAAAAAATTGGGTTTATACCGTCAACCATGAGGAAGATTGGCGCTGGTTGGCCAGTTTGGGCGTGGATGGGGTATTCACTGACGTTCCGGATCGCTTACAGAACTTTACGTTAAGCGCCTGATTTATAAGAGTTTTAATTATAATCATACAAAAAGCCTTCAGAAGTGCTTGGTCTGGAGGTTTTTTTTTGTTATCGTTTTGGTAGCGCAACCATTTAGGTTGGCAGCCTTGTGTAGAATTTGTGTTGTAACGTCTAGGGGGATCGAGACATCAACCTTATGCTTCGCAATGAAAACGGTTGTATATATAGTTTTAATGACTATTAGTGGGTTCAGTAGCACCTGAAAACTGGCTCATTTTTTTTGAGTATCACATGGTAGCGCAAACACTCCGGTTCGCGCGCACTAACAATAAAAACCTTGGAGATTACGAGATGAACTCTGAAAAGCAATTCAAACGCAAATTACTGCCCGCTTGTATGGCGCTGGCAACACTGACCGTGTTCAGTGTTCAAGCCTATGCAGCGGAAGAAGAAGCCGTAACTGAAGTAACCGTAACCGGTTCACGTATCGTTTCGAGCAGCTTCACTCAACCAACCCCAACAACCTCAATGACTGTTGAAGATATTCAAAAGTCAGCTCAACCCAACGTATTTACCGCTATTGCGCAATTGCCATCTTTGCAAGGTAGCGCTAGTACTCAGGCGATGACCTACAGTACCAGTAGTGGTTTGCAAGGCTTGAGCTCGTTCGGTCTACGCGGTTTGGGGACTATCCGCACCTTGACGCTATTGGACGGTCAACGTGTTGTTGGTGCTAACGTAACTGGCGTTACTGACGTAAGCCAATTCCCACAATTGCTGATTAAGAGCGTAGATGTGGTAACCGGTGGTGCTTCTGCATCCTACGGTTCAGACGCCGTTGGTGGTGTGGTGAACTTCATTACTGATAAGCGTTTTGAAGGCGTGAAAGGTAATATCCAAGCCGGTCAGTCAACCTACGCAGATAACGAAGGTGTTCTCGGTCAAATCGCATGGGGTGGTAACTTCATGGATGACAGATTGCATATTCAATTGAGCGGTGAACACGGTAAAGAAGATGGTATTCCGCCAGGTGATTTTGGTTTGGAAGGCCCGGGTGGCCGTGATTGGTACACCGGTGCTGAATTCGCAAGCCGTCAGCTGAGCGAAACGACAGACGGTAAGCCACAACGTTATTTAATCGACCGCGCGCAAAACAACCAATACGCCAAGTACGGTTTGATTACTGGGGGCCCATTGAAAGGTATCGCCTTCGGTGAAAACGGCGAACCATACCAATTCCAATACGGTAAAAACTGTATTGCGAACCTCTGTGAAGGCGGCGATTTGAGCGGCTTGAACAGCGGTGGCAAGAGCTTGGCTTCTGCCATTGAGCGTACCGTTGGGTATGCACGTATCGGTTTCGATTTGGACGAAAACAACGAAATCTACGCCACCATCAATAAAGCACGCGTTGCGTCAGTCAACTACCCAATCTTGGGTGCGGCTAAGAACGCTAACCTGACCATGAAGTGTGATAACCCTTACTTGCCAGCTTCAATCAAAGCAGCTTGTGCAGCGAATAACATTACCCAATTCCAATACGGTACTGTGAATGCGCAAATTGAGCCACGTCAAAACGTTCATCCAGTGCGTGAGCAAGAGCGTTTCGTAGTGGGTGCTGACGGTAAGTTCAATGCCTTCGGTACTGAGTGGAGCTATGACACTTACTATCAATACGGTAGAAACGTAACTGATCTTAAAGTCCACGACATTATGCTCAACAACCGCTACAACGCGGCGATTGACGCAATCCAAGGTCCTAACGGTACCATCGTTTGCCGCAACCCAGCCGCCCAAGCGAGCGGTTGTGTTCCTATGAACATCTTTGGCAACGTGGCGCCATCTGCGGCTTCCTACGCATATGTATTCCCAGAGAATGGCCCACATCAGCATTCTCCACAAATGCAAAACGTAGCTAGCTTTAACATTTCGGGTGAGCCTTTCTCCTCATGGGCAGGTCCAATCGCCGTTGCAGCAGGTTTAGAATACCGTAAAGAAGAGTACATAGTAACTGGCGATCCATACGGCAACGGTAACCGTCCAGAAAGCCCGAACAACGCGCAATACCCAGCTGACCCAGTATTGACCAACCCAATTGGTAACCACTGGTTCGCCGGTAACTATCACTGGGCTAAAGGTGAGTTTGATGTAAAAGAAGCCTACCTTGAGGCCAACTTGCCAGTTATCGATTCAGATACCATGGGCGAAGCCAACATTAACATGGCGATTCGTGGTACGGATTACAGCACTGCAGGTAACGTAGATACATGGAAGTTAGGTGCGACTTGGAAAACGCCTGTTAGCGGCCTGCGTTTCCGCGCGGTAACCTCTAAAGACGTTCGTGCGCCAAACTTGAGTGAGCTGTTTGCTGCTGAGGTTGTAATTAACAACACCGTTAACTACAAAGGCACCAACATCACCGTTCAACAGCGTACTGTGGGTAACCCAGATTTGCGTGTTGAAGACGCTCGTAACCAAGAGTTCGGTATAGTGTTGGCGCAACCTGATTGGGCACCAGGCTTGAACCTGTCGATTGACTACTTTGATATTAAAGTAGACGACGTGATTGGTACCATTGGTGCTCAGCAAGAAGTTGACCTTTGTGTGGACGCTGGCAACCAGGATATGTGTAAAGCCATGTTGCTTACCAGCACAGTGCCAAACACTAACTACGTTCGCTTGCAGCCATTTAACTTGGCGTCATGGCATACCAAAGGTTATGACATCGAAGCGTCATACCGCATGACTATCGGTGATGGCACTTTAACCTTGCGCGCCTTGGGAACTCACAACATCAGCTTCATGGTTGATTCTGGTCTGCCAAATACCATTCCTACTGATAGTGCTGGCGTGAACATCGGCAGTACCCCTGACTGGAAAGTCATGGCTGTTCAAAGCTGGGATACAGATAAGTGGGGCGTTAGCTTGACTGAACACTGGGTAAGTGACGGTGTTTACAGCAACGAAGTCATCGAGTGTCAAACCAACTGCCCGGTGGCGACAGTTACTCATCCAACTGCTAACGTAAACCATATGGACGGGACTTTGCGTTTCGATTTGGGTGCTAACTACAAGTTTACTGACAACTTGACTGGTTACGCTAAGATCGACAACCTGTTGAACAAAGATCCGGCTGTGTCACCAGGTACTGGTACTGTTGCTAACCCAATGATTTATGACTTGATTGGCCGTATGTACCGTGTAGGTCTGCGCTTCCAGTTCTAAATCACATTACCCAGCTTGAATCTTGAGTATCAAGGTTCTCTGGTAGCTGAAAATCGTCACCCCACTGGGTGGCGATTTTTTTTGTCCAAAAAATAATGTTGCGATCTTTGCTAAGAAAACCCTGCAAATTTCTAGCGGGCTTTAGAGCTGCTATCTACACTTACCCTGATGAGGTGAACGGAGTGACAAGCATGGTAGAGTCTCAAAAAATATTGATAGTGGATGATGACAAAACCTGGCAGGCATTTTTGTCTGCACATTTACAAGATAAGTACAGTGTTCTCGCGGCTTACGATGGCGATATAGGGTTAAAGCTTGCGCGCGAATGGCTGCCGGATTTGATTTTTCTGGACATAGAAATGCCTGTGAAAGGCGGTTACGGCGTGTGTGCAGAGCTTAAGGCTGACGCTGCTTTGCGTGATATTCCCGTTATATTTTTATCCGGTAAGTCAGATTTGCAGGAAAAAATTACCGGGTTTCGTTTGGGGGCAGATGATTACCTGATTAAACCTTGTGAGGCGGAAATACTGCGAGCCAAAGCTGCTCGCAGCATAAAGCTGTACCACGAGAAAAAGGCGTTGGACGAAAAAGCAGCTGGTGCTCAAGTTCTTGCCGTTGAAGCTATGAATAGCAGTGCGGATCTGGGTCGCTCAGTGCGTTTTGCCGAGCGCACATACGCCATGGATAGTTTTGACAAATTAGCGGAAGGTCTATTCCAGACTATGGAGGAGTTCGGTCTAGATACCTCGGTCATGTTTTTAACCGATTCGGGGCCGCAATTTTACTCTCACAATGGTTACGATTTGTCCCCTCTTGAGAAAGATATGTTTCAGGCTATTCATGCCGAGGGTCGCTTCTGTGATTTCGGTAGCCGAACATTTTGTAATTTTAATCGTGCATCGCTCTTGGTAAAAAATATGCCGGAGGCAGATCCAGAGCGTTATGGTCGAATTAAGGATACGGTTCCGTGGATTTTGGGTACGGTAGACGGGAAGGTGGGGGCGCTTAATACGCAGCTTGCATTGGTGGCGCAACATCAAAAGGTTTCAGAAACCTTGGGTATTTTGAATACCGATCTCAATAAAGCCCTGCAGACATTGTCCCGCCCGGTTAATGCAGAAGCGATGGCGCATTTGGAGTCATCGCTGGCTTTGCTTGAGTATCTGGGGCGCGGCCAAGAGGATGTGCAGCGCGTGCTGGCGGGAGCTGATCAAATGGGGCAGGCAGAATCAGGTGATCAGATATATTCAAAAGACGTGGATTTTTTCTAGCTAATTACCGTTGGTCGCAATATTTATGATTTGTATGAAAAAAGCGCTATTTAGCAATTGGCAGTAGTGCTTTTTTTTGTTAGTCTTATTGTTAGCGCAATCATTGTGGTCGTACGATGATGTGGCTAGTGTTTTGTATGCTTCCTCCCTGTAATTGGCTATTCTTGGGTCTAATTACGCATCGAGCAAAGGATGGCGCGGTGTTTAACGAGTCTGGGACAGGGTGTTCGTAATGACTCGTATTTTTTTAAAGTTAATGATTGCGCAAGCAAATGACCTTTTTGCCAAGCTTATAACAAGAGCTGCAATGAATGTGTCGATTGAGCAAAGAATTCGTGTGTGAGAATCATTGATTCTCAACATCTAAGAGATCCCTAACGGGGTTGCACGTTTGGCGGGCTGAAAAGCCCGCTTTTTTTATGACTCAGTGTGGGCGAATATCTACAAAATTGCTGTAAATCCCGTTTTTATCAAAGGCTGCTATCTGAAAGATGTAATCCCCTTCTAACCAGTTGAACATATGCTGGGTTGTCCAGGCATCGTTTATGGTGATGTAAGAAAAACTAGCAGCGCCAGATAATTTATAACGAATTTCGTATCCACCCAGTTCGGTTACATCCAGAAAAGTGCCGTTCTCGCGCTGATTGGGTGCAAGCCAACTTAGCCCAACTGGACCTTTGACTGTGTACGCCAGATAGGGAGTGCTGGATGCGACGGAGCTCGATAAGCTGGAGGTCGGGGCTGATGACGCGGATGAAACTGTGGCGGAACTGCTCTTTGAAGATGAAGAAAGTGAGCTAGCCTTGCTAGAGGAAGATGCTGACATGGTTGGTTCCAGTTTGAACCAATTAATATTGAAACCGCCAACAATAATCTTGATAAGAAAGTTGTGCTTACCGGCGCTAAGGGTCACTGTGCGCTCAAGGTTAATCCAGAATTGCCAGCCACTGGTTTTGGGGACTGAAACCGTATCGATTAAGGATTGGTCAGACGATTCGTTTAACGTAAAACTCCCGCCTCCATTTAAGCTCGCTACTCTATAAGTAATTTTGTAGGTGCCCGCGGTTGGGATGATGACATCTGTATTGTTGTAAGCCATCCAATCCGTGGCTCCTAGATACCCTATATTAGTTCCGCCACCAGTGTCAGTTGTTGGCTCGGCAACCACACCGCTCATCCCCGAATAGCTTTCAGCTTGAATGGTTAGAGGCATGGGAGTGGGCAACCAATCGACTCTGAACCAGTTGATATTAAAACCGCCGGCTTTTGCGAAGAGCTTAAATGAATGATTGCCTTGGCTTAGATAAACCGTGCGTACGACATCGACCCATGTGTGCCATCCGTTAGTTTTAGGCACGCTAAAACTATCGATTGTTGCTTCGGTACCTGCTTCCCTTAAATCCAGAATTCCCCCACCGTTCTGGCTTGCAACCCTGAAGGTTATTTTGTAGTTGCCTGCGCTCGGAATATAAATGCCCTTATTGGTGTAGGACATCCAATCATTAGTATCTATATAGCCCACATATTTTTCCGTACCGGCATCAGTCGTACTACCAATTTGTACTCCATTCATTGTGGCGTACTCTTCTGCCTGAATAGTTGTGGGTGTGAAGCTTTTTGTACTGCTCACCGAAGATGACGACGAAGAAGAAATTGTTTGCGCGGTAGCACTGGCAGGAGCAAACGCCATAAACGGCGCGCATAACGCCATCGCGATAGATACGTGACGTAAACGTTGCTGCCAATTGAGTCCGCGTTTTAATTCGAGTTGGTCAATAAAGCCAAACTCAACCAAGATTTCACCAATCATAACAGTCATCGGTGCCTTGGTGCCGGTAACATTGAGCAACCGGTTTCGTTTGGTTTGTTCGTGTGTAGCGATGGCCAATTGCTCCGGTGTGATAAGTCCTTTACTAACCAGGATCTCGCCAAGGCGGGTTGCATCTTTCTTCTTAAACATGGTATCCCCCACGTCGTGATTGGAAACTTGCCAACTAAAAATTTGCCGCAAAAAAATGGCGACACACTAACAGTGTAAAAGATATTCATAAGATTTTATTTAACGAGCTGTATGAACGTAGCAATATTTTGAAATGGAAAAAATTCCGCTTATACGTATTTTGTTATAGCGCTTTTTTAAACATTTTTAGGCGTGTATATCGTTATGATATTTTTGCATTTAAATGTTATTGGAAAGACCGCATAAGCAGTTTGGCTGTTTACGCGGCTTTGGGACTGGAAGGGTTTAATTAAGTTCAGAAAATTTATTTAATTTCTTGAAACACTTCTCGCGCAGCAATTAATGTGTCTTTTAGATCTTCATCTGTATGCGCGCCGGACATAAATCCTGCTTCATAAGATGCTGGTGCCAGATAAATTCCACGTTTTAACATGCCGTGAAAAAATTTATTAAAGCGTGGAATATCGCACGCCATAACTTGCTTGAAGTTAGTTACTTTTTTTTCTGTTGTGAAAAAGAAACCGAACATGCTGCCAACGTGATTGGTGGTAAAAGGGATGCCAGCTTCATCTGCAAGTTCTTGTAAGCCTTTAACCAACTTAGTGGTTTTCGCTGAAAGATTTTCGTAAAACCCGGGCTGCTCTAAAAGCTCAAGTGTTTTTAAACCAGCAGCCATTGCAACAGGATTTCCCGATAAAGTCCCTGCTTGATAGACAGGACCTGATGGCGCGATCATTTGCATAATATCGCGTCTACCACCGAAAGCACCGACGGGCATTCCGCCACCGATCACTTTACCGAGCGTGGTTAAATCTGCTTTAACATTGTAATAACCTTGCGCGCCTTTATGGCTCACGCGGAAACCAGTCATAACTTCGTCCAAAATTAAAACTGCACCAGATTGATCGCAAACCTCGCGCAAGGTTTCCAAAAATCCTTCTACAGGTGGAACGCAATTCATATTGCCCACAACGGGTTCAACAATAATGCACGCCACTGTGTCGCCGTGCTCCGCAAAATAATCGCGGACTTGCTGGATGTTGTTGTAATCAAGTGTGACTGTGTGGTCTGCCAAGACGGCGGGGACGCCAGGTGAACTTGGAACGCCCATCGTCAGTGCCCCCGATCCGGCTTTAATTAACAGCGAATCAGAATGGCCGTGATAGCAACCTTCAAATTTAATGATTTTGTCGCGTTTAGTAAAAGCGCGCGCTAAACGAATTGCGCTCATGGTCGCTTCGGTGCCAGAACTTACAAAGCGCACCATATCCATGCCGGGCATAAGTGCACAAAGTTTATCGGCGAGCGTTGTTTCGCGTTCAGTTGGCGCACCAAAACTTAAACCGAATTTTGCGGTTTCAATAACCGTGTTAATTACTTCTGGGTGAGCGTGACCCAACACCATTGGACCCCAGGATTGAACGTAATCAATATAACGTTTGCCATCTGCATCCCACGCATAAGCACCTTGCGCGCGCTCAAAAAAGATCGGCGTGCCACCTACGGCGCGAAAAGCGCGAACAGGTGAATTGACTCCGCCAGGAATATGAATTTGTGCTTGTGCAAATAATTCTTCGGAACGGCTCATGGATAATTCCTTAAAACAATGTGAGTTTTCTCAGCGCCTATCGCGCTAACGAGAGTTGGTTAAATTGTTTAGCTTGCTCGGCAATATCATGTGCTGAAAATAAGCTATGGCAAACGGCGACTAAATCAGCACCAGCGGTTAAAACATCTTGTGCGTTGTCGAGTGTGATACCGCCTATAGCCGCCGCAAGTGTGTTGGGAAATTGCGCTTTTGCTTGTGTAAGTAAATCTAGCGGAGCGGGGCGTGCATCTGGTTTTGTGTTGGATGAAAAAAAACGTCCAAAGGCGATATAGGTTGCGCCATCGTCAAGCGCCTTTTGCGCAAGCGCGAGCGAGTCATGACAAGTAACACCAATGATTGCTTTATCACCCAAGCGTTCGCGTGCCGCTTTAACATCGCCATCGCCTTGGCCTAGATGCACACCCTGTGCGTGTACTTGGTGCGCAAGTTCTACATCGTCATTAATAATTAAATTTGCTTGATAAAGGGCGCATAGATCACGTAATTTTTTTGCGTCATTCAGTCGTTTTAATGTGTCGCCAGATTTATCGCGGTATTGTACAAACTGGCAGCCACCTTTTAATGCGGCCTCAACGCCAGCAAAAAGTTTTTCACCGGGCATAAGATGTGAATCAGTAATGGCGTAGAGACAATTCATAAATGCAAGAGTAAAAATTAAAACGGTCTTACCACAACCATGATGACAATCCCAATTAATAAGAACACGGGCAGCTCATTAAAGATGCGAAAAAAAGTATGGCTCTTTTGGCATTTGTCGTCGCGCAATTGCTTGAAGTAACCGACACATGCGTGGTGATAAATTGTCACTAATCCAACCAAAACCAACTTGCACCAGTACCAAGTGGCGTGTGAGTAATAATCCCAATTTAAGTAGCTCATCCAACTGCCCAAAATGAAAACGGCAATCATGGCGGGGTTTGCAATTCCGCGCAGTAATTTGCGTTCCATAATTTTGAAACGCTCGCGGCTAGGAGTGTCTTCACTCATGGTGTGATAAACAAATAGGCGCGGCAAATAAAACAGCGCGGCAAACCAGGAGACGACGGCAACAATATGGAAAGCTTTTAGCCAGAGGAATGTCATAAGATTTTTTGTGGGCTGTAAATGTGATTAATGGCCTCGCGCGTGATCACGCCCAAGCCGGGGGCTTGCAGGGTTTTCACAATGGCGACGTCCACGTTTGCTTGGTTCATGGTCAGCAAGGCTTGGTACAAATTGGAGTGATCTGCCAATTCTACGTACGGCTTCGCGGGCAGGCTTAACAGGTTGAGCAGTGTATCAGCCGGCGCTTGCTTGTCACTTAGTAAATGCCCAAGGTTATTGGAATCCACGAGCAATTTCTGTTCAGTCAGAACAATCCATCGGAGGTTGTCGGACAAGAGTGTCCGTGCCTGAGAAAAACTGATTTGCGTTGCCGCTTCAACAACCTCTTTGTCGATCGCCTTGCGAATTCCCACGCGACTCAAAAGCCGTTCGTGATCGCTAAGGCTCGATTTTTTGCCGTGTATAGCGAGTAGGGTTTGATAAAGACCATCGCATTTAAATACCCAGCGTGTGGCGAGACATGCCACCAGAATGACCAACATGCTGGGGAATATGATATTGGGATTATAGGTGAGCTCCAAAATTGCCATCATGGCGGCCAGTGGAGCATTGAGCGCTGCGCCCATCATAGCGCCCATGCCTAGAAGCACATAAAAACTGACGGGGCTGGCTGAGTTCGGCATAAGGTGGTTGGCGATCACACCTAAAGCTCCACCCGCGCAGGCGCCCATAAACAGCAAAGGCCCGATAACGCCGCCCGGTAAGCCAACGCCAAGACTTACGGATGTCACTAAAAGCTTGGCCAGCAGAATGACCAGCAACAGCCAGAGTCCCATGTTGCCTGCGAGAGCGCTGTTGATGGTGTCATAACCCACACCCATGATTTGCGGTGCGAAAAGCGAAACTATGCCCGCCAGTAAACCCGCTACAGCAAAGCGTAAGGCGATAGGTTGGTTTAACGAAGCCCTACAAGTCATCGCCTGCAAGCGGATAAATGCAGCGGCGAATCCTGCGATTATCAGTCCCGATACAGTGATCAACGGCAGTTCCAGCAAGCTCTTGAGCGCAACAGGCGGAGCGTGGAATACCGTTGAAAATCCAAACACCCACTGGTTGATAAAAGTCCCAGCTACGGCAGCGAGGATGACGGGAATGAAACCAGTGATGCTGTATTCCATTACGACCACTTCCATCGCAAAAATAACGCCCGCTAGTGGTGTGTTAAAACAGGCGGCGATAGCGGCGGCAACGCCGCATCCGACTAAGGAACTCAAGGCATTACTCGGTAGATTTAACCATTGCCCCAGTAAGCTGCCGCTACCGGCACCCAAGTGAACGGCTGGGCCTTCACGACCTACGGATTGCCCGGTAATCAAGCACCAAGCACCACCCAAAAACTGGTTAATAAAGTTACCCAGCGGCATGCGCGCCTGATGATTGTGGATGCGGTCGATAACATGGCCGACGCTGGCGGCGTAATGTTCTTTATTTACACGCTGCAGGACTAACCCGAATACTGCTGCACCCAAAAAGGGTAGCCAGAAATGCCAGCTATTGCTTAAACCCTCAAAATTTTCAGTATTTTCAGGAAGTATGAAGTGCAGGGGGATTTCAACCATGAGGCGGAAAATAACAATCACTGTTCCCGCGATAACACCTGTGAGTAACCCCAAAATGGTTAGCAAAGGTAGCGCATCCATGCCCGAGAGCCGATCCCGCCAGCGTTCGCTTGCCGTATGCCAGCGGCTTTGTAGCGATTTAGGCTCAAGAGGCGGGGTCATTTGGGTCATATTTTTACTTTCGGTTTATCGGCAAGGCTCTTATCATAGTGGGCTGTTCAGGGCTGCACCATAGCCCAAAGCTTCGCCATGAAGCAAATGGCGAAACCATTTGGTTAGCGCAGTAAATTAGCTACGCAGTAAATTTAAGGGGTTGCACGTGATTAAGGTAGGTATTGTTGGCGGTACAGGTTACACCGGAGTCGAATTGCTACGGTTGTTGGTCAATCATCCACAGGTTGAGGTGAGCGTAATTACTTCACGCGCCGAAGCGGGTGTAAAAGTGGCTGATATGTACCCAAGCTTGCGCGGTCACATCGATTTAGCCTTTACCGAGCCGGACGTTGCTGTGCTTGGTGAGTTGGACGTGGTGTTCTTCGCCACTCCGCACGGTGTAGCGCAAAACATGATGCCTGCGCTCATGGCTACTAACACCCGCATTATCGATTTGTCCGCTGACTTTAGAATCCGCGATGTTCCCCTCTGGGAGAAATGGTACAACCAGCCTCACGGCGCGCCTGAGTTGGTATCCCAAGCTGTTTACGGTTTACCTGAAGTAAATCGTGAAGCCATTAAAACCGCTAAGTTGATTGCTTGCCCAGGCTGCTATCCAACCGCGACCCAATTGGGTTTCTTGCCATTGTTGGAGAACAATCTGGTTGATCCAACCCGTCTTATTGCCAACGCAGCGAGCGGTGCAAGCGGTGCTGGTCGCCAAGGCAAAATCGATAATTTGCTCACCGAAATTATGGATAGCTTTAAAGCTTACGGCGTATCAGGCCATCGTCATTTACCAGAAATTGAGCAGGGTTTACGTGACATTCAACCCGCTGGCGCTGCGCCTGTGGGCTTAACTTTTGTTCCGCATTTGCTGCCGATGATTAGGGGTATCCACGCTACGCTTTATGCAACGGCGTTGGATGTAAACAAGCTACCTGATCTTCAGGCCTTGTATGAGGCACGGTATGCCAATGAACCTTTTGTAGATGTTTTGCCTGCTGGCGTATTACCCCAAACGCGTACCGTGAAAGGCTCGAATATGTGCAGGATTTCGGTATTGCGTCCGCAAAATCGCGATACGGTAGTGGTATTGTCCGTCATCGACAACTTGACCAAGGGCGCGTCAGGCCAAGCTATTCAAAACATGAACATTATGTTCGGCTTTGAAGAAACCGCCGGTCTGAATGTGGTGGCGCTCTTGCCATAAGTTTGTTCGTCTAGATCATCAAAAAGGGACCACTTGGTCCCTTCTTGCTTTAGAGCTTTCGTACTTTAAACACTTTCGTTCCACTTAATAAGGCAGATAAACGTGGCGGTTAAAGGTAGCAAAGTTAAACCCATGCGCATTATCCCCCATAGCCCGCTGGCTAGCGCGGTGCGGTGGTTGGTGTTGCTTGTGCTATTTGTCGCCTGCGTTGGTGGTGCCTATTACACGGGTGTTTGGTTTACGAAAGAACGCTATGAGTCGCTGGAGGCAGCAGCGGGAGCCAAGCAAGATCAAGCAACCGCCGAACTCTCCCGGCAGGTCGCACAGTTACGCACTGGTGCAGAGGTGGATCGCCAAACCATGGAAGATTTACGTCAGCTCGTCATGACCCAAAAAGCTCAAATTAGCGCTTCAGAGCGTGATTTACGAGTTTACAAAGACCTTTTATCCCCGAGTGTAAAAACCAATCCTCTGGGAATTAGCTTTGGCGTTTTTACTGTTTTGCCTTTGAAAGATAGTGGACATTTTAGTTACAGCCTGACGGTTCAAAAGCTGTCTACCAAAGAGGCGGATTTTTCAGGAACCTTGGAGTTTAGGATTATCGGCCAGCAAAACGGCAAAACCTTGCAGTTGTCTTTGTACCAAGTGTCCTCTCAGGTCACGGTGCCTAGTATTCCACTTAACTTTAAGTATTTTCAGACCTTGGAAGGCGATATGACGCTACCTTCCGGTTTTACACCGCAAAATGTTGAATTGGTAGTCAAAACGCTCGATAAAAAAGCTCCTCCGTTGGTCACAGCTGAACTGGACTGGCCGATGTCTGCTACCAAACCCAATAAATCCATTCCTTAAAAGAGAATTGCCATGCTGATCTCCAAAAAGAAAAAAGCCTTTGCTAGTCATCACTCCTTACTTTGCGCGGCAACTAAGGTGGTAGGTGATATTCATTTCAGCGGCGACTTTTATCTTGAAGGTACGCTTAAAGGCAATATTTATACGGAAGAGGGCAAGCCCGCCAAGCTTATTGTGACCGAAACGGGCGTTGTTGAAGGCGAAATCCATGCGTCCAATGCAATCATTAATGGTCACGTGCGCGGAACCATTTATTCGAGTAAGCACTTGGAGCTCGCGGCTAAAGCGGTGGTGGAAGGGGCGATTTATTATCAATCGATAGAAATGGTGAAGGGTGCACAGTTGATCGGCCAAATGCATTCCAACGTAAAGCAACAAGCTGCCATGAAGGATGTACAGGTAGAGTTCATTTCCTCAAACCCCGTTAATAGTTGACTAATTTACTCAGGTAAAGGGATAATTACTTGCGCAGTAACCGTCTTTGGAGTTGTTAATGGCCACCGCAGAAATCTTTGTCCCACAAGTTGTTTACGTTACAGATAGCGCTGTTGCCAAGGTAAAAAGCCTTGTAGAAGAAGAGGATAATCCGGATCTGAAGCTGCGTGTCTATGTAACGGGTGGCGGCTGCTCAGGCTTTCAATACGGTTTTACCTTTGATGAAGCCGTCGCAGAAGATGACTCTGTTGTGGAAAAAGATGGCGTTAAAGTCGTAGTAGACGCTATGAGCTATCCCTATTTGGTGGGTGCCAAAGTAGATTACGAAGAGGGGCTTCAAGGCTCAAAATTCGTGATTCAAAACCCTAATGCGTCTAGCACCTGCGGCTGCGGTTCGTCCTTCTCCATATAAATTCGGTTGCCTGATTTGTTTTAAGCTGTTCTTACAGTTCCAATCAAGCAAAATAAACCCCACCCAAAATAACTTCCCGCTCCGCTCCGGTAACTGCGCACAAGTTTCCGGCTCGGTGGTTCATCGTTTGTCGCGCAAGCCAAGCGAACGCCATGGCCTCAATCCACTCGGGGGCGATTCCAAGTGCTTGAGTGCTCTCGACCTTTGCTTGAGGCAAACGCTTCTCGAGTTCGCGCATCAGCGTGCGATTGTAAGCCCCGCCACCGCATACAAAAATGTCGCAAGGTTCATTGCTGAGTCGGCAAATTTCCTGCGCAATGGATTCTGCCGTTAAAGCCAGTAGCGTGGCTTGAATATCCTCTGTTGCCAAGTTTCTGGCTGCGGTATGAGCTTCAATCCAAGCCAGATTAAATAGTTCCCGACCGGTACTTTTGGGGGGCATCTGCGCAAAAAACGGGTTTTCGAGCAGTGCTTGAAGCAAATTTACATCAATCTTTCCAGAGGCCGCCCAATCGCCATTCGAGTCATAAGCTTTGCCCAAGGTTTTCAGAGTCCAAGCATCCATCAAAACGTTGCCGGGGCCTGTGTCAAACCCTTTTGTATGGCCAAACCTTGGCAACCACGTAATGTTCGCCATTCCGCCAATATTCACCACTACGCGATCTATAGTTTCGGACTGGAAAATAGCACGGTGAAATGCCGGTACTAGCGGCGCTCCATGGCCACCCGCCGCCATATCGCGGCGGCGAAAGTCAGCGACTGTGGTAATACCTGTGCGCTCGGCAATGACATTTGCATCACCAATTTGCAATGTAAATGGATGTGCGAAGGTACCGGGAGGGCGGTGACGGATAGTTTGACCGTGGCTTCCAATTGCCAGAATTAGCTGGGCTGGAATGCCCGTTTTTTGGATTAATTGATTGATGGAATCCGCGAAAATCTCGCCAAGCTGTATATCCAGCTCTCCCATTCGGTCAATTTCGTTTTCGCTGGGGGTGGATAAACCGTGAATTTGCTGACGCGTGGATCTGGGTAAGGGGAAGGCGTGTGTAGCGACTAGATTGATCGTGTTATTTGCGAAATCGACCAACGCTAAATCAACGGCGTCAGCGCTGGTGCCAGACATGAGACCAAGATAATACTCAGTGCTCATCAGTTAGATTTGGTTTGGCTCTCGCCTAAAGCCAGGCGGCTCTTGCTATCAGCTGTTTGCAGTTGCGCAACCAAGGTTTGGGTTGCAGCATTGAAGCGCTCTTTTTCGTTGGAAGCTACGCCCATGGATTGTGGCAGTTGAACAGTCACGGGGTTACGAACCTGCCCGTTTACATGGAACTCATAATGCAAATGAGGACCGCTGGCCAAACCAGTCATTCCCACATAACCGATAACTTGACCTTGGCTTACACGCGATCCGGTTGAAATGCCCTTGGCAAAGCCATTCATGTGACCGTAGCGTGTTTCATAACCTTGGCCATGTTGAATCACAATCAGGTTGCCGTAACCACCTTGGCGACCCGCGAAAATCACTTTTCCGTCACCCGTAGCGCGAATAGGGGTTCCCACAGAAGCAGCGTAATCAGTACCTTTGTGCGCACGAATGGTGTTTAAAACGGGGTGCAAACGCGCCAAGCTGAAGGAAGAACTGATGCGAGCAAAATCCACTGGTGTACGTAAGAAGGCTTTATTTAAGCCTTTGCCATCCGGCGAGTAATAACGGGTAATACCATCTTTATTGGTGTAGCGCACTGCGCGGTATGTTTTACCGGCGTTAGTAAATTCTGCCGTTAGAATCGCACCAGTACCAATTTTCTCGTTGTTGAGATATTGCTCTTCAAACAAAACTTTAAACTGGTCGCCTTTCTGAATATCCAATGCGAAGTCCACGTCATAACCAAAGATATTGGCGAGTTCCATGGTTAATGTATTAGGAAGGCCGGCCTGCTTGCCTGCAACGAACAGGGAGCTATTAATGGTTCCTTGACGGAAGCTGCGCTTCACTTCAGGTTTTAGGGAGATTTGTTGGCTGGTAAAACCGGTTTCGTTGCGGGTAAATTTCAGCGAATCTAGGTTATTTTTGTAGTATTTAAGTTCTTGCAGTTTGCCTTGTGCGTCCACGAGGAATTCAAATTTCTGTCCCGGGGCGATACTTCGTAAATCTTTAGCGCTTTTATTGCCATCAAACAACTCATAGATATCGCGGTCATTCAGCCCCATGCGTGCAAACACGCTGGATAGGTTATCGCCAGATTTAATCGTGAGCTCTTGTAACGCAGGTTTGCTAGATTTTGCTTCTTTCTTTGCTATTTCTTGATTAGCTTCTTGCGGTGCCAGAATGGTGTTGATGTCTGAAAAAGCCAAGCTGAAATCTGCTTGCTCTTCATCCTGTTTTTCATTCTTAGATGACAAGAGAATGCTGGTTTCAGGAATGGAATCAACTAAATGGGTATCAATAACAAGATCTTGCGCGGGATTATCAATTGCTTCAGAGGGAGCCGGTTGACTTGGATTCAACGCGAGCATGACTAACAAGCTAGCAACCAACGAACCTGCTGCAACCAAGTGGCCGCGCGGAATCTGTTCAAGCGTTGCGCTGAGCGCCTTTTTGGAACTTTTTATTATTGAATGCATATAGAAAGGCTAACCCGGCGTTATATGTTAGTTTCTGGGCTGATAGTTATAGCAGAAAAAATTTCTAAAGACATCTTTAAAATTCATTTTCTTGTAACTTGGTCGTGTTTCGGTCTTGTTTTTGGCGCGGGATAGGATATTGTGGCCAACTTTTTTTACCCGCTTAAATTCAGCTTTGAACACGGTTTTGGTGAAGTATGACGACGAAAATTGACACAAATTTCTTGCAGGAGTTGCAGGATCGCGGCCTTATCGCGCAAACAACGGGCGGCGATGCTTTGGCCGAACACCTTAACTCCGCAAGCTGTACTCTTTATTGTGGTTTCGATCCCACCGCCGACAGCCTTCATATAGGGAGCTTGGTTCCCTTGCTTATGCTCAAGCGCTTCCAGCTTGCAGGTCATAAACCTATCGCCTTGGTAGGCGGTGCGACCGGCTTAATCGGCGATCCTAGCTTTAAGGCGCAAGAGCGTAAGCTCAACACACCTGATGTAGTGGCGTCCTGGGTTGGTAAGTTGCGCGCTCAGGTGTCGCGTTTTATCGATTTCGAATGCGGGGCTAATTCCGCCGACGTTGTTAATAACCTAGATTGGGTTGGGAAAATGGATGTGCTCAGCTTCCTGCGCGATGTGGGTAAGCACTTCTCCGTTAACAACATGATCAACAAAGAATCGGTCAAGCAGCGGATTGAGCGCGAAGGTGAGGGCATCTCCTTTACCGAATTCACCTATATGTTGTTGCAGT
>NZ_JAXMGC010000006.1:225000-282300 GCF_046347455.1 Cellvibrio sp.
CCGGGAGTTCATACGCCGAGCACCGAGACCAGGCCTTTTAGGCTGAAGTCACTGATCCCACGCTTCCAGGAAAAACCTCTAAGCTTCAGGTTATGCAGACCGTACCGTAATCCGACACTGGTAGGCAGGGTGAGAATCCCAAGGCGCTTGAGAGAACTCGGGTGAAGGAACTAGGCAACATAGCACCGTAACTTCGGGAGAAGGTGCGCCTCGAACCGTGATGATATGCATCAGGAAGCGGATCGAGGCCGCAGTGACCAGGCCGCTGCGACTGTTTATCAAAAACACAGCACTCTGCAAACACGAAAGTGGACGTATAGGGTGTGACGCCTGCCCGGTGCTGGAAGGTTAATTGATGGGGTTAGCCGCAAGGCGAAGCTCTTGATCGAAGCCCCAGTAAACGGCGGCCGTAACTATAACGGTCCTAAGGTAGCGAAATTCCTTGTCGGGTAAGTTCCGACCTGCACGAATGGCGTAACGACAGCGGCGCTGTCTCCACCCGAGACTCAGTGAAATTGAAATCGCTGTGAAGATGCAGCGTTCCCGCGGCAAGACGGAAAGACCCCGTGAACCTTTACTATAGCTTTACACTGAACGTTGAGTTCGTCTGTGTAGGATAGGTGGGAGGCTTTGAAGTGTCGGCGCTAGCCGGCATGGAGCCAACGTTGAAATACCACCCTGATGTGCTTGACGTTCTAACCTAGGTCCGTAATCCGGATCGGGGACCGTGTATGGTGGGTAGTTTGACTGGGGCGGTCTCCTCCCAAAGAGTAACGGAGGAGCTCGAAGGTACGCTCAGCGCGGTCGGACATCGCGCACTGTGTGCAAAGGCATAAGCGTGCTTGACTGCGAGACCGACAGGTCGAGCAGGTACGAAAGTAGGACTTAGTGATCCGGTGGTTCTGTATGGAAGGGCCATCGCTCAACGGATAAAAGGTACTCCGGGGATAACAGGCTGATACCGCCCAAGAGTTCATATCGACGGCGGTGTTTGGCACCTCGATGTCGGCTCATCACATCCTGGGGCTGTAGCCGGTCCCAAGGGTATGGCTGTTCGCCATTTAAAGTGGTACGCGAGCTGGGTTTAGAACGTCGTGAGACAGTTCGGTCCCTATCTGCCGTGGGCGTTGGAGATTTGAGAAGAGCTGCTCCTAGTACGAGAGGACCGGAGTGGACGCACCTCTGGTGTTCCGGTTGTCACGCCAGTGGCACTGCCGGGTAGCTATGTGCGGAAGAGATAACCGCTGAAAGCATCTAAGCGGGAAGCCTCCTTCAAGATGAGATCTCCCTGGGGACTTAATCCCCCTAAAGAGCCGTTGAAGACTACGACGTTGATAGGTTGGGTGTGGAAGCGCGGTGACGCGTTGAGCTAACCAATACTAATTGCTCGTGCGGCTTGACCATATAACAGAATCGACTGTGTATGATGAAACGCTTCAACATGATTAAACGAAACGACGGACTTGCAATGACGAAAGTCATTAATAAGTAGATACACAAAGCAACAATCAGCTCAGCAAGCTGGAAACAGTAAAGCTTTACATCCACCACCCTATTTGAGTCAATCGAGGCCGACATCCTACATGTCCTAAGACCTCCGAACTCATACCGAATTGCTTGACGACCATAGCAAGTTGGAACCACCTGATCCCATCCCGAACTCAGAAGTGAAACGACTTAGCGCCGATGGTAGTGTGGGGTTTCCCCATGTGAGAGTAGGTCATCGTCAAGCTCTTAAATCTAAAACGCCCGACAGTATCTCTGTCGGGCGTTTTTCTTTGTGGTTATTCCCCCAGCTAGCTCTTCGCCCTTCTTCTTTTCTCGACTCCCGCTATTCAAACAAATAAGTCGTTTGAATCCACGCGATCTTACGCACTCTATGGTCAATGTCTCACACGAAATGCAGATTTTAGCGACTGGCGCCTCAATCCTGATTCTTTACAATGGGCACCACATGGACGTCATCACGAAGGGATCTGTGATGAAAGGACAATAGTCTCAGGACGAGGCGTTACAAAGGAAATGCATGGATAAGGCAGTGATGCCGCAGGATCTGGACGATCCTTGTCCCGCAATGGACTTTAGGGAGTCGCAGGACGCGCTCCCTTTTTTATTTCCTACAATTTTTCTTTCATCCCTTTGATTCTGCTTCTTTAATTCTCTGCTTCGTAGTCGTTTGTTTTATAATTGCTCCAACTTTTGATTTGGACAATTGCTATGAGTAATAAAGATAAGCTCGTTATTTTCGATACAACCTTGCGTGATGGTGAGCAAAGCCCTGGTGCTTCCATGACACGCGACGAAAAAATTCGTATCGCTAAAATGTTAGAAAAAATGCGTGTCGATGTTATCGAAGCTGGTTTTGCGATTGCAAGTCAAGGTGACTTTGAATCTGTCCGCGCTGTTGCAGAAGCTGTAAAAGATTCGACAATTTGTAGCTTGGCGCGTGCCGTTAAGGGTGACATAGAACGAGCCGGAGAAGCCATAAAACCTGCAAACTCCGGGCGCATCCATACCTTTATTGCCACTTCACCTATTCACATGAAATACAAATTGCAAATGGAACCTTCAAAAGTTCTCGAGCAAGCTGTAGCGGCTATTAAATTGGCTCGTCAATTTACAGATGATGTAGAGTTTTCCTTAGAGGATGCGAGTCGCTCCGAATTTGATTTCATGTGTCGTATTATTGAATCAGTTATTGATGCAGGTGCACGTACAATAAATTTGCCGGACACGGTTGGATACGGTGAACCGAGTGAATACGGATTGTTGTTCCGTCGCTTAATTGAAAATATCCCAAATTCAGACAAGGCGATTTTCTCAACCCATTGCCACAACGATTTAGGCTTGGCGGTTGCGAACTCACTGTCCGCTGTTATGAACGGTGCGCGTCAGGTTGAATGTACAATTAATGGTTTGGGCGAGCGCGCAGGTAACGCGGCGCTAGAAGAAATCGTTATGGCGATTAAAACTCGCAAAGATTTATTGCCGGTTGAAACACAAATAGATATTAGCCACATAGTTCCAACATCTCGTTTGGTTTCGAGTATCACCGGGTTTCCCGTTCAGCCTAACAAAGCCATTGTCGGCGCGAATGCATTTGCCCATGAGTCTGGTATTCATCAGGACGGCATTTTAAAACATCGCGAAACTTACGAAATTATGCGCGCGGAAGATGTAGGTTGGCATACCAATAAATTAGTTTTGGGTAAGCACTCGGGGCGCGCGGCTGTAAAGGCTCGCTTTGAAGCCTTAGGAATTACGTTTGAAAATGCAGATGCATTAAACGCTGCTTTTACCAAGTTCAAAGATTTGGCAGATAAAAAGCACGAAATTTTTGATGAAGATCTTCAAGCTTTGGTGAGTGAGGCAAAGCCGCAAGAGCTGGTTGAAAAATATCGTTTGGGTGACATGGAAGTTATTTGCAAGACGGGCCAAAACCCAGCAGCTAAGTTAATTATTAATATTGATGGAAAAGATGTTTCTACGCAAGCGACTGGGTCAGGGCCTGTCGATGCAACCTTTAAAGCAATTGAAAATGTTGTTAATAGTGGAGCCCACTTGCAGTTGTATTCCGTAAATGCAGTTACAGAAGGTACGGATTCCCTAGGTGATGTCACAGTTCGTTTGGAGCACGAAGGGCACATAGTGAATGGCGTTGGTGCAGATACGGACGTGATAACAGCTTCCGCCAAAGCTTATTTGGATGCACTTAATATTTTGTCTGAAAAAGTTGCGAAGCATCACCCGCAACACGACGGTATCTAAACGATGAATGAATTTCACCGGCAAATGTATCTCTCGGCGATAGGTGTAGACACCTACATGCCACGCTTTCAATTGCCCTTTGCCCGTGTATCGATTGCTTGTGAAATTCAAATTTTTGTCGAAGAAGTTTTTTCTGTGGCTGAGCAGCAATCGCCTAATGCGGATTCTTCCTTTGTTCAAAAGCCCGCTTCAGTAAACATGTCTACTGTAAATGTGGCTCCCGTTGTGAGTCTGATCGGAAATATTTTCGAAGAACCTAAAGTATCGCGTACAGTTCCTCAATCTGTTTCAGCGGCCGATATTTTGGCTCAGCTCGATTCCAAACCTAAAACGATTGAGCCTTTCAGTTTAAGTATATGGCGCCCCATTTCTGGTCTAGTGGTGGTGGATTCGCGCAATACAAAACTTGCGCTACCTACAGAGCAATTATTCCAGAATATAGTGCGATCTTTTTTTCCGGACGAGGCGATTGTTACGAAGGAAGAGGTTTTGCGTTGGCCAGCTATCGAGAATAGTTTTGCCAAACGTTCCGCTGCAGATGCAAGAAATGAATTGCAAACCTGGCTTTCCGTACAACATGAAATTAGACCGATAAAACATTTATTGCTGATGGGGGGTAACGCTGCTACTTATCTTCTGCCAGACCAAACGCTTTATCCAGACAGCCTTTTCAAGAAGATTCCTTTGTTGGATTCCTCTATAAACGCATTGATTCTGCCAAGCCTAAATGAGTTGTTACAGAAGCCAATTTCTAAGAAGCAACTTCAGTCTGTACTGTGTAAATATCTAGCAGCATCTAAATGAATCATTTTGATTTACCCTTAAAACTCACCACTGTTACGGGCTTGGATTTGTCGTTGCGGCTGCTTACAGAAGAAGATCTGGCCGCGGTGATGGAGTTGGAAAAAAGTGCGCATTCACATCCTTGGCGATTGTCGAGCTTCGAAGATTGCCTTAAAGGGCGTCAACGCTGCTGGTTGGCGGAAGCTAAAGAAAAGCTGGTTGGCTACGTTGTTGTTACTCACGCAGGTGGAGATGCAGAGTTGCTCAACATTGCAGTTTCGCCGAAATTCCAGCGCAAAGGTATAGGCTCCGTACTTTTGCAACACGCTATTAATTGTGTTGTTGGTCACGCAGATATGCTTTTTTTGGAAGTCAGGGTCTCCAATAAAAAGGCCATCGAACTTTATTCAAAAGAAGGTTTTTTTGAATTGGGGCATCGCAAAGGTTATTACCCTACTTTAAACGGCCACGAAGATGCATTGCTAATGGCTAGCCAACTCTGATTAATTTTTCGGCTTTTATTTCGCAATTTTCGCTGCATCCGCAAGGTGTTTCGGATATATGCGCTGTCGCCGAAATATTTATTTCGCTATCGTAAAACCTACCGAAAGTCGAGCCGCTGACAAAAAGATACTTGGCTGCTGCAGTTGAAATCGGGATATCACCCCCCCATCCTTGAGATGTTAAAAATAATCATCGCCAATAATCGCAAAGCTAAGGAGTTACTATGTTGTACGACATTACCGTTACCCAATACAGCAAAATGCTGGGCAATCTTAGTCAGTTTTTGAGCAAAGCGGCTGAATACGCTGAATCTAAAAAGTTTAATGTTGAGGTGCTCTTGAATAGCCGTCTGGCTCCAGATCAATTCAACTTGATTCGCCAGGTTCAGATCGCATGTGATAGCGCAAAGTTCGGTGCATCACGTCTGTGTGGTAAGGAAGCGCCAAGTCACCCAGATACTGAGACAACCCTGGCTGAGTTACAGGCTCGTATCAAAACTGTACAGGATTATCTGGCAACATTTAAACCTGAAGATTTTGAGGGTGCGGAAGAGCGCCACGTTAGCCAACCGCGTTGGGAAGGTAAATATTTAACGGGCTTGGAGTTCGCTATTCAGCATTCTCTACCCAATGTGTATTTCCATATCACTACAGCCTATTCCATATTGCGCAACAATGGCGTTGATCTTGGCAAGAAGGATTTCCTAGGCAATATGCCTTTGAAATAATTTTATTCGCCTGAGTGCAATAAAAAAGCCCGCGTTCGCAGCGGGCTTTTTTATTGGGTATACGCTTTAACTATTCCGCTCTGTAATAGTAACGAATGTGCGCAGTTTGAGTTGATCCTGTCTCGTCTTCTATATTGACTACGCCATTAAAATTTACAAGCCGACGTTGATCGTCGTAACCGAGTTTAATATTGCCGAGCACCAAGCGTAAAAGTGCGTTGTCAATCTCGACAAAATAGCAATAGGGTGGTTGAGTGGTTTCATTTTTTTCGGCACATTTTTGTGATTCAAGCTTGCGTACTCTAAGGGATAAAACTTTTTGGTGGGCAATGGATGCGAAATTGACGGGAAGAACCTTTCCCGCTTGCAAATCATCCCAATGCTCGCGAATAAAATAATCAAAACCTGCGTCCACGACATCCACGTCCGCCATAGATATCTGTGTGCTTTGCATTTTTTCTTTTCGGCTCGCTTGATATTGCATGCTAAGCAGTTGCTGGTTTATGGATGCTAGGCGAGTTTCTCCAGAACGTGAATCTATTTGTTCAATGGAAGGCGTTGCAGGGTTAGCGGTACGGGCAACTTTCTTTTCTGCAAATTTTTTTCCGTCTTTAATATAGGAAATATCCAAATTGTGCTCTGAAGAAATTTCAATATGTTCGCAATAAAGGAAGTCACCTGACGGCGATTGCGCAACACCAAGGATGTGGGTTTCTTCATTAGGGTTACATAGCTGCATTACGTGAGGTGGCCATAGAGCAGCAACCATTATCAGGCTAGCGAGCATTGAAGATATCCTCAAAATAATAGCGTTTCACCGAATTGAGTAGCCAGAGTAAGCTAACCCATAAAACACTTATCAAACCGAGGCTGATAAGGTACGGATCATTGACCGCAACATCATCATTAAGTGCGGCGCCCGCATAATAATTTATGGGAATTGCGATGCTAGATACGAGGTAGGTCAGTAGCGGTTTTTCAAATACGAATGTCAAACAGGTTCTTAAGGCTACCGCAAATAGAATCCACAAGTTGACTAGCCAGAAAGGGGGAAAGGTAATTACATAGAACTTGGTTGGGGCTGAGCTATAAAGAAATCCTGCGGAAAAAGAAATTGTTTCCAGTATAAACCCGAGGCTTGTCACAAGGACGATCCATAAAAATTCCTTGTACAGTGAATCCTTAGGTTGCTTGGCTAACGAAAGGTATATAGCTGAAAACAAAAGGGTGTAAATAAAACTAAGAAAATTGTTGGTTGCCACACAAACAAACCAGCCTATTTGAAACGCAACGCCGTAAGCTAGCTTGGTGACCATGTTCACGGGCTAATGCACACGTGGGAGTTCGCGGGCGCGCGGTTTAGCAAATACATATTGCACTGTGCTAATAGCTCGTTCAGCAAAACCACCTTCGCAATAAGACAAGTAGAAATCCCACATACGAATAAAAACATCATCAAACCCTTGGGCTTTGACGGCATCAAGATTTTTGTGAAACGCGGAGCGCCAATCAGCGAGGGTGCGCGCGTAATCTTTGGTTATATCTTCCAGCCCTACAATTTGTAAGTCGGTATCTTCAGCGACATGGCGAGCAACTACTGCGTTACTAGGCAAGCATCCACCAGGGAAAATATATTGCTGAATAAAATCGGTATTTTTTTGTGCATATTCAAAACGCTGGTCTTGAATCGTAATGGCCTGAATGAGCATGAGCCCATTGGGTTTTAGCAGGCTGGCGCATTTGGAAAAATAGGTGCGGTAGTATTCATGACCAACGGCTTCAATCATTTCAATCGAGACTAGTTTGTCGAAGGTGCCTTGAATCAGGCGGTAATCTTGTAGGAGTATGGTGACTTGATTTTCCAATCCTTCCCGCTTAACCCATTCGGTTGCATGGTTGAATTGTTCTTGCGAAATGGTCACGCTCGTTACGCGGCAACCCGTTTTTTTTGCGGCATAAACTGCCATGCCACCCCAGCCGGTGCCAATTTCCAATAAATGATCTTGGTCATTCAAGTTCAAGCGTTCGCAAATATGCGCCATTTTGTGTAAAGATGCTTCTTCCAAGCTCGCCGTTTCGCTCGGGTAAATAGCGGCGGAGTAAAGCATAGTTTTATCTAAAAATAACTTGAAGAAATCATTACCTAAATCGTAATGCGCAGAAATGTTTTCTCGAGCTTTGGCGATTGTGTTGGGGCGCAAGCGGTGAGCAATGCGACAGAAAATATTAAATACACTGCTCCATTTAGAATCTAGCTGCTGCAATACTTTCATGTTGATCGCCATAAGACGAATCACTTGAACCAAATCTGGCGACCACCAATTTTTGAACATATAGGCTTCGCCCGCGCCTATGCTCCCCCCAAACACAACTTGGCGATAAAAGGCAGGATGTGTGACGGAGATATGCGCAATTAAATCTGCCGATTCTTGTGGCTCACCAAAGCTATAAATTTCACCTTTGTCTTCAAGGGTAAGATGGCCATGTTCAATCTTTTGAAGTAACTGCAACAGAATTTTGCGCGCAAAATTATCTAACCAATCGCGTTCAGCTAGGCTTGATGATTTCTTATCAATAAGACTGATCGACTTCATAGACTAGTTTCCTTTTTGTATCCGGTTGCTTGTTTTTATAGACGCGGAGGCTAGCGAAATTTTCGATTTGTTGGGATTTAAATGCTTGCTGCCGGGATGATTAAAAATGGGAACGCCTTTCCACCAGAGCTTTAAGGCCTGCCAATAAATCGCACTAATAACTTTTACGGTCATCCATGGGAAACGGATCAGGATTTTATTGAGGGCTGCGGTGGATATTTCTTCCCTGCGCAATGTCATGGTGGCATCCATGATTTTCTCGTCGCTCTGCCAGTTCTCTAAATGTAATGCCAAAGTATCGGAGGGTGTTGAAGAGTGCCACCTATACATCATCTCGATAGGGTTGAACGGAGAAACATGGAACTCTTTAGTGAAATCTACATGTTGCTTGCGCGCAAAATCCTCGCCCGTTAACACATAGCTGTGGCGTTCGTTCCACGGAGTGTTGTGTACTTCCGCCAAAATAGCGACCAAGTTTTCACCCGTATCATCGAAACAATAATAGGTGCTTATAGGGTTCATGTTAAAACCCCAATAGCGTAAGTTCACGAGCATTCTAATGGGGCCAGTGAGCATAATTCCTTTTTCCTCAAACACGGTTTTACGGACCGCTTCATCAATATCAAGATTTTCATTCGCTTTTTTTGCACGCTCATTTATATGAAAATCACCGCGTTTGAACTGCGCGGGCGCGAAGTGTGTTAGCGACCAAAAGGGGCTCAGCGAAAATACTTGCGCAATTTCTTTCGTATCCAAATACATCATAAAAACCTGGTATTGGAATTCATGCTGTTTGGGATGGAAACGTCGGTGGCGAACGCTACCTGTATAAATTGCGCTGGCGAATGTGTTCATTAAACTTTAATTCCGAATGCGTTTACAACACGTAATGCGCTATTCACGCCATCCTCATGGAAACCATTAAACCAATAGGCGCCACAGAACCAGGTGCGGTTAACGCCACTTATAAGCGGCCAAGCAGCTTGCGCTTGAATCGCAGCTTGACTGAAAACGGGGTGTGCGTATTCGTATTCGCCTACAATTTTACGTTGATCAATTTTGTGTGTTGCATTGAGCGTTACGCAAAATTCAGTATCGCTTTTTATGCCTTGCAGGATATTCATGGAGTAAGTAAGAACGGGCGGCCTCTTCGGGTCGCTGTCTAATAAATAATTCCAGCTCGACCAGGTTTTGCGACGGCTTGGCAATAGTTGCGAATCTGTATGCAACACAACGGCATTTTTTTGATAGGCGATGCTGCCTAAGACTGCACGCTCATCATCGCTGGGTGAATCTAAAGCAGCTAATGCTTGATCTGAATGGCAAGCAAATATGACCTCGTCAAACTCTTCAGAATGGCCATTGCTGACAACTGTAACTCCTGTTTCGTGGCGAATTACGCGGTCGACCGGGCTGTTTAATTTGATTTTGTCTTTAAAGCTTTTTGTTAAGGGCTCAATGTACGCGAAGGAGCCGCCCTTAATAACGCGCCATTGAGGTCGATCGGTAATATTCAATAAACCATGGTTTTTAAAAAATCGAATAAAGAACTCCAAGGGAAATGCAAGCATAACGCCTTGTGTTGCAGACCATATGGCTGAACCCATCGGAATTAAATAACGTTCTTTAAATGCGGTTGAATATTTTTTTCGTTCTAGATAAGTACCTAGGCTTTCGTTGGGTGCAAGCCGACCTGCTTCTAAATCGGCAATAGATTCTTTATTAAAACGAACTATGTCACTCAGCATGCGCCAGTGTTTAAAGGATAATAAATTTCGCTTTTGAGCGAAGAGGGTGCCGAGATTAGTGCCGGCATATTCGAATTTTTGCTCGTGGCTGAATACGCTGAAACCCATCTCGGTAGCTTGGGACTCAACGCCTAATTCATTCATGAGCTTTATAAAGTTCGGGTAAGTCCAGTCATTAAAAACGATAAAACCTGTGTCAATGAAATAATCTTTGCCATCGACAGTAATTTTTTTTGTCGCTGTATGCCCACCCAAGCGTGGATCAGCTTCGTACAAGCGAATATCAACATGCGGGTTTAAATAATAGGCGGCTGTTAAACCCGAAATTCCGCTGCCGATGATTGCAATTTTTTTCACGCACTTTTCTCTTTGGTTAAATTTTTGGGAACTGGACTTTGAATTTTTATCTGAATTGCGGCCAGTCATGAATTCTGGTGAGTTTGGGTGCAATCCATTTGTACCACGGGCCTGAAAAAAATCCCCAGAGTTCCAGCGGCCAACTTAAGCGCTTGGGGAAATCAATAGCGAACTGACGCTTTTGCAATTTCTTGATGATGTATTCGCTGGCGTCCGCCGCGCTCATCATAAAGGGCATGGGGAAATCGTTATTTTTCACCAATTGCGTGGCGATAAAGCCGGGCCTAATCAAACTTAAATCCATGGGGATGTGCGACAAGTCGGTTCGCAAGGATCGCATAAAATAATTCAGCGCTGCTTTGGATGCGCCATAAGCTTCCGCGCGCGGAAAACCAACGCAGGTTGATAAGCTACTCACTACTGCAAATTGCGGGCGAAGTTGAGCATTTTTTAGCAGTGGTAATGCGATGTTCAGAGTGCGCACCACGCCAAAAAAATTTATATCGAAGGTGCGCTCATACATTTGCGGGTTGAAGCTTAAGTTGTCTTCATACTCACAAATTCCTGCGGCGCAAATAACCATGTCGAGGTAATCGGTAATTTCGCGCAATTTGCTTGCGGCCTCACTGAGGTCTAAACCGCGACCCAAATCGATGGGGAGTACTTTTATTTTGCCGGGGTACTGTGCCGCCAGTTGTGCTAAGGCTGCCTGTGAACGAGCACTGACAATCACATAGTTACCGGCATGCGCTAATTGCTCTGCAAGCGCTCGGCCTAAACCAGAGCTAGCGCCAGTAATCCAAATGCAACGGCCGGTTATCTTACTCATGGTGTTGCCCGTGCGAATTATCGACTTCGCCAACTTGCTGGGCGATGCGCGCGTTGACTTTTTTCACGGCCCAACCCAATACAGGTACATGCTGGTAAATCATCGCGCCCATATCGTAAAAGTCTTCATGATATGTGATGTGGCTATCGAACTTAATTAGCGTTCCACCGTCGAGAGTTAAAGGTTTTCCTGAGGCTAAGTTTGGATGTTGGTAGCGCATCTTCCATTGAAAGAAGGCTTGGTCGTGCGAGACAACTTCGTTATGGATATCAAATTCGCAACGCAGCTCATCACTGCAAAAGCCTGCAAAGTAGCGGCTGAGTTCAGGAATGCCGTGGAGTTCGTGAATAGGGTCTTTGAAGTTGATCTGAGGGCTATAAATATCGGGCAGGTTACGAATGGTTTCTTGGTCAAACTTTTTGTAGAGCTGTTTAAAGCGGGCTGTATCGAACACCGGTTGTTGGCTTTGCTGCTGTGTGTCCATGGAATTGCCCTGGTGTGCTTTTGTTGGCGTTATGGGTTAATGTCACTTTGTGGATGGAGTCATAAGTCAATGAGGCCATTCGGTATTAGTGACGTCACTAGCGGCGCATTGATATGCATCTTATCCGGTTTTACGTTGCGTTTGATGATTTGGATCAGGAATAGATTTTGACGTCATCTCGGCTGATCCAAAATCTAAACCGGCTCGTACAATGCCCATACCTCCACTGAATGAGGCTCTTTGAGATAAACATGATTTCAATTCCAACGAGCGTACCCTCTCGGCAGCGCGACGATACTTGGAGCAAAATGCTCGAGCGGGTAGGTCAAGACCGCGATGAGCAAGCGTTTGGCCAGCTTTTCGCTCATTTTGCGCCGCTCATTAAAGGCTTTTGCCTAGGCAACTTGAACAGCAGCTTTCCTGCAGATGCTGCCGATGAGGTAGTACAGGAAGTCATGTTCAAGGTGTGGCAAAAAGCGCCGACCTATGACTCCACCAAAGCCGCGGCATCAACGTGGATTTATACGGTGATGCGGAACTGCCGTATCGATCTCATGCGCCGGAACCAGCGCACACCTACCGACGGCGATGTGATTGATATCGATGATATTTGGGACGAAGCCGATGACGATCAGGCTTTTGTTTATATGCAGCAATCCAGCAATGAGGCACTTATCGATAAGTCATTTAGTCAGCTACCACCTGAGCAGCGGCAGGTGTTAACTCAGGTTTATATGCAAGGTAAAACGCATCAACAAATCGCACAGGAAACTGGCCTGCCTTTGGGTACCGTGAAATCTCGCGTGCGAATCGGATTAAAGAAAATGCAAACATTGATTTTGGGCGCAGAGAAAGCGGCGGAAAAAAATAGGGGGGCGTGGCAATGATCAAACATCATCCCGACGACAATCTCCTGACCGAATATGCCAGCGGCAGTTTGGATGTAGCCCCCGGCTTGATCGTGTGTGCCCATTTGCAGGTATGCCCTCATTGCCGCAAGCGCGTTGAGCAACTTAATAAGTTAGGCGCGACCATTTTAACCAGCAGCGTGGCTGAAGCCGTGCAACCCGATAGTTTTGCGCAACTGATGAATCGCATTCGTAAACAGCCTGAATCTGAGCCCGTGCGTTCGAAAGGGAGCGAAGACTTGCACCCCAATTACGCCCGTGACCCGTTGTTTAAGCCTATCCCCAAAGTAATCGCCAAGCTTTTGCCGCGCGATGGAAAGTTGCAGTGGCAGCGTGTATCCAAAGGGCTGAAGTTTGCTCGTTTAATCACCGGGCAAACCAAATACGAAGTGGCTTTCCAGCGCATTACCAGCGGCAATAAAGTGGTTCAGCATGACCATCGCGGTATGGAAATCACCATGGTGTTGTGTGGAAGTTTTTCGGACGAAGATGGTGTTTACAGTGAAGGCGACTTTTTAGTGCGCTCGCCGGGAGAGGTTCATCGCCCAACGGCTACCCAAAACCAAGATTGTCTCTGCATTTCTGTGGTTGAAGCGCCAGTCAAAGTGACAGGATTCTTCGGCAAGTTGGTCAATCCCTTCCTGAGCTTTCGGCCTGCCTAATTCATTTGTCTAACTGAATTCGAAAAGCCCGCTATTCTTAGCGGGCTTTTTCCGTTTTGGTATTTGTATTTTTTGAAACAAATATGATCACATAGAGCTGATTAATACTATAATGGGAATTACAGATAAAACCATAATCATCTGTTAAAAAATGCGCTGCGCTTTTTCCAGCCGTGGCGTCGCCAAACAATAATTCATCGGATTAATTCTATGCAGCTAAAACACCTGTTTGCGGCTATTGCCGCCAGTATTCTAGCGGGTTCTGTGATGGCAGAGCCTTTAAAGGTGCTGGATCGTAATGGTTCATATGTAGGGATAGAAACCTATGCGCCCAATATTGTGCGAGTCACTTTGGCAACTAACCGCGATTTGGCGGCTTCTGCGCCCGGCTATGGGTTTATCGCCAAGAGCGACGATAAGGGTTTTAGCCACAAGAGTGATGAGAAAGGCGATGATTTTGTCTCTGGCGGCTTGAGTCTTCACGTGAATGCGCAGCCGTGGCCAAAAGCTCCGAGCATGGGCGAACGCTACTTCGCACCATCTTTACCACCTGTTTCATTGCAGGTTAGCAACGCCAAGGGCGAAACAGTGTTGAAAATGAATGGCTGGGAAATGGCTCCACATGAAGTAAATGGCGAGCAGACTTTCCAAGTGGGCGCGAGTTTTGGTACATCGCCCGATGAGCATTTTTACGGTTTGGGCCAAAACCAAGAAGGCATTCTGGATTTACGTGGCCGTACCATTGACTGTAAACACTGGTACGACGCTCCTCACGGCGAGACAGTTTGCGTGCCTTTTATGCTCTCCAATAAAGGCTACGGGATTATTTGGGATAACCCATCCGCAACCAAGGTTTACCCGGGCATTAATGGCCGCACCTTGTGGCAATCAAACGTGGGTGAGCGGGTTTCTTACTTTGTTATCACCGGCACGCCAGATGAAATCTGGGCGGGTTATGCAAAACTTACCGGCAAAACGCCTATTCCGCCAAAGGCAGCTTTCGGCTTGATTCAATCTAAAGCGCGTTACGCCAGCCAAAAAGAAGTGGAAGAGGTTGCTGAAACCTACCAAGCCAAAAAGTATCCGCTGGATATTATGGTGGTGGACTGGTTCCATTGGACCCGCATGGGTCAAATGGATATAGATCCATCGCAATTCCCTGATCCAACCGGCATGAACAAAAAGCTTCATGCGATGGGTTTGCAATCCATTATTTCCATTTGGCCACGTTACGAAACGGCTGGCCGTTACTTCAACGAGCTGGATCAGAAAGGCTACTTCCTCAAAAACAAAGACGGTAAAACGCAAGACGGTTTGCCATTCCGTTCTGATCGCACTGGCGCTTTGATTGATTCAACCAACCCAGAAGCGCGTAAATGGTTCTTTGAAAAAGCGCGTGACAACATCTTGTCTCACGGTTTTGATTACCCATGGTTGGACGAAACCGAGCCTGATTTAGTGCCAGATGGTTTGTTCTTTAAAATCGGTTCCGGCGATCGTTATCGCAACCTTTATCCTTTGGTTCACGTAGAAGGTTTTGCTGATGGCTTGCGTGAGTACCGCCCTAACAAACGTAGTTTGATTTTGGCGCGTGCCGCTTATTTGGGTTCGCAACGTACAGGCGGTTTGTTCTGGTCATCAGATATTTTGCCAAGTTGGGAAGCGCTCAAGCGCCAAGTTCCAACGGGTTTGAATATGACTGCATCCGGCTTTGCCTACTGGGGTAATGATATTGGTGGCTGGCAGTGGTTGCCGCAAACCACAACGGCGACTAAAACTCCATTGCTCGATCCTTCGGACGCACGCGAAACCGTAGGCCAAAACCATGATTACCCCGAATTGCATACGCGCTGGTTCCAATACGGGACTTTCTTGCCAACCTTGCGCTTGCACGGTGACCGTAAGCACACCGAAATTTGGGCGTTTGGTAAAGAGGCAGAAGCCGTTATGGCGAAGTTTGATCGCCTGCGTTATCAACTGATTCCCTATATTTATTCGCAAGCCAAGCGTACTTACGATACGGGCTCGCCATTTATGCGCGCGCTTTGGGTAGATTTCCCACAAGATCCTAAAGTGGCAAATATTGGCGACCAATATATGTTTGGCCCCGCATTTTTGGTGGCACCTGTAACAGAGCAAGCGCAAACCGAAAAAGAAGTTTATTTGCCAGCGGGTGCAGATTGGTACAACTTCTGGACGAATGAAAAATATGCGGGCGGCCAAACCGTTAAAGTTGCCGCGCCTATCGATCAAATTCCTGTATTTGTAAAAGCGGGTTCTATCGTGCCTATGGGTGCGGATATTCAAAGCACGGCAAGTAAACAAGCGATTGCGAGCATCAAGGTTTACCCCGGCGCTGATGCCGATTTCAGTTTGTACGACGACGACGGTGTGAGTTTGGATTACCAAAAAGGCAAAGGTTCAACCACAAAACTTCACTGGAATAATTCCACGAAGGTGTTGAGCGGTGCTGGCAATATTCAGGTGAATGTTATTGGCAAATAATTATTGCGGATGATTTAAAGAAAAAAGCCCTGCGAGAAATCGTGGGGCTTTTTGTTTGTTATGTATAAGAAATTAAATCGGATGATAAAGTAATTTAAGAAGGGAATCGTCATCCTCGCGTAGCGGGGATCCAGCCATTAACAAACTAAAATTAAAAACTGGATCCCCGCTACGCGAGGATGACGACTCCCTGTTTATCATTTACATATTTACCCAGGAATTAAGTGCGCGCATTTTGAAAGAATAGTTATCTGTGTGCAGAATCATTCCATCTTCCAAAATTTTATCAATCACTAAACCCGGTGCGAGTTGATCATTCGCATGGTGAATAACGCCGTTAATTTTTACGCTACCGCCATTCGCGTTAAAGTTGTGCTCGCTGTAATTCAGGCTGGGAATTTTCTCCAGAACCTGGTTGGGTAAATCGTGTAAATCAGGCAGATTTGCAAATTGATTAATAGATGTAGGCGATCCTATATTTTGATCTGTGTCTGTCATATTTTCTGAAACTGCCGTGGGGGTGTTGATGGTGAGCGTTGCGTTTGCAGTTTGTGTTTGAGTATTTTGTTGATAAAGACTTGCAACGTTTTCGTCAGATGTATCAATGTCATCTTTCATGTTGTTCACGTCTATGGTTTTATCAATCTGCTTATTGGGTGTTGTGGCAGCAGATTTTGGCGTTGCAGATGAAGCGGTTTTATATTGAGGGGCTGGCGCGTCTGTAGTTGCGCTCTTGGTAGGCGCTTGGTCGGCGGATTTTTTTCCAAGCCAATAAATACCGGTGAGTCCAATAGAAATAACTGCTACAACTAAAAGCACAATTAATGTCGTTTTTGCATGGGAAACAGAATCATCTACGCGTTCGTGATTGCTGTTAATGCCGGGCGTTGTTTCATTGCGTTTGCGCTCTCGCTCGGCTTTATTGAGTGCGTCAAGGAGTAGGGACATGATTTACAGCTTCTTTGGACTCGTTCTTGTTAATTTGTGGTTCGTTTTCTATTGATTCGTCAAATGTAGTAAGCAATGTTTGGTCCGCACCAACAGCTTCATTTATTTTTAACAGGGTTTGTTCAGTAATATTACCGTCAGCAGTAACACCGCGGGTGCGCTGGAATATTTTAATCCGTTCGTGCAACGCAATACTGAATAAATCATCGCTAAGCGGTTCTTTCTGTTTGTCCAGCTTCGCAAATTGCTGAGCAACCCAAGCCACGGTTGGGCTGGTGTCGCCCAATAAAAGTGTTTCACTAAATCCGGGTGGGCGTTTCCATAAATAAACGGCTTCACCGGTCCAGTCGCGACCGATTTTATTTAAAGGAATTATTTGTCTTTGTTGTTGTGCATTGATGATCAGCGCACTCTCATCTTTTAAACCAAGGAGTACTACATAAGTTGAAAATTTTTCCGGTGTTGATAAAACCAGTATTACTGGGCGGTTAAGCTCCCTTATATCTGTCCACGTATGCAAAGAAACTTTAGCGCATTGTTGTGGTGCTTTTAAATTCCTGCCGCATGGGCGGGTTTCAGTGGCCAAAGGCAGCTCCAGATATTCAAAGAAGATATCTTCAGCGTCTTGATAGTTTCTGATGGAAAAATCGGGAGCGATGCTGCTGGCTGCCGATGAGATTGCACTGCTCGTTGAGCTCGCGCTAGATGAAGCAACAGCCACGGATTTTGCGTGGTGTGAGCTTTTGTTGAAATAAAGTGCAGCACTCAATAGTGCAACACATACAGCAATCAAGGCGGATGTAAGCCACAACGATTGCTTTGCAGTGCGTCCGTTTTCCAAACCGCCTATGACTTCTTTTTTTGCTGCATTAAAAATAGCGTTATCAACGCGCATTTTATTGCTGCCATAGGCTCCCATTAAGCAGCGCTCGCAGATCACATTGATCAAGCGGGGAATACCGCCGGTAAACGCGTGAATACGCTTCACTATGGGATAGGGAAAAGGGCTCCGGCCTTCGGGTAGTCCAGCAATTTTCAACCGGTGGCGAATGTAGGCTTGCGTCTCTGAAAATGTTAGTGGCGTTAAATGGAAGCGTGCAGTTATTCGCTGAGCGAGCTGCCGCAATTCAGGCTTGGACACTAGCGCTTTTAATTCCGGTTGTCCCACCAAAATAATGTGCAGCAATTTTTGCGTGGTAGTTTCCAGGTTGGTTAATAACCTGACTTGCTCCAAGGCTTGAGTAGAAAGTAACTGGGCTTCATCAATTAATAAAACCGTATTGCGCCCCTGGGTGTGGTTGTTCAACAAAAAGCGGTGGAGCGCGTCGGTCAAATCTTTAACGGTGGGTTCTTCTCTAAGGCTGGGAGCGCCTAATTCATCGCAAATGGTTGTGAGTAGCTCCAGCACATTTGACATAGGGTTCATCACAATCGCTATGTCAGTGTTTTGGGGCATTTGTTCCAGCAGGCAACGAATAATTGTTGTCTTACCTGTGCCTACTTCGCCGGTTAGCATTACAAATCCGCCACCGGTTACGCCGTAGAGCAAATGCGCCAGCGCTTCTTTATGTTGCTGGCTCATGTACAGATAGCGCGGATTTACTGCTATGGAAAAGGCGGGTTCGGCCAGTCCAAAAAAAGTGTGGTACATAGCAATTGCGTAGCCATTGGTTATGGAATCGGTAATCGAGCGCAAATAATAGCGGGAAATCTTGTGGATGTGTTTTAAAAATCGTTTGGGTGATTATTCGGCTGCCAGCACGACACAATTACGCCCTTTTTCCTTGGCTTGATACATGGCGCGATCTGCTCGTACAAACCACTGCTCGCAGGTTTCCTCCGGTTGAATGGCCGCACACCCAAATGACGCGGTTATTTTTCCTTTTGGGCCGTTAATTTGACTGAGGATTTGCTCGCGTATTTTCTCTGCAATGATTGCCGCTTCCTCAAGTTTGGTGTTGCGCACCAAAAGCACAAATTCTTCTCCACCAAATCTGAAGGCACGGTCGGTTTTACGTAGGCGTGCGCTAACTAATTTACCTATATCGACTAAAACCTTATCGCCAAGGCTGTGCCCAAATTTATCATTTATGGCTTTGAACTTATCTATATCAAAAACAATTAGGGTTGCGGGTATTTGGTAGCGGGCGAAATCTTCGGCGCAGAGTGTAAGCTCCAAATCCATTGATCTACGGTTGCCGAGCAAGGTGAGCGGATCTTGCGATGCAAAAATTTCTAACCGTTTGCGTTGCCCCTCGGTAAGGCGCGCGAATAAGTACGCCATGATGGATACAAAAAACAGGGAGGACATCATGGCGAAGGTGTCCAAGGTGCGTTCCAATTTCCACGCAACGGGAACAACCAAGGCAATTGCGAAAAGGTTGAGGAAAATAGCTTGGGTGGGGCGCAGTAAAAAGAAGTTTGCCAATATGGTAGGGAACATCCAAAAAACAAAAATAGGGTTATTAAAGTGCACCACTGCAATTGCGCCCAAGGTATAGAACCCTGCTGCGAAGCTCAGAATAGTGGGAGTGACTTCACCTTTCCAGCGAGCGTAAATCGCACTTGAAACAGCCGCACTCACGATCGCCAGATCCAGTAATGCGTGGGAAATTTCACCTTGGGAATAGCGGAAGTAGATAAAAGGACCGATTCCAATTACGGCCAAAATTGCAAAAAGATAAACCAGCCCTAATTGAAATTTATTCGTGGAGTTATCAAGCATAGCTCTGCCTACCCTTAGCCGACGGGCACGCCCATCACGACATTTTTATTTTTAAGTTGCCTATTTTGCAGAAATTAGTGCGCAAGCGCGACTTTTATTCACGTTAAATCGGCTTCTGTTAAGATTTTTTTTATTCTTTGCTTGTGGTGTCACAGACTATAAGCTGATTAAATTGAACCAAGGTCTGATTAGAGGAAAAATCTATTGGGAAGAATCGTCTTGAAGCCTTTAGCGATGGAGTGCTCGCAATTATCATCACCATCATGGTGTTGGAGATGAAAGTGCCGCACGGCTCTGATTGGCAGACGTTGCAAACGCTTATTCCGGTGTTTTTTAGTTATGTATTGAGTTTTGTTTATGTAGGCATTTACTGGAATAATCACCATCATTTGTTGCACGCCGTTAAGCACGTAAGTGCTAGTGTGCTTTGGGCAAATTTGCATTTGTTGTTTTGGTTATCATTACTGCCTTTTGTAACCGGATGGATGGGCGAAAACCATTTTGCGTCTGCGCCTACCGCGTTATATGGTGGGGTTTTGTTAATGGCTGGCTTGGCTTATTGGATTTTAGTGCATTGCATTATTACGACAGAAGGCAAGGATTCTCTTGTCGCTAAAGCAGTTGGTAAAGATGCGAAAGGCCTTATTTCTGTGGTTATCTACGCTGCGGCAATTCCGATTGCATTTTTCCACGTGGTGCCCGCTTTATTGGCTTACTTGATCGTAACCTTTATTTGGTTAGTTCCCGATCGGCGTATAGAAAAAACCTTGCTTGAGAATGGGCACTCATGATTTTATTTGACAGCCATTGCCATTTTGATTTCGCGGATTTTGACAATGACCGCGATTCAGTTTGGCGTAATTGTCAGGAAAACGGTGTTCGCCATTTAGTCATTCCCGGCGTTTCTCCAGCGCAATGGTCCAGTGCAGCTAAATTCGCGAATCAATATGCGGGGATTTATTGTGCTGCTGGTTTGCATCCGTGGTGGATTGCACGAGAGTTTAATTCAAATCATCTCGGTGTCGATCTACAAACATTAAAGCGCCAATTAATTTCACAGATCGAAGAAAAAAACTGCGTTGCGATTGGTGAGTGCGGATTGGATGCGCTAATTGATTGCCCGATTGCCGAACAGCTGCAGGTGTTTGAAGTTCATTTGCAAGTTGCACAAGAAACAAAAATGCCGCTCATTATTCATTGCCGAAAATCTCATAACGGAGTGCTGCAATGGCTTAAATCCTATCGCTTACCTGCGGGCGGCGTTATTCACGGCTTCAGCGGGAGTTATGAATTGGCTAAGCAATATTGGTCTTTGGGTTTTCGTTTAGGTATAGGTGGAACTATTACTTACGAGCGCGCCAACAAAACACGCGAGGCAGTGCGCCAGCTTCCTCTGGACGCTATATTGCTGGAAACTGATGCACCCGACATGCCCTTGCACGGTAAACAAGGTGAACGCAATAGCCCCGTTTACTTGGTGCAAGTAGCAAATGAGCTTGCAAGCTTACGCGGCGATGATCTTGCTCATATCGCAAAACAAACAACACTCAATGCCCAATCACTTTTTAAGATTAATTTTTAATGTTTGTGTACGACGACTTATCTTCTATTTCTGTTGCAGAATTAAAAGCTGCACAAAATTGGCAATCCCAGTACCGCCTTATTACACAATGGGGAACGCTTATCCAGCGCAAAGAAGCTATTAGGCGCGATGAAAATTTGCTGCGAGGGTGCGAAACATCCGCGTGGTTGGCTCATGAAGTATGCGGCGAAATTCATCGTTTTGCATTTGACAGCGATAGCCGTGTAATTAATGGTTTGGTTGCGTTATTGCTTTCTCAGGTCGATAAAAGAACTAGCACGGAAATCATCGCCTTGGATTTAGAGCAAACCATGAGTGAGATGGGATTGGAAAAACATTTAACGCCTTCACGCAATAATGGTTTGCGAGCCATTATTGCGCGATTAAAAAAAATTGCCGAAACTATTTAGCGCGGTACGTAATCAGATCACAATCCGCCAATAATTTTATTGCCAGCATTATCTGTTTCCACCAAACGCGTCAGATCTGTTTCAAAAATAATGCGGTCTATGTACATGGACTGGGTTTTCGGCGCTCCACCGTTCCAATAGGTGAATATGTAAAAGAAAGGCGCAACATCGGTAGCGTTAACTAACGTAGGGTCGCTTTTTACATCCAGTATGAGCTGCATTTGATTATTCTTTTTCCGCCAAATTCGTGTTCTTCCCTTGCCACCTTGGTCGAATGACACGTTGTCGAAATCAACTCGCATCTCAAAGGTATTCCATTCGCCTTTTGTCATAAATTCATTGGTGTCGTGCCAGCTTTGCACGCCTTCAAAAATGTTGGTGAGCCTTCCATCTTCGCTGGGGCCACCACCCAAACCCAATGTATTGAGGTAGATGTCGTGGTAGCCGCTGTTGCCGCCGCCAACAGGTTCAGTTCTTATTCTGAAAAATTTAAGGCGGCCACCGCCACCAGCGTACCAATCGAAATCTGTGGGAAAGAATGCTGACCATTGCGCTTGAAGGCTTTGGCCTTTTTTAAGTGCGCTTGGGAAATAGGCCCCACCGCCCATTGCCCATTCTTCGGTACCTTGTATTGCTGTCGTTTTCCACGCTTTGTTTCCGAAGGCAACTTTTTCTGTTGTTGATACCATGTTATTTCCCATGTCGCTTCCGGTGTCTGCATCCAGCAAGAGCCAAGGCGTAAATTTTAATTGTCCAGAGGCTGCGGACGAGGAGCTTGTCGTTGAGCTGTTGCTTGATGAGCTGCTCATTGTTGAGCTCTGGCTTGAAGCAGAGCTATTAACCGAACTCTGGCTGGAGGATGAGTTGCTGCTGGCAACCGATGATGTCGTGTTGGCACTTGCAGTCAAATCCATGCTATCGGCAAATTCCACATCGTCTACGTAAAAATCAGTTTGCGCGGCGAAGCCGGGGTTAGACCAACCCATAAAGTAACCGGCTTGCCAGCCGTTGGGGCCTGTAGTGGCGGGCGCGATGTTTGCTTGAGTGACCTGATGCAATCTCACAAAAGTGGACTCTCCCTCCCAACGACGGTAAGTTTCAATCAAGCCATCATTATTGCTCACGCCGGCTGTTGTGGTTGCAGCTTTCACGTGCAAAACCAGTTGCATCCAACGCCCCTTGTCGGTCGAAGCATTAATAAACGGTTGGAATTGCAGATGTGGTCCCGCTCCGGTGTAACTGCCCTCTGAAAAATGCACGGCCAAATCACTTCCGCCTTGGCCATTATCCCAATACTCCCAAATAACCGATGGGCCTTTGCCGTGCGCTGAGTAATCATCCATCCAAATAGCGAACAATTTGTTATTGGTTGGCCAGTTTGGTTCAGGTGCTACATGCTCAAAGTTCGTTGGAACTCTGAACCAATATTTCACCCATACTTCTTGGTGCGGCAGCGTGAATGCGAAGCGCTCTTCTGCACTTGTGTTAGCGCCAGCCGGGTAACGGAAGCGTAAAGATTTTGCGCCAGATTTTGCTGCGTCAGTCGTGACAAAGCTCCACGCTCCGCCGCTCCAACTAAAGTTTGCGCCGCCTCCAGACTGAGCGCTTCCCTCAAAGCTTTCAGTATAGAAGGCTTGCTGAGAAGTGCTGCTTGTTGATGATGAGCTTGCTGGTACTGAAGACGAACTCGTTGAGACGGATGATGAGCTTGCTGGTGTGGAGGACGAGCTTATTGGTGCAGAAGATGAGCTCGCTGGCTTAGATGACGAGCTGGCCGGTACTGAAGATTTTGAACTAGGTGCGCTGCTGGATATTGAGGATACTGACGCGGCGGACGAACTGGTTGGTACAGAAGACGAGCCGGCTGGATTAGAGGATGAGCTTGCTGTGCTGCTGGGTGTAATAATTAATGAAGAGCTGCTCGTTTTTGCGCTTGAAGTTGTTAGAGAGCTGCTCGATTTCCCATTTGGTAAAGATTTTGAAGCCGACGAATTAGACGCAGAGTTGCCGGATTTGCTATCAGGTGCGGCAATTAATTCCACCGTAGGAATGCTGCTTGCTTCGCTGCTGATAATTTGAGATGGGTTCTCCATTGTTCCATTGCTGCTTGTTACCGGTGACGTAGAAGTAAATGCTGATCCTGCGCCTCCCCCTCCGCCGCAAGCGCTTAATGCACCGCAACACACAACCATTAAGAGTTTTGCTTTCGGCCTTATGTAGATATATTTTTCAATTCGCCCGATTAAACGTGAAATACATGGCATGGCTTGTCCCTCTGCTTTAATTGCTGCCGCGGTGTTTAAGAATTGGCTCGCTATTTTAGTAACAAAGGAAATTTAAACTGCGCTATCTGTCACGAATAAATTCGGGAGAGGTGTGTTACCTTGAAAGTATCATTAGAAAGCGAATTTTATTTTAACAAGTTGGCAATTGAGCTGTGCGCTAGGTCGCGCTAAGCGTAGCTGCTAGGTACCGTTCAATAGCTTTGGTGGCTGCAACAAATCCGAAAGTTCCCGTTACCATCACGCTCGAACCAAACCCTCCCGCGCAATCGAGCTTTACACCGGCCTCCAAAAATTTTTTATCCATGCATACGCTGCCATCTGGTTTTGGGTAAACCATTTGTTCTGTGGAAAAAACCGCATCAACTCTGAATTTACGATTTTTATCGCGCGAAAAATTAAAATGGCGGTAGAGCTGCGTGCGAATTTTTACCAGCATGGGGTCGCTTTCAGTGCGGCCCAAATCCGCCACACGAACCTGTTGCGGGTCACGCTTTCCCCCCGATGAACCAACAGTAATTAGTCGCACTTTAATCGCTAAGCAATAAGCAACCAAGCGCGCTTTTATATGTGCAGCGTCCATTGCGTCAATCACCACGTGGTGTTGCTTGCCGACGAGTGCTTTCATGTTGTCTTGATCGATAAAATCTTCAACAGAATGAATAACAATGCCGGGATTAATCTCTTTCAATCGATCACTAATCACCTGATTTTTTGAGCGGCCTATGTTGGATTTAAGTGCGTGAGATTGTCGATTGGTGTTTGTGACACAAACATCATCTAATTCAATTAATGTTAGTGTTCCAATGCCGGAACGCGCGAGCGCTTCTGCCACCCAAGTGCCAACGCCACCCAAACCTATAACAACGAAATGTGCTTTGCTGAGTGCGACCAAAGCATCATGCCCATACAACCTTGCTATGCCACCAAATCTTTGCAAGTAATCAGGCGAAAGTGAATTTATATCTTGAGTCATAACATTAGGTAGGGCAGTAGGTGATGAGTGGTAAATAACTCTGCGAGCAGGTTTACATGGAAAATATTTTACCTGTTCAGTTGTCATAAACCCAGCTTTTGAAATGCTAAGTTTTATTGCGAAATGACGCGCATTAGGTGATTGGGTAGTCAATGCGATCTTGGTGGTGAGTTACCTAGTAGCGGTGCGCAATAATTTTGAAAATATTGCGCGGTTTACGATATGCGCATCGTAAACCCGGTGATTCAATGTAGTTGCCGTCCGAGCAGCGAGTTAGTATTTGGTAGAGCTTAACTCGCTCATCGGCACTTTATTTTTACGCAGGTCTGCGTACAGCGCGTATTTTGCCGCTGGAGCCTCCACCGCAGAAAAATCGGTTTACACCGTCGGATTCGAGGCCTGAAATGAAAGTGCCTTGGGGCATTGATAGGCTTTGCAAAACCTCTCCGTTTGCAGGATCAACTTGTCGCAAATCGCTTTGGTCGTCTTGCCAGGTGGCGTGCCATAGTTCGCCATCTACCCAGGTTACGCCGGTGACGAAACGGTTCGATTCAATGGTGGCAAGAATTTCGCCGGTGTCTGGGTTTACTTTGTGAATTTTTTTCGCGCGGTGTTGCCCGACCCAAAGCGCGCCTTCTGCCCACGCCATACCCGCAGCACCGCCCGGTGGTGTTGGAATTGCAGACATTACCTTGCCAGTATTGGGGTCGATTTTTTGGATTTGCGCTTCAACGATTTGGTAGAGAAATTTGCCGTCAAAAGCTGTGCCTGCATGGGCTGCCACATTAAGCGAACGATCTATCTTGCCGCTTTCGGGGTTCAAAACATTGAGTTTATCGCCTGATGCGAACCACACTTTTTCGCCGTCAAAACTCACACCGTGTACGGCATCAACGCCCGGAAAAGGCCCGTATTCCCCGATAATTTCAGCTGCTGATTTTTTCATGGTAAAAGTCTCTGTGTTGGATAGGTCTCTGGGTTAGATAAGTTCGACCAGTTTAATTACCGGGAAACGCGCCCGGGAGTAACAATATTGTCGTGACACCGGGAAGCGGGGATGTGATCCAGCGACGCGCTTGTCCTTTCCCGAAGGATTGAACTTTTCCTAAGCTGGCGAGTGATTCGAGCGCGCGTTGAACAGTGCGTTGGCTTATGCCCAAGACTAATGCGAGCGCTGAACTTGACCAAGCTTCGCCATCTGCAAGCATGGCAATAATTTCCGGATGTTTTTCTGCAATCGGTTGGTTGAGCACAATTACATCTTGTTTAGTATGGGGAACAAGTGCGAAACCCTGTGGGGTAGCTTTGATGTCGGCAAGTGCAGCAATTTCTGCGCGCAGACGGCCTATTTCTACTCGCAGGCGTGCGCGTAAGGATTCATCCACTTGTTTGTGGCGAAAGGCGATTTTGATGAGCTGATCGCGCGATACATCTTGCGGCCAGGCTTCACCGAGCGCCAACAAAAGGTTGAATAAAACCGGGCGGCTTGCGAGAGAAATAATGGTTGATTGATGGCGAATCACATAACGACATGCGTCCACGATTATTGCGTTGGACGCGAACAGCGTTTCAACATCTTCCAGTAGTAATAACTGCTCGCCCTGCTGCGACTTCACGCGCGCAGCAGGTGCTTCCAGTATTTGAGATGCCTTATGAATTTCAGCAAACAAAGAAGGAATTTGCGCGCGCGTTGCTGCTTCTTGCGCGCGGGCGATGGCAGCGCGAGTTTTGCCAATTTGCAAACGGCGTATCGCTATCCCAGCGACAACGAGTTGGTGCGCCGCGTTAAAAGCAGGAGAGAATAAGCTCACATCTAAGCTGTTAGTCAGTGTTTCGGCCTCATCCAGCTTGCCAAAGAGTAATAGCAAACGAGTTTGTAAATGCTGCGCATAAGCAGCGTTAATAAAATCGTCGTGAGCATGAAGGATCTTTTGTGCGAACTTCAATTGATCAGCGGAACCATCCAAGTCGCGTAGCGCTAAGGCTATTTCCATCTCTGCCACAATGCAGCGCGCTTTTGATACGGGTTCCTTGGTGCCGAATCCACGCGCTGCTTTACGCAATAAGAGTTTCGCGCGCTCTAGGTCGCCCAGTTGCGCCATTGCGATTCCGCGCAGCGCTAATGCAGGTGCATCTTCACGCAAGGCGACTCGGTTGAGTGCGCCAAAAAAGTCACCACGCGCAAGTGCCAGAGCAGCGCTGGTAATTATCGAATCCATGCAGATCCCGTCATATTTGTTACTCCCCCTCAATAAAAGCCGGCAACTACTATAGCTCAGAGCAAATCCAAACAGGTCGATAGATTAACGAGGTTCTTGATATGCGAAAACTTATTGCCGGATTCAAAGTATCACTCGATGGAAAAATAGAAAGTAATGAAGGCTACGCCGATTGGGTAGATGCTTGGTCAGAAGACTACGGCCTGACTAGTGAAATAGATACCTGTTTGTTGGGCGGCGCCATGTACCCCGGTTATGAGGCTTATTGGTCGGCATTGGCCGCAGCGCCGCAAGATGTGCATCCTATGACAGAAAAAGTGCCCACGCCCGCTGAGGTGAGTTGGAGTCAATTTGCATCGCAAACGCCGCACTTGGTGTTGTCGAAAACTCAGACCCAAGCGCAATGGGCTCATACTCGATTTATTCGTAGCTTGAAAGACATCGACAACCTAAAGCAGCAGCCTGGAAAAGCCATTTACCTTATGGGCGGAGCGCAGCTTACACAGCTGTGTATTGAAGCAGATTTGTTGGATGAAATTCGCTTGATTGTTTACCCGGTGTTAATCGGGGAAGGTAAAAATCTGTTTAGCGAATTAATAGAGCGGCGACAATTAAAATTGCTGGAGGCTTCGGTGCGCGATAACGGGCTTCTTTTTCTTCGCTACAGCCTGCGGTGATAAGTCTGTTGAATTAATTCTTATAAAACGACCTGAATATAGTTAACTCTTGGAGAAAAATCATGACAACTTCTTACACCGGCGGTTGCGCTTGTGGCGCTATTCGTTACGAAATTACTGCGGAGCCATTTATTGGTGTTGAATGCCATTGCACTGATTGTAGAAAAGAAAGTGGAAACGGCCATGCATCGCATTGGGTTTTTCCACGGGCAGCAGCTCGCGTAGAAGGTGAAGCGGGCGAGTGGAGCATGACTGCCGATAGTGGAAATGTAAAAACACGTGCGTTTTGCCGTAGGTGTGGAACGCCGGTATATATGACTTTTTCAGCAAATCCTGCTGCGATGAGTGTGCGTGCGGGTACCTTAGATGATCCGAGCCGTTACACGCCGAGTGTAAGAACATATACCTCACGCGCACTCGATTGGGATCGCGTTGATCCCAACTTGCCGAGCTTTGAAGAAATGCCGCCGCGTTGATAAAGGTTATTTTGTGAAAAAATTATTTGGCTAATTAACGCTGAACGCAATCTTCTTCGCCAAAGTTTCCAGATTTAAATTCAGGTTCATAATAATATTTGTGGAATACCCATTTGCCGTCTTTATTTTTGGAAAAATTTGCGATCCCGGTTCCGTAATCTTTTGTACTGGGATCGGTGAGCGCAAAGTGAATAGCCATTTGCGTTCCATTAGCGGCGGCGTGGCCAGGGTAGGAGCCAAAGCCAGGGACATCTAATTTAAAATTGTAAGCGCCGTAGTTTCCCATACTTTGCGAAGTCACCAATTGTAGGGTGACTTTTCCTGTGTATTTTCCTTCGTGGTCGTCCATGCCTGTACACTCATACTGCCCGCTAAAATCGGGGCCGGTGAATGCAGGTTTTGCGTAAGCTGTGATTGATAATCCAAACGTTAAGGCGAAGCCAATCTGTTTCAACATAAATGTTCTCCCGAAATAAACGATGCAATAGAGGGATGCATAATAAGGGAATTTTTTTCAAGTTAAACAGCGATTAAACCTGCCTGCATCAACTCTTTCCAAAGTTCATCGCTTATCTGCGCTGTGGCTAATGCGATATTTCCAGCAACGCGGCTTGGAGAGGTTGTGTTGAGTGCAACACTTGTTACCGCAGGAAAACGGAAAGAGAATTGAACACATACCGCGGCTGGATCTGCATTATGTTTTTTACACAGTGCGAAAAAGGCTTCGCGCCATTTAAATAATTCAGGGTGAGTGGTGGGGGTGACTAACTGGTAGTTGTAATAATTACCGCCCGTTAGAAAACCAGAGTTAAAGACTGCCGAATTTAGAATTTGCACCTGCTCACGCCCCAAACGCTCAATAAGCTCAACCACATGTGGCTCGTGGGTATAAGGTGTAAGACTGCATGCGAACATGGCCCAATCCAGCTTCACCAGTTTGCTGATTTCACCGATAACACGCGGATCTTTTGAGCCTATGCCAATGGAATCCACCTCTCCTTTTTGCTTTAGATCATTTAAGGCGCGGTAACCTTCGAGAATGTCATTCAGACGTTTCGCGCGGTCTTGCGCACTAGCGGCAGCGGCAAGATATTCATCGGGGTCATGAATAGAAACCAATCGTGCGGGGTAGTCGCCTAGTAGCTCATTGCCTTGGTGGTAGCATTCCATAATTCCATCGTAATTGATGGTTTGGATGGCATCGTGTTTAAGATTTACCCAGGCGCCGGGTTCGAAGGTGGGTTGGGGTGAGGTGAGTGGTACTCGTTTCCAGCCCAATTTGTTAGAGATTTGGACTGCAGATGGCGAGATTCCCAACTCTTTTAAGCTTTGTCCTAAACATTCCAAAGCCAAACCCGCACCGTATTTGCCGGCACTATCAAATACCGCGACATTGCCGGAATGCTTAATTACCTCCGCAACCGTATCGCGCTTACTGGCGTAGCTTGGCTCATTAAACAAATTGCCAAGGCCACTTGTACCGAAAATCACCCTGGGTAGTGCGGGGTTGCTCATAGATCTTATCCGTTGTTAAAAGTGTTTATTATATACAGATTGACATTGCGCAAGGTAGCGTTTACCTTTTGGCTCGTCGTAGACCTGCGATCATATAATAAGAGGATTCCACCTTGAACAGCACCTTACGCGTCGATAGTCACCAGCATTTTTGGAAGCTGGATCGGGGTGATTATTACTGGCTTGATGCGGAACCCGCGAGCCTTCAACGTGATTTTTTGCCGCAGGATTTACAACCCCTTCTCTTAGAAAATGCTGTCGATTACACCGTCATTGTGCAAGCCGCTGAAACGGTAGCAGAGACAGATTTCATTTTAGATATTGCAGACAAATACGAATATGTTGCCGGCGTTGTGGGTTGGGTGGATATGAATTTGCCCGGTTCGCTCGCGGTGTTGGAACGCTTGCATCAACATAAAAAGCTAAAAGGTATTCGCCCAATTATTCAGGGCATTGCCGATCCCAACTGGATGTTGAAGCCTGAACTTGATCCTGTATTCAAATGGCTTATCGATAAAGAGTTAACCTTCGATGCCTTGGTAAAACCTGTTCATCTGGATGCGCTTTATATTCTGCTTAAACGTTACCCTGAATTAAGAGTTGTTGTAGATCACGGCGCGAAACCGGATATAGCGGCTGATGTATTTAATCCCTGGGCAGAAAAAATTCAAAAGATCAGCCAAGACTCAACCGCATTTTGCAAAATATCTGGATTAGTAACGGAGGCCGGAAAAAGGGTTTCTTACGAAAGTCTTTATCCCTATATGAATCATTTGGCTAATTGCTTTGGTGCGCAGCGATTAATGTGGGGAAGTGATTGGCCGGTGTGTACTCTCGCCGCGAGCTACGCAGAATGGATTGAATATCTGGAAGCTTTCTTAAAGCCATTTTCACTTGAAGATCAAAAATCCATTTGGGGACAAAACGCTATTCATTTTTATAAATTGGACATCAGTTGATGTCATCGCCACTAACAATAATCATTCAATCATAATAACCACTCGATCATAATAACAGGTAACTTCCATGGCCAACCCGAGCGCTAGTGTTCAAGAATCGCATCAGTCGGTGGATGCGCCCTCAGAAAGTTTAGTTCCCAAACATATGCTGTTGGCATTTATGTTGGTGACCTTTTGTTTTGCTCTGTGGGGCTTTGCAAACGATGTGACTAACCCAATGGTTGCCGCATTTCAAAAAATCTTTTTAACCACGGCGACAGATGCAACTTGGGTGCAAGTTGCCTACTACGGTGGTTATGGGTTAATGGCATTTCCCGCCGCATTTTTTATTCGTCGCTATTCCTACAAAGCGGGCATTTTAATGGGGCTCGGGTTGTATGCTGTCGGTGGGTTATTATTTGTGCCTGCGAGTTATATTGGTGAGTTTTATCCTTTCTTAATTGCCTATTTTATTTTGACATCTGGCTTGTCTTTTTTAGAAACCAGCGCCAATCCTTACATTCTTTCCATGGGGCCAGCAGCAACCGCAACGCGTCGCCTTAATCTTGCGCAAGCGTTTAATCCTATCGGTGGTTTGTTAGGAATGTACGCTGCATCGCAATTTATTTTGGCGCGCATGGATTCACGCGACCGCGCTACGCGCGAAACCTTATCTGCTGCGGATTTTGAAGCAGTTAAGTCTGCGGATTTGGCTGTGCTAAGTCATCCTTATATTGTCATAGGTATTGTAATCGCGGTTATGTTTTTGCTGATTGCCTGCATGAAAATGCCAAGCGGTAAAGAGACCGTCGAAGGTAATAGCACCACTAAAGAAATTTTTGCCCGCTTGATTCGTACGCCACGTTATGTGGAAGGTGTAATCGCGCAGGTGTTTTATGTGGGCGCGCAAATTATGTGTTGGACTTTTATTATTCATTACGGCACTGAAGTGTTTGTTGCCCAAGGAATGTCAGAAGCCGCCGCACAAGTTAAATCGCAAAATTTCAACGTTATCGCCATGATTATTTTTTGCGTAAGCCGTTTTATTTGTACTTTCTTATTGAAATACATTGCACCCGGAACCTTGTTAATGACGTTGGCTGCGGGCGGCATTGTTTTAAGTGTTGGAACTATCACGTTGGGCGGCAGTTTAGGTATTTATTGTTTGGTGGGAATTTCTGGCTGCATGTCACTCATGTTCCCCACGATTTATGGAATTGCACTCGAAGGTATTCGCGGTGACGATGCAAAATTTGCAGCCGCAGGTTTAATTGCCGCCATCGTCGGCGGAACATTTTTGCCCATGTTGCAAGCGGTAATTATCGATAACTGGTCATCCAGTGCTTTATCGGCAACACAAGCGTCCTTTTCATTGCCATTGTTGTGTTTCTTGATTATTGCCGTTTATGGGTACAGAGCAGTTAGGGTTCACCCCAAATAGTTGGGTATTAACTATAAAAGTCATTTAAGTGGGGCCTGATTGGCCTCGGGGAAGAGATATGTTGTCAGTTGTGTGCGTTGAGCCCGGAAAGTTAACGCTGGAGGATAGGGCGGAACCGGCTCTTATACCGGGCATGGTAAAAGTTAAGGTTCGATCCATTGGAATATGCGGTACGGATTTCCATATTTACGAGGGTTCTCATCCGTTCCTGCAGTACCCGCGCGTTATGGGGCATGAGCTATCGGGTGAAGTGGCGGAAACGAATCTTGGCTCAGCATTATCAGTGGGTGACAGGGTTATTGTTAACCCCTATTTGCCGTGTGGTAAATGCATCGCCTGCAGAAAAGAAAAGCCAAATTGCTGCACCAATATCCGTGTTCTTGGTGTGCACACCGATGGTGGTATGACTGAATTTATTACGGTTCCGGAAAGCCAACTTTACCCCGCAGGTGATTTAACCTTTGCGCAAGCCGCAATGGTAGAGTTCCTCTCCATTGGTGCACATGGCGTGCGTCGCGGTGAGATTAAATCGGGCGACCGCGTCTTGGTGGTAGGTGCAGGTCCCATAGGTTTAGGTGCCGCGCTTTTTGCACAAATCGCAGGCGGTTCGGTCGCTATTTTGGATGTGAATGCAGCTCGCATATCTGGCGCAGAGTCATTAGTAAAAGGAGCTAAAGGTTTTGTATTGAGTTCAACCACCGACGCAGACATTGAACAACACACCAACGGCGATATGTTTGATGTAGTCTTGGATGCAACTGGAAATAAGCGCGCTATGGAAGCGAGCTTGAAATATGTTGCACACGGTGGAAGCAGCGTGTTTATCAGCGTGGTGAAAGATCAAATTACCTTTGATGATCCGTTTTTTCACGCGCGCGAAATGCGCATCATCGGCAGCCGAAACGCGACCAAACAGGATTTCAATACCGTTATTTCGTCCATCAAGGATGGAAAAATTCCGATTGATCTGCTGAATACGCATACCGCGGAATTAAAAGATCTACCAACTAAATTACCGCAATGGCTTGGTGAACAGGACAGCTTGATTAAAGCGGTAGTGACGCTAGCTTAAAGAAGAACCGAATCAAACGATAAATAATCGTTGATTCGGTTTAATCCGTTAGGCCGTGCGCAGAACGCATTAGCGTGCGTTGCGCCGTGTTGAGGTGTTTTTCCAAGCTCATTACCGAGCCGGCAATATCGCGCGATAATAAATTGTTCAATAAATCTATGTGTTCAGATACCGCAATCGCATTGCGCTCTTTCTCGTCTGATTTGTCCCACTGATAGTGATAGTGGCAAATGAAAGTCACTATATTAAAAAACTGGTTGATAAACCGGTTGCCGGATGCGCTTTGAATCAGCCGATGTAGGCGCGCATCCAAAGCAGGGAAATCGTTAAATTTATTATCTATATCGGCAAGCAAAGCTTTGTGTTCGGCAAGTAAATCACTTAATTCACCCCAAACCGGGTCTTCAGCAGGGCGCTCGAGCAACGCACGAATAGACGCCATTTCCAATATCTTTCTAAAACTAATCAACTCCTCAGCAAATTGAACATCAAACTCAACCATTTGCCATTGCGCTCTCGGGTTCTTTTTAATGAGCCCGGTGTGTGCAAATTTAATTAAAAACTCACGCACCGTAATGGTGATGCAGTTGGATTTTTTGGCTAAATCTAACTCAGAAAAGCGATCGCCCGGCATTAATTTGCCAGAGCTAATCAAGGATAAAAAATACTTCTCGAACTGTTCTTCTTTGGTGGAAGGCTCATTGCTGATGTCAAAATAATCAGTTGGTTTCGGTGCACGTAAAACAATTTTCAAATTGCCTTCACGCTTCAAAATACCTTGGTCGCACAAGTGTGTGATTGCAGTGCGCACAGTGGTGCGGCTTATGCCCAGATCACGTGATAAAGCAAAATCATTGGGTAGCTGCGAGCTTCCGGGGGCAGCGTCTTTAATCAAGTCCAGCAATTTGTTGGTGGATTGTTGTAGCAGGTAACTCAGTTCGGTCATAACCAAAGCCTAGGGGAAATAGTCGGTGCTAATGTAGCTTTTGAGGCTGTATTTAGTCTATAGGCTTTGTGTTTGAATTTGATAGGTTTGATAAAAGGCTTTGGATTCGGCGGGTGTACGTTGGTGCGAGTTACTAGATATTTCAGTGCGCAAATTATGCGCACTGAAATAAATTGTATTAATCCTTAAACAACAAAGGAGCGAATTCGCGCAAGCTGCGTCTCCAGCTTAAGAATTCGTGTGCGGTGTCGGGCGAAACGTAAAGCACACTGTTAATGCCAGCTGCTTTCAAAGCTTCGGTATTGGCTTTTGGATCGCCAACAAAACCGCGCATGCGCTCGTCCATCATTTCGCGGCTGCCATAACTCACGAACGCAAGCTTCACTTTTTCTTTAAAGCCGGGTGTTGCATTTACGTCGTCGATTTTGAATGAGCCACCACTGAATAATCCGATATAAGCAAACTTATCCAAATTAGCCATAGTAATGGTTTTGGTTTCCATGCCGCCCATTGAGAGGCCAGCCATTGCGCGATTTTTGCGGTCAGACAAAGTGCGGAAATGTGAATCAACATAAGGGATTAATTCATCAATTAACACGGTTTGGAATGGTTTGATATCAAATGAACCAATGGTGCCAAACTTGGCTTCGTTGGTCATGCCGTAGGTGGTTACGATAATAAAGGGCTTAATTTTTCCTTCGGCGATCAAGTTATCCATAATCAAGTTCGCGCGCCCTTGGTTCATCCATGCGTATTCATTTTCACCCCAACCGTGTTGCAGGTACAGAACTGGGTAATTTTTTTTGTCGTTCTTTTCGTAACCTGGAGGCGTGTAAACAAATGCACGCTTGGTTGAGTTTGTGCTTGCAGAAGGGAAGAGAACTTCCTGTACTAAACCGTGAGGAACATTTTTAACAGCGTAAAAATCTTGATCGTGCGCTGGAATCTCAATGCCGCTTTCCCAACGAACAGAACCGTAATAATTCATCGCGCCCGGGTCATTGAAAATGCCGCCGTCTACTTTGAGGTGGTAATAATGGAAACCTTCATCCATAGGGCCTGCAGTAGTTCCTGTCCAAACACCGTCAGCGCCTTTCACCAAATCAGTTCCGCCTTTTCCGCCCAAACCTAAACTTACGTTAACGGCTTTGGCGTCTGGCGCTTCAATACGGAAGCGCGCGTAACCTTGTGAGTTCACCTGCGGGTACTCTTTGCCGGGTTGGTTCAAACTGGACGGTTTGAAATCTTCCAGCACTTTTTGATCTGCTTGCGCGAAGCACAAGCTTGGCAAGGCCAGCGCAAGCACTGCTAAACCTTTGTATTTCATTATTCAGCCCTCTGTTTTCGTTATGTTTGAGTGTGTAACGCTGTGTTAGCGTGGCCATATTGTATGACATTTATTCTGGCGTAAAACGACCCAACGCACATATGCACATTCATTTCATAATTAGGTGTTTCCGCTCATAAGCGGCGGCGGCAGCGGCGCATTTTCTGGATTCCCTAGCTTGAGCTAGTCATTGCCGATTGATCCATCCACATAGCACCCCAAATATGTCCGTCGGGATCAGCCATATCGCGACAATACATAAAGCCATGGTCTTGAACAGGGTTTATATCTCCCGTTCCGCCATTCGCTGCCGCCGCTTCATTCATTCGATCAACCTGCTCCCGGCTCTCCACAGACACAGAAAGCCCAACCTCGCTGAAAGTTGATGGCGGAATAGGGCGATTGGTAAACGTACGCCATTTTTCGTGGGTAATGAGCATGACTTTAATGTGCTCGCTCCATCCCATGCCAGCCGTACTTTCGTCAGAAAATTGAAGGTTACGTACGAATCCCAAGGCTTCGTAAAAGCGAATTGCAGTATTTAGATTAGAGACGGGTAGGCTGATAAAAATCGTTTTATTCATTTGCTTCTCCATAAGTTGTTGCAGAAATGTCATACGTCTATTAGTCGAATGGAACAATTCAAATTCGACAACTAAGAAGAATATTTTTCGTTTGAATAGCGAAAGCGAATAGACTTCTGTAATGAAAATCTAGTTTTTGAAGCAAGCTGGAGCGAAATATTGGAAGGAAATTGAGCGGGGACTGCTATAACAGAGAAAAAGCACTCCGATCTCAGGAGTGCTTTATAAGAAACAGAAGGCTTACAGTTTAAATCCCCATCCTAAAATCTTTAACGCTTTCGATTATGAGTGAAGGGTTTTCAAATTGGGTTGAATTGCCATTACCCATAGGTGACTGAGAGCTCACGCCAACCCAAATAGTGGCTGGGTAGCTATTTTTATAAAGCCTCGCCAAATTCCATTTCACTTTATCTTCAGAAAAATAAAACGCGACTGTTTGAGTGTCTGAGGAAATTTTTAAATACACCGATTTTTGACCAATGGGTTGGTGATTGTTGTCGTCCGAGGTTTCAATGGTTCGTACACTAACAACGCGCGTTGTAGCTCGTTCATCGCGTTCAAACGCAAATTTCTGCCATAGCTTATCGGTCACAAAGATATAAAGCGCGCCGGCATCGTAGGTTTCTTTGAAGTCGGGGCTCACTTTTGCAGTTAGGGTGAAAGGTTTGGTGTTGTCGATTTTTGACAGTAATACAGGTGCATTGCTGTTTGAGAGCTTGCCGTCGGGGTCGTTAAAGAAATCGGTTTTGGCGTCGCTTTTAAATGTAAGGTTTCCATCTTTGATGAAAACATTTTTTTCTGCGGAGTTAAGGCATTTTGTAAAATGGATTTGCGGTAACTGAAATGAACAAGCTTTCTCCACGCTAGCGGCAGCTTGCATGGGTACAATAGCAATAGCTAGCGAGCCGAGAAACAGCCCGCGCAATTGCTGTGTTAAATGCTTAAAGCGTTTTGCGTTTAATGTTGCTGCATGAGCTTGGGCTGCTTGGTTCATGTGTCACTTACTCCGTATTATAGGTTTAGAGTTCAGAATGGAATCCGGTAGCTGAACTATAGCGCTCAAGGCTCATGCTTTCAAAGTGCAATTCCTCATAAGGAAATTTTTGCCGCCCAATCGCGGCTGGCAACGGACTCCTGCTGTGGGAAGCTTTGTAAATTAAGGGTTCCTTCGTCATCTGCCCTTAAGGCTAAAGGCTTTTCCCATTTGCCGGTCACGGGGTCAAACCATTTCAGAGTATAAGTCTTGCCGGGTATAAAGCCTTTTAGCTTGGGCACTTCCGATTTATTTTCAAAATACAGCAGCGCCAAATCTTTCTCAGCTGTGCGCATCATATAACTCCACCCATCGAGGCCGTCTTCGGGACTGCCTGCCGCTTTACGCGGAAAAATCTGGTCAGAAGCCAATAACAAATTCTGATAACGCTTGCCTTCGGATTGCACAAAGTTATTTAAATGTTGCATGTAGTTGGCTGATTCATAATTCATCGCATCCCAAAAATGCGGGCGTGCACCAGCGGGTTCGCCAGTGGTGGTGATATCATACGCAGCTGTACCATGCACATGGCCAGACAATCCACCCGAGAGCACAGAGCCGTACATTTGCGCGCGCGCAAAATAATTATCTCGCGCGGAGTTGGCAGGCGGTTCTTCACCAGCGGGTTTGTTAATAGAGTGAAGCCAGCCAGTGTAGTAGGGCTCAAAATTAATCGTTGGGTACGCGGGCGTTAATTTAAATTCGGTTTCAAGAGTTTCGCTCACACGGTGATCGCGTGGTTTGTTGCCCACGCTGTGCATATTTAACCAAGGCACTTTATCGCCATGGCCAAAGGCTTCATAAGTAGAGCGATCAATTAAGGTTGTTACAGGTTGATTAAAAGGCGGCGGGCCGTATTTTTTTAGATGATAGGTAAGTGCTTCGTTAAATTGCGCAGCTGTAAGACTAAAGTCTTTTGGAATCCAATCCAAATGAATGCCACTAAACAATAAATTGTTCGCACCATAGCGTGCAACTATGTATTGCATGTAGCGCGCAAAGGTTTCATTAAAATTAAAATAGGCATTCCAGGACGGGCCAACATCGCGGCGAACCGTTTCTAACAGTGGCACAAAACCTTGTGCGGATAAGTAATTCATTTTGCGATCAAGGCTTTTAAAGTAAGCGGGGTTGATGCGCGTAAAGTCCGAAACCCCTTTGCGCTGCGCGGACATAGCAAAGGGTAGGTTGCCATATTCATCGCGCATACTTTTTGCGGTAAAGGAACCCCAGTAACTTACGCCGCCGGATGCATCGGTGCCCTTACCACTTGAAACGTCGTAACCAAATTTTTCCCACGCATTGCGCACATAAATTCCGCTCGCGTCCGCATGGGTACTCGGGTTTACGTCCGCGTCCCAGTTGGGGAAAGATGAAATCATGCTGACGGAATTAAAGCCCTGCCTTTTACGAAAGGCGACTGCATCTTCAAAACCCATGCCGGGGCTCGGCGTGTAATCATTGGATGTTGGTGCATTGCGAAATGGTAGGCGCCAGGTTGTGCCCGCAAGCCATGTGTCGCCCACCATAAAAAACGGTGTGCCATCGGCATATTCAAGTGCGTGACCATTGGGTGATACACGCACAAAACCGCGACGGTTCGGGTTTTGTTGTTTTTCTTTCTTAGACCATGATGCAGCTGTGAATGAGCCGGTGCGACCGTTCAAGCCAGAATCATCATTGTGGTTTGCACCGCTCGTCCACGTCCATTCACCCGGTACTGTTGCAACCAAGCGCACCACAAAGCGGTTGTCCCCATCCCAAAAGCCGTATACGCGCTTATAAAAATTCGGCCCCTTGAGTTGAACCCACATATCCACATCGGTGTAATAATTTTTGTAAGGCTTGGCTGCAAAAAACACCAGCTCTTGCATCTCCCATACATGCACAGATTTTTGCTGCGCATTTTTGGTTAATGGCGCAACGCAGCTCATGAGTGAGAGTGTCACGCACAACAACAAAATCTTTTTTGCTAGATGTGAAAAAAATCGGTTCATGGTTGGACTCTCTTGGTAAAACACGGCGCCTCCCTGCGCCCATGGAGTTATTTATTTAACACGCGTAGTGAAATGCAAGGTTGCTGCTTGGCTGCCATCACCGTTTTCAGAATCGTAGAAAGATGCTTCTAGCGCTCCAAGCGGTTTCAGTAATAGTCCACGCGTAGTGCCATCTAAGATGCGCTGCATAACAGGGCGAGGAATGGTGACCAAAGTTTTTCCGCCAGCTTGGGCAACGTCTGTATCAAAAATCATTTGGCCATTATGCGTGGATACCAAATCTTTTCCCTGCGTAAAGCTTGCATAAGTCACTTTGTCTTGTTGCCAGTTTTCTTCACCGCCAAAAATTTCAAACACGCGCACCTTTTCAAATTCAATACCAAAATCTTCGCCCTGCGCACCAATGTAATCACCACCTTTTTGAACCGATTGTGTGGTGAGTTCCAGTACACCAGCATCATTGGCTTTTTGGCCGCTAAAGCTTTGAAGGTCCCAGCGCAATATTGGGTATTGGCCTGCACTAACGGTTAGCACGCGCGCGTCGTCAGATTTCCAGCTGTTAAAATTCACCAACGGAAATGCTGAGTTGATTGTTGAATCGTGTTTGACTTTTACGTGATGTTTAAAGCTATCAATCGCAGCAACGAGTGGGTGGTAAACAAGTGGCTCGCCTAAATCCGGTTTTGCATTTTTTACTTTCACCACATCGGCGCGGTAATAATCCACATCCAAATAATGTTCACCCAAGCCCCAATCGGTTACACCCAATTGCACATTCACTTGGTCACCGGGCGCAGCATCAAAATTCTTCGTGGTAAAACTAATCACTTGCCAGCCTGGTTTTAAACCGAGGTCATATTCGCGCAAATGCTCGTGAAAATCTGTTGTGCGTTGCGTGTTAAGCATAAAGTTAACGCGACGAGGCGAATCGCTGGGGCGCACGCGCGCTTCTACACGCAATTCGTAATCGGGACTTTTGAGTTTCTCCATGTCCAGGTACTTTGAAACGTCGCGTTTAATAATCGTCCAATAAATATTGTGTTCGTCTTTAGTCGCATCAACTTGCATGCGCGCAAATCCATCCATAGGAATAAATTTAAGCTCGGCATTACCATCGCCCGTAAAGGTGTGCCATTCAGCAGTAGATTTGCCGTTGAAATCATCAAAAAATTGCGCGTGGCAAAGTGGGGTAGTGGTTAAAAGTCCGCTCAAAAGTAGGGTTTTTATGTTTTTCATTGCTGTGCCTCTTTAGTTAGAGCCACGGAGCTTAAACGGGGTTTGTTTTAAATTCTACTAAAGTGGTTTGAATGTGCGCGATGTTTATCTTTCTTTACAGTCGGGTGCGTTTGGTTTTTATTGGTGAAAATTGTCCGCTAGAGGAAGTGGTTATTTTTGCGGGGATGTTGAATAAGTTAGGTTGTTCAATAATTTCAATTTTACGGCAATTAGGTTTTTCTTATGAGCGAGAAGCCATCCACTCATTTAATCGATAAGTGGATGGCAGCACGCTACCGAACAGACGCTTTAATGTCATTCATAATTTGGTTGAAAGGCGTAAAGAAATCGGTGTGGTAAGCGCTCTTTTTTTGCGGATAAACCTCAACACTTGCCGTTGTGATATAGCCAGATTTTACTTTCTTTTGTGTCAACTCCGCGTTGTAATCAAATTTAGCTCTATACAAAGACAAGCGAGAACCTTTGGGTTTCACGCTAAAATTCTTTTCACGTAACATGGGTTGCAATTTGTCCAAGGAAAGTTCTGAATTAAAACTTTCTACCTGCGTAATGAAGCGAGTATTCAATAAAGACAAGCTATTAATTTCGCTGGCTTCCATCTGCGCAACCGTTTGATTTCCGTCTAGTGACTGTGAGGGCGGTAAATCCCTCGAAAAAAAGCCATCGGTAGCTTTGTAATCGCAGTGTAGGTATTTCTTTTGCGGTTGGCAGTTAGCAGAAATTTTGTATTCAAGAAATGTATCGAAGAGATGCTTCGGATGACGAATGCTCATTCCCGTGCGCAGAATATAAGTTGATTTATCGTCACGCGATTTTTGCGTTTTCACATATTTACGCATGGTTTCATTTTTTGTTTCTTCGTTTAATGAAGTAAAGATTTTATCTTGTTGGTGTTGCAAATCCTCACCTTCAATTAATGGCATATCGATCGAAAAAATAATTCCTTTAACTTGCATTGGGTAAATTTTGGGCTGGAACTGTTCCGCAGTAATTTGTTCTGGTATTTGTTGGAGCTGTGCTGCAACAGGTGCTTCTGGTGGTTGTTGGGACTGTTGTACAACAGATTCTTCAGATGCTTTTTGCGGTTTGCAGTGGGGCAGGGAGTCCCTGGCATCGTAGATGTATTCACGTTGTTCCATGTCTGGCTCCCGCACCCTTTGTGCACCAGCAAGCTTTTGAGCTTCCAAATTGCAAATTCCGCTTGAATTAACGACATATTTCAAGTGGTAATCTTTATCGGTCGCATTCAAGGTATAGGTAATCTGACAAGAGTTAGTCACAGATTGCCTTTTATCGCGCTGTCTAGCCAAAACATAAGCTACCGTAAAGCTTACTGGTTCTCCTCGTTTAACCTTAACTTCTTTGATGATTTCATCTTTCTGCATGGGCACGAGCATCATGCCTTCACATTGTTCGGGTTTTTCATAAATAGTGATTTTTTTGTCACCTTGTGGTAACTCAAATTTTATTGTAGATACATCACCAGTAATCGGCTGATCGCCTGTAACGGGTTCCATGTAAGTGCGGGTTTCGCAGCCGCATAAAACTAGTGACGTGAATACAATAAAATTAAAGCTACCTTTTTGAAAATTGAACATCGCCTCGCTAACTCCCATGTAAGAATTTATTTGACTGATAGTGCTTATAGCAGTGATACAAACTTTATAGCGGAAATAGTAACCAATTAGATTCATGACAAACAAAGATGTGTAGGCACATCTGCCTGACGCGGAATATTGCTTTAATCTAATTGATATTGCAATTAGTGCTGGTGAGTCTGCTCATCATCATGATGCGATTGCGTCATTTTAGCTCAATGAAGCGGACAACCATACCGACAAGGTAGAGAAAGCCTGGCAAGACAGTGATTGAAAAATTCATGCAAATTAATCTCGCGCTCAAAAGTTGCGGTAGTACAACTTCTGAGAAATCCAACTACGCTTTTGCAAGTGCGGGGTAGACGTTAAAAAATGGTCAGCACGAAGTGTGCAGTGCTGGAACGACTGTTAGATTTATTATTTTTTAACATGTGTTCCAATCCACCAAAAATTGCCTTGTGCATCTTTAACACCAGCGCTTCGATCTCCATACGCTTGATCTTTTGGCTCCGATACTGATGTGGCTCCAGATGCCAATGCTCTTTTGTAAGTTTCATCAACAGATTTTACATAAATATGCGTTGACGAAATTACTGAAAAACCTTGATTTTGGCGTTCACCTAACATAATTACCGAGTCATCAATTTTTACTTCGGCGTGTTTAATTGAGTTGTTAGGCCCATCAATTTTATATAACAGAGTAGCCTCAAATGTTTTTAACAAAAACTCAATTTCTTGCTCTACATTTTCAATTAAAAGATATGGTGAAACCGAATTATGACCATCAGGAACATATGAACTCATTTTTTTCTCCATTCAATCTAAGGCCGAGCTAAGCAGGAAGCTGTCCAACAATCGACGGTTGCGATGCTTGTGCGATTTGTTAGGCTTAACCCAAGCCGAAATAAACTTAAATTTGTGTTTAATTTTCTTCGTTTTTGAGTATTTCGCGCTGCTCGCTTATTTGATTTAAATGTATTTGCATTTCAAGTGCAGCAACACCGATATTAACGCTAGCAGTTAAAGATAAAGGTCTTTCAGCCAAAGGTCTTCCTTCAAGCTCTTGCAACGCAATTTCCAGTATTCTGTACATTTGCGACGTAGAAGCTCTTACTGCTTTTTCGTTAAGTGATTCAGTAACGGAAGACGCTGTATTTGAAATTGACTCCACACTTCCTTTTACTGTTGTGGCAACACCATCTATTGCTTCATTAGCCTTTGATACAGCTTGCGAACCTAGATCTTTTATTTTATCAAGCATAATTTAAATCCTAAGCAAATGTTTCGAGGTATTAGCCTAACAGTTTATTGAATTGCACTAACTATATAACCCGCTGAAGATTAATCCAACTAACTTGGCGTTAACTGCATAAATACAAAGGTAGATGAATCCTCAATAGTTTTAGCTCGCATTAATCAATGACTTAATTATGCTCAGAATTAATTGTGGAGTTACACACCACAGGCAACCTGAATTATTCCTAATTCCCAAGTAATCATTATTTTTAACGCGTCGTCAATTTCAATTTCGACCTATGGCACTCGGACTTTTAGAGGCTGGGAGAGTAGTAAGTGGAGGAGGGAATTCACTCGTCACATCCATGTGCCTCTCCCTTCGGGCAGCCTCACTGTAAAAAATGACTATTTATTGTTTTGTGGCAGAAAACCGCTCCTGCGTTTTCTGTATTTCCGCCATCCATGGCGGTCAACCCCGACTTTGAAAGTTCAACAGGCGCCGCTTCGTGGCCAATAAAAAACCCTTGTCACTTTCGTGACAAGGGTTTTGTTATTGGTGGTGGGGTGGAACCCTGCGCCAAACCTATGTAACTCAGCGCCTTACGACCGCTTCGAACTCCTGCGGAAAGGTGCGGAATCCAGCCCCGACTGCCAACAATCCTACCAGTTCTGCCCCGGCCGGGTCACCAACCGAGCGCATCGGGCAGGACGCCAGTTCGATTCCCATTTGCGGAATTGAACCCGCGTCCGCATCGACTCACCCGACTTTCGATCAGGCGGTGACGAACCGCTCCCGAAATGCTTGCCGGCCCTGGTCGTAAGGTACAGGGTTGGTGGCGTGCGGGATCGGCGCGTTTCTGTCGCCGATGAGGTAATTGATCCGGTAGGTGCAGTTGCCGGATGGGTGCAGCATGCCGCCAATCACCCGTTCGGGATTCAGCACCCGCTCCTGGATCAGTCGATCCAGCACCTTCTGGACCTGCGGCCCGAGCCCGACGAACACGGCATCCTTCAGTTCCTCGACCTCCGCCGCGAAGTTCTCCAGCAGGTACTTCCTCAGCAAGAGGTGCTTGGTCATGTCTGGAGAGCCACGGTAATCGTCGTCCTTGACGAACACCGGATAGCGCAGGAGGGATGTGGTCTGCACCAGGTGGCGCGACGTGGAGAACAGGTCGGCAGAATCGGTCAGGCCGAGCCACTTGTGAAAGCCCCAATGGTTGAGCTGGTTGATGAGGTTGCTTCGCAACGGCTCGCCACTGAATGCGCCGACGCTCTTGGCGGCCTGGATCGCTTCCGTGCTGGACTTGCCGGCCTGAAGCGCGCGCCGCGCCTCGTTGTTGGCATTGACCATCTGGGTGGGGCCCGGTGTGATCCCGACCAGAACGATCCGCGCACTTGGGTTGATGTACTCGAACGGTGCGTAATAGATCTTCACGTCGCCACTTGCATCCATTAGGAGGCGCGGATCGCGCACCATCGGAGGCGTCGCCCCACAAAGAATCGGCGCGTACTTTTCGATCAAGTCTGTTTTCATTGTTTGATGTGTCCTGGTTTACGTCTGGTCCGACAGCCTGCTGAAATCAGTCCGAAGCCCACAGCCGATCGTCATCCTGAGTCGCGGCCCAGAAGTCATCGAACAGGGCCAGCTTGGCTTCGTCCTTGGTCGCGTAGGTCTTGGCGCTGAACCGGCTGCCGATCCGGTAGCCCCAGCGCTTGAACTTGTTCATGTGGACGCCGAGGTTGTGCCCATCGACGTTCAGGAAGCTGTTCCCCTTGGCGGACACCCGCCACTTGCGCTGCAGCCATCGGGTTCGGCGTGCTGCCCGGTTGCGCAACTTGGCCTCACGCCGTTTCGGTCCTTCGTAGTCGCCACTCATCTTCTCGGCGCAGACGCAGCCAACGTCGAAGTTCTCATCCAGACCCGGGTGCTCCATGATGTGGACGTAGCGGATCTTCTCGTTGCCGCACATCTGGCAGGTCGCGTAATCGGTTTCGCCCGCCGACTCGCCGTCGGCCCGCAGGTCGACCACATCCACGCAGTGCCATCCTTTGTGGGGCACGCCCGGCTGGTCCCATCGATTTCCGCTCATGCCGTTCACTCCATTTCGAAGTGCTGAAGCTCCGGAAAAGCCTGCACAGCGTCCATGCCAGTCATATCGTCGCTGCGCCGCTTGTGGTTATCACAATGCGACCCACCAACAAATCACAAACGAATTATGGACAGATTTTAGAGCGGACCATATACTTTCCGCAATAGCCATCACAAGCATTCGCTAACCCGAACGAGCCAGCCAGGATGTCGAACGAACAGCTTGCAGATCTAACCCAGCCACAACGCGACCGGCTCGCGTTTGTGGAATTGCGCGTGCGCTTCATTGGGGAGATACGCCGTCAGGACTTGGTCACGCGGTTTGGCATCCAGTCCGCCGCCGCATCCAGGGATCTGGCGCTGTACAAGGAGTTGGCCCCGGGCAACATTGATTACGACTCCAAGGGCAAGTCCTACGTCCTGGGGCCGGACTTCCGACCCGTCTTCGACTTCCCCCCGGAGCGGGTGCTGTCGTGGCTGACCCAGGGCTTTGGCGATGGTGAGCCGATGCGGCTCAAGGCGTGGGTGGCCAGCGAGAGCCCGTCACGGCTCACGCATCCGGATCTGGATGTGCTGGCGAGCGTGACCCGTGCGATTCACCAGGAGTGTCCGCTCGGCATCGAGTACCACTCCATCTCCAGTGGCCGCACCGAGCGGGAGATCGTCCCGTTCGCGCTGATCGACAACGGTCTGCGCTGGCACGTCCGCGCCTTCGACCGGAAGTCGCAGGAGTTCCGGGATTTCGTCATCACTCGGATCAAGCGCCCGGTCCTTATGAGGGATGCAGAGGTTCAGCCCCATGAGCGCAGTGATCAGGACATCCAATGGACCCGGATCGTGGAGCTGGAGATGGTGCCGCACCCGGACCAGCCCCGTCCTGAAATTACGGAGATGGACTACGGCATGGTTCGCGGGTCACTGCGGATGAAGCTGCGTGCTGCCACCGCCGGATACATCTTGCGGCAGTGGAGCGTGGACTGCTCTCCGGACCACAGTCTGCGCGGTTACGAATTCAGGCTCTGGCTGAAAGATCACCTGGCGCTGTACGGCGTCAAGAACGCTGTGTTGGCGCCGGGGTACCGCTCGCCTGACCAAAATAAGGGAGAGCAATAACGTGGCCTACGACCCAAAACGCGCGCTGGAACTGCTCCGGATTGGCTCCGGACGCGCCGATGCCACTTTCCGCGACGGCCAAGAAGATGCCATTCGTCACATCGTCGAAGGCAAGGGCCGCTTGCTGGTCGTGCAGAAGACCGGGTGGGGTAAGAGCTTTGTCTACTTCATCGCGACCAAGTTGCTGCGGGAAGCTGGAGCCGGCCCTGCGTTACTGATCTCGCCGCTGCTGGCGCTGATGCGAAACCAGATTGCAGCAGCAGAGAGGATGGGGGTTCGCGCCGCCACCATCAATTCCGACAACATGGATGACTGGACTGCAGTCGAAGGCAAGCTGGCCAAGGGTGAGGTCGACATTCTCTTGATCTCGCCGGAGCGCCTGGCGAATGAGCGCTTCCGGACGCAGGTTCTGGCCGGCATTGCTGCACAGATTTCGATGCTGGTCATCGACGAGGCGCATTGCATTTCCGACTGGGGCCACGACTTCCGCCCGCACTATCGCCTGTTGGAGCGGATCGTCAAAACGCTGCCGCCAAACCTGCGCTTGCTCGCCACCACGGCAACGGCGAATAACCGCGTGATGGAGGACCTTGCTGCAGTGCTCGGTCCGAAACTGGATGTTTCGCGTGGCGACTTGAATCGGACCTCGCTTTCCCTGCAAACGATCCGCTTACCCAGCCAGGCTGAGCGCCTTGCCTGGCTGGCAGAGCAACTGGCCACGCTGCAGGGCCACGGCATCATCTACACGCTGACGGTTCGTGATGCCAATCAAGTAGCGCAATGGCTGAAGACCCAAGGCTTCAACGTGGAAGCCTACACCGGTGAAACCGGCGATCGCCGAGAACAGCTTGAGCAGGCGCTGCTCAACAACCAAGTCAAAGCGCTGGTTGCCACAACAGCGCTAGGCATGGGTTACGACAAGCCGGATCTGGCTTTTGTCATCCACTACCAAATGCCAGGATCGGTCGTCGCCTACTACCAGCAGGTTGGTCGCGCGGGACGCGCACTGGACTCCGCCTATGGAGTGCTCCTCAGCGGTCAGGAAGAGTCTGACATCACTGACTGGTTTATCCGGAGTGCCTTCCCGACCCGACAAGAAGTTGCCGACGTCCTGGGAGCGCTTGAAGACGAGCCCAACGGGCTATCTGTTCCCGAGCTGCTCAGTCGAGTCAATCTGAGCAAAGGACGTGTCGACAAGACGATTGCACTGCTTTCCCTCGAAGCCCCGGCGCCCATCGCCAAGCAAGGCAGCAAATGGCAGCTCACGGCTGCAACGCTGAGTGAAGCGTTCTGGGATCGAGCGGAACGCCTCACCGCGCTTCGACGAGACGAGCACCAGCAGATGCAGGGCTACGTCAGCCTGCCGTTTGGTGAGCACATGGGCTTTTTGATTGGCGCGCTCGACGGCGATCCAAGTGTTGTCACAGAACCTGCCTTGCCGCCATTGCCTGCAACCGTGGATACCGAGCTGGTCAAAGCCGCCGTCGAATTTCTTCGTCGAACCAGCTTGCCTATCGAGCCCCGCAAAAAATGGCCCGACGGTGGAATGCCCCAGTACGGCGTCAGGGGATTCATCGCCCCTGCCCATCAGGCCGAATCTGGCAAAGCCCTCTGCGTCTGGGGCGATGCCGGTTGGGGCGGCTTGGTTCGACAGGGTAAGTACCACGACGGCCACTTTTCCGATGACCTCGTTGCTGCGTGCGTGAAGATGATTCAAGAGTGGAATCCGCAGCCGAGCCCGACCTGGGTGACCTGCGTTCCTTCGCTTCGGCATCCCGAATTGGTGCCGAATTTCGCGCAACGCTTGGCTGCTGCGCTGGGTCTGCCGTTTCATATGGTCATCGCAAAAACAGACGCAAGGCCCGAACAGAAAACGATGGCAAACAGTACACAACAGGCGCGCAACATTGATGGTTCGCTCGCACTCAACGGCCAGCCCATTCCTCCCGGCCCGGTCCTCCTGGTGGATGACATGGTCGACTCGCGCTGGACCCTGACGGTGGCTGCATGGCTGCTGCGCAAAAGCGGTAGTGGTGCAGTTTGGCCGATGGCCCTTTCACAGACGGGGCACGACGAATGACGCCAGTCCTCTCACCCAATACACAGGCGATCCTGCTGCTGACGGCGCCGCTCATTGCCGGACGAGGCACGGCGTCATCGGATCTTCTCTCGCCTGGTGAATACAAACGTCTTGCACGCCATTTGCGCGAGATCCAGCGTCAGCCTGCGGATCTCCTATCGCCGGATGCAGCTGAGATCCTGCGTGCGTGCCAACCGGTGATTGACGAGAGCCGCCTGCAGAAGTTGTTGGGGCGCGGATTCCTGCTGAGCCAAGTGATCGAGCGCTGGCAAGCGCGCGCCATTTGGGTGGTCAGCCGCGCCGATGCCGAGTATCCGCGTCGTCTGAAGACCCGCCTGCGCGAAGATGCGCCGGCAGTGCTCTACGGCTGTGGCGACATGGCTTTGCTCGAAACCGGTGGGCTTGCCGTCGTCGGATCGCGGCATGTGGACGACGCCCTCATTGACTACACCATGGCAGTTGGCCGGCTCGCTGCTCGGGCAGGCAGAACGCTTGTCTCCGGTGGCGCCAAGGGCATCGATCAGGCCGCCATGCGAGGTGCGCTTGAGGGAGGTGGAAAAGTTTGTGGCGTTCTGGCGGACAGTCTGGAAAAGACCACCATGAACCGCGAGCACCGCAACCTGCTGCTCGATGGGCAACTGGTCCTGATTTCGCCCTACGATCCGAGTGCCGGGTTCAATGTCGGCAACGCCATGCAGCGGAACAAGCTGATCTATGCCCTGGCAGACACCTCACTGGTGGTCAGTTCCGACCTCAACAAAGGTGGCACTTGGGCGGGCGCTGTCGAGCAGCTCGACAAACTCAAGTTCGTCCCGGTCTTCATTCGATCGACCGGCGAGTCTTCCGCCGGATTGGATGGATTACGAAAGAAAGGCGCACTTCCCTGGCCGAACCCGCAAGATGTGGATTCGTTCGAGGACGTGTTCAACGTGGCGATGCCCACGCCGACTGCATCCCCACAGGTTGGTTTTGCGCTGTTTTCAAACGAAGAACCAACGTCGGCTGACGCCAAGCCAACGGCGCCCGTGCCACCCGACGCCGCGCCAGCGCCCCAGGCCGAAAGTGAGCCATCGGCACCGGTCGACGTTGTTTCCGATGCGCAGCCACACGCTGCGGCATTGGAAGAACTGCCGCCAGTCACACCAGAGGCTGTGGCGCCGATAGACGAGGCCAAGGAATCTCCGCAGCCGGAATCGACCCCTGCCGAAGTGCTCTTCGCTGCCGTGCGTATAGCGATTCAGCAGCTATTGAGTACGCCGATGAAGGATGCGGAGGTGGCCGCCGCGCTGGATGTGTCCAACGCTCAGGCCAAGGCATGGTTGCAGCGCCTTGTTGACGAGGGCGTGTTGGAAAAGCAGAAGAAGCCTACGGGCTACATCGTCAAGCAAAAGCGGCTGTTCGAATAACCGATGAAGACCAAACAAGAACACAAGCCGCAGTGCGACGGCATCGATACAGAAGGGCCATGCGTTTGAGCGACCAACAAATCACCCTCAGCCAGCTCGAAGGTCACCTCTGGGAATCCGCCAACATCCTGCGCGGCCCGGTGGATGCGGCTGACTTCAAGACCTACATCTTTCCGCTGCTGTTCTTCAAGCGCATCTGCGACGTCTGGGACGAGGAGTACCAGGAGATCGTTGATGAGACCGGCGACGAGCAACTGGCCTGGTTCCCGGAATCGCACCGCTTCCAGATCCCGGAAGACTGCCACTGGAACGACGTTCGCACCAAGGCCAGCAATGTCGGGACGGCCCTTCAGCGCGCGATGCGCGAGATTGAGAAGGCCAACCCCGAAACCCTGTACGGCGTGTTCGGCGATGCTCAGTGGTCGAACAAGGATCGGCTGTCTGATGCCTTGCTCAAGGACCTGATCGAGCACTTCTCCAAGCTGCCGTTTGGCAACAAGAACGTCAATTCGGACTTGCTCGGCAACGCCTACGAATACCTGATCAAGAAGTTCGCCGACGCCACCAACAAGAAGGCCGGCGAGTTCTACACCCCGCGCAGCGTCGTGCGGCTGATGATCGACATGCTCGATCCCAAAGAAGCCGAGACCATCTACGACCCGGCCTGCGGTACCGGCGGCATGTTGCTGGCCGCTGTGCAGCACGTGAAGGAACAGCATGGCGACGTGAAGCGGCTGTGGGGCAAGCTGTACGGGCAAGAGAAGAACCTCACCACCTCATCCATTGCGCGGATGAACTTGTTCCTCCACGGCATTGAAGACTTCCAGGTGGTGCGCGGCGACACGCTGCGCAACCCGGCCTTCTTCGAGGTCGATCGGCTGGCCACCTTCGACTGCGTCATCGCCAATCCGCCGTTTTCGCTGGAAAAGTGGGGCGAGGACCTGTGGCTGAACGATCCCTTCGGCCGCAACTTTGCTGGCCTACCGCCCTCATCCAGCGGTGACTTCGCGTGGGTGCAACACATGGTCAAGTCGATGGCCGACGTCAGCGGCCGCATGGCCGTGGTGCTGCCCCAGGGCGCACTGTTCCGCAAAGGCGTGGAAGGCAGCATCCGTCAGAAGCTGCTGGAGATGGATCTGGTCGAGGCCGTGATCGGCTTGGCGCCCAACCTGTTCTACGGCACCGGCCTGGCCGCATGCATCCTGGTCCTGCGCAAGCGCAAGCCCGCCAAGCACAAGAAGAAGGTCCTGATCGCCGATGCGTCACGCCTGTTCCGCCGGGGCCGCGCGCAGAACTATCTGGAGCCCGAGCACGCCGCCGAGATCCTCGGCTGGTATCGCGGCTTTGCCGATGTGCAGGACGCGGTCCGCGTGGTCGGTCTCGACGAGATCAAAGCCGAGGACTGGACGCTGAACATTTCGCGCTATGTTCTTCCGCCATTGCAGGAAGACATCCCACCGCTGCCCGATGCTATCGCGGCATTCAAGGACGCGCTCACCCGCTGCCGTGAAGCCGAAGAGCGGCTCGCGCAGGTCATGACTGAAGGGGGATGGCTGCAATGAGTCACCCAAGCAAACGCATCAGCCAACAAGAACTCGAAAGCTACCTGTGGGGCGCCGCCGTATTGCTGCGTGGTCTCATCGACGCCGGCGACTACAAGCAGTTCATCTTCCCGCTGCTGTTCTACAAGCGCGTCTCGGACGTTTGGGACGAGGAATACCATGCGGCGCTCGCCAACTCGAAGGGCGACCTCTCCTACGCCCAGTTCGCGGAGAACCACCGTTTCCAGATTCCCGAGGGCGCGCACTGGAACGATGTTCGCCAGGCACCCAAAAACGTCGGTGCAGCCATCCAGAAAGCCATGCGCGCTATCGAGACCGCCAACCCGGATCTGCTCGATGGCATCTTCGGCGATGCCCCCTGGACCAACCGCGAGCGCCTGCCCGATGAAACGCTGAAGAACCTGATCGAGCACTTCTCGACGCAGACACTCTCGGTGGCCAACGTGCCGGAGGACGAGCTCGGCAACGCCTACGAATACCTGATCAAGAAGTTCGCGGACGACTCCGGCCACACGGCGGCTGAGTTTTACACCAACCGCACCGTCGTCCACTTGATGACGCAACTCCTGGCGCCACAGGCAGGCGAGTCAATCTACGACCCTACCTGCGGCACCGGTGGCATGTTGATCTCGGCGCTGGACGAGGTGAAGCGCTCGGGCGGCGAGTACCGCACGCTCAAGCTCTACGGGCAGGAGCGCAACCTCATTACTTCATCCATCGCCCGCATGAACCTGTTCCTGCACGGCGTGGAGGACTTCGAGATCATCCGGGGCGACACCCTGGCCGAACCCAAGCACATCGAAGGCGACCGTCTGCGCCAGTTCGATGTGATCCTGGCCAACCCGCCGTACTCCATCAAGCAGTGGAACCGCGAGGCCTGGAGCAGTGACAAGTGGGGTCGTAATTCGCTGGGTACGCCGCCGCAGGGCCGGGCCGACTACGCCTTCCAGCAGCACATCCTGACCAGCCTCACCGACAAGGGGCGGTGTGCCGTGCTCTGGCCCCACGGCGTGTTGTTCCGTAACGAGGAACAGGCCATGCGTGCCAAGATGGTCGAACAGGACTGGGTCGAGGCCGTCATCGGCTTGGGCCCCAACCTGTTCTACAACTCCCCGATGGAGTCGTGCATCGTCATCTGCAACCGCAAGAAGGCGGCTGCTCGCAAGGGCAAGGTGATCTTCATAGACGCGGTGAACGAGGTCACCCGGGAACGGGCGCAGAGCTTTCTGAAGCCCGCGCACCAGCAGCGCATCCTGAGCGCTTACAAGACCTTTGCCGATGTGCCCGGTTTCGCCAAGGTCGCCACCCTGGCCGAAATCGGCATCAATGCGGGCAACCTCTCGATCCCGCTGTACGTGAAGCGCATTGCCGCCGCCATCGCCACAGACAGCAATGGTGACGCGGTATCGCTGCGCTCAGCCTGGGACCAATGGCAAACCGATGGCCGTGCCTTCTGGCAACAGATGGACGCGCTGGTGGAAACGCTGGATGGACTTATTACGGAGGACATCGAGCGTGTCTGACAAGAACAATAAAACCCTGAAGCCCGACTGGCGTCCGGTGAAATTCGGCGACGTGGTGCGCCTCTCGAAAGCCCGCAGCCAAGATCCGCTGGCCGATGGTATTGAACGCTACGTCGGCCTGGAACATCTCGAACCCGGTGATTTGCGCATCCGCAGCTGGGGCAACGTTGCGGATGGCGTGACCTTCACCAGCGTGTTTCAACCTGGACAGGTGCTGTTCGGCAAGCGCCGCGCTTACCAGCGCAAGGTGGCTGTGGCGGATTTCTCTGGGGTGTGTTCCGGGGACATCTACGTGCTGGAGACCAAGGATGCGCAGGTCTTGCTGCCGGAGCTGCTGCCATTCATTTGCCAGACCGATGCCTTCTTCGATCACGCTGTTGGCACGTCGGCGGGGTCTCTGAGCCCTCGTACAAACTGGACGAGTTTGGCGGACTTTGAGTTTGCACTGCCATCAATGGATGAGCAGGTTCGCCTACTTGAACTTCTTGCTTGTGCTCGAGAATCGGCAGAGTCCTATGCATCTGCACTGGAAGCCGCAAACGAAATGCTGAGGTCGGGTCTGGTTTCGATCTTTGCAGCAGCAGGGTGCTCTCCTGCAAACACAGAAATGTCCCAAGCTATCGTTCGCCCAGAGTGGCGATTGGTCTCTGCTGCGGATATCTGCGTGGCACCGATCACAAAGGGAGCTACGCCATCTGGCGCTACTGGCGTAAGCGACACGGGCATCCCATTCCTCAAGGTCTACAACCTCACATTTGATGGATCGCTTGATTTCACTATTGAGCCCACATTCTTGAGTTCCGAAGCGCATTCCAAAGAATTGGCAAGGTCGAAGGTTCAAGAGGGCGATGTACTCATGAATATCGTGGGCCCGCCTCTCGGTAAGGTTTCGATTGTTCCTGCAAAGTTCCCGAGCGCAAACATAAATCAAGCGATCGCTCGTTTTCGAGCCAGAAAAGAAATTTCTCCGAGGTTTATCGCGGCATATCTGCTATCAGATTGGGCGCAACGCTGGTTGGGGTCTAGATCGAAGAAGACCTCTGGTCAGCAGAATTTGACGCTGGAGCTTTGCCAAACGCTACCCGTGCCTCTGCCGCCAGATCATCTAGCAGAGGGTGTTGTTTCGGCCATTGATGCGCTCTTCGAGTCTGTACGGCTGACCGAGGAAAGAAAATTGGCAACAGAACGCACCTACAAGAAAATTTTGAGGGAGGTATTCGGCGATGTTTAACGAATCCAATACCGTCGAAGCCTACGTCCGCGATCTGCTCGCCGGCCCAGTCAAGGCTGTCCTGGCCAACACCGCCCAGGAACCTCAGGCCAGCTACGGACCCAGCCCCAAAGGCATCGGCTGGCGCTACGCCGCCCCGGCTGAGGTCCCGCGCCAGATTCAGGAAGTGCTGGTGGAACCGTGGGTGCGTGAAGCGCTGATCCGCCTGAATCCGGAGATTGCCGCTCAGCCCGACCGCGCCGACGAGGTGCTCTACAAGCTGCGCGCCATCGTGCTGTCGGTGCGATCGGATGGGCTGATCCGCGCCAACGAGGAAATGACCGCCTGGATGCGTGGTGAGCGCTCGATGCCCTTCGGCCCCAACAACGAGCATGTTCCGGTGCGGCTGATTGACCTGGATGATTTGGCGCAGAACCAGTACATCGTCACCCAGCAGTTCATCTACCGCGCAGGCCCCACCGAGCGCCGCGCCGATCTGGTGTTGTTGGTCAACGGGCTGCCGCTGGTGCTGATCGAGGCCAAGACGCCAGTCAAGAAGTGCATCAGCTGGGTCGATGGCGCGGTGCAGGTGCACGACGACTACGAGAAGTTCGTACCCGAGCTGTTCGTCTGCAACGTGTTCTCGGTGGCGACCGAAGGCAAGGCTTACCACTACGGGTCCATCGGCCTGCCGGTCAAGGATTGGGGGCCGTGGCATCTGGATGGCAATGGGGAGGATGGTCAGCACCACCCGCTGAAGTCGCTCAAGCTGTCCGCTGAGAGCATGTTGCGCCCGCATGTGGTGATGGACATCCTCGGCAGCTTCACTCTGTTTGCCACGGACAAAAAGAAGCGCCGCATCAAGATCATCTGCCGCTATCAGCAGTACGAGGCGGCCAACAAGATCGTCGAGCGCGTGCTGGCGGGCTACCCCAGGAAGGGCTTGATCTGGCACTTCCAGGGCTCGGGCAAGTCGCTGCTGATGGTGTTTGCCGCGCAAAAGCTGCGAATGCACGCCGGCCTGAAGAATCCCACGGTGCTGATCGTGGTGGACCGGATCGATCTGGACAGCCAGATCACCGGCACCTTCACCGGGGCGGACATCCCCAATCTGGAAAAGGCGGACAGCCGCGAGAAGCTGCAGCAGCTGCTGGCGCAAGACGTGCGCAAGATCATCATCACCACGATCTTCAAGTTCGGCGAGGCCACCGGCAGTCTGAACGACCGCAGCAACATCATTGCCCTGGTGGACGAAGCCCACCGCACCCAAGAAGGCGACCTGGGCCGCAAGATGCGCGAGGCCTTGCCTAACGCGTTTCTGTTCGGCCTGACCGGTACGCCGATCAACCGTGCCGACCGTAACACCTTCTACGCCTTTGGTGCAGACGAGGACGAGAAAGGCTACATGAGCCGGTACGGCTTCGAGGAGTCGATCCGCGACGGTGCCACACTAAAGTTGCACTTCGAGCCCCGGCTGATTGACCTGCACATCGACAAGGCGGCGCTGGATGCCGCCTACAAAGACCTGACCGGCGGCCTGTCGGATCTGGACAGGGACAACCTCGCGAAGACCGCCGCCAAGATGGCCGTGCTGGTGAAGACGCCCGAGCGCATCCGCAAGGTCTGTGAGGACATCGTCGAGCACTTCCAGACCAAGGTGGAGCCCAACGGCTTCAAGGGCCAGATCGTCACCTTCGACCGCGAGTCCTGCCTGCTGTTCAAGGCCGAGCTGGACAAGCTGCTGCCGCCGGAGGCCACGGACATCGTCATGTCGGTGCAGGCGTCTGACAAGAAGGAGCACCCAGAGTACGCGGCCTATGACCGTTCACGCGACGAGGAAGAACGTCTGCTCGATCGCTTCCGGGACCCGGCCGACCCTCTGAAGCTGATCATCGTCACGGCTAAGCTGCTGACCGGCTTCGATGCGCCCATCCTGCAGGCCATGTACCTGGATAAGCCGCTGCGTGACCACACGCTGCTCCAGGCCATCTGCCGGGTGAACCGCACTTACTCCGAGCAGAAGACCCACGGACTGATCGTGGACTATCTCGGCATCTTCGATGACGTGGCAGCGGCGCTGGAGTTCGACGATCAGAGCGTCAAGCAGGTGGTGAGCAACATTCAGGAGCTGAAGGACAAGCTGCCTGAGGCGACGCAGAAGTGCCTTGCCTTCTTCGCTGGCTGCGACCGCAGCTTGCAAGGCTACGAGGGCCTGATCGCTGCGCAGCAGTGTCTGCCCAATAACGAGGTGCGAGACAACTTTGCCGCCGAGTACAGCGTGCTCAACAAGATCTGGGAGGCACTGTCACCGGATACCGTTCTGGGCCCCTTCGAGAAGGACTACAAGTGGCTGTCTCAGGTGTACCAGTCGGTGCAGCCCTCCAGTGGCCACGGCAAGCTGATCTGGCATTCGCTGGGCGCAAAGACCATCGAGCTGATCCACCAGAACGTGCATGTCGACGCGGTGCGGGATGACCTCGACACATTGGTGCTGGACGCCGATCTGCTGGAGGCAGTGCTCTCGAACCCAGACCCTAAGAAGGCCAAGGAGATCGAGATCAAGCTCAAGCGCCGGCTGCGCGGGCATGGCGGCAACCCCAAGTTCAAGAAACTGTCGGAACGACTCGATGCGCTGAAGGACCGTTTCGAATCCGGACAGATCAACAGCGTCGAGTTTCTGAAGCAGTTGCTGGAGATCGCCAAGGAGACGCTGCAGGCCGAGAAGGAGGTCCCGCCCGAAGAGGACGAGGATCGCGGAAAGGCGGCGCTCACTGAACTGTTCAATGAGGTCAAGACTTCTGAGACACCCATCATGGTCGAACGGGTGGTCACAGACATCGACGAAATCGTGCGCCTCGTCCGGTTCCCGGGCTGGCAAGGCACGCAGGCCGGCGAGCGTGAGGTCAAGAAGGCCCTGCGCAAAGCCCTCTTCAAATACAAGCTGCATGCGGATGAAGAGCTGTTCGAGAAGGCCTACAGCTACATCCGGCAGTATTACTAAAGGGGGCGGGGGATGACCACTCAGACGATAGATAGTGCACCGCAGGCGACCTGGTTCGTCGGCGCGAGCTATGGCGGTACAGATGATCAGATGCCGCGATTTCTTGCAGAAGGCATTTGGGAGAACGGCTACGACATGAGGATCGGTGTTTGATGCGCCAGGCGCACTGGGTCAGCCTTTCAGACGGGGTCAGTAAGCCATACGCATGTGGTTATGACCATGAAAAGCT
>NZ_JAXMGC010000007.1:0-263259 GCF_046347455.1 Cellvibrio sp.
GGGCGATGAGCTCATCTGTGCTGGAGTGTGAACAACTTTGTACGCCGTATTCCCAGCGGCATGCATTGGTGCAGGCGCCTTGGTTGGGGTCGCGCTTGTTCATGTAGCTGGAAATGAGGCAGCGGCCTGAATAGGCCATGCACAGCGCGCCGTGGACGAATACTTCTAGCTCCATGTCCGGGCAACGCTGTTTGATTTCTGCAATTTCATCTATACCCAGTTCGCGCGAAAGAATAATGCGGTTAATCCCTTGTGATTGCCAAAACTTTACCGCAGCCCAGTTCATGGTGTTTGCTTGAACTGATAGATGTAGCGGCATGTCCGGAAAATGCTCTCGCAGCAAATAAACTACGCCCGGGTCGGACACGATCAGTGCGTCGGGTTTGAGATCAATGACGGACTTCATATCAGTGACGAACGATTTTAATTTGGCATTATGCGGAGCCAGATTGGTCACCACGTAAAACTGTTTGCCGCGACTATGTGCCTCTTCAATACCGAGCGCGAGATTTTCCAGTGTGAACTCATTATTGCGCACTCTCAGGCTGTAGCGAGGCTGCCCTGCGTATACTGCATTGGCGCCGTAGTCAAAAGCCATGCGCATAGCTTTCAGCGTGCCTGCGGGTGAAAGGAGTTCAATACTGGGCTGGGTCATACAGGATCCGAGAGCGCTTGTTGTGGTTTAAAAAAGGGGCGCACATGCTAAAAGCCCGTTGAACAGGCTTACTTGATTTGTATCAAGGAGAAGTTAATGGCAGGGTTAATCGTTAAGCATGGCGGTTAGTTGGGCAGGTGCACGAACCAACATCGTTAGGAATTCTCTGTGGTGGCTGGAATCTCTTCAGGTAGCGCGCTTTCAGTTGCCGGAGATTCTGCAGGTTCCTTATCAGCAATCTCTCCAGAATTAGCTTTTGTGCGGGGTAGACGGTTTTCCAGATATTGCTGGATAAGTTGCTTTTGAATATCTGTTAAGGCTGTGAATTGAACGCCTACCCGAAAGCCATTATCACTGCTGCTGAAAGATACGTGGGTGACCACTGCAGCAGCTGTGAACCCAGCGAGCGCGCTGGTGCGCCGTACCAGAATGTTAAATTCCAATTGCACTACGCTTTTCACGGGAAGATTCAGATCCAGAACAACACAGGCTCCACCTGCGCTTATATCAGCCATCCGGCCTATGAGTGCTGACGCTCCAGTACGTGTTATGCGCGCGGGCCCCTTTAGCGCCTTGCGTTCAAATAAGCGTCTTTCCTCACCCATGAACGAACATCCAAAGTTTTTCTAAATAAGCGATTACCAAGATTGCACCTGACCAGATAGGAAATTAATACCAGTCTAGAACAAAGCTGCACGATAGGGTGGGGAAAATTGTCGCCTGAGGCTTCAGGTTAATCGGTTTTAAGACTAGTTGTTTTGATCGCGAACTGATCGAGGCCCGAGCTTAACCTGCGTTAGACTTGATTTGTGAGCTTATTTTCGTTTTTGGGGGGACATGCCTATGCGGAACTACATTCGCCACCCAACATCTATTCCCATCCACATTTCTGCCGGAGCCAAGAGCAATGAGCAGGTTGTTGTTAGCAATCTAAGTGCTGGCGGGTTGAGCTTTGAGACAGATATACCCGTCAGAGTCGGCAGCGTGGTAGATCTATCGATTCCGTGCATAAACCCGGATTATCAGGGAGAGGGAGTTATTGTTTGGCGTCGGAGCCGAAAACCTACGCGCTTCGAGGTTGGGGTTCGCTTTACTAACGATGATGAATACTTTCGCGTACGTATGGTTGAGCAGGTATGTCAAATCGAAGAATATCGCCAGCAGCTGGCGGAAGCGGGACGCAAGCTAACCTCCGAAGAGGCTGCTTACGAATGGATTGCGCGCTTCGCCGCGGATTTTGGTACCTGATAGTACGGGGTCGTTTGAGGCGCAATTTTTCCGCTCATGGTGTCGTAAAAAACGCCCTATTGCTGCGGTGGCAATTCAAAACTGGTAGGCCAACGCTGTTTCGTATTGCGTATTGGTTTTGTAATTATCAATCGGTGGGGATACCAACAAGTTTTTAGCTGGGTCACTGTCGTAGGAGAGCTTGTAATTCACCTTCAATTGCAAGCTGTTGGTCAGCTTAACATTCAGCCCTAAATCAAATAACAATCGGTAATCACCAAAATCGCGTGTACTGGGCTGCGCGTAGGTGGTATTCACCAAAGTGACCTGATTATTGAGTTGATATTTGTAGGTGTAATAGGTATTGATTCGCCAGAGCCGATTGGTCTCTTGGTAAGAAATGAGGTTTTGCTTTTCTACCTCGCGGAATGCGCCGAACCCGACGGCAAATGAGTAAACATCCTGTTGTTGAGATACGAGGTAACGCGCACCGCCACCAGCAAGCACTCGCGAAGTCAGGTTGTCGAACTCGTCTTCTTCCCATTGAGCGAATGTTTCGGCTGCCCACTTTTCGTTAAGTAAATGTATCCAACGAGTATGAATAAAACTATTGTCGGTTGTTTTTTTGTCGAGCTTGGTGCCGTACTCGCGATCAAACAACGCCATGAAAATCTCATCGTCTGCGCGATAAATAATTTTTGCACCGCCAGCGTAGGATTGCTCTTTTTGATTCCCAGTTTTACCGTTTAGCCCAATCTTTACTGCACCGGAAAAGCCCTCCTCCGGCAAATTGGGGCGTTCGTTTTCGATATTTGAAATCGCCAAAGCAGAATGCGTTAGTAAACACAAAACCCCACCAACAAATAATTTTTTCACACTCAGCTCCCGCCACATAAATAGGGCGGGATTATAGCGGCGGGACTCGCGGTAGTTAAGGGGGTTAGCGGTTATGATACGACTGAGCGGACACTCGTACTGTGTAATTTAAGCACACAATACGAGTAGATAAAGCAAACCTAAAAGTTTTGACTATGTCTGAATCCGCAAAAAAAATTTATTTAACCGTTTTAGGTTTTACAAAACGGAGGGTGAATCTATCGCTTTCACCAATTGCCAGATATTTGGCCTTATCTGCTTCTCCTGCTTCAAGAGTGGGGGGTAAGGCCCAAACTCCCTTCGGATAATTTTTTGTATCTTTTGGGTTACTGTTTATTTCGCTGCGAGTCTCTAAGCGAAACCCGGCTTTTTCTGCTTCGGCGATGACAAAGGCCTCGGGTTGGTAACCGCTACTTTTTACTTCCTCGAAACTTTTTCCGGGCGCCGCGCGGTGATCTTCTATGCCTAATATTCCACCGGGTTTAAGAACTTTGTAAATCTCAGCAAACAATTGCCCTTGATTATTCATCATTGAAAAATTATGCACATTGCGGAATGTCAGAAAAAAATCAGCTGAGTTTGGTTCGCCAAAACTAAAATTTGGCGGTGATATTTCCACAACATTTATTTTGCCGTAATGCGCTGGGTCAGCCGCAAATTTTTCTTTTTGCCCTGCATCTTCTGGGTTTCCCTTCACATTCAGAATGGTTAGCTTGCCTTGGTCGTGAACGAACGGTGCTAGGATTTCTGTATACCAGGCCGCTCCACTTGGGAATAGTTCAATGATGTTTGCGTTTGGTTTTACTCCAAAAAAAGTGAGCGTTTCCAGTGGGTGACGATATACATCACGCGCTCTATTTTTTTCTGTTCGCCAACTACCGTTGATATTGTCTTGTAATTGCTGCTTCACACTTTTTTCTGCTGCAAGTGCTGGGGTTATGTTGGTAAGTATTAATGCCAGCACGGGTAAGCAGGCATATTTGAGGCACTTATTCATAGGTTATTTCCTTGGTTGCTGTTTATTAAAGGAAACCATCTTGTAACAGCCTAACTGGGATGGTTGTCGGGGGCTTGCGAAAAAAAATCGAAAACGTCAAGGCTTAAGGATGTGTTTGATCGTCTTTAGTAACCAGTAGGGTAGCGACAAGTACAGTAATTCCCCCCAGTACGCAGCGGATGCCAATGACTTCTCCTAAAAAAATAAATCCCCAGATCATGCTAAAAAGCGGAATGAGAAATGCAACAGACATGGCTCGTGTGGGGCCTACGCGAGCAACAAGAGGGATAAAAACTATCTGAGCAAATGCCGAAGCAAAGAGGGCCAGTCCTATTACCCACCCTATGGATGAATAGGAGGGAACTTGGCTTGGTAAACTGAAAGGAATAATCGGTAATAGCATCAGGCTGGCCGCGATCATTGACCCCGTCGCCATAGATAAGGGTTCAATAGGGTTTTCGATGTTTGCGCCGTTGTAGTATTTGACAATTACTCCTGAAATGGCAAAACAGGCAGGACCTAACAGGCAAGCGATCAGCGAAAGATTTGTTGGGTTATTAGCCAGAAGCATCTCTGTACCCACCAAAATCCAGACTCCGGCGAGCCCCAGCAGAAGCCCCAAGAGTTTGTATCTTGATAATCGCTCTGCTAACCAAAGCCCGGAGAATACGGCGCAGAATAAGGGGCAGGTAGCATTGAGTAGTGCTGAAAGCGCTGCAGGTAAGTAGGAAGCTGCGTAGGAAAGTAGGGCGAAAGGAAGCACTGCGCCAAAAAAACCAGCCAGAAAGTAAGCTTTGTACCGACGCCTCCAAAGTAGGGGGATTTTGTTGAAATAGGCAAATACAGACAGCGCAACAGCGGCTATTTCAATTCGCCCAACCGTTGTTAGCAAGACTCCAAGCTCGGGAACTGACGCTCGCATGGCAATAAAGGAGGCTCCCCAAATGGCTGCTAATAAGCCCAACCGGTAAAAGTCGGTCGGAGTCATACCTGGGTACTGCAATGATTGAGGGGCTACTGATCTGAACATGTGTGCAACTCATGTAATGGCATGAGTTGCACTCTCGTAATTTTGCGGGGGAATTTCTAATTAAAAAAAATAAAATTTTATTAAATAATTGAAAGATATAGGTTTATTAAAGTTTAAATTGCGCAAGGCGCGGTTTCATTGCATCGAGCTGATGGGATTCGATGAGTTTTTTTGCCTCTAGATAATGCTGGTTAGCCAAGTCAGGTTTGCCAATTTGCAGGTATAACTCGGTAAGATTTAGGTGATTGTCGCTTTGTCCAATTGAACAGCGGATGGTTTTGTCAAAGCTGAGGGATTTCTCGTAAGCCTGCTGAGCTAAAGCAAAGTTGCCGCGTTCTTTGTAAATACGGGCACGAGTACTAGCGACAGCTGAGCCTATGAGCAGCTCTTGTCCTTTTACAGAAAGTTCATCTGCGTGATCGAAATGTTGTAGTGCGAGTTCAATCTCACCTTGCTCTAAGTGGATGATTCCAAGAAAGAAATACATCCGCGCTTGAACTCGAGCCTGATCGGCTCCAGCGAGTTTAATTGCGGTCTCAGCTTGTTCTTTGGCTGCGTCATAGCGTTTTTGTTTTAACAGGGTGCGCAGCAATTCCTCGCGTGCGAGTAGATTGTCAGGTTCCAACTGAATTAAGCTTTTGAAAAGGTTTTCCGCCGAAGGTAAATCATCCGTGTCCAGCTTTTCCACGCCCCGGGCCATGAGTTCGTTCGCGAAGGTCGTCTGGGCGTTATGCTCAATATCTTGCAACCTTTGTCCTGTCTGCTTAACAATAACTTGCCCTAATTTATAGATCGCTTGGTCGAGGTCTTTTTCAAAAATAACGCCACGCTTTACATCGCTCCGTGTGCGTAATTTGTAATCTAGTCGAAAATCTTCCACCGCTCCTGATAATTGTGACTCTACGATCAGCGTAGCTCCAGATACCCCGAATAATTTCGGAACCTTTTCTGAGTCATAGTCGCGTTCCAAATTTGCGTAACGCATAATTTGGAAAACGTATTCCGAAAACATGACTTGTACGCTTTTGTCAGAGATCAATAAATGAATGAGTTGATCCATTGCACCCAATGGAACCCAATTGTAGTCATTTCCCGGCAACCGATTTTTCAAAGGCAGAATAATAACAACGTCAGTTTGTTGTATTGATGGGCGATTAAATTTAAAAAATAAGAGGGAGCTTAATACAAGCCCAATTGCCAGTAACAGGCTTGTTAAAATGTAGGTCTTTCTGTTTTGCAATGAAACTTTGGAGTGCGGAGCCTGGTTGCTTGCTGTTGTTCTACATAGCTCTTGCTTTTCCACATCTGCTGCCCATGCGTAGCCTTTCCTTGGATAAGTTTGGATAATCTCGGAGTTGTTAAATAACTGACGAATTTCCCGAATCGATTGAACCAACACCTGTTCTTCTACTTTTACGTCATTCCAAATAGCGTCAAGCAAATAGGATTTAGTGAGTATCTCGCCGGGTTTATCAAGCATCAACAATAGAAGCGCAAAGGTTTTTGGACGAACCTGAATTTCTTTTCCGTCCTTCGCGATGCTTTGCCTTTGTGGGTAGACGATAAAACCTTGGCTTTGATAAGTAATACTCAAACGCGTTTCCTTGATTTAGCTTTTAATTAACCATCACCGAGCTAAGGTTAGAAGGGTGCCGTGGGTTGCGTGTGGATAATATACCCATCCGCAAAGCCGTGCGAGCAATGTTCCAAAAAAGCAGAGCATTTGATTTTTTGAGCGTTACCCAAAGGAATAGGTAGCGCTACTCTGGTTTTTTATAAATAAAAGAGTTAAGTGTTAGGCGGCCGCGAGTTGGGTCTGGGTCAAAATCAAAGTCCGGTGATATATCGCCGGAGTGCAGAATATTTCCGGGATAAATAACGACCCGATTAAATTGGGCATCAATCTTAGCGATACGCTCAAAATAATCATTGCTGCCATTCATGTAAGATTTTTTTTCGCCCTGCAGAATACCTTCGTCAATAACAGCTTGGTTGTAAAACTCAATCGTGTCCTTGGTAACAACTTCGAAACCTGTTTTTTTGTGCCTGTATAAAGATGTGCCGCCTTTACTTTTATCACACAGGTAATGCACACAGGCCAAGTTGCCGCTGGTAAACGAGTCTATATGCGGAACACATTGCTTGGGTTCGAGTTTTTCGGGGGGCGTTACGACCATGGAGTAATAGGCTTTGCCTCCGGCAATTTGATCGGGACGAAGACTAAAAATAGTAAAGAAAAATTTTGCCAGATGATGATGTACTGCATGCATGTAGAGCTCGGGCGCCAACATGCGAATACCAGGGTAATAAGTATCAACGCTGTTAAAGTCTCTTAAGCCCGCGCAATAGCTAACCAAACCTTCTGCGTCTTTCACAAAATTATCTATAACGAGCAGGGGGGTCTTATCCCTACCTACATAATAAGCCTTGTATGCGAAATCAGGATGCAACTCTGGTATTAGGCTTCGTGACATTGTTGACCTTTGACTTTTCAAAGGATGCACTTCTTGGGTTAAAGCGTGCATCACTCTCGTTTATACGGCGCAGTAGTGTTTAACAAACTCGCTATGTGGTGGTAATTGAGAAACACCGCGATTGATGTTTTCTTCCAGGCTTTTTAAAAAATTCTGTAGATCTCGCTCACTCATTGTCTTTGTTAAGTGATGATAGTGTTCCGGCATTAAGCGCTGACCGAACATGACTTGCGTCCAAGAATCGATTCTGAAGAGTTCGCCATCAGCTTGGTAGGCATGCCCTGTTTCTTTAAAAAGCTGCAGGCGATGAGCCAAGGTGGACGGAATTTCCATATTTTTGCAATACGACCAAAAAGGTGTGTCTTCTCGTTCGGTGGTTTTGTAATGAAGAACAATAAAATCGCGGAGCTGTTCCATTTCAACACGGCTGATTTGGTTAAATTCATTCACGAAGGATTCTTTAATGCCGTTAAATGGGAATAGCTGCATCAAGCGACTCACAGCGATCATAATCAAATGAATGCTCGTAGATTCGAGTGGCTCGATAAATCCGCTCGAGAGACCAATAGCTACACAGTTTTTGTTCCAGGTTTTTTTACGGCGGCCGGTTTGGAATTTAATAACGCGAGGCTCAATTAAGGTTTTACCTTCAACACTTTCCAGTAGCGTTTTGCGCGCATCGTCGTCGCTTAAGTAACGGCTGCAATAAACCAATCCATTACCGACGCGATGTTGCAATGGAATTTTCCAGCGCCAGCCTACGTCATGGGCAATAGAGCGAGTATAGGGCACGGCTGGTCCGGTTGACTCGGTTTGAACTGCAATCGCTCGATCACAAGGCAGCCAGTGCGACCAGTCCTCGTATCCGGTTTTAAGTGTTTCTTCAATCAGTAAACCTCTGAAACCGGTGCAATCAATGAAAAGATCACCTTCAATCACTTGACCCGATTCAAGACGTAAACTTTTGATAAAGCCCGACGTGGAGTCTTGAGTTACTTCAGCGACTTTACCTTCGATACGAGTAGTGCCTTTTGCTTCACTCATCTGACGCAAAAATTTAGCGTACCTGGTAGCATCAAGGTGATAGGCGTAATTCAAATTGAAATTAGGTGCGGTGGAAAACTTATTTGCTTTTGCAGCTTGGTGCTCGAAACAATAGGTACCAAAATTTTTGGCTATTCCCAATTCCTTTGCGCGCAACCAAAAATGGTGGAAGTCGCCCAGCCAAGTTTCTTTGCCTGTTTGGCCGAATGCGTGAATATAAGTGTCGCCGCGCTCGCCCCAGTTTTCAAACATAATGCCTAACTTAAAGGTGGCTTCAGTGGCGCGCATAAATACTTGTTCGTCTATATCAAGCAATTTATGAAATGTTCGCATGGGGGGGATTGTCGCTTCGCCAACACCGATAGTGCCGATCTCATCTGACTCGATAAGCGTAATTTTAAGCAGTGGACTAAATTTTTTTGAAATAGCAGCTGCAGCCATCCAGCCAGCGGTGCCGCCGCCAACAATCACGACATTTTTAACTTCTGTGTTCACGTGTGCGTTCACCTGCAATTTTTTTAACGGTTCAATTTTTGTAAGAGCATGGCGCGTAGTCTTCGCGCGGCGGCATCATCAATTTCGCCCAAATACCCGCGTGTTTCGGGCGGCAGAAATTCACCCGCTTGGGTATTGCTGTCGAAAACATAGTAATTGAGAAGATGTTTCCAGGCTTGCTTCTCTTGCTCAGGTCTATCACGTATTGTGAGCAGCGCGTGATAGATTACGTTCATTGCTTGTCCGCGGATTTTCGGGAAAGTGTTCCACCAGTAATTAATAAGAATATTAAAAGGGCTCAATGCCTCGACCTGATGCCACCACATGCATGGAATAAAAACGGCATCACCAGGTTCAAGTTCAGCGATCTGACCGTTGGGTATTGCATCGCGATAGCGTGGAAATTTCTCGAAGTCGGGGTTATCAAAATCGACTAGAGTAATGGCGGGGCCGCCGGGATTTAACTCTAACGGGCCGGGATAAAGATTTGCCACTTGATCAGGCGGAAACATGGTGAATTTCCGCTTGCCTGCAACGCAGCATGCGATATTACTTTGTGCGTCATAGTGGCAAGGTGAAAGCGTTTTAGTGCCGATCCAAATGCCGCGCAAAGGGTCGGCGAACTCCAGGGGATTGGTTTTAAAATGATCGGCATTAAATGCTAAATCGTTCTCATCTTTCAGTTTTGGGAACGAAATCTCAATAATGTTAGAGGCAATGTAACGCAGCGGAGGATTTTCCTGGTTGAGGTTGCCAAGAATTTCATCCAGAACTGTATTTATGTCTATTTTTCGGTTTTCAAAATTGAGCTTTGTTATCTCAGGGTTGTAAGCCAAACGCTTGGTTCCCGGCTCACCGAAATAGGCGTAGGTAGGTTCACCACTACAGTGGAATTTAAGCATATCCACTGCAGCGGCTGGCGATTGCAAGCCTGCTTTAACGAGAGGCCAATTCTTTACTAAACCTTTGAGAATAATGGGTTCATTGGATGTGTAAACATAATCAGGGATTTGATCAGGAGTACAACCTTCCAGTACTTTTGTTTTTTTAGTAATACTTGTCGTCATGGTAGAGCCATTCGTTTAATAGATTACGAGGCATTGTAAAGCTTAAGTCTTACATGCTCACAATCCAGAATTTTTAATGTCGATCAAGTTTTGCATATTATTTAGCGAGTTTGTTATCAGAAATGCACCCTCTAGGAAGCCCGCTTTGTTGAGCTTTTCTAAATTTTCAGCACTTAAAGAATTTAATTTCTCTCGGTGAATAGTGTAATTCCCAGTTAGACGATGAACCTCACCGTTGTTGAGTTTAACCTCTAAGGATACGGGCTCAATGAGATCTAACTCAGTAAAAGCTTCAAACATTTCATCGCTGATGGCGGAACCTTGGTAAATAGATTGGAGAATCGAGTTAACGCGCTCCAAGTAGCGAGTGTTTCCACCAAACTCTAAAAATACGGGTTGCCCCTCTTGTGTGCTGATACGCGGACTATCCATATCTACCATGACAACTGGAGCATTTTTTTCCCCACCAGTAGCAGATTGATCTTCAAAGCCTATAACAAACGGCTCGCGAGCGACAATTGCTGGAATGTAACGTGCATTCCATTTGTCGTCCTTTAAAAACAAATTTTCGTTAGGTGTCAGCCCTAATAACGCAATAGATTGGAATTTTTGGGTTTCTGCATTTTTTTGAAAAAGAATTGGGTACTCGCGTTGGATATCTGCAAACTCGGTAGGAAAAGTTAGAACTGCGCCAACATTGTGTCCGAAATCTTCTGAATACTTTTGTACGATTTTTAAATCTTTATGGACAACATTGTTGAGTGGAAGGATATTGGTCATAAATTTCTCGTTTGTCTTTACTTCTCGTTATGGTGAATTCTAACCGCGCCGGAACGGTGCATCGCAAATTTTTGAGCAAGGAATGTAACTTTAATTAAATCGGTCTGCAATAAAGAAAAAAGCCGCTGAAATCAGCGGCTTTTTTCTTCAAGAGCTTGCTACTTTCTAAATAATTAGAAGGTGTAACGAGCGCCCAAGGTGTAACGTGGACCTAAGTCAATCATGTACTCAACCATTTCGTAAGTACGACCATGATCACGACGGTCTTCACCAGTCAAGTTCAAGCCATCTGCAGTAATGGTGAGGTTGTCGTTAACGGCGTAGCTGATGGTAGCATCGATTTGGCTGTAAGCTTCGGTGTACACAGGGTTTCTGAAGCTGCCTTGGCTAGCGCTGCGCAAGAACTCACCACGCCAGTTGTAAGCAATACGAGCCTGCCAACCATTTTTCTCATACATACCAACCAAGTTAGCTGTATCACTCAAGCCCAATAAAGCAAATTGAGAGACATTTGGGTCACCAGCATTATCGTAACCTACGTCACCGCGAACGATGGTGTAGTTAGCCTGTAAGCCAAAACCAGAATCACCAAAGAAGTGTTGTGCAGCAAATTCAGCACCGTACAACTTGGCTTCTTTGTTATTCACTGGCTCGCTTACTAACCAATTAGATACTGGGTCATCGCTACGTGGGATGATGTCGTATTTAGTTGCAAACGCTTGGTGTTGCGCTTCCAGACCATTGTAATTGGCCGCGCCACCAGTCCAAGTACCATCTTTATCAGTGAAAGTACCTGGGTTGTCGATCATAGCCATCATGGTGAAGAGGCTGGAATCGTTCACACCATAACCACCAGCTTTAAGTGCCGCTATAGCTGCCTGAACTCTTGGTGATTGAGCATTTGTTTGATCCTGGATACCAAAAAACTGCTTGGTTGTCTTCTCGGTACCAATGAAGTTGCTAACGCGTTTTTCAAACACACCAGCAGATAAGTAACTAGAATCTGCATAATACCATTCAACAGAAACATCGACGTTGTTCGATTGTAATGGAAGTAGGCGTGGGTTATTGACGTTAGCAACGCGAATTGCACCATTAGCTGTTGAACCGCCGCCTGATCCAAAACCAGTAACAGCGGCACTCAAGTTGCCGTAGGGCGCACGAGCGATAGTCTGGCTGGCTGATATACGAGCTTTCAAATCATCGCGTAAGGAAATGTCAAAGTCAAAGCTCGGCAACAAGTTGTCATAACTGGATTTGTCACGGGTTGCCTCGAGTTTTGTACTGTTGTCATAGTGTGTTGCGAAGTCATTGTCATCTTGCCATTCCAAATATGATGGTGGACGTACGAATGATGCAGAGTCAACATCGGTAGACTCGTAGCGAATACCAACTAAGAAGTTGGTTTTCATACCGCCCAGCTCACCTTGAACACCTACTTGGAAGTAAGCAGACTGAATGTCTTCCTTCAGCTTGTCGTTAGTGGTGAAGTTGGGTTCATAGCAGAAACAGTAGCCATTGGTTGGGGTTTTGTAGAGATTAACCAAGTATTCTGCAACTTTTTCCGCGTCAGCTTTATAACCGCCTTGATATGAGCCACCAGTTTTCAAACTGTCAAAGTTGGCAACGTTGAATGGAGTGATCATGTTGGCAGGAATATCACCTACGTTCGCAATACCCCAGTCACCCATCGCCATGTAACGTGAAGAGCTTCTGTTGCTAGACTCCATTTGACGTGACTGAACACCAAAGTCGAAGTGGCCGTCATCAAACTTGTAGGTACCGTCCAATCTGTATTCATCAATTTCAGAAATTTGGTCGCTGTAGCCAATACGCACGGGCTGCGAACCAACATCACCTGCATCATCTTTGCCGTTTTTGTTGCCTTTCTTGGAGTCATCTATTGTCAGGCTGAACAACGGAGTCTTGTTACGGAAATCCAATGAGTGAGCAACTTGAGTAGGTGTACCCATTGACACGGCGATATCGTTAGAGCCGCTTTTACCACCGTCTGGCAAACTTTCCGCTTTAGAGTTGTGTGCATCGAAAGTTAATTTCAATGCATCGGTAACTTGGAAATCAAGGTTAAAGCCGAGAGATTTCAAAGTGGTTTCTTGCTTACGGAACTGTTGCTCGTAACCTTGGTCGCGTGGGCCAGCAGTTTCGTGAATGTAAACTGGCGTTGCAACAGCGGTGGTGTTGTTGAAAATAACTTCATCAATAGAGTTACCGTTTTGTAACCAGCTGGTGGTTTCGCCGCGGCGTTCTTGAAGGTTATTTTTAGCGTAGGTGTAATCTAATGTGCCAGTGATTTTATCAGATGGGGCCCATTGTAAAGTCAACTGAGCATTATCACGGGTGCGTTGGTTATCAGACCATGCATAACGTAAGTCGTTTGGACGGCTATAAAGTTGTCCTTCTTTTGGTGCGTTGGTTACTTTTGCACCGGTCTTGAATGAGAACAAGCCTTTAGAGTTGTCAGTAAGTGCTGCATTAGTCCATTTGCCGATGTTCCATTGGTTTTCAGTAACATCGCTTGAGCCCGAGTCACGTTCTTGGTGGCTCGCAGTCAAACCCACGCCCCAGCCAGCATCGGTATCAGAGAAGCTTACCAGGCCAGAAATTTCTGGGGTTACATCGCTACCAGTACGGTTAGTGGTATCTGAAAGAGCTTTGGCGCCTACAGAAGCCTTGAAACCGTCGTGATCAAGTGGTTTTGCGGTTTTGATGTTTACAGAAGCACCAATACCACCGGTTGCAACACTAGCGCGACCAGTTTTGTAAACTTCTACACCCGCAACACTTTCAGATGCAAGGTTAGAGAAGTCAAACGCGCGAGATACACCAGAACCACCGGCGCCAGGGAACAAGCTTGCTGCTGGCATTACGCGGCCGTTCAAAGTAACCATGTTGTTGTCGCCGCCGAAGCCGCGAACGGTGATTCTTGAACCTTCACCGTTAGAACGGTCAATAGAAACACCAGTAATACGTTGCATAGATTCTGCAAGGTTGGTGTCAGGGAACTTACCCATATCTTCGGCATTGATTGCATCCACAACACCTACGGCGTCGCGTTTGATATCCATTGCTTGTTGCAAAGATGCCTTGATACCGGTAACTACGATCTCTTCAGCGTCGTCTTGAGCGTAAGCCATTGAACCCGCTGTTAAGGAAATAATTGATGCTACCGCTGCTGTTAGTGGTCGTACTCTGAAGTTTTTTTGTAAAGTGTTAAGCATAAGACTATGCCTCCAGTGATTGTTATTAGATATAAAGCCGCTGACCTCGTGGCTTTAAACTGTTCCGGTTGGCCCGCTTAGTGACCAACAAGAAGTAAGATTCCAATTGATTTATGCAGGTGGCTTGGAACCTTACTACCTGAACACCTTCTTCTGCGAGTTGGTGTTCAAAGTTCTTTATGAGCATGATTGTGTAGTATTGACCTTCTGCTCATCTCACTTCCCTTCTATTTATCTAATAGAAATTTTCTCTGCGCCTGGCGGCACAACAAGTAATGAGGTCTTTAGGTTGGGTGACCTTTCTATTACTTGAATAAGTCCTGATATGGTCATTGATACTATAACTGTGGGTAGGTGTCAATAACAAAACCAGTAAATTCAAATCGCTTCTAGGTGTGACGAAAGAAGCGAAACGTGGAAAACGAACACTTTTTCAAATACAAAATTATTTTTGCGTACAAAATAAGCTGGGTGTTATGCAGGGTTAGTGTATTTCAAATTGAAACGGATTGCGACAAGAATATTGAATAAAAAAGAGCACCCAATTGGGTGCTCTAAAATGCCCGGAGGCTCTCCATTACATAACAGTTGCCTGAATATCGAAACGAAGTTCAGAACACCTGATGCACCTCCATACTATGAGCGAAATTTTTTATTGTAATATGACTATAACGAGGTGGGTTTGTAATATATGGTGGGCTTTGTGCACGAAGCTCAAATAAGTTGACGTATGTTGTGTTTGGAGATTTGTTAAAGAGCGCGCAAACTTGAGCTTGGTATTTTTGTTCTGAGCAGTTATAGATGTGTCTTTTGTGGTTGCGTTAAAAAGTCTTTTCGTCATTTTGAGGGTGGTTTTGCCTGGCATATGATTGCTAGGTCGTTGTTCGCAAGCATGCACAATATGTCGAAGATTTTTGGCTTATATGTTTCGTTGATTTGTTCGCCTAATTCATTCGATAGTAGTTCAAAAACCTGCGAGTAATTCATGTTTTCATTGGCCTCTAATAGCTGGAGGATGCGTAAGCTTAAATTATCGGTTTCTAAAACTTCCAGTTGGTCATTTCTATTTCTGTATACAAGTAGATGGGTTGGTATTGCTGGTGATATTTTGGGTAAATAATCTTTATCAATAAGATGTACGGGATAAGCATAGGTTAATCCGACGACAAGCGGTGAGGCTTGCCATAGAGAGCTTTCATTGGGTGTGGTATCGGCTGGTTCAGAAAAACTTACATCAGCTATGTCGACGGCTAACTGAATCCATTCAAAATGCATAAGTTCAATAATAAAAGTGTGGCCGGTGGAGCGTGATTTTTGTGCGTTAACGAAATAAGCTAGGAACTCTTGGCAGATCTCCAAAAAATAAGGTGTTTGCGAGGGATGAATCTTAATGAAATCACGAATTAGGGTTTCCCAGGCGTCTTCAGGAAGAATGCTTTTTGTTATCGGATATACATCTGCGATACATTGGTTAATATTTTTGTAAACCAAATCCCGATAAATTTCCTGCTGTCTGGGCATTATATTGTCTGTAGTTTCTCTGTTTGCTGCTCCGCGCAAATATTCAGTGAAAGCTAATTGAGTTTGTTGGAATGTTTTCATGTTTTCTGATTGTTAAATTCTACTTGGTATTGGATTATTTTATTTAGCTCCTGCAAGAGCGTATCATTCGGTGGAATATTGTTTTCACGCTCCAGTAATGTTGGCTGCACACCAAACAGCGAGTAAGAAACCCGTAATAAGTTCCAAACATCGTGTGATACCGATGTGCCGTGGGTGTCTATATAGAAGTCTTCTATTTCGGTATCGTGCCCAGCGATATGAATGTAGGCTGTTCTTTCACCGTGCAATTTTTCCAAAAAGTCGATTGCATCGTACTGATGGTTGATGCTGTTTACATACAGGTTGTTTACATCTAGCAGTAACGCACAGTCCGCCTCATGCAGTACCGCATTAATAAATTCCCATTCGGCCATTTCTTGTTGAGGCGCGTAGTAATAGGTAGCGTTTTCGATCGCAATGCGCTCGCCAAGAATATCTTGGGCTTGGCGAATGCGTGCTGCAACATAATGAACAGCATCCTCGGTAAAGGGTATGGGAAGTAATTCGTAGAGGTTTCCGGTGTCGCCGGAATAGCTGAGGTGCTCGCTGTAATAACGAATGTTGTGCTCACCTAAGAATTTCTTAACTGCTTTTAGTAAATCGATATTCAGTGGCGCAGGCGATCCCAGTGAGAGCGAAAGACCATGGCAAACGAACGGAAACTTTTCTGTATAAGAACGTAATTGTCCGCCGAGGCGACCGCCAACATTGATCCAATTTTCAGGGGCAATTTCAAGGAAATTAATATCCTTGCTGTCTAGGTGTGTCAGTTTGTCCAGTAGGCTGCGATGCAGGCCTAAGCCTGCACCGCTAACAGGCGCAGAAAACTTGCTATTCATTTTCGTCTTTAGTGATTAGTGTCCACATCCTCCTGAAGGGCGGGGAGCTGATTGCAGTTGTTGAGCACGTTTTTTTTCTGCGGCTTTTTTCTTTTCAGCGGCTATGCGAGCTGCTTCCTCGGGGCTGAGGTTTTGTTGTGTTGTGGCTTCTGCCTGCGTGGGATTGTTTGCGCAAGATGTTAGGCTCACACTCATCACAAATGCGGCGCTTACTGCAATGGCTAAGGGTGTAGTGAGTAATTTGTTCATATTTGTCTCCGTTTGAATCGATATAAAAATGCATTTCATTGTTGAGGTCAAAATTGATCGGCTAATTTTACATAGTAAAAATCCCTCCCATTCCTATGCATAACGAGTTGAGTTGTTTGATTTTGCTCTCCCAGCAGAAAATCAATTTGAATTTCTGCTTCCTTGATAAAAAATGAAGTGGTTGAATCTGCATGCAAAGCAATGGGAGCACCGCCAGTTCCTTGCGCTATTAATTGATTATTTTCATGCTTAATGAGTAATTGAAAATCAGGCGTTAGTTGATAAAGACCTGCATATTTTTTTAGGGTGTCATTATTTAGGATTAGTTCTTTTCGTTCTTTATTGATTTGTGCAATTTGCTGGCTTGGGGTTGATATTTTGGGGGCACCGTCCCAGTGTTCCGCTAATTTCCCATTTTCGATACGAAACATATCCATTCCGGTAGTGGTGTAAAATTTACTTCTATCTATGGGATCTTGATGTGCTTGCGCCCAGGTGAGTACAACCAAATCTCCTTCAGCGACAATTGAAACCAAAGGGCCTTTGATTTCCTCGGCAATGTCCTTTAGTGTTCCTCTACTAAAGTAATCAACAAGTGCTGCGCGACCTGTTCCAATATTGGGATTATGCTGAATGTAGGTTTCGGTCATGTATTGCGCTGCAAGCTCCACATGCCCTGCTTCTATAAAGCTGCGCCAAAAGTCATAAGCTAGGATTTTGTTGGCGGCGAGTTGGGGGTCTGTGCTTGCCAGCATGGCTTTATGATCAGCATTAGCGGCGACTGGAACCTGTGCGTGTGCCGCGTAAGCGCATAGGTAAATGAATATTGCGAGTGCAAAGTCGGTTGCTTTTAACTTGTCGCCGGCTCCGGTTAAGCGCGACTGGCGAGCACTAAAACCTGCACTGCTAGTTGCAGGTGAGCCGCGCGGGGCGATTTTTAGGCTGCGCAGGCTGTACAAAATAGCTAAGGCGATCGATGGTTTGCTTGTACCTCCGTTGCCACCCTGACTACTTGAACTGCTTTGAATCCCCGATTTTAAAGGAAGGCACATTTTCATTTTTTTGTTTCCTTTTGTTAAGTAATAAATTCACTGCGAGCAAATGGCACTTGCGAAATTTATTGGCTTGGCAAAATAATTTGGAGTCAATGCAATCCTCATGGTTTACTAGTGATGTGAGTAAGCTCGGTTGCAGCTGCATTAGGCGAAAATGTGGTGGGCATTACCATTAAGATAAAATAATGAAAATATTTATTTTTTATTCCTATAAAAATCAAATGGATAGGCTGGTGTGAAAATTTCAATTTCCGATAAATTTTCTTTTGATAAGATTGTTGTCGATCCAAAATCTAATACGATTTACCTAAACGGCCTTGAAAAACGCCTTGAGCCCAAGCTGATTAGCTTGCTGTGTCTGTTGGCTGCGCAGGGGAGGGATGTGATTTCGCGTCAAGATATAACCGAAGCGATTTGGCCTGATGTAGTTGTGGGGGAGGAATCCATTACTCGCGCTATTTTTGCATTGCGCAATGCCTTGGGTGATGATGCGAAGCAACCAAAATATATAGAGACCATCCCTAAGAAAGGCTATCGCTTTTTAGCTGATGTAGACGTTCCTAATGAAACTCCAAATATTGCATTACCTGAAGGTGATGTCAGTGTTAGTCCTGGCAAGTCAACTCGATATATCTATTTTGTCGGCCTGGTGCTTTTGATAATCGCCGGATTCGTAGGGTTGAGCCGCCATGAAAAGCCGAGTATGGAAATAGAAAGCATATTGCCGCTAAATAAAATGGAGGGAGTAGAAAGATCTATTAGCCTAAGTGCTGACGCTAAGAGGTTGTTATTTGTACACGAGAGCGACAACACAAATGATCTTTACAGTCGTGATCTGCAGGATGCCAAAGACAGCTTGTGGGTGAGTGATGAGTTTGTGAAATGGTCACCTGTTTGGATAGATGAGAATACTATTGCCTATGTGCGTCGGCACGGTGGTGAAATTCAAATTCTGCGTAATTACCGTGACCAACCTCCGCAGGTTCTCTACGTTTCTCATAAACCTATTTTGCAGTTGGCTATGCTTAAGGGCGATTCAGAAAATCTTTTCTTTTTGGAGTTTCAGAATAATGAACTTATCGAGTTGAAGTCGCTTAATTTGCGTAACGGCAAACAGCAAAACTGGCGCGACCTTATTCCAGAGCTGCCCAATAAGATTAGTCAATTACAGTATTCGACTCAGTCAGGGACCTTGCTTGCCCTCAAGGACCAATATGAAAGCCCTACAGTTGTCGCGTTAGACCTAAATAAAAAAGTGGTAGTGCCTGTTGAAAGGCGGTTTAGTGAAATCCGTCGGCTGGCTGCGATTAATGATTCTTCTATTCTGGTTGTGGGCACAATAGGAGCAACTGAAGGGATTTGGCTTGTGGTGTACCAAAAGGCTCCGCAGTTGGTGCTTAGATCATCCGGTTCGGAAGAGATTTTTGATGTGCAAATTGATGTTGATAAAAAAATAATTTTTTATGCCAATTTGCAGAAAAATACAGATGTGGAAACTGTTTCAGTTGCCACGCAGGAGATAAGTTCTTTACCTGAATTAAATTCCAGTGGAATAGATACCAACGCCAGATTTGCCAACCAAAACAAGCTTGTTTATTTTGTGTCCAATCGCACTGGGTATTACGATATTTGGGTCTATGATGTTGAATCTAAATCAGTAAGACAGGTTTCAAACCTGAATGCATTGTCGATTAGTTCTTACGCAATATCGCACGATGGTAAGCGTGTTGCTATCGGCTATCGTGCAAGTGATTTATATCTGGGGGTAGTGGATAGTGAGACGGGGAAATTATTGAATCATGTTAAAACTCCGTCACATCGCCACCCGCTAGCGTGGAGTTATGACGACAAAAACATATATGCAAGCGAGCATCAGACAGTAGTCAATCTTTTCAATTATGATTCAGTGACTTTGATGCAATCCCTGTTCGCGGAGAAGTCTGGTCTTTATGTTAAAGCTTTAGATGACACCTCATTGATATATGTGGACTATCAGCGACATGCATTGGTTGAGCGAAATTTAAAGACGCATCAAGAAAACGTTTTGCATGATGCTATTCCTGATTTGTTAGATCTTGTTCCAGGTAAAATTAAACTCAATAAGGTTAACGATGGGTTTTATTCAAGTTGTCAGGTGGAGAGAGCGTATAAAACCTGTTTGTTTTCTTTATCTGCAACTAAAAAAGATCCTGTTGTTGTAAGCAACATAAGCCGTTGGCAGATGTACGATATAACCGAGGATGGAGAAACCATGCTCGTTGAAGATGTAAAGCCCTCATCTGGCGATATTATGAAAATGCAGCTGCGGGATTAGGGGCGTTAAACTTTGCCTGTAACTCTCGAGTAAACGGGCAAGGCGTTAATTGACTCTAATACACATCTCTCACGTAGCGTTTTTCCATGTTTAGCTTGCGCATATAGTTCGCAGTCTCGGCATCATCGAGTTTTCCGTGCTGTTGAATAATGTTGCGCAGTGTATTGTCTACGTCTTTCGCCATACGGCTCGCGTCACCGCAGACGTAAAAATATCCACCTTCATCGTTAATCCAGTGCCAGATTTTTTCGCCGTTTTCGCGCATGCGATCTTGCACGTAAATTTTTTGTTGTTGGTCGCGTGAGAACGCCAGGCTTAACTCGGTAAGTATGTCTTGCTTTTGAAATTCTTCTAATTCGTCTTGATAATAAAAATCTGTAGCGGCGTGTTGCTCTCCGAAGAACAACCAATTTTTACCATTGTCACCGCGTGCGCGACGCTCTTGCAAAAATCCGCGGAAAGGTGCGACGCCGGTGCCGGGGCCAATCATTATGATGGGCAGATCGCCGTCAGTAGGTACGCGGAAATTTTTATTGGTTTGAACGAAAATAGGAATATCAATTCCGTTGGCGCGATCTGCTAAAAAGGTTGAGCTCACGCCTTTGCGATTTTTTTTGCCGTTAAAGAATCGTTCATAACGCACTGCCGAAACGGTAAGGTGAACTTGCTGCGAAAATTCTTTTGAGCTGGATGCGATAGAATACAAGCGCGGTTGTATAGGTTTTAATAGTCGCATAAATTCGTCAACACTGCAGTGAATCGGGAATTCGTGAATCACGTCGACTAATTGGCGGCCATACAACCAAGTTTGCAGTTCGGATTTGTTTTCGCTTTCCAATAATGCAGATAGCTCCTTGCTTTTAGAGCGCTGTGCAATAAATTGCAGTGCTTCATTGCTGGGGCGACAAATTTCGAAATTCTTTTGTAATGCTTCGTGCAATGATTTTTCGTTAGCGTCCACGATGACGGGGGCTTCGCGATTTAGTTTTAAAGCGGCGGCCAGTTCATTGACGAGATCGGGACAGTTTTGTGGCCATACACCAAGTGCATCACCTGCTTCATAGCTTAAGCCGCCTTCTTGGTTGCCAAGTGCACCTAAATCAAAACCGAATTGGCGCGTGTCTTTGGTGTTGCTGCCAGTGTTGAGACGTTTGTTGATCACCAAGCGAGACAGATAAGGATTGCTTTTGCTAAAGCCGCTCTCGGCTTTTTTGGTGCTGCTGGTTGTTGAGCTTGTCATGTTGGATGAAGTCTCGGTGGGCAGATTTGCTTTGAGTGCTTCAGTGAGTTTAGTAAACCATTCGCTGGATGGAGTCTCAAAATCTGTATCGCAATCCATGCGCTCGGTAAGTGGTTTTGCGCCAAGTAGCTTTAGGCGAGCAAATAATTTTTTGCCGTGGCCGCAGAATTGATCGTAATTGGAGTCGCCCAGCGCGAGTAGTGCGAAATTTAAGTGTGTGAGATCGGGTGCGGAATTGTCGCTCAATTGCGCCCAAAAATCACCACCTGTGTCGGGTGCATCTCCGTCGCCGAAGGTGCTCGTAATAAAAATAGCATGTTTATCTTTCGCGAGTTTTTCAATGCTGTAATCATTCATAGCGTGCAGATTAACGTTCCAATGTGTTGCAAGTTGCCCGGCAAACTTTTCTGCGAGTGATTCAGCGTTTCCTGTTTGAGATGCCCACAGTAGTGTGAGCGAGGGTTTGGTTATGGTTTCATTTGCGCTGACGCCTACGGGGAGTGTGCGGCTGAATAAACCTGCCAGTAAACCATTCACGTAAACTCGATTGGCAGGGCTGACGGGGCAGTCTTGCGGAAGTGTAGGCACGGCGTTGATGTGTTTTGCGCTCGCGGTTAGGCCTCCAATAAAGCCGCTTAAAAATGTTTTTTCGTCCAGCGAAAGTTCTGGGGTGGCCACCGCTTTTAAGCCGAGTGTAGTGGCGAATGTGTCGATCAGTGTCATGCAGGTTTCCTCGCTCGCTGCGGCAAAACTATTTTGGGGGCGAGTTGAGTGTGTGATGCTCGAATGTTCGATGTGAGTATCATCGGCAAAAACTTCTACGCGCTTGAGTGCAACGGCGCAGACTTTTAATTCTGGTTGTTGAGATATTTCATCAATCGTATCGCTTGTGACAGCATTGATGGCTAGGTTCTCTCCGTAAATATCGTTCCAGTGGAAAGTTGTAAAGCATGCGCCCTGTAAAACGCGATCAGTGACTACGGCTGGTAAAATGGCGTAACCACGGCGTGATCGTATCTCAACTTTGTCCTTATTTTTTATACCGAGTTCTGCAGCGTCTTCCGGGTGGATTTCTACAAAGGGCGCTGGGTTTAATTTGTTGAGTGTGGCGATTTTTCCCGTCTTGGTCATGGTGTGCCATTGATGTTGTAGGCGACCGGTGTTGAGGATAAATGGAAAATCGCCGTCGGGCATTTCTGCAGCATCGACATGTGGGCGAGCAAAGAAATTGGCTTTACCGGTTTCTGTTGCGAATAACAATTCGGGCTTGCTGCCATCACTAAAAACTTTTAGCGGCTGATTGATGCCGTTGTTGATGTAGCGAATCGGATTGCGGTCATTTGCGGTTTCATCTGCACAGGGCCATTGAATAGATTTTTCGCGCAAACGTGAATAATTAATCCCGCGCAAATCGTAACCAGTTTTTGGGTTATAACTGCGTTTGATTTCGTCGAAAACATCTGCAGCTGACTTGAAGTTAAAGCCCTCGGCAAATCCCATTTCTCGTGCCACGCGCGCGATGATTTCCCAATCGGCCAAGGCTTCGCCGGGTGGCGGTAATGCCTCTTGCATAAGGGTGAGGTTGCGCTCGGAGTTGACCATTACCCCTTCGGCTTCCGCCCATAATGCGCCAGGTAAAAGTATGTCGGCGTAGCGATTGGTTTCGGTGTCGAGGAAGGCGTCTTGCGCGATTACCAGTTCTGCTTTTTGTAATCCTTCGATAACGATTCTGCGGTTCGGAACGCTGGCGACGGGGTTGGTACAAATCACCCAGCAGGCCTTGATCTCGCCCGCGGCCATGCGCTCAAACATGTCGACTGTGCCTTTGCCAACTTTAGTGCTAATACTGCCGCGTCCGATGCCCCACATGTCCTCGATAAAATTGCGATCTTGTTCTACAAGCAGGGTGCGCTGGCCGGGTAGGCCGGGCCCCATATAACCCATTTCTCTGCCGCCCATGGCGTTGGGTTGGCCAGTGAGCGAGAAGGGGCCGCTGCCTTGTGAGCAAATTTTTCCGGTTGCTAGGTGCAAGTTGCAGATGGCGTTAGTGTTCCAAGTGCCGTGCGTGGATTGATTTAAGCCCATGGTCCAACAGGTGATGAAATTCTTGGCTTCGCCAATCAGCTTCGCAGCTTTACGGATATCGTCTTCAGGTATGCCGGTAATTACAGCAACTTTATCGGGCGTATAGTCGGCCAAGAACTCTGGCATCACCTCCCAGCCTTGGGTGAACTGGGCAATGAAATTGGGATCTGTGTGACCGTTTTCTACGAGCAGGTGCAGCAATCCGTTCAGCAGCGCCAAATCAGTACCGGATTTGATTTGCATGAAGAGATCGGATTTTTCCGCAGTGAGTGTGCGGCGCGGGTCCACCACAATTAATTTTGCACCCGCTTTAATGCGATCCATCATGCGCAAATAGAGAATAGGGTGGCAGTCCGCCATGTTGGCTCCAATCACGAAGAAGAGATCGGTATGGTCGAAATCTTGATAGGAGCCGGGTGGGGCGTCGGAACCGAGGGAGAGTTTGTAGCCTGCACCTGCGCTTGCCATGCACAAGCGGGAATTGGATTCGATATTGTTGGTTCGCACGAAGCCTTTCGCGAGCTTATTGATCAGATATTGGGATTCGATGGACATTTGCCCGGAAACGTAAAACGACAGCGCATCCGGCCCATGCTCGTCCAAAATCGCCCGCAAACGTTTGGCGGTGGTTTTAATGGCTTCGTCCATCGGCGTTTGTACGGACTGGGATGAGCGATCTGGTCGCACAAACGCCGCTTCCATACGCCCTGACTCGCGCAGAGCCTGAGCACTGGTTTGGCCTTTGGTGCAAAGGCGGCCAAAGTTAGTAGGGTGGTTTTTATCGCCGCTGACTTTCAGGATTTTCTTGCCGTCGGTTTCCAACAGCATGCCGCAGCCAACGCCGCAGTAAGGGCAAACGCTTGAAACAGTTTTTGTAGGGGTAGAGGACATAAATGCAAAACTCCGAGTTGACGGAAGTTTTGCAAGTGGTATGCCACGCGGCTGAGAAGGTAATAAATGTTTCGATTTTCTATAAAATTGAAGCGAATGCTCGTAAAAAGCACCTGTTTTCTTCAGTTTAAAGAAAAGGCTTGGAGATATTTGGTTGAAAAGGACTGTTTTTAATGACCGCTATAGGTGCATAAAAAGGGAGTCTGTGCATGCTTTCGCTATTTTAAGGGGCGAAACGTCGGTTGGCTGATTGCTATGGCTGTACCGCGCTTTAATTTTTGTGTGCATTTGTGGTGCAAAAGGAGGGTTGAGTAGCACGTGTTTTCGGGTTGCCTAAGCTGACTTGAGCCTCTAAGCTGACGGCCTCTCAAATTGAGCGAATGTCTATCATGTTAAAAGTTCGAATCATCGCCGCTATTCTTGCCATCCTCTTAACGCTGATAACGATTTGGGCAGTGCCAAAGATTGCTTTTGCCTATATGACCTTTATGGATGGCCTAACACCCGAGCAGAGAACAAGCTATGGAGTTGCTCAAGCGATACTGGGCGCGGCTGTGGCTTGTTATGGCTTATGGTTATGGAAGAAGAAAGCTAAGAAGAAACGCGAAGATCAGCATAAGTAGATTGAAGCGGCTTGCGGTCAGATAACCGCGAGCCGGTTGTAGATTGAAGCTAGTAGATTGAAGCTAGTAGATTGAAGCTAGTAGATTGAAGCTAAGACAAAAACGGTTTTACTTTTAATACGGTGCCATCCACGCTGGTAACTTCAACTTGGCTCTCCGCGTTGATGATTTCTATATCGACTGCATCCAAGCGCGCCATCCATTCAATTCCCGAATAGCTTACACGGCCATCCACTTGGGTGATGGGCGCGGTTGCAATCAATATTTTCCCCACCATGTCGCTGCTGGTTTCTGGGCCGACTTCTTTGTTTTGCAATTTTTTCAGCGGTCCCCAAAGAAGTGCTGCGCTCGCTACTGATAAGCCCGCGAAAAGAACTACCGCCACGCTAAACGCGTGAATCAGCCCCAGCGAAATGAAGAAGCCGGTGAGCAAGCTGCCCAATGCCACAAAGAGCAATGGGCCACTAATGCCAAGCAGCGCGAGTTCGACTAACAGACAAATACCAGCAAGCGCGTAGAAAAAATAATCTTGATGTTGCGCAAAATAATCAATCACGGCGACGCTCCTGTTATTGATGAGATGAAAATTAGCGGAACTTAAGCATGGTTGATGGTGGATGAAACTGCCATAGCTTGCGCCACTGTGCTGGCAACATTGTCGCCGGTGCGACCATCGCTCAACACAATGGTGCCTTCCTTCGCGATAGCTTTATGGGCCTCAATGGTATTTTGCGCGAGCTTAAAGTTTACGGCGATGCGGCCATCGGGCGTTGCAGCAGCAGCGCCCACGGTTTGCAATGCTTCGGCGTCAGCGCTGGCAACCAGTTTGATCGCAGCTGCTTTACCCTCGGCTTCCAAAATTTGTGATTCCTTGCTCGCCATAGCGGCCAAAACTTGTTGTTCTTTCTCCGCTTCTGCTTGCAATACCACGGAGGCTTTTAAGCCTTCTGCTTTGGCGATAGCAGCAGCTTTCTCGCCTTCTGCGGTCAAAATAGCTGAACGCTTTTGACGCTCGGCAGCCATTTGTCTTTCCATGTCTTCTTTAATGGATGCAGGAATAGTGATTTCCAGTAACTCAAAACGCAAAACAATAATGCCCCAGGGTTGCGTTGCTTCTAGCATGGCTTTTTGAATTTCAGCGTTAATCGCGGCGCGGTTTTGGAAACATTCATCTAGCTCCATGGTACCAATGGCGTTACGCATGGAGGTCATAGCTAATTGTGTCGTTGCCAGCTTGTAATCGGTGATGTTGTTAGTTGCCGCTGCGGCATCAATCACTTTAATAAAAAGTACACCGTCAATCATAAGTGCGACGTTATCTTTGGTAATGGCCGATTGGTGTGGTACTACCAAGGTTTGTTCTTTGAGGTTGCGGTCTGCTGCAATCGAATCGACAAAAGGAATAATCCAGTTCAAGCCAGAGCTGAGGGTGCGAGTGTATTTCCCCATGCGATAAATAACGTAACCGCGGTTTTGCGGTACAAAATGAATACCTTTTTTCAAGGTGAATAACAGCACAGCCGCAATCCAAAAGGTGGGGTTTGAAACGAACGAAAACAGCGAATCCATAATGTGTATCCTTTGTCTTTTAGGTTATTGAGCGTGTAATGGATGCTTAGCGCAACAGTTATTTCCAATCTAAACGATGAATACGACATCCATGTGGCGCGAGAATATAAGTAATTCAGTGCTTTCGGCAAGCGAAGTGCGCCGGTAATTGGCGGGTAGATTTACCGTATGAAATGCGCAGTCCATATCGGCGTCTGCCCGGACGTTTATAAGCGGGATATGTGAATGTTCTCGAAAACTTATCGCTAAATCGCCAGAACCAATTTTTCGCTCTTGGCGCGTGACACGCATACGCATATGAGGCCTTGTGCTTTTTGTGTATCGCTTAACACGTGATCACGATGTTCTACTTCCCCGTCGAGCACTTTTAGTACACAGGTTCCACAATCGCCTACGCAACAATCAAAGCGAACGGGCGCTCCCGCATCACGCAACGCACTGAGTAGGGATTGGCCTGAATCTACCTGAATTAATTTGTTGGAGTAGGCGAGTTCTAGTAGAACCGCCTTTTCATTTTCCTTTGTTGAGGTGGAAAAAGATTCAAGCTGGATTCTATCTTTGTGAATGCCCAAAAGACGCGCGCTGGTTTCCATATCGTCTAGTAATTGGTTGGAGCCGCACGCATAAAAAAGTGTATTGCCCGTGGCGTCTGCAAGCAGATTCATCACGTCCAAAGGTTTGTTTTCATCCGCAGCATAAGATACCACTTGACGAGGAAAGGTCGCTTCCAACTCATTAAGAAAAGCCATGTCAGTTTTGCGAGTGCCTGCGTAATGCAGAACGAATCGGCGACCGCGTAAGGCTAGGGTATGTGCGATTGCTTTGATAGGCGCAATACCAATGCCTTCCGCTATTAAAACGGCTGGGCTTGAATCGGCATGCAACTGAAAGTTGTTAACAGGAATATCGCACTGAATATGAGTGCCGACGGTGAAGTGATTAAAAATAAAATCAGAACCACCACGACTTTGTTCTGCCTTTTGCACGGCGATTTCGTAAAAATCCCTCTGCGCAGGATTGCCGCAAATAGCATATTGTCTGGTTTCCTTTTTGCCAGATGGCATCTCTACCTCAATACAAATATGCGACCCGGCGGTCACCAACGGCAGTTCTTGATCCAAGGTATCGCGCAACTCGAAAGCGCGAATGCTCTGTGTGAGTTCGCGCACTTTGCTGACCCTTAGATTCAATCTTTTCTGTTCATTTATCATGGTTGCTTGCTGGCTTTTTTCTCAGCTTTTTCCTTGAGGGATTTGTCGCGCTCAGCATCAATTTCAACTTTCAGTTTTTGAACAGATTGTTGGAACTCATCCAAGCTGTGATCTCGACTGAGGCGCATCGCAGGCGGTAATGTTTCGCTCACGTACAGCTCATCGGCCAGCTTATTGGTAGTTTGATAATTGTGAAGCAATTTCAATCCCGAAATGGTCAGAGCTGAACAAATGCAGATCCATTTTATAAGCGAGCGTTTACGTGTGATTAAACCTAAATGGTAGTAAATAGTGGCGCATATAATCGCTACGGCAATGTGGCCTTTATAGAGTATGGGTGTTTCCCACGATAGGGAGAATCCTAAAAAGGTGTAAACATATTCTGCAAGTTGTGCGATGAGTAAACCGCAACACAAGATAAACAGATGACGGTTAAAATTAGCGGCGCCACCAAAAACGCGATTAGCCAAAGCCCACACACCGGACCAGGCCGCACCAGCAATAATCCAAGGGAAAATCGCCATGATGTAATCGCTGGCTTTGCTGTCGTTAATGTCGTTCAGCCAGGTTTCTGACAGCGAAAGAGCGCAAATAATCACGAGCGCACTAACGAGCATCCACCAAGAACTCCATTGTCCTCCTGTCGAATCGCTAACTTCGTCGCTCACCACAAAATGACTATCGCGCACGCGAATTTGGGTTTGACCGAGCCGCGCAAGGGTATTGCCATTGATATGCAATTGCGTGAAGCGCTTACCTTTTATCTTTATGCCATTGCGGCTACCTAAATCGCGCAGGCTGAGCATTCCATTTTCACTCAGTTCAATTTGCGCGTGCTCGGCAGCAACTTGGTCGTCGTCCAGAATAATATCGTTGGTGTAACCGCGGCCTATGCGAATGGGCAGGCTTGCGAATTTATGACGCGTTTGTACATCGCCGTTTGCATTAAGAATTTCAACAAAATAAAAGAGGCTCATGATTATTTAGCCTCCTTGGTTGATGCCTTTGCATCTTGATTTTTAGCGAATCCCGCCAGAAATTGCGATACCATCTTTTGGCCGTTTTCAAAGGAAACGCCGTCCACATCCAAACGGCTTTGCAGATTCATAAAGGATTCATCGGTACTGGATGTAAACAAAATAAAGTCATAGAGTCCGGCGAATTTTTTATAAGCCTGCACGCACACCACGGCGCGGCCGCTGAATTTATCCTTAGCGACAAAATCTTCCGTGCAGCGTGGGGTAGTGAGGTCTTCGTCTTTGATATTGCTATTGACGCGATTATTGAATGACTTGCTAATCAAATTGGTGAAGCGAAGTGAATTGAGCTGATCGGTTTGAACAAACTTGTGGTTGATGGAAAGCTGCCCTGTTTGCAAATCATTGGATACAAAAATTTCAGATTCCATGCGGCAATTGATCTGATCGGTTTTGTAGGTTTTTTCGCGCTTTGAATCAGAATTACCCCAGCAACGCACTTGCTCGGATTCACGTACAGGAACGGAATAGGGCCCCAGATTTTTTGAGGTCAACGGTGTTGCGAGTAGTGTGTCCACCATGATGTTTTGATGCGCTAATAATTGTTGGCCAATAATGTCTTTAAAGTCTTTGGGCGGTTTGCTGTCAGCGGTAATGCTCGCTACCAGCTTTTGCGCAAAAATTGCGGGTACCAAAAAGCTCACCAGTTCACCGTCGCGTCTGTGCGCCACGTTTATGCCTGCAACCTGGCCGTTGGCTTTCACATTGGGGCCGCCGCTCATGCCGGGGTTTACGGGGCCGGTAAACATAATTTGATCGCTAAAGCCGCGGTGGCTTAAACCGTTGTAGGTGCCCTCTGAAATAAAGAATCCCAAGTCTAAGGGGTTGCCCAGCGAATAGAGATGCTCGCCCTGTTGTAAGGGGGCCGGTGGATCAATCAAATTAAAAAAGCCCGTGCCTTGTCGATTAACACGCAATACAGCCAAGTCGTGCTGAACATCCACGGCGAGGAGTTCTATATCGCCACTTTTACCTTGAGTATCTTTGAATTCGCCTAAATAGGTTTCAGGCTCCAACGCAATTTGCGATACCACGTGAAAGTTAGTAATCACCAAATTGCTGGTGCCAATCAAAAAGCCCGAGCCCACGGCCGATTGGCTGTGGCCGTTCTTGAGCAACACGCGAATCTGCAGCAAATCGCTCTGTGCGGAAGCATAGAGTTCCTGAGCGGTGGACGATGGCGGGTTAGCGGGTGGCTCCGCTTCCTTAGGTGTGCTGGCGGGAGAGGATGAGCTTGAATCGGCAAAGGCTGGCAAGCACAAGCAGGCCAAAAGCAACGTAAGACGCGCAGAAATCATAGGGTTCCTTATGTAAAGGGCAACAAAGGGCACGAAAGAATAGGAGCCATGCTAAGTGATGGGGCAGCTGAGTGCCCATCAGTATGCCCAGACTGACCCGTAATGGCTATCTCAACCCGATTGCCAGCTAGGGCTTAACCTTCATTTGATCGCTTGATTCTTGCGAGTCACATCGACACAGGTAATGCTAGCTACTTATCGGCTCTAACAAAAATAAGCGATATCTGAATCCAAAAATGCCTTGGCTGTGTCTATAGAGTTAATCATTGAGCTAGCCTTTGCAGAAACCTGATTTTAAACGTTCGATTTAACACCTTATCCAAATGAGTGATCCTATGAAAAAGTCATACTTGGTTCATCAAGTTATACGCACCCTGACGCTAACAGGTTTGTTGCTGATGCCCTTTTCGCTCAGCCAGGCCGCCGAACTGGTGGGCAAGCCAGTGCCGGTCGGGGGTGGTTCGGTCACCAGCGCCGCATCAAGTTCGGCATCATCTGCACCTGTGCCTCCAGAAGCCCCCAATCCCTCGTCGGACATCGAAGCAGCACAGCAAGATATACATCAAGCCATGGAAGATATGCGTCATGATTTTCATCAGGATTTTGGTTCCGAATTCGATCGGTTCGATGTGAACTCGGCGATGATAATTCCCATTTTGGCCATATCGCTTTTGTTCGGCGGCCCGGTTCTTTTGATCATCGTGTTGGCCATCCTGCATTACCGCAACAAAGCGCGTCGCCAGCAAAACATTAACGCCAATATCGATAAGTTGCTTGCGGCGGGAAAAGACATTCCTGTGGAGTTATTGCTCGGTGAGGAACCCGCTGCAGTAAGGCGCACAGTGAATGGGCAGGTTACGGTTTACCAAGGTGCCGATGAAAACATGCGCAAGGGCGTTCGCAACATAGGTTTGGGCGTTGGCTGGTTGATTTTTTTGACCATCATGTTCGGAATCAAGATTGGTGCCTTTGGGTTTGTGCTTATCGGATTAGGAATTTCGCAAGTTATTATCTGGCAACTGTCGGGCCCGGCTCCCGCGAGCGCTAATCAGACTACCGATGTAAATCGGATTCAGGACTAACTGAATGTCCGTTTCCGATCAGGAATTGATTGCGCGCGTAGTCGCTAGAAAAGACCAGCATGCTTTTTCGCAGCTGGTTTTGCGCTACCAATCGCAGCTGCGCATATGGGCTCGCCGATTATGTGATGGCGATACTCATTTGGCGGATGATTTAGCGCAGGAAACTTTTATAAAAGCCTACGCCGCACTGGGCGCATTTCGCGCAGAAGCCAAGTTTTCAACCTGGTTGTATAGGATCGCCTTTAATATTGCAGCGAACCGTTGGCGAGGTAAGAAAGTTCAATGGTGCGAGTTAGATGACAATGAAGACGTAGAAGCCGAGTTATGCGAACTCAAACAATTCGATGCCAAGCGTGATGTAGAGGCCGCCATGCAACATCTTTCGGCTGCGCAGCAACTCGCGATCAGGCTATGCTTTGAAGACGGGTTTTCTCATGATGAGGCAGCGAGTATTATGGGTGTTCCTCGCGGTACATTAAAAACCCATGTCTCTCGCGGTAAACAAAAATTGCAAACACTGTTGGCGTCCTGGAGTCAGGTAGCATGATGAAACAAGATCCCCATTTCTCCGAAGATGAGCAATTTGAAAATTTCTTAAGCGCACAACTTAAGCAATCCCAGCCCTATCTAATGGATGATAATTTTTCCGCGCAAGTGATGGCTAAATTGCCAGCGAAAAAGAAATTGTCTGTGCGGCAAGAGCGCTTAATTATTGTTTTGCCTTTAGTGGTGATTAGCGTGCTGGTGCTCAGCCAATTTTCTTTGTTTGCGCTCGGGGTGAAGCTATATACACTTTTAGTGGCTGTTGATGTGGCGAGTTTAATGAAAATGGGCTTGGCGATTTCCGCGGTTGCTTTTAGCAGTGCATCTTACTGGTTTGCCAGGCAAGCAAGACTCTTCCAGTGAATGCCCAATATCTTCGCCATAAAAAACCGCGCTAGACGCGGTTTTTTATGGCGAAGATTGGGTGTTAAACCTCCTCGAGCAGCATTTTGTTTCGTTTCGAAAACCATACTCGAAAGTACCTTAGTAACTCTCTCCACGAATATATTGCTCCAACTGTTCAATAAGGTGTTTCTGCTCTTCCATAATGTTTTCTAACAAATCGCGGATAGAAAGCATGGCCAGAATTTTTCCCTTATCTACGACAGGTAAATGGCGGATGCGCTTTTCAGTCATTAATTGCATGCATACTTCGGTGCTTTGATCGGGGCTCACCGTGAAAGGTTCGGGAGTCATTATCTCTCGCACTTGCGTTGTTTGAGATGCTCGCCCCATAAGCGCTACTTTGCGCATATAGTCACGCTCACTAATAATGCCGACGAGCTTGTTTGATTCTGTAACGAGGAGAGCGCCTACGCCTTTATCTGTCATTAACTTGATGGCGTCCCACACGGTGGAATCAGGCGAAATGGTGTGAATGGTTGAGTCGCTGGAAAGAATATCGTTTACTTTTTTCATGGTTTCGCTCCCTTGTTTGGGCAAGATTATTCTTGTTGGATAAAACGAACCGCAGTAACACGATTTAGAGATTACCTATTGAACGCAGGCTTTACAAATATTTGTTGGTGTTACAGGTGAAACCCAATCTTTTGCTATTAACATCCAGTTTTATATAAGCGACTATTTAGTTAGCGTTCTGTAAAAAAAGACGTGCAAGCGGCCGCTCAATAAATCGGTAGGTGTTTTGGTTAAGGGCGGCAGTGAATTTGGTATGGGCTTGCGCTTTGTTGCCAGCCATTAAATCTCTGTAACCTGTGTAGAAAAAGTACTCGGTTTTTTCGCAGCTTGTATGCGCCAAGCCTTTTAAATCCGACGAACTTAATTTGTTCGTCCAGTAATCATAAAGCGCTTTTTCCCAAGAGTTTGCGGTAGAAATATTTTTTGTTAGCGTCCATGTTTGGGTTTGCGACTGCTGTGCAATGATGTCACTTTTAATGAGATCATAGACGTTAAACTTTTCGCGCTGCTTAACATAGTTCGCGAAACCTACAGCAGCATTTTTCCAATCGCCACTGTTCATATAAATTTCGTGATATCCAACGTCACTAAGGCTATAACCTTTTCCCACTGCGTGTTGTAGCAAATCCAAGGCTTGCTGGTGATAACCCAGCATGGAAAAGTTTTGCGCATTGATACCAATATTCGCACTCGTTGATTTTAAATCCAATGCGATCTTTGCTTCGTTTAATCCTAATTGATTCAGATTTAGATCGAAGAAGGATTGCGATAGTGCATGATGCAGTGCGGGATTATCGGAATTTAGCGGCATAGCTAACTGGTAATACTTGGTTGCTTTGCGAATGTCCGCCACATGTTCGTAATTACAGCCGCTAACTTCAGCGCGGTCATTATAGGTGTCCGCTATAGTTTGATATAGTTCGGACGAGTTGGTGATGCTTTCTTCCCCCAGTTTTAAGGTCGCCAAGGCAAGCGCAAAATATCTATCGTCAATATAAAGTTTCGCAAGTTGAATGTAGGACGTATCTGTTGTTGGAGATTCGCGAATCGCATCCAACAAAATTTCACGGAGCACTTGATGATCGGACTCCTTATCACGCTCCTGTTGTGCAACCACCGCCGCATATCTAGCCAGGGACGGCGGGTTCATATTGGTGTGCAAGGAATCGGGAAGCTGTATGAAAACTGCTTTGGCTTTCTCAAAGGCTTGAGAATCGCGGCTGCGCAAAGTGTTGTCGTAATAAATATTGTAAAGCGCTTGCAAAACGGCGTTATTGCCGGGGAATTGCTTGATCACTTCTTTCAAATAGGTTTCTGCAAGTTTTATTTCTTCGGCGTTCTTGGTTTTTATACCATTTTGCATATGAAGATAACCCAAGCTATACAGGGGTTCAGAGTTGCTGGGGTCTTTTTGTGCGCTTTGAATAAGCAGGCTTACAACATCCGAATTATTAAGCTTGCGAGATTCTTGAAACGCGCCCGCCATTTTGTGTGGACTAATGGCGGATAAATCCAAGGGCGCTTTTGGGGTACGGATATTTTCTTTCTCATTTGGGTGCGCACAGCTCGCAAGCAGTGCTGCAACCAAAAAGCTCATGAAAAAATGTTGAGCGCGCACCAATCACCTGCCCCTGTTAAAGTGAAAAGCCAAGTTCTTCGGCCTTGGCGAAAGATTTTTCCGACTCGTAAAGTTGGTTGTTGTAACCCTGAGCCAAACCGAGCATGTAGTGTGCCGCAGCATTTTTAGGCTCGCTTTTAACAGCTTCTTTTGCGTTCTCCAGCGCCTTATCGTAGATTCCATTTTTTATCTGAAGCTTGGCTAGAGCTACGTAACTTTCAGCTTTACCGGTTTTGATGGCTGTTTCTTTAAGTGCTGAAAGTTCAGCGGTATTTTTGTCATAGCGATATACAATTGACCATTCACTAGCCTCTAGTAGCTGATGAATCTGCTCGTAGTAACGTGCGTATTCCTCGGCTGAAACGCGCACAGACTTTATAACCAACTTTATATCGACAATATAATTGCCATTATCTTCTCGGCCATTTTGTTCGAGAGAGAAATAGGCATTATCAAAGTTTTGGCCTTGGCTGGTTACATTTACGCTATGGTTTGGTGTTGGCCGACCAAAAACGATATGGCTTGAAATCGTAAAGCCGGGATCAACTTCGTATTCCTGTACGCGGTCTTTGGGTTTGTCTATGCCGCGCAAATCGGTGAACAGATTGGTAAGTTGCGTAATATTAAATCCATAGGTAAGCGGTTCTGTTTTTCCGTTCCACACATTATTAAATTTGTATTTACCCGTGATATTAAAGCCCTGCCACAAACTATCCGCATTGTTGGCGGTGAGTTGAGTGACATCTGCAGTGGAATAAATATGGCCAATCATTTCGCGAAAGCTTTTGTCGCGTTCGCGCGAATATTGCCAAACACCGCGCAAGCGCTGCTCAAATTCGCCGCCTAACTTAATCGTAAAATTACCTTCGGTATTTTTACCTTCGAATTTATCGAATACCAAATCCATGTGTGCAAAATGCTTATCACTGCCAAGGGCGGGAATAGTCACAATATTTTGTGTTGCGTCATTCACGATTAGCGATGGCTGGCCTTCAAGTCCAATTGAAAAGCCGGGGAACAAACCTTTGTCTCCGCTGGTGTCCATCCAGATTTCTTCCAGGCCTGGTTGTGCTGGAATGTGAACGATCATGTGGTCAAAGCTAACGCTTGTGATTTTCATATCCGGAATGCCACGCGAGCGTGTGACAACGAGCGCAGGGTCGGCTTTTACACCCAATTTGCGCAACATGGTAACAGCGAGAATGGTTTGGTCCTTACAATCACCGTAACCGTTGGTGAGCACTTCAAATGCATTGTGTGGCTCATAACCGCCGCGCCCCACATGTGCAAATACGTAGCGAACTTTTTCTTGCAGCGTCTGGTAAACGGCTTTTACTTTTGCATCTGGTGTTGTGGCTTTTTTACCAATATCTGCAATGAGTTTGTCCAAATTTGCGTCTGTAACCACGTGAGGCGTGCTTAATTGATTTGCCCACTTTGCAATGTCTTGCCACGACTCCATAGTGCTCACACGCAGTTGTGTGCTGCGGCGTTCATCGCGCGGCATGGAGTCTTGTAATTTAATGCTAGGTAAGTTTTTACCTTTCCAGGTGAGAATTTGCTGATTGTTTTTTTCCTGGCGCGAATAATGAATACCCACGCTGCTCAAATCGTTACTGTAGAGCTTAAAGGATATTGGCGTTGTTACATTAAGCTCAGTATTGATGACTGCATCTGAGCGTACGCCTTGGCCGGCAGCGCGGCCTTCCCACCAATTCATACTAAAGCTATCGAACCATTGGTTAGGTACGATTTTTTTGGTATCGGTATATCGGTACTGAAATTCTATGACTGAGCCCTTGCGCACATTAGGTAAGGAAAAGAGCAAATCCTTTCTGTCCTGATAAAAATTTTCATCGCTGGGACTTTGTATTTGGGTTGCATCGGGTTTAATGCTATCCATGTCGCCTTCTGGGGTTCGCACATTTGCAAATTCCAGATTTATATCTTCATAAAAGCTGTTGAAGCTAATGCTGATTTGGCTGTAATCGCGGACGGCTTCGTCGCTATTGATATAAACCGCAACGTAGGAAACGGAATGGCTAAAATAATTTTCGTCGACCGTTATTTCGGTTTTGCGCTCAATAATTTCAGCTTCAGCCTTGGGGTCGCGCTTGAATTGCTTTAATAAGCTGGCGAGCGGTGGTGCTATGCGCACCACGCTTTTAGTCGAGCTGGTAATGGCAGGATTGGGTGGCGGTGGTTCAGCTACAACCTGAAGACATAGTGTTGCCATCAGGCCTGCAAGAATTGCCGCGAGTATTTTTTTCATAATGATCCTGAATGACTTATTTAATGGCTACCCAGCCGTCTTGTTTGGCGCTAGCAAAAATCGCGTCAATAACTTTCATATTTGCCAAGGCATCACTTAAAGCTGTGGGTACGGCAGTATTTGTGCGAATGCTCTCGGCAAAAGCGTCAGTCATTTCGGTGTAATGATTGCTCGCAGGTACCGTAATGTGTTCCACAACGCCGTCGAGCTTCAGTTCAATGTGAGTATCTGTACCGGAGTTTGGATTGTAAAAAGGCAGTGGAATATTAATAGTGCCTTTTTCGCCATAAATTTTGACATGCTGTTCGCTTTCAGTTTTAGTCGACACTGAAAAGGTTGCGGTACCTTCAGAAAAACTCATGATGGCTGAAGCGAGGCAATCCACATCTTGGCCCGGATAGGGTGTTATTTGCCCCACAACACGAGATGGCTCTTCGTTGAAAATTAAACGCGAGAGCGAAATACAATAACAACCTATGTCTAAGAGCGCACCGCCGCCCCAATCTACACGGTTGCGAATATTATCGGCTTCGTGATTGTTGTAAGAAAAATTAGATTGCACGCTGCGGATTTTTCCAATGCGACCTTCGCGAACCAGGTTTACCACAATTTTCCATTGTGGATGGAAGCGGTACATAAAGGCTTCCATGACGTGAACCTTTGGATGCTGTTCTGCGAACTTTATTAATTTTTCGGTATCGGCAACATCCAAACCTAGGGGCTTTTCACACAGCACGTGTTTGCCCGCCTCGATGGCTTTGATCGACCAAGGTACGTGCAAATGGTTGGGGAGTGGGTTGTAGATGGCATCTACATTGGGGTCTGCGAGTAAAGCTTCATAACTGCCGTGAGCGCGCGCGATTCCTAATTCTTTTGCAGCGAGATCTGCGCTTTCCTGAGTGCGCGATGCGATAGCTACCACTTCACCAAGCTTTGACATTTGAATTGCGGGGATGACTTTTTCACGACCGATCTTGGCGCTGCTGAGTACGCCCCAACGTAATTTTTGCATACTGATCTCTTAATTATGAGCAATGAAATGGAGAGCGCACTTATTGAGGTGCGCGTTAAAAATTTAGGTTATTGGCCTTTGTAGGAGTTTGCGATGTATTCGCGAGCATCTTTAGCGTTGTTGTAGCAAGCATCAAAATTTTCGGCCACTTGCATGGTGCGCGCTGCGGTAAGCAAGCTTAACGCTTTTGCATAGCTAACAGTTCCACCAAAACCTTTTGCTTTTGCTAGGGATAATTCTTTCCAAGCTGCATCGCTTTCACTCGCGCAGCTGCTGCGCATTTCAGGTTTTGCGGCGCAAGAAAAAACGAGAGCTGCGCTAACAGAAATAAGAACGACGAGGCTGAATCTTTGCAACATGAATAGCTCCTTTCGTAGGTGCCAATCGAAAGAGAAAACAAGCAGATGGTGGATTGGCAGAATGGGCTTATTGTGGCGATAAGTGACGGGCTTGCCAATAAGAGAATCAAGCCCTCGGGAGATTTGATGCGCGGTTAAGCTTTAGTGGAAGTGTTTAAATACTTATCTACTAAACCACAAGCTTGCTGCACGACTTGATGAACCGGCGGGCGAACATCCAGCAAGTGAACATCCGGCTCAGCTGTGGGGTCTTCCATGCTGGCGAATTGACTATCCAGCAGGGCGACGGGCATGTAGTGATTGGTGCGATGAACCATACGGTCGCCAATGGTTTCCTTTGAGCCGTCAAGATAGAGAACCAGTGTGCGTAAACCAGCCGTTCTCAATTCGTCGCGGTGCTTTTTCTTGAGGCCAGAGAAGGCCAAAACCGTGTGAATATTTTGCGCATCATTGCTTTGTAAACGCTGTTTGATTGCAGCAACCCAGGGCTTTCTGTGTTCATCAGTCAGAGGAATGGCTTTGGCCATGAGTGCGCGCGATTCAGCGCTGTGAAAATCGTCCGCATCTAAAAATTCATAGCCGTAAATATCGCCCAAAGCCTTTGCCAGCGTGGACTTTCCGCTGCCGGAGACACCCATAACTATAATGAGGTTAGTGCTTGATTCGGGATTGGAAACAGTAGGTTGAGAGGTCATTAAGGCCAGCCAATTGGTCATATTATTGTCAGTATGATAACACTGGTTAAATGATAGCGCAATCATCTATCTTGTGTTAAGGTGCGCTCACCAAACAAAAATTAACCATGCCGACCTCCGGCGTGACCTATCTAGCGGAGTTAGAAAAGCAATGAAAGTCGCTAAACCAGGTTCTGAAAAAAAGCTCACGCTTATCGACGTTGCTGTCGCTGCGGGAGTGAGTGCAATCACCGTTTCTCGTGTTATCAACCAGCCTGAAAAAGTATCTGAAGCTTTGCGCCAGCAGGTGCAAAAAGCCATCGACATGTTGGGTTACATTCCCAATCAACATGCCAGCTCGCTTGCGTCATCCAAGTCAAAAGTAATCGGGGTTTCTATTCCGTCACTATCAAACGTGGTGTTTACCGATGTATTGCGCGGCGTTTACGACGTAATGGGCACCGCTGGCTACAAGGTGCTGTTGGTGGATACGCATTATTCGCCGCTCGAAGAAGAAAAAATGATCCGCACGCTGCTGAGCCAGTCGCCAGAAGGGTTGATCATCACGGGCGGAGATCAAACGCGCACCTGTCACAACCTGCTGCAAAAGTCTCGCGTGCCCGTAGTGCAAATCATGGAGTTGTTAGAAGAGCCGCTCGACATGAACATCGGCTTCTCTCACTGGCAAGCCGGTTATGACGTTGTGACTCACTTGTTGGAAGAGGGTTACGAGCGCATTGGTTTTATTGCCGCGCGTATGGACCCGCGTGCGCAACAACGTATGTTAGGTTTCAAAAAAGCATTGGAAGACGCCGACAAATCTTGGAAGAACTTTATCGTCACCACGCCAGAGCCCTCATCCATATCAGTTGGATGTGAATTATTTAAAAGTTTGGTTGCTCTCACTGAAGGTGCAGTTGACGCGGTTTTCTGCGTAAACGATGACTTGGCGCTCGGTGCATTATTTGAAAGCCAGCGCATGAATATCAACGTGCCAAAAGATCTGGCGATTTGCGGCTTCAACGACATCGAAGCCTCGCGCTTTGTAAATCCATCGCTCACCAGCGTACAAGTAAATCGTTACGAAATGGGCGTGAAGGCAGCGGAGATGATTATTGATCGTTTAAATGGAAAGCTCGATGAGCCAAAAGTTGTTGATATGGGATATCAAATCAAAAAGCGTCAATCTTCTACGAATCGCTGATAGCAAACCTTAACAAGTGTTTTGCATTTTTACTGTGCAATCCGACAACACAATAACCATAACGGAGAATAACCAAGTGAATACAACTGCAAGCGAAGATCGTTTAGCCAAACTCAGTTGGCGCGAGCGAATTTGTTATGGTTTGGGTGATACAGGGTTCAATTTTTTCTGGGTAAATATTTCTGCCTTCTTGTTATTTTTCTACACGGATGTATTCGGTATCTCTGCCGCTGTCGCTGGCTCTATGATGACTATCGTTAAGGTAATCAATGCATTCACCGATGCTGGATTAGGGGCGATTGCCGATAGAACTCAAACCCGTTTTGGAAAATATCGTCCGTTTTTAATCTGGGGTTCTGTGCCTCTTTGTTTTGCTGCTGTGATGCTTTATACCACTCCAAATCTTGGCGGTCAGGGTAAAGCTATTTGGGCATTTGCTACTTATCTATTAATGATGACCTGTTACACCTTGGTTAGTATTCCTTATTCCGCTTTGTCTGGAGTGATCACTGCGAATCCTAATGAACGCGATATTATAAATAGCGCACGTTTTGTTGGTGGTTATCTTGGCGGCGCGTTGGTTACCTGGGGTACGCAAAAGCTAGTGAAAATATTAGGTGGCGGTAATGATATTTTAGGATGGCAGTTGACTATGGCATTTTGGGGTGTTTTGGCCGTTATTTTATTTGCCTTCACCTTTTTCAATACTCGCGAGCGCGTGACTGCTGTAGCAAATACCCAGCCACGCATTATGGATGACATTAAGGACCTGATGTCTAATGTGCCCTGGATAGCAGTCTTCTTTTTGAATTTGATGGTTATGATTTTGCTCACCTTGCGTGTAAGTACGGCTATTTATTACTTCAAATATTATGTGGGCAAGCCAGATTTTACGGCGCACTTTCTCCCAATGTTTATGGTGGCTGCTGTGGTTGGAGCGTTTTCTGCCCCCTTTCTATTGCGCGTTTTTGAGAAGAAAACCTTGCTGCTTTTATTGATGCTTGGGACTGGGTTATGTTCGCTTGCGTTTTATTTTGTGCCACCTGATGGAATTACTTATATGGTGATACTGCAAATTCTTATAGGTTTCGCATTAGGTGTTAAACCGCCGTTAACATTTTCAATGTTGGCAGATACTGCAGATTACAACGAATGGAAAAAAGGTAGGCGTGCGACTGCAATGACATTTGCAGCGGGTGTTTTTTCGCAAAAATTGGGGTCCGTATTGGCAACAGTAGTTATTACAGCTGTCTTTACTGCATTGGGGTATCAAGCTAACCAAGTGCAAACCGCTGAATCTTTAGGTGGAATTGTTTTCTTGATGTCTGTAATTCCCGCTGCGTTCGCATTTTTGTCGATGATTGCGTTGGTGTTTTATAAATTAGATAGAGCTGCCATGGAAAAAATCCAATCAGATTTATTGGCAAGAAAAACGCAGGTATAGTTTTATTTCAGCGCTGCCTTATGCAGCGCTTTTTTTAACTTTAACAAGATAGAACCAGGTAGATATCATGTTGCAACCAACGCATAACGGCGAACGTTTTGAATTAACCAGCCCGACAGCCATGCCTCGCGCTGCAGGTTTTTTGTGGAATCAGAAAATGATGATGCAAATGACCTGTCGCGGTTATGCGGTTGCACAGTTTATGCAACCTGAGCCAGCAAAGTATGCCTATGCTCCCAATCTCGAAGCTAAAACCTTTATGCAGCCGGAGCAGCCTTATTACGCGCATCATCCGGGTCGCTTTTTTTATGTGAAAGATGAGGAAACCGGTGAAATTTTCTCTGCGCCTTACGAACCTGTGCGCGCTTCTTTGGATACATTTAATTTCTCCGTAGGTAAGAGTGATTTGGCGTGGATTATCGAGCATCTCGGTATTCGTATTGAGCTGAGCGTCAGCTTGCCAGTGAATGATGTGGTGGAATTATGGAGCTTGCGTGTCACGAATATTTCTGAGAAGGCTCGCAAAGTCAGCGTGTATCCATACTTCCCGATTGGTTTTATGTCGTGGATGAATCAGTCTGCTGAATACCGCGCAGATTTGGGTGGCGTAGTTGCTAGCTGCGTAACGCCTTATCAAAAAGTGGCAGATTATTTCAAAAATAAAAACTTCAAAGACAAAACCTTCTTTTTGCATGATCAGCAACCCACTGCGTGGGAAGCCAAACAAGAAACCTTTGAAGGCGAAGGTGGTTTGCATAATCCTTCTGCTTTACAAAATGAATTGCTGACAAATGGCGACGCACGCTACGAAACACCAGCCGCTGTGTTGCAGTATCGTTTGAATTTTAAGGTTGGCGAAGCTCGCGATTTTCGTTTTGTATTCGGCCCCGCGTTTGATGATCAAGAAATTACTCAGATTCGCTCAAAGTATCTGAGAGAAAATGGTTTTGAAAAAGCGCAAGCGGAATACAGCGCTTACGTTAACTCGGGTCGTGGTTGTTTGCACATAGAAACGCCAGATGCTGAGTTGAATAATTTCGTTAACCATTGGTTGCCGCGGCAGGTCTTTTATCATGGCGATGTAAATCGTTTAACAACAGATCCGCAAACTCGCAACTATTTGCAAGACAATATGGGCATGAGTTACATCAAGCCTCAAGTGACGCGCGCAGCATTCCTACATGCGCTCAGTCAGCAAGAAGCGAGTGGTGCAATGCCGGATGGCATTTTATTGGCGGAAGGGGCGGAACTTAAATACATCAATCAAATTCCGCACACAGATCACTGCGTTTGGTTGCCGGTTTGTTTGAAAGCCTATTTGGATGAAACCAACGACTATTCGATTTTGAGCGAGCAAGTAAAAAGCGCAGAGTGTGGCGAATCCTTTAGCGTGTTTGAACGCATCAGTCGTGCAATGGATTGGTTGTTGAGCGCGCGCGATTATCGCGGTTTAAGTTTCATCGCCCAAGGCGACTGGTGTGACCCTATGAATATGGTGGGTTACAAAGGCAAAGGCGTATCGGGCTGGCTGTCGGTTGCTACAGCTTACGCATTAAATTTATGGGCAGACATTTGCGCTCACGAATCGCAAAGTGAAGCAGCGAAAAAATATCAAGCAGGCGCTCAAGACGTTAACGCAGCCGTTAATAAATATTTGTGGGACGGCGATTGGTTTGCGCGCGGTATTACCGATGACGACGTTGTGTTCGGCATCAGCAAAGACCCCGAAGGCCGCATCTATTTAAATCCGCAAAGCTGGGCGATTTTAGGCGGAGCTGCCAGCGATGAGCAGCGCACAAAAATGCTAACGGCCGTAGAAGAGCAATTAGAAACACCTTATGGTGTCACCATGTTCGCACCGGCTTACACCGCCATGCGCGACGATGTAGGTCGCGTAACGCAAAAGCATCCTGGCTCAGCGGAAAATGGTTCGGTCTACAATCACGCGGCGATTTTCTACATTTACAGTTTGTACACAGTTGCTGAAGGAAATCGTGCCTACAAACTGCTTCGTCAAATGATTCCTGGCCCAAGCGAACAAGATTATTTACAGCGCGGCCAGCTGCCGGTGTTTATCCCCAACTATTATCGCGGTGCCTATCATCAATATCCGCGTACAGCTGGTCGTTCAAGTCAGCTGTTCAATACCGGAACTGTGTCTTGGGTTTATCGTTGTTTGGTGGATGGCTTGTTTGGTTTGCAAGGTGATGCGGAAGGTCTGGCGGTTAATCCGCAGCTTCCCAAAGAATGGTCGCACGCTAAGGTGGTGCGCGAGTTCCGCGGCGCGACTTTCAATGTTGAGATCAGGCGTGCAGATGTTAAATCTGTTCAGGTGAGCCTTGATGGCGCGGCCTTGGCGCGCCCACACATTGATAATATTGTTTCCGGCAAAACTTATCAGGTTGAGGTGTTATTGCCTCACTAATTGGTTCCACAAGAGGTCCATAAATAAAAAAGGCGCCTATCTGAAGATAAGGCGCCTTTTTTATGGGTCATGCTTTTTGTTCGAACTATTTTTTGCCGGGCTTTTTGGCTGCTGGTTTTTTAGCAGCGGCTATTGGCTCCGCTTTTTTAGCGGGTGCTTTTTTAACGTCTGCCTTTTTGGGGGCTGCTTTTACAGGTTCGGCTTTTTTAGGTTCGACTTTTTTGGCTGCAGCTTTAGGAGCTTCTGCTTTTTTAGGGGCCGCTTTTTTAACTTCCGCTTTCTTCGGAGCAGGAGTCGCCTTTACTGCTTCAGCTTTCTTAGGCGCCGCTTTTTTGGGTTCTGCTTTTTTAACCTCTGCCTTCTTTGGGGCTGCTTTCTTTAGTTCTGCTTTTTTGGGTTCTGCTTTTACCGGGGCAGGTTTTTTGGGCTCTGGCTTTTTAGTTTCTGCCTTGGCTGGCGCGACCGCTTTTTTTGGGGCTGCGGCTTTTTTCGCGGGTTCAACGCTTTTCGCTGACTCGGTAGCTTTGGTGCTCACCTTGGTCGCAGCCTTGGCGATTACGGGTTCAGCTTTTTTAGCGGCCGGTTTAGGTTTTGGCTCCGCGGGTGTGGGCTCAGGAGTTGCTTTCACGGATTTGGTTGGGGCTTTTGCTGCTGGAGCTTTTTCTGCCGGTTTAACCGGTTTTTCTTCTTTTGCTACAACAGGTTTGGCAGGTTCAGGAGCGGGCTCTTCGGGAGTTGGTTTGGCCGCCGCTTTGGATTTGCCTTTGCTTTTGGTTGTGGTTCCCGCCATGCTTTTTACAATGCTGAGATATTTGACCCAGGCTTGTTCAACCGGATTTTTAGGTGAGCTTTGGTTGGCGATAACTTTAAGGATGTGCAGATCTTCAGGGGTAGGATCGGAAACTTCGTCGGCAACTAACGCGTTAATCAGTGTGCCGTTTTTGCGTACCAGTCGTGCCTGAATGTCTGACAAGCCGCCTTTTTCAAAACCGTTTGGAAAGTGTACGGAATCTATAAACGCCTGCTTTAGATAGTGTTCACGTGGCAGCATGGGGATTCTCCGTTCTTAGTATGTGCACTCTTTTGTTATTGGTAGCCGTTAAAAGTGAATGCGGCCAAAATTGTACGGCGAATGTAATCTCTTTTTGTGACAGTGTATAGATGATTTTTTGCTCTTTGCTTGCTTGGGTGACAGCTTTGCCAACAAGTCCACTTGCGGGTGCGAATTGCGGGCGAAAAAAAACCGGCTAAAGCCGGTTTTGGGTGCTGGTAAACCAGCTAAAGCAATGCACAATTAAGCCAATGCTTTGATTTTTGCGTTCAAACGGCTCTTGTGACGAGCAGCTTTATTCTTGTGAATAAGGCCTTTGTCAGCAATGCGGTCAATAACAGAAACAGCAGCAGTGTAAGCAGCGGTAGCAGCGGCTTTATCGCCAGCTTCAATTGCACTGATTACTTTCTTCAGGTAGGTACGCCCCATTGAGCGCATGCTGCCGTTATGCTTGCGAGCTTTTTCGTTTTGACGCGCGCGTTTTTTGGCTTGGGGTGAGTTTGCCACCGTGGTGCTCCTATATAAAAAACTGGATATAAAGCTTAAAAATGAATCTGGAATACTGCGATTCGACCCCTTCAGGGTCTGAATTCAAGGACGCGACATTATCCCGTTTTTCGACGGGCTGTCAACCCGAAAAAGCGACTGATTAAGTAAATGTCGGCTGAGATCACCCTGCATTGCTCAATCCCAGTGGATCTTGGTTAAACGCGCGTTTCTACGCCTCTAACTTAGCATCCAGGCTGATCTCTGCTTTTAGAAGCTTGGAAACAGGGCATCCCTCTTTGGCTTTGTTGGCTATTTCCAAAAATTGGGATTCTTGGGCGCCGGGTACTTTGGCGGTGAGCTCCAGGTAAGAAGCCGTAATCGTAAAACCCGATTCCTGCTTTTCGAGAGTGATTTTTGCTGTCGTCTTGATGGTATCTACGGTCAAGCCTGCCTCTGTGAGCGCCAGAGATAAAGCCATGCTAAAACAACCTGCATGAGCCGCGGCTATAAGTTCCCCCGGATTGGTACCGGCTCCATCTTCAAAGCGCGTATTAAACCCGTACTGGGCATTGGTGAGAGCACCGCTTTGGGTGGAAATAGTGCCTTTTCCTTGTTTAAGGTTTCCCGTCCAAACTGCATTTGCTGAGCGTTGCATAGGCTGATCCTCGATCTTGGTGAAAGTCAGGTTGCAGTATTCAAGCCTTAATGAGCCGCGTCTGTACGCTGTTTAGCCTTGAGGATTGGGTTGGTTGGGAATTTACTTCCCATTTTCGTCTGTTGATGGAAAAAATTTTGACGATGGAGAATGCGCCGTGCAAAATTCGATCAGTCTTCTGAGGCCGTTTCTAATAATTAAATCAGGGAGTTTCGGTATGCATCTCAGTCCTTGGCGAGTGGGCTTGTTGGTTGTCATTTTTATCGTTTCGCATCTCGCATTCGGCGATCAAAAAATAAAAACAAAAAGCAATATTAAGAATGATCGTGTAGCAGAATCTTCTTCCGCTGGTGCTTGTCTAGATGCGAAAAAGACGTCCACCGACGAAAAGTCCAGTTGTGATTCTTCGGGGCAAAGTTCTGCTGCGGCAGAGTCATCAAAGCCTCAGCACGAAGCGCAGTAAACCTTCAAAATTTGCGCTGGTTCCGCTAATCGCGAAATCAGCTGTTTGGTTATGCCCATTTCACCAAGGCGAATGTTAAGATTCTGCTTATTTAAACGTCGCCATATTTTCGATGTGGCTGTTTGGTGATTCAGGAGTTGACGCGTGGCAGATAGCAATGACATTACCCAAATTTCGCAAGGAGCGACCGGGGTAAGTGACAATGACGAAACGCGAGTATCTGCTCGTGAGATGCCTACTCGAGAAGCTTCCGTCGCTACTGCATCCTCAATAAACGCTACCCAATACACTCAGTTCGGCCGCACAACTAATCATTCCTCTGGCTTTGCCGAAGCACAGGCCATAGCTCGTGGTGCTCACGCTGGGAGCAGTAGTGGCAGTCTACTTAAGAAGCGCTTTTTGTTGGGCGATGTACTCGGTCAAGGTGGCATGGGTACGGTCTATAAAACCAAAGATTTGCGTAAAGTTGAGGCGGAAGATCCGAATCCTTTTATTGCAACCAAGGTATTGAATCCGGCCTTTAAAGATCACCCCGATGCCTTCGTAACTCTCCAACAAGAAACGGCCAAATCCCACACGCTGGCGCACCCCAATATAGTTACCGTGCATGACTTTGATCGTGACGGCGATACGCTTTTTATGACGATGGAATTGCTGGAAGGTGAGCCGCTGGATCGCTTGCTCAAAACCAGTCGCGGTTCTGGCATTCCCAAACAGAAAGCGCTGGGTATTGTGCGCGATCTTTGTTCTGCGCTGAGTTACGCACATCAGCGGCAAATCATTCACGCAGATTTTAAACCCGGTAACGTCTTTGTGTGTGACGACGGCACTGCCAAGGTGTTGGATTTTGGTATCGCTCGTGCCGCTTCAAAAGAAACTCAGAAACATAAATTTGATGCGGGTCAGCTCGGTGCATTAACACCAGCTTATGCCACCATAGAAATGGTGCGCGATGAGCCACTTACGTTCACTGACGACGTTTATGCGTTGGCCTGTGTGGTGTACGAAATTTTTAGTGGTCAGCACCCTTACCAAAATCACTCAGCGTTGGAAGCCAAGCAGCTTGGTTTAAAGCCCAAGCCCATTGCAAGTTTGAATCATCGTGAATGGAAAGCCTTATCACACGCGCTCGCGTTGGAAAAAGCTCAGCGCACCGCGAGTGTCACCGCGTTTATGGATGAGATGTTTCCGCGCCGCATCTCGACTGCGTTTGTGGTTTCGATGGTTTTGGCGGTGATTGCTTTTGGTGGTGCGAGTTGGCTCGGTTATCAGCAATATCGCGCACAAGTTCAGCTACAGCACACCATTGACGAAAATTTAGAACAGGCGCAAACCTGTTTTGCGCAGAGCGATTTTGCCTGCGCGCTTGAGCGCAGTTTGTTGGTCTCTAATTTGGATGAAACCAACAAGTTAGCAAAACAACTTGTGAAGTCATCGCAGCTTGCGCAGCAAAAGTTCGAACAGGCGCAACAAATTACACGCCTGCTAAATGAAGGTGATGCATGTCTTGCGGCGCAAGACGACGCCTGTGCTCAAGTTAAAGCGAAAGATGTATTGGCGTTGGATGCAAACAATCAACGTGCGCAGCAAATGTTAACTGCAGCCAATGATTTGGATAGGAATCAAAGTGTTGCAGAAAATATCCAGCAAGCGGAAGCTTGTTTGGCTAATAAAGATCTCGCGTGTGCAACCATGTTTGTTAAACGTGCTGAAGAGATTAGTTCCTCGCATCCACTTGTTATTGCGATGCAATCCAAATTACGCAACTCCGAGCAACAAGGTAAGCTGATGGCGCAAGCACAACAACAAAAAGTGATTGAGCTAGTGCAGGCAGCGCAAAGTTGTTTATCGCAAAAGAAATATGAATGCGCTATTAAACAAGCTGATGCTGCTTTGCAATTGGATGCAGCCAACGGCGCTGCTATGGAAGTAAAGCAAACCGCCGCTGTAGCCGATAAGCAAATTCGTGATGCGCAAGAAAAGGTGAATAAGATTTTGTCGCAGGCCAGAGAATGTCTTGAGAAACAAAAAAATTACACCTGCGCCATTGCAAAAGCAGAAGCGGCTTTGGATGTGACTCCGAATAATGCCGAAGCCATAGCCATTAAAACGCGCGCGCAAGATATTCAGCGAAAAATAAAAGAAACCGGCTTTACTATTAAATAATTGAGATTCAGTTTCATGAAAAAAATATGCGTTTTTCTATTCGCCAGTTTATTCCTCGCCAATCAAAGCATGGGTTTGGATTTGAAAGATATAGGCCGCGCTTTCGACAAATCTTACAAGTGTAAAAAGAACGACCAAGGTTGTAAGAACCGCGAGCATCTATTGGCGGCCGCTAAAATTGCGGCAGTTGCTGTAGCGGTAAAATACATTGCAGACATGATTATTGAGCAGCGCGCCAAGAAAGTCTCTGACGAAGAGCGCGTAATTACCGACTACAAAAACAATCACGATGCGCTGCCCGACAAGCCGCAAGCGGCAACCTATACAACTAGCACCTTGCCCGGCAGCGTTGTTCAGCCCGGTAAAAAAGTGGTGATTCAATCTGACATCGTCGTTGTGCCAGGACGCGAGCAAAAAGAAACACTCATTCAAGAGCGCTTGGCGATTTTTGATAACGAAGACAACACCAAGGAATTGAAATCGCTTACTAAGGATGTGAATGATGACACCAAGCGCGGTGGCCGCTACACCAACGAGTTCACCTTCACCTTACCTGAAGGTTTGCCTCAAGGTGTTTACCCGATCAAAACTACGCTGATTTTGAATGGTGAGGAAAAGGAAACCATCAACAATAATTTGCAGCTCGTGCTGCAGGTTAACAGTGCTGGCAATATGTTGATCGCTTTGCGCTAATGCAAATAAAAAGCGCGCAATCAGTGTGCGCTTTTTCCTACTTTTGGATTCGTTAAATTAAATGCCGATTGATTAATTCTTGCTTCATGTAAGCATAGAAAATCGGCGCAGCCACAACGCCCGCAATACCGAATACGGCTTCCATTACCAACATCGCAATTAGCAACTCCCACGCTTTCGCCTGAATTTGAGTGCCAATGATTTTGGCGTTGAGAAAGTATTCAAATTTGTGTAACACAATCAGGAATACCAACGAACTGAGTGCGACGGGAACGCCGAAGGGGAGGGCGACAATGACCAAAATGGTGTTGGAAATTAGGTTGCCAACAATCGGTAATAATCCCGCCACAAAAGTAATCACCACAAGGCTTTTCGCCATGGGTAGATGAATGTCGAAAAGTGGCAATACCACCAATATATAGAGCCCGGTAAAAAAGGTATTCACCGCAGATATACGCACCTGAGCAAATACAACTTTCTTAAACGCGCGACTAAGCGTTTTTAAGCGATCCAAAAGTGCGGCGGCAAGCGGAGCGCTCGGTAGGTGATTAATGGTGTGCAGTGAAATCATCGCGCCGATAATCATGCCCAGCAAAATACGAACGGTGGTATGGCCTGCGTGCGTACTGATTGATTGAGCGTACTGCGAATGTTCGCGCATCCAATTCGCAATAAATTCGCGCAGTTCTTCGGTATTGTCGGGCAAGTGGCTGCAAATCCACTCTGGGCATTGCGAACGAGAGGCTTCAACGATATCGGCCATCTTTTGTAACAGCGCGTGTGCGCTTCCTGCTTCGCTTTGGAAAAATGTGATGGCTCCCCAAATGGCGAGTGTCAGCGAAGTGATGATAAAAGTGCCGATCACGCTAACGGAGACTATACGCGCACGCCCTTTGCCAATGCCGACATCCAAGCTGGGTGATAAAAACAGCACCAGCGAGTGCACCAGAAGACCGGCAAAAAGTGCCACGAGTAATCCGTAAGTCAGGATCACCCATAAACCCAGAGCGACCAAAATGTAGGACGCAATTTCAGGGTAGGTGATTTTGTTGTTGATCATGGGAGCTTCCCGAGGTGGTTGGGGCTGGCGCTATCATAAGTGAAGACGTGGCCATAAGGGAAACAGTGACAGCCTCAGCGTGTGTTAAGCGTGTTGAACTGCGGCCAATAACTTATGCAATTGATGCTTGGGTGTTTTACACAGCTGTGCCATAAACGCGAAAGAAGGCGTTGACAGCTGATGGCGTGTTTGAAGTTCGTCCAGCAGGCTGAGCCAAAGGTACGCGGTGACTTCTGCATCTGCTAATGCTCGGTGATAAATGCCTTGGCTCGGTAAGTTTTTATAATCCGCCAAGGTAGCCAACTGATGATTAGGGGCTTGCTGAAACAAACGGCGAGAAGCCAGCAAGCTACAGGCAACACCACCATCAAAGCGGCACTTGATGCGCTTAAATTCTGCGCGCAAAAAGCGCTCATCAAACGCAGCATTATGTGCAACCAAGTTGTGGCCTTGAATGAATTCGAAAAACTCCTGCATGACTTCGCCGCTTTTGCGTGCATCTTTAACCATCTGGTTGGTAATGCCCGTGAGGTTTTCAATAAACAAAGGGATGCGAATACCCGGGTTCATCACGTGTTGAAAACGTTCTTTAATGCGTCCGTCTTCTATCAGCACTGCACCAATTTCAATACAACGGTCGCCCAAGTCTGGCGATAAGCCGGTGGTTTCAAAGTCGAAGACAATAAGAGTATTTGCTGGGCGCCCGGTTAAATGCATGTTCAAAAATCGTAGCTTATTGAGGTGGCTAGCTTAGCGCTTTGCCCAGTAATTTTCCCGCACAGAAATTAAACGCCTCTGAGCAAACCTCATCTGCGTTGGCTCAACACCATTTACTCCAACGTCATTCACAGACTTATTCACAGGTTTTGTGGATAAGCCGCTGTCTCCGTTTCGCTCTATTCGAATGCACTCTAAACAGGCATTGGCACAATTACTGCTGGTTCAACTGGGTAATAAGCGACGCGCGTTGCCGTTTGAGGCTGATTTACGCCACTTTACGATGGCGCGCGGGGGTATTTTCTACCCAATTGAGGGCTGATGACGTAGAATGCCGCCCTATTTTGATGCTTGATTTCATTCCCTTGATCGAGTTGGCCCCGCTGTTTGGCCTATTTTGGTTCTATTTTTGGCCCCTGTTTTTTTGGAGAACGTCCGATGTTAAAGCTGCCTGAAACCCTGCGCGAGAACGTACGCCTGCTAGGGGAGCTCTTGGGTGAGACGATTCACGCCCATGAAGGCGAAGAATTGTTTGCTAAGGTTGAGGGGATTCGCAAGCTTGGTAAGGCTATTACACGCGCTGAAAGTGGCGACTCGGCGCCACTCGTTAAGCTGCTGGGCGAGTTGGATGATGCGGACATTCTTCCGATTGTGCGTGCCTTTAACCAATTCCTCAACTTGGCCAATATTGCAGACCAGGAATATTTCTCCAGTGCTGAATCCGAGCGCGACGACGTGCTGGAAGCCATGTTGCAAGAATTTGCAGGCAAATACGGCAAAGAAGAACTGGCCAAAAAAATCAGCGAACTGCGCATTGAGTTGGTGCTGACTGCGCACCCGACAGAAGTCACTCGTCGTACCTTGATTCGCAAATACGACCAAATCGTAGATACCTTGGCGGATCGCCAAAACGGCAGCCTCTTAACGTTCGAACAAGACAAATTGCGTGGCCGCTTGCACCGTTTGGTGGAGGAAATTTGGGCTACCGATGAAATTCGTACTACTCGCCCTACTGCAGTGGATGAAGCCAAATGGGGCTTTGCTGTTATTGAAAACAGCTTGTGGGAAGCTGTACCCGACTTTATTCGTCACCTTGACCGCTTGAGCAGACGTCACCTTGGCCAGCCGCTGCCTTTGGATGTACAGCCATTCACCTTCTTCTCGTGGATGGGCGGTGACCGCGACGGTAACCCTAACGTAACCCACAAAATCACCCGCGAAGTATTACTGCTTGGCCGTTGGATGGCTGCGGAATTGTATTCGCGCGATGTTTACAGCCTCGGTGGCGATTTGAGTATGAGCGAGGCGAGCGAGGAGTTGCGCGCGCTCTACCCAAGCACCACACCTTATCGCGATGCGATGTTCACACTGCGCAAGCGCATTCAAGCTACGCTCGAGTGGGCGGAAGCTCGCTTGCAAGGCCGCATTGTTGAAACACCCGAAGACTTAATTGTTAGCCGTGAGGATTTGCTCGAGCCTTTGATGGTTTGTTACAGATCTTTGAATGACGTTGGCTTACCTCACATCGCCAACGGCCCACTGATGGATACCATCCGCCGCATTCATTGCTTTGGCATTAATTTGGTTCCATTGGATATTCGCCAAGACGGCGAGCGCCATGTAAAAGCAATTGATGAATTGGTTGCCTATTTGGAATTGGGTGAATACGCCAAATGGTCTGAAGAGCAACGCCAGTCATTCCTGCTTGAGCAATTAAGCAGCAAGCGCCCCTTGTTGCCAGCGCAATGGCCAATGAGCGATGACACAGCAGAAGTTTTGGCGACTTGCCGCGTGATTGCGAGCGAGCCGCGTGAAATCCTTTCGCACTACATTATTTCTATGGCGCAACAGCCGTCTGATGTGCTCGCCGTGGCGCTTCTTTTAAAAGAGTGCGGCATGACTTGGGATATGCCGATTGTTCCACTATTTGAAACCTTAGATGACCTCGATCGCGCGCCGATTGTTATGGATCGCCTATGGAGCCTCGATTGGTATCAAAAATACAGTGCCAAAGACCAAACCGTAATGATCGGTTATTCCGACTCTGCAAAAGATGCTGGTAAGTTCTCTGCAACTTGGGCGCAATATAAGGCGCAAGAGAAGCTGGTAGCCTTGGCCGACAAATACGGTGTATCACTCGTATTGTTCCATGGTCGTGGCGGTACCGTTGGCCGTGGCGGCGGCCCGGTTGAGAAAGCCATGGCGTCACAACCGCCCGGATCTATTCACGGCCGCATCCGTGTAACTGAGCAAGGCGAGATGATTCGCTACAAGTTCGGTTTGCCGCGCGTTGCCTTTAGCAGCTTGTCTTCCTACGTTGTAGCAACATTGCGCGCAACCATTTCTCCGCACGCAGCGCCAGCGCCTGAATGGCGTGATCTGATCGAGCGCATGGGTGCATCCAGTTTGGAAGCTTACCGTAGCGTTGTGCGTGGCCATGAGCACTTCGTTCCTTATTTCCGCAGTTTGACACCCGAGCAGGAGCTCAGCTTGTTGGCGCTCGGCAGTCGTCCTGCTAAACGTAAATCAACCGGCGGTGTAGAAAGCCTTCGTGCAATTCCGTGGGTATTCGCCTGGACGCAAGTTCGCTTGAACTTGCCCGCATGGTTGGGGGCGCGCCAAGCCTTGGAATATGCGCTTCAGCATGAACCCAAAACTTTGGCGGATATGGTGACCAACTGGCCATTCTTCTCAAGCTTCCTCGATTTGTTGGAAATGGTTATTGGCAAAGCGGATGGTCCAATCTGTACCTATTACGAAGAACAATTGGTGCCCGCGGAATACCACGGTCTTGGCAAGCAATTGCGCGATGATTTGAAAGCGCTTGAGTTGCTCATCAACGAACTGAAGAAGCAAGACATCTTGTTGAAGGATGAGCCTTTGCTCCGTCAATCTTTAGAAGTGCGCAAACCTTACGTTGATCCACTCAACTACTTGCAAGCGGAATTGTTGAAGCGTTACCGCAGCAGTGAAACCATTAGCCCTGATCTTGAGCGCGCGCTCAAGGTAACTATGGCGGGTATTGCGGCAGGTATGCGCAATACGGGTTAGGTCTTTTTGTATGCTGAGCACAGAAAACCGCACAATCCGTGCGGTTTTTTTTTGCCATAATTCGGAAATAATTTATAAAATTTGATGCCCCCTACTCAGGTTAAGACTTGGGTCTTACAAGCTTCTCGCAACAAATAGCGTATGATTGGCTTCTGTACTTTTTTTACTGCAGGGTCTTTCTTTGTGCGAAACCTGTAAGCTTAGCGCTCAATCAGTAAGTTGCGGTTGTAGTAGACAGGTTTCTTGGAATTAGAAAAATTATTAAAGGTGACAAACATGCGCTATTTAACGCTCGCTGCTTTGGTAATAGGGGCATGCGGTACTTTCACCAAGGCTCTTGCTGATATTGCTATCCAAAACCCCGATTCCCGTGGTGCAATCATTTTGGATGGGCGCTGGGACACAATTATCGATCCCTACGAAAATGGTTTTTACAATCATCGCTACGAAGAGTCTGACAAAGGTTATTTCAAAAATGCCAAGCCAGCCAACCCAAGTGATTTGGTTGAATACGATTTTGCGCGCTCACCCAAATTAAATGTTCCCGGTGATTGGAATACTCAAGATGAAAAATTGTTTCTGTATGAGGGAACAATTTGGTACCACCGTGATTTTGATATTGGAAAAAAATCAGATCAAACTTACGCGCTTTATTTTGGCGCAGTGAACTACCACGCCACTATTTACTTAAACGGGAAAAAAATTGATACCCACGAAGGCGGCTTCACACCATTTCAACCTGATATTACCGATCAAGTAAAATCCGGAGTGAACTCTCTGGTTGTTAAGGTTGACAATCATCGTGAGCGCGATCAGATACCCACCGTTAACACGGACTGGTGGAATTACGGCGGTATCACTCGTTCAGTTAAGGTGCTGCAGTACCCTAAGGCACATATTCACGATTATTTCGTTCAGTTAAGTAAAACCGAAGAGGGTGTTTTAGAGGGCTGGGTGAAGGTAGAAAATTTACCTAAAGAAAATGCAGATTCGCAAAAAGTAGAATTACGTATTCCCGAACTTAATATCACCCAAAAAATACCTGTGAATAAAAATGGTGAGGGGAAATTTGAAATTGCCGCCAAGCCGATTTTATGGAGCCCCGAATCTCCCAAGCTCTATTCTGTTGATTTGAGTTACATGCAAGATGTTGTGCATGACAAAATTGGTTTTAGAAATATTCAGGTTCAGGGTGAAAATATTCTGCTGAATGGTAAATCTGTTTTCCTGCGCGGTATTAGCATTCATGAAGAATCGCCATTGCATCCAGGGCGTGCGTGGAGTGATGAAGATGCCCGCATCCTTTTGACCTGGGCGAAAGAACTCGGTTGTAACTTTGTTCGCTTGGCGCACTATCCACACAATGAAGCTATGGTGCGTATGGCAGATCAGATGGGTTTAATGGTGTGGTCAGAAATTCCTGTTTATTGGACGGTGTTGTTTAATAATCCGACGGTTTACAACAAAGCAGAAAGCCAGCTTGAAGAAATGATTGCTCGCGATAAAAATCGTGCGTCTATCATTATGTGGTCCATGGCCAACGAAACACCGAATTCCCCTGCGCGCTTAAAATTTATCAGTAATTTGGCACAAAAAGCGCGCGAGCTTGACCCGACCCGTTTGATCACTGCGGCCCTTGATACGCAAAGCGAAGAAAATGGCCTTAAGTCGATTGATGACCCATTGTCATCTGTCGTAGATGTTATTGGAGTGAACAGTTATTGCGGTTGGTACGCGGCTACGCCGGCAAGTTGTGCGAATTTAAAATGGATTTCGCGTTACAGAAAACCGGTGATTATGAGCGAATTTGGAGCTGATGCATTGCAAGGTTTACACGGTGATAAAGCCCAACGCTGGACGGAAGAATATCAAGCAGATGTTTATATTAATAATCTTGCCATGATTGACCACATGACTTTTTTGCGCGGTATGTCACCGTGGATCCTAAAAGATTTCCGCTCACCTCGTCGCCCCCTGCCCGTTGTTCAAGATTTCTGGAACCGCAAGGGGTTGATTTCCGATAAAGGGATTAAGAAAAAATCCTGGTATATATTGCATGATTATTACGTGAAAAAAACGGTGGATTGATCGCGACACAGATTGGCGTGTTGCATTAAATACGGGTGTTCCGTTTATAGGTAAATCGGGATGTAGGTAAACCGAGGCGTGCAAGGATAAATCATATGAGTAAAATTATTCAAATCAGCTCGTTGATGTTTATGCTGATGCTTTCCTTGGCAGTGAGTGCGCAGGAAATTGTTCTGGCATTTACCGATACACTCGGTCGCGCAACCAGCCTTGATGGAACGGCACGTAGCAAAATGTTAATCAGAAATATGGCACGTGCCGATGTAAATCAGGCTATGTTTCTGATTAAAACAAAAACCGTCACCAACAACACAGTTGAACGGCTGGCGTTTTACAACGAAACGGGCCAGCTGCTGGTTAATGCCGGGCACCACCCGTCCATGGTTATTCGCCAAAAAAGCTTTGGCTACCCCATAGATATAATGCGCGCAAACGGTATTCTTGAACCTTACGAAAATTACCGCAAACACGTTCATTTTCCCTATCTTTATGGCAACAGCGATCCTGCAGTCTTAGCGCAATTACAACAATTTTTAGCCGAGCATAATTATTTGCCTACCTACGTGACAACACGTGTTCACGACGACTATATGAACCAGCTTTATCAAGCGCGCGTACTGAGTGGTCGCTCGGTTGATATACGTGCGATTGAAAAAGCTTATGTGAGCATGGTGGTAAAAGCGGTTACTCGCTACGACGCCCGGGCACAGATGATGTTGGGTTTTAGTCCCCGTCAGGTTTTGTTGTTGCACGAAAACGATTTGGCGGCCTATTGCATTATTGGCGTAATTGATGAGTTAAATAAGTTGGGGTTTAAAATTATTTCGCCAGAAAAGGTATTTACTGATCCGATTTCTAATCCTTACTTCAAGTCCGGTTTTTCAGCGACAGGATATATGGCATATGTAACAGGCCTTCCAGAAGAAAAGCCTATTTGGTATGAAATTGCAAACCAAAAGGACAAGGAAGAAATACATGGCTACCTGCATGAGCAGGGGCTGGATAGTATGTACGCGCAATAAGGTCCTTAATGTAGGTTTTTGCCAAGGTAAGCTCGTTTTAACTCGTTAATATTAATTTTTTTCATTCCTCGCATGGCTTCCAGAACGCGCTGCGATGTGTCTGAATTCTCGTCTGCAATCATATTGATCAGGCTGTCGGGAATAATCTGCCAGGCAACCCCGAACTGGTCTTTCAATTTTCCACCGTATTCCTGACGTTCGCTTTCCCCACCGGACAAACTTTCCCAAAAATAATCCAGCTCCTCTTGGTCGTGGCACATAACCTGAAGATAAGTGGCATCAGTAAAAGGCGAATCAACACCGGTATTCTCCGCAATAAATATTTGCCCGTTTAACTCAAACATTATTGCTACAGCATTCCGGTTGTTTCCTTGCTGCTCAGCAGAAGCACCATTGAAAACAACTTTATGGATGCGCGAGTTTTTAAATATTCCGGTGTAGAATTTTACGGCTTGTTCAGCTTGATTGTTGAACCTAAAACAAGCTGCGATGCCTTGAGTTATTGCCATTGTTGCGTCCAGCTATTAGCGACTATTATCCTTAGGCTAAACAGCTGAAAAGGAAGCTTCTGTGCGCTAGCTCGCGCAGCAAAAGGCGGGTGATAGATCAGTTTGATGTTTATGAATCGAACGTATGTGCTTTCGTAAGCTCACCCTGTGCGCTTACGAAAGCAGGGAGCATTAAGCAACTTGCTTGCTACCATCCTTCTCGGCAGATTTTTCCGCGCGTTTTGCTGCTATGGGTTCAATTTTTTTTTGTTTCTCGTAAAGGAAGCGTAAGACCGCAGTGCGGTATCCGTTGTATTCAGGGTCATCTGCAAGTTCCAGCCGGTTGCGTGGGCGCGCCAAATTGACATCCAGAATTTCACCAACAGTGGCTGCTGGTCCGTTGGTCATCATAACGATGCGATCAGACAGCAAAACCGCTTCATCGACATCATGGGTAATCATGATAACGGTGTTGCCTAATGTGTTTTGAATTTCCATGAGCGAATCTTGCAAGTGCGCGCGCGTTAACGCATCTAAGGCACCGAAGGGTTCGTCCATCAGTAAAACTTGTGGTTCCATAGCCAGTGCACGCGCAATACCCACGCGCTGCTTCATGCCGCCGGAAATTTCATCGGGACGTTTGTGCATGGCGTGAGTCATGTGCACAAGCTCCAGATTATGTTCGATCCATTCGCGCATTTCTGCTTTGGTTTTTTTACCTTTAAAGACGCGCTTAACACCCAGCTCCACGTTTTGATAGGCGGTTAACCAAGGCAACAAAGAGTGGTTTTGAAATACCACGGCGCGCTCTGGGCCGGGTTCATTGACTTCGCGGCCATTTAACATGACACCGCCAGTAGTTGCGCGATACAAGCCCGCAACAATATTTAACACGGTTGATTTACCGCAACCTGAGTGGCCTATAAGGGAAACGAATTCGCCTTTGTTAATTTTTAAATTCACATCTTGTAGCGCGCAAAACGGTCCGCGTGGTGTTGGGAATTCGATTCCTACTTTTGAGATTTCCAAATGTAATTCTGACATGATTTCTTCCTCAGTTCCGCGATGCGGAAAATTCAATGAGCCTAAACAGTTTCTTAACGAACAACCGCAGATTTGTCCCAATTGACGTAACTTTGAATCAGCAAGAGCGTGCGATCTAAGGCGAAACCAATGAAACCAATAGTCAGCACAGCAACGCATATACGGCTAAGAGAATCTGAAGAGCCGTTTTGGAATTCATCCCACACAAATTTTCCAAGGCCTGGGTTTTGTGCCAACATTTCAGCAGCAATCAAAACCATCCACGCAATACCAAGTGATAAACGTAAACCGGTGAACATCATTGGAATTGAAGATGGCAACACAATTTTGCGTACGTGAGTAAACCAATCCAAGCGCAATACGCGGCTCACATTCACTAAATCTTTACTTACACCCGCAACACCTACTGCAGTGTTGATCATAGTTGGCCACATGGAGCACAGGCTCACAGTTAGTAATGAAATGATGAAAGATTTTGAAAACATCGGTGCATCACTTACATACACGGAGCTAACAACCAGCGTAATAAGTGGCAGCCAAGCGAGCGGAGAAACGGGTTTGAAAATTTGAATGATGGGGTTAAACGCTTGGTAAAGCGATTGACTCAAACCAATGACGATACCAACGGGTATTGCAATAAGCGTTGCAAGAAAAAACCCACTTAATACGGTGATTAAACTGGTCTTAATTTTTTCGAAAAATGTGGGTCGACCATTGTATTCACGCTTTTTAATTTCAGCGTTAGGGTCGGCTTTAAGTGCTTCTTGATTGCGTTTTTCCTGACGTTCATAAAACGCCGCTTCGCGCGCCTTTTCTTCCTTGTATTCCACGATCATGTTGCCAGCTTGTTCATACACTTGTTTAGGGCCGGGAAATGTGCCCAAAGATGTTTTAATACTTTGTGAACCTACTTGCCAAAAAAGCAAAAAAATAACCAAGCCTACGCAAGGAATAAATGTTCCCAAAACAATGTCACGCCATTTGGCTGCCGTTATCTTTCCTACTTTTTTCGCGCTTGATACGGGCGCTTTTGCAGGTGCAGTGGCGAGGTTGGTTGTTGCTTCACTCATGGTATTTCTCCAGCGCTTTGTTGAGCCGCCTCAGTAACTCCCGGTGTTAAGCCGGGAGTGAGGCTTGTTGCGGAATTGCTATTACAGTTTTTCGTCGCCTTTCAAACCAATTTTGAATTGCTTCAAGTAGTCGTTTGGTTTGTGGCCGTCGAATTTAATGCCGTCCATCCATTCAGTTGCGTCTGGAGAGCGGTAGCCATCGGTTTTGCTAAAGTCTTGGAAATCGGCTGCCGTCATCTTGCCTTCTGCAATCAAATCTTTAGCGGCTTGTTGGTATACTTCCGGCATTGCAATTTTCTTAGCCATATCTGCGTACCAGTTGTCTGGTTTAGCTTCTGGAATTTGTCCCCAACGGCGCATTTGCGTTAAGTACCACACAGCATCTGAATAGAATGGGTAAGAGGCGTTGTAACGGAAGAATACGTTGAAGTCAGGTTCAGCGCGTTTATCGCCGCGTTCGTATTCGAAGATACCGGTCATTGAGTTAGCAATAACTTTTTCATCAGCACCAACATAGTTAGGATTAGAAATCATTTTTGCTGCCGCTTTGCGGTTTGCGTTGTCTTTTTCATCCAACCATTTGCCAGCACGAATTAATGCTTTAACAACGTGAACGTGGGTGTTTGGATTTTTTTCTGCCCAGGCTTTAGTTACACCGAAAATTTTGTCGGCAATTTGGTTATGTACTGTGATCATTGGAACGCCTATGCCACGGAATACAGCTTGTTGGTTCCAAGGTTCGCCTACGCAATAACCATTAATAGTCCCGGCCTCAAGTGTTGCAGGCATTTGTGGTGGAGGGACAACAGATAACATTGCATCAGAGTTGATTTGTCCGCTGGTGTCACCTTTCTGTGGTGCGTAAAAGCCCGGATGAATTCCGCCCGCCGCTAACCAATAGCGTAAACCCATGTTGTGAGTTGATACGGGGAACACCATTCCCATGTTGAACGGCTTACCTTGTGCTTTGTAACTTTCAATCACCGGTTTTAATACAGATGCACTGATGGGATGAATTGGTTTTCCATCGGCACCTTTGGGTACAGATTTTTTGACCAAGTTCCAGACATCATTGCCGACTGTACAAGCGTAATCATTTTGAGTGAGAGCATAGGCATATACCAGCTCACCAGTAGTGCCGAAACCTGCAGCGGCTCCAACGGGTTGCCCCATTAACATATGTGAGCCATCTAGCTGGCCAGTGAGTACACGATCGAGCACGACTTTCCAGTTGGCTTGTGCTTCAAGTTCAACGTTCAGGCCTTCGTCTTCGAAGTAACCATTTTCTAACGCAACGGCCAGTGGAGCCATATCGGTTAATTTAATAAAACCGAATTTCAAATTTTCTTTTTCAGGTTTTCCGGTGGCTGCTTCTGCGGCGTTCATTAATGCAAATGCAGCGGTGATGCCGATGGTTGCTTTAACAATTTTGCTGATCATGCTCATTTTTTTTGAAAATGGTTTGGTGGAATTCTTGTCTAGCTTGAGGCTCATAAACGTGCTCCTGAAAAATACTGAATCGAACGAGTCTGAAGAATCTTGAAAAGTTAGGTCTGGTCAGTGGTTACTGTTGTGTGCATTAACGCGAATAAAAATTTCGTACAAAGTGATCTATTCAAAGTCTGTGCCAAGCACTTTTAAACATTCGGTTTGTGCATTTTTGGTTCGATAAAAATCATAAAAATTTCGGTGTGCACATTTATGATTCAAGCTGGTGCGCAAAATGGAATTTTTCGTTTCATAGAAATTGGAAAATGTGAGCGCTTGCAATGCTGTTTAAAAAAGTCGTGCTTTTTTTTGATGCATTTTGGATTTTTCATTCAATTGAAGAATGCTGTGCTTGCAGGTGGTGTGGCTAATTATCTTTAAAATTCAAATAATTATTGTTTTCTCTATATCCCCGGCATGTGGAAAAAAATGAATGGATTTACGCGGTGAAAACCCCTTGCGACAACTAAATATGGAGGTTTTGGGAAAAAACCGCCCCAAATCTGGTCATCTCCGGCGCATATGGTCTATGTTTAGTGGGGAGAGCCTCGTTCTTTCCATCTGGACTACTCAATGAGGCATAAAGACTGCTCAGGGCGGCCACCGCGAGGTGTGCGCGGACGATAATGATAAACAGACGTTTCTCTACTCTCTTCGCGACCATAGTCGCCGTGCTTCTGGCGGGATGCGCGGCTGTGCCGCCCAATCCTAAGAGTACGGAGCGTGGGTATTCTGCAGAGGTTGTTGATTTGCTTACCGGTAAGAAGGTTCTGGGGCATGAAGTAAGCCCGCAGGAGCTTCCCGATCTGGATATCTTTCACATAACGCCCGAAATGGAAGAGTTTGCCAGAAGCGCTATTCGGCATAGCGAGTCCTACTATGATCGGGTGAAACGTCTTCATGTAGCCTTATTGTCCTCCCAAGATACCGGAGGTCGCGGCATTGCCTACAACGCCTACGTTACCGAAGTCCCGTCGATCACCTTTGCCCAGCGTCGGGCTAATTGTCTCAGTTTCACCTTGCTCTATGTCGCTATGGCCAGATCAGTCGGGATTCATGCCCAAGTTAATGAAGTTCAAATCCCTCCTACTTGGGATTTACGCAACAAAAAGGAAATGGTTTATCTCCGCCACGTTAATGTCAAAGTGCCTATCTCGCGTGAGAGCCCGAATATGTTGAATAACGACGACGTCGTTATTGATTTAGAGATGGATCGGTTCCGCTCTAATTACCGACAAACTTCTATTAGCGATGATTTGGCTGCGGCGCAGTTTTACAGCAATCGTGCAATGGAATATTTAGAAAATAACAATTATGTGGATACGTTTTTGAGTCTGCGTAAATCTATTAGCCTCGATGACAGGCAGTCATATGTGTGGGGAAACTTGGGGGTTCTCTACAGCCGCATGAATTTATGGCGCGAGGCAGAGTTGTCATATCTTCATGGTTTGAAGGTAGACCCGGAAGACTTAACGCTCATGAACAATCTTTCTTATTTATATCGTCAAACCGGTAATAAGGAATTGGCCGATAAATACTCGCGCTTGGCGCAAAAATACCGCGAATCAAATCCATTCTTTCAATATAGCCTTGCCTTATCTGCCTACAATCAGGGTGAATACACAGCCGCCTTGGACTTAATTACCCGAGCCATAAAACGAGAAGGAACCGATATTCGCTTCTACGAGTTGGCAGCGGATATCTACGGAAAGTTGGGGCGCTCCTATAACCAAGCTGACATGCTGAAGAAAGTTAAAAAGCTAAAGCCGTTGGAAGCCCGTAGCGGTTAAGGAAATGATTCATTTAATTGTCATCTTTAAATGCGTGAATGTAGCTTGTAATACAGTCTGTAAAATCTCGCCCCGCTTGCAAGAACGCAAGTCATGCAGATCATTCAACTCCTTTTGTGCGTTTCTGCGCACCACTTCATTTTGTCATCAGTATGTAATATCTGCGTAACGTGTTTGACATTTTTCCTTCATATAGTGCGCTCACTTTTATCCTTTCGTTTGTTGAATTAGCGAGCCACTATGCCACCCAAAGCCCATAAACATCTTCACTACAACGTAGCATTAGTCGATAAGGTGTGGAATTTAAAACGCCTGTGTGAAACCCATTTGAAGATGCATATTCCTCTCAACATGGTGCTGAAAGACGAACAATATCGCGCTGAGCTTTTAGAAAAAGCCGTTGCAACCGAAAACGAAGAGCTGGTTGCGTTGGTGTGGGAAATTCGCAAAATGGAAGATGCGATTATCGAATCTACCCGTGAACCCGAGGATGGAAAGTCTCGTAAAAAAAATCGCCACAGTTTCCGAATTAGCGCTTTTTCTGCCCTAGCTTGTGCGTTCATCATATTTATGGGTGGTTACTTATTGCGTTCATTTTTACCAATGGATGCTGGCGAAGTTTTTTTATTTAAAGCTGTTCAAAATGTAACTGTTGAATCGCGCCTTAAAGCCAAAGGTGGTGCGGTGGGTGGCACGCTAACACGTGCAGATAAACCTTTATTCCGTATTCACGGTTCTAACACCATCGGTGAAAAGCTCGCGCCGCGCCTTATTGAAGCTTATTTAATGAGTCAAGGTGCAAACAATGTTCATACGGACGTAAACCCCAGCGCGCCTAACGAAAAAATTATTTCGGGCGAAATTAACGGTCATATCGAATACATCGAACTTCATGCGCACGGTTCGGGTACTGCGTTTACCGATCTTGCAAAAGATGAAACTGATATGGGCATGGCATCGCGTCGTATAAAAGATAAGGAGCGCGAAGAATTGTTGCCCAAAACCGGTGACCTGACCTTGCCAGGTAGTGAGCACGTTCTTGGGTTGGATGGTTTAGCGATCATTACATCACCCTCGAATTCAGTATCTAGCTTATCGATTGATCAGTTGGTAGATATTTTCTCTGGCGAAATAAATAACTGGTCGCAGTTGGGTGGAAAAGATCTTCCCATTAAAGTGTTTGCTCGTGACGATAAATCAGGAACTTGGGATTCATTTAAAGCGCTGGTGTTGGACACACACAAAGCTAAGTTGTCGGAATCTGCAACGCGCATCGAATCTAGTAGTGAATTATCAGACGCCGTGGCGCGCGAAGCGGGCGCAATCGGATTTATCGGTTTACCCTACGTGCGCCATGCGAAGTTACTGGCTATTTCTTCCACCGAAAAAAGCAAAGCTATTATGCCTACGCACTTTACGGTGGGCACGGAAGATTATCCCTTGTCGCGCCGTTTATTTTTCTACACGCCCCAGTTGAACCCCAATATTGAAGCACAGGAGTTCGTACATTTTGTGGTGACGGAGCGCGGTCAGTCGATTGTCGAAGATGTAGGTTTTGTATCGCAGAACATCAAATTAGGTAAGCCCTTTGATAATGATTTTTACCCGGGCGATATGCGTGAATTGACCGCGCGCTCAGAACGTCTTTCTATTAACTTCCGTTTTAAAAGCGGCAGTGACGAGTTGGATACCAAAGCGCTAAGCGATCTTGACCGTGTTGCGCGTTATGTAGAAGTAAACGCCCCCAAGCGCGTTCAGCTGTTCGGTTTTTCTGATAGCGAAGGCGACGGCGCTAAAGGTAAAGAACTTTCCGAACGTCGCGCAAAAGTGGTTGAACAGCAGTTGATTCAGCGCGGTATTTATCCGCTGGTGGTGAAAGGTATGGGGGACGCCGCACCCTTGGCAGCAAGTGCGACGGAGGAAGGAAAGAATATTAACCGTCGTGTTGAAGTTTGGATTTTGTAATGAGCGAATATGAAAGATGAATACTCTTTTGGATAGACTTTCGCCTCTTGGCGAGCTACTTTCTTTGCTTCGCCAAAGAAAGTAGCCAAAGAAAGGCGACCCCTCTCGCTCCTATTTCCTGCGCGCTTCAGAAAATAGATGTCGTTCCGGTGCGACATCCATGTCGCATCGTCACTCAAACGCACATCCTGTGCGTTTGCCAACAATTTTCTTCCAGTGCTCGGAGAGCTCGCAGTGGAAGACTCTGAGAGAAAGTTTTTACTTGGCGGCAATTTTTTCCAACAACCAATTTTTGGCCGTATCCACATCAGAAAATAATTTGCCGTAACCTATATCGCGGTTGGCGAGCACTTGGCGGATAAATTTTGTGTGCTCAAAAGTCTTTGGGTTTTTATCCACCCAAGCGATAACAAATTTTGCGGTGATGCCCGCTTCTTCAAAAATAGTTTGATGATTCCATGCATCGATGGTGGATGTAGGGCTTGTCATGTTTTGCTCACCCAGTACATAAAAGCAATTATGTTCCCTGCAAGCATCCGCGATTGTTTTCCATAAACGCAAGGCGTTTTCATAAGACGAACTGCCTGAAATGACCACGTGCAAGTAATCGCCTTTCGGCGTTATTTCCATAGTGTCTGCCATAGTGCCTCCCTCGTTCGGCTACCAACTTCAGCGTAAAGTTTGAGTACAAGTTGCGCGTTTAGTTGCGCAAATCGGCGACCAATTTTCCGGCTGCGTAAACATCACTGTCGTGACCTGGCTCGCGCCATGTTTCTTTTAATGCGGCGTCGTACCAAGCTTTCATGCCGGGGAGCGCGAGCATGGTTTGCACATATTCACTCGCGGGTTTGCCCAGTGGTAGGTGATAAGTTTGCACGCGGAAAACGACGGGTGCGAAAAAAGCGTCCACGGCGCTGAAATCTTTCCCTGCCAGAAAAGGGCCGCCGAATTTTTGTAAACCTTGGCTCCATAACTCGTCGATACGCGCTAGATCTTTTTGCAAAGCAGGCGAAATACCGGGCAGTTCAATTCGCACACCACAGCTCATGCCGCAATTGCTGCGTAAGGTTTGAAAGCCGGAATGCATTTCAGCAGCAGCGGAGCGTGCCCAAGCGCGTGCGGTTTTGTCGCTGGGCCACACGTGTGGATGTTGCTCAGCAAGATATTCAACAATCGCCAGTGAATCCCAAATCACGCGGTCACCATCTTGTAAGCAAGGGACTTTACCGGTGGGCGAAAAGGCTCTGTAGGCTTCCCACGCGCCATTTTCGGGGAAGGGGTGTAACTTCTCGTTGAAGGGGATATCGAGCGCAGTGAGAAGCAGCCAAGGGCGCAGGGACCAAGAGGAATAATTTTTGTTGGCGATGTGCAAGCTATACATGGCGACGACTCCCAGTCAAAGATGTAAACCAAAATTGTGGGGCCACAAAAACAAAAAGCCAAGATAAATATCTTGGCTTTTTGTTTTCTCGTTGCGATCTAATCTTAATTCACGTCTTCCTTAGTTCACGTCTTCCAGCGCTTTAAGGCTCCAATCAATCGCCTCTTTGTAATACTGCTCTGGCAAAAGGAACTTCAGTTGTTGCAGTGTGCAGCGAATATCCACCACATCTTTGCTCACCAAGTTGATGTGGCCAACCTTGCGGCCTGGCAATACGTCTTTCCCATACCAGTAGGTTTGCGCCACAGGCAGGTTTAGCCAGTTGGGGTTGTACTGGGTGCCAATCAAATTGATCATCACGTTTTGGCCGAGGATTTGCGCTTTGGGTGTGGCCATATCGGCAATGGCGCGTAGGTGATATTCGAATTGACTGATGCTCGCGCCAGCCTGCGTCCAGTGGCCACTGTTGTGAACGCGCGGAGCGAGTTCATTGATCATGAGTTGATCGCCAACGCGGAAACATTCCATTGCCATAACGCCCACATAATCCAATTCATTGAGCAATTTGCCGAGCATGGTTTCTGCTTGTTCTTGCAGATGCTGCAGGCGAGCGAGCGGGGCGATGGAAGCGTAGAGAATGCCGTTTAAATGCAGGTTTAGGGTAAGCGGGTAAAACACGCATTGGCCAGCGCGATTGCGCACCCCCACGAGCGACACTTCTTCATCAAATGGAATCGCCTGTTCGGCAATGGCTTGGCCTTGCCAGTCGGCAGGGACTTCATCGTCTTGTGCGCGAATCCAGTATTGGCCTTTGCCGTCATAGCCGCCGGTGCGGCGTTTTAAGAGGACACGCTCGCCGAGCTGATCACGCAGCTCATTTGCGTTGATATCGTTTGCCACGTTGCGCCAAGGTGCGGTTGCCAAACCGAGGGAATCAATCAGTTCTTTTTGGGTTTTACGATCTGCCAAGCGGCCAAAAACCGGCTTGTTCACAAAGTGCGCGTGCTGGGCCAAGGTTTGCGTAACCAAGGTATCTGGCCATTGCTCGCGCTCAGCGGTGACCAAATCATCGGCTTGCAAGGCTGGTGCGCTGCTTTCATTGATATCGACGGGGCGTACATCCAACGCCAAGGGCATGCCCGCATGCTTAAGCATGGCACCCAACTGGCCTGCACCTAATACCCAAATCGGTTTACTGCTCATTTACTACCTACACAATTAACTTTTTAAACGCTTCGTCAGTGACGTGCTTCAGGATTAATCAACGCTGGGGTCAGGATTATCCAATACCGCTTGCGTTTGGGTATAACGGAAATCCTCAATGCGTGCAGCCAGCTCAGGGTTGTTCAGAGCCAATATTTGGCAAGCCAATAGGCCAGCATTAAAAGCGCCTGCAGTGCCAATCGCCAAGGTACCAACGGCAATGCCTTTTGGCATTTGAACGATGGAGAGCAGGCTATCCATACCGTTGAGCGCCTTGCTTTGTACCGGCACACCTAATACGGGCAAGCGTGTATGGGCAGCGATCATGCCGGGCAAATGCGCCGCGCCGCCCGCGCCCGCTACTATAACGCCGTAGCCGTTGCTGGCCGCTTCTTCTGCAAAACTGGCGAGTTTTTGCGGCGTGCGGTGCGCAGAAACTACCTCGGTGTGGTATTCCACACCCAGTTTTTGCAGGATCTCAACAGCAGCTTGCATGGTGGCCCAATCACTTTTGGAGCCCATCACAACGGCGACTTTAGTGCTCATAGCATTATCTCGAACGAAAAATAACCAAACTAAAAAGGGCGCGAATATTAGCACGATCATGGAATCTGTGCAGGCACATTTCTTTGTAACGGCCGAGTAATCTGCCTTGAGTTTTATGTTATGTAAGATAGTATTACAAAAAATAAGAGTACTAAGGATTCACCCTAAGACCCTCTCCATTCATCTCAGGAAAACATAATCGTGAAAAATAAAAATAGCTCAGCAGGTTCGCCTGCTCGTTGGTTTAAGTGTGGATCGCAACGCGTTTCCATTTTGTTATTGGGATTGCTGACGTCTGTGTGCGGGGCGCAAACCGCTACAACGGCATCCTGCCCGGAAACTTATACCAATCCGCTCATGTGGGAGGATTTACCCGATTTGGAAGTCATTCGCGTGGGGGATGTTTATTACTACACGGCGTCCAGCTTTCATCATTCCCCCGGCGCTCCGCTGCTGCGCTCTTACGATCTAGTGCACTGGGAATATGTATCGCACTCAGTGCCAGCGCTCAATATGGATGCTTCGTACGATCTCAACAGAGATCGCTCCTACGTGAACGGCATTTGGGCATCCACCATGCAGTACCGCGAGAGCAATAAAACCTTTTATTGGATGGGGTGCATGCACAATAAAGGTGGCGGCGTTGTTGCGACCTCAAAATCGCCGGAAGGCCCATGGCAGACAACAGCGAGCCAAGGCTGCTATTACGATATGGGCCTGCTGATCGATAAAGACACCGACAAGATGTACGTTGCGTCCGGCAACAAAACGATCAGTGTTGCGGAGCTGAGCAGCGATGGCTTGCGCGAAGTGCGCAAACAAGAAGTGTTAAAAACACCTGCCGATCTTTCCGGCCCATTAGAAGGTTCTCGCTTTTATAAAATCGACGGCAACTACTACATTTTTATGACCCAGTACGCCAACGGCGAATACGTTGCGCGTTCCACTAACGGCCCCTTTGGGCCATATGAACTTCGCCCGTTTGCCGTGAAGTTGCCATACGCGGGTGTGGGTGCAGGTATTAGCCCGCATCAAGGCGGCATTGTGCAAACTCAGCATGGCGATTGGTATTACATTGCGTTCAATGATTCTTTCCCTGGCGGGCGAATTCCCGTGATGGCGCCTATGACGTGGAAAGATGGTTGGCCTTCGGTGACCTTAGTGAATGGTCAATGGGGCGAGTCTTATCCTTTCCCAAAATTGGCGTGCGGTGCCGACAAAGTTAAACCGCGCAACCAGCGCGATACGTTCACAACGGCGCAACTTAAAACCGAGTGGGAGTGGAATCACAATCCCGATAATGCCAAATGGTCTTCTGGCAAAGGCTTAACTTTGCATACCGCGAGCGTGACCGAAGATCTCTACGCAGCGCGCAACACCTTAACGCATCGCATCGAAGGCCCCAGATCTGTGGCCACGATTGAGCTGGATTACAGCCAAATGAAAAATGGCGATGTTGCAGGTTTCGCCGCGCTGCGCGATAAAACCGCGTGGATTGGTATTAAAAAACAAGATGGCAAAACACGCTTGGTAACCACTACGGATGCGGAGTTAGACAAAAAATGGAACACCAGTAATAAAGGTGTGGAAACCGCAGGCGTTGATATCAAGGGCAGCAAAATTTGGTTGCGTATTGATGCTGATATTCGCACCACCGAAGATGGCGGGACTGCATTGTTTTACTACAGCACCGATGGCGTTAAGTTTATGCCCTTAGGTGATCGTTTCACCATGAAGCGCGACTGGCCGTATTTCCAAGGTTATAGATTCGGCATTTTCAATTACGCCACGCAAGCATTGGGTGGATCGGTTCGCGTGATCAGCTTTGATGCGGCGAAACCCTAGTCATTAGAAGCTGCGCTACTGGAACTTGTTTCGGTAGCGCTGGATTCTTGATTTGTTTTTTTGCTTTCTGCGTTGCTATTAGCTGAGTTGCTACTAGATGAAAGTTTTTCTTGGCTGGATACACCAGCATCAACCACTTTAAATCGCAAAATCCCAATAATTTGATTCGCCTCTGTCACAACCTGAATTTGCCAATCGCCCGCGGCATCTTTAGGGAAGTTGGTTTTGTGTGTCCAAGTTTGGTAACCCTGATCGTTACCGCCGCTGATATTCAACGCAATTTTGTCGAACTTTTTCCCATCATGAATCCATTGGTGATAAATGCGTTCACGCAATCCGCGCGGAGCGTGAATGGCGGTATATGCGTAAATGCCAGCGTGTAGTTGCGTGCTGGTGATGGTTTTAAATTGTTGTTGGGGTGCGCGTTCGCGGTTATCAATGCGGTCGGTAATCGCGACTTTCGTTAGCCACAAAGACGCTGGCGGAATCCACGGGCGCACCAAAATGCCAAACCCGGTTGCGCACACAATTAAAATCGCGATTGCCGCAACGCGCTTCCACCACGCCACCGTCATGCTGCGTACGAGACCGGGGCAAGTGAGTAACACGGCAACGCCGAGCGACCACAAATAACTTTGTGGTGTAGGCAAATGAAAAATAAGTGGTAGTGCCGTTAAGAGCGCGGCAAATAAAGTGACGCCGTGAAAACAAAAATAAAGCCAGCGCCGCGCTGCCAACCAATGGTAATAAATTGGGTCGATAATAGAAACGAGCGCGGCCTTAATTAACACCGATGTGAAAACAATTTGCCCCGTATTCCACGCAGTGGTGATAAAGAAAAAGGGAATGACAAAAAATAAACTTTCTTGGTGAATAAGTTGCGAAATATAGCGAAACACCACGGCTGGTATCCTGATGCCAAACCAGCGCGAAATACCGCGTTGCAGCAAATTTTCCAACGCAATCCACACCCAGCCTGCCAACATAAGAATGGAAATGAGCTGCGCAAATTGTTCTTGTTTTCGCTCAACCAGTAAAAAGCTCGCCGCGCCCGAAACGAATCCAAACAACGGAATTATCCAAGGGCGACGCTCCGCGATTTTTAGCGTTCGTCTAATCAGCTTTTTGATCATTGCCATTGTGTTTGAATTTCTTGGTGCAAAAAGGATATTACGCATGAGTTTGCGCAATCGCTCTTTGCTCTGTATAACCTAAGTTTGCGCAAATACTGTTCGGCGAGAGATGAATTCCGCTTCACTGAGCTTGAATGGCTTCCCATTTAATAGTGGGCTGGTTTTGCATCGGCAGTGTAGGGATTTCAACTAGTTGCTCGCCCTGCTGATCAACGTAGAGTGCAGCAATACCCTTTTCGTTTGCAATTCGTATACCTTCTTCACTGCCTAAACAGAGTAGGGCGGTGGACCAAGCATCTGCCATAGTTGGGTCGTTCATAAGTACTGCAACGGACACGGTGTTGTGTTCAACGGGCTTGCCTGTGCGTGCATCTAAAATGTGGCTGTAACGTTTGCCGTTGTTATCGAAGTAGTGGCGATAGGTTCCTGAAGTCATCAGCGACATAGGCTCACCTGAATTAAAGGCGGCAATTTTTTCGAGCTTGCGCTCATTGGGAAGCGGTTTTTCTATCGCAATACGCCAAGGCTTACCGTCAGGCTTTTTTCCGCGTGTTTTTAGTTCGCCGCCAATTTCGACTATGTAATTTTTCACATCGTGTTTTTCCAAAATATCCGCAATACGGCTAACGCTATAACCTTGACCAATCGAAGATAAATCAATTCGCAAATTTTGAATCGTTTTTTGTAAGTGAGTGGCGTCTACTGCAATCAGCTTTTCCATACCGACGAGTTTCATATTTTCTTGCAGGCTAGTTTCGTCCGGCAAATTAAACGAATCTTTTTTAAAACCCCAGAGTTCAAATAAAGGCTTCACCGTTAAATCGTAACAACCATTACTTGCTTTACTTACAATTCTCGCTTGCTCAACGAGCTTCACGATCTCCTCATTCACTTCGTGCGACTCTGTATCTTGCTGGGCATTAAACAATTCAATAGTGGAATCTTTGCGGTAGTTGGAGATGGATTTATCAATACGCTGTAATTCAGCCGTTACTTCTGCTGCGATTGCATCTTTCTCAGCAGGCTTGGGAAGCACGAAGGTGAGATGGTAAGTCGTACCCTGCGCGAAACCTTCCAATTTGGTGAGTTCTGGTGTTTTAACACAGGATACAAGCAGAGCACCAGCAAAAACTACGGTTGCAGAATTCATAATTGCCGAAATTGAAGTGCTCATGATAAATCCCCAAATGTTATGTCATTAGACTGGATCGGATTCACCACCAAACGCCGCTAACAAATCTGCGATAAAGTTTTTCAACTCGCCGCTCATGATGGCGAAATCAGCATCAAACTGTTCAGCTTTGGTTTCGGGGTTGCGGTCGTTAGCTTTTTCGCTGGTCACATCATCAAACTTCAAACGCTTGACGGCGAGTTGGTCGTCGAGCACGCAGTGGATGGATTCTTTCCAGGTAACAGCGACTTTATTCACGAACATGCCACTATTAATGTGGCTGAGAATTTCGTTTGCGGTTAAATCCTGCTTTTTGCAGCGAATAGCGCGCTCGTCTTTGCCTGCTTTGAGTTCGCATTCTTCGCCTAACTCAAATCCACTGGGGAGATTCCCGGTTTGAAGCCAGTGGGTCATGACTTGCGTAGGAATATTTTTGGCGCTGATAGGAATGCAGCGCAAACTTCCCAAAGCTTCACGCAATTTACTGAGTAAATCTTCCGCGCGTTTTGCCGAAGATGCGTTCACCACAATTAATTTTTCTTGCGGCGCTATATAGGCAAAATCCAATGACGATTTTGAAAATGCTTTCGGCAGAAGTGAGAAAATAATTTCATCTTTCAGGCTCTGTTTTTCTTTACGGCTTACGCTGCGAGATTCAGCTTCGCTGATGGCTAAGGCTTTTTCTTCCAAATGCTCGTTAATCACCGCAGCAGGCAGAATTTTTTCCTGTTTTTTTGCGCAAATCATGATGTAGCCATTAGTTGCGTGAATAAATTCGCTGCCGTGACGCCCTAAGGGTTCGATAAAGCCGTAGCGCACAGGGTCCAAGCTACCGCATGGGTTGAAACAGTGAGCTTCCAATGCTTCGTTGAGTTGTTCGGGGGTATGAGTCCAGTCTTCGGTAAGACGGTATAGACGGAGGTTTTTGAACCACATGGGAAATCCAACAATCAATAATAAATGAGATAAGAGTTTTTGATGGGGAGTCGTCATCCTCGCGAAAGCGGGGATCCAGCTCTTTACTTTTATTTTTTTAGTTTCTCGGGATGTTTTTCGCCTGCTGGCGAGTCACTTTTCGTTGCTTGTCCAACGAAAAGTAACCAAAAGAAAGGACACCCCTCTCGTTCCTGTTTCTTGCGCGCTTCAGAAAATGGCAGTCGTTCCGGTGCGACATCCGTGTCGCATCGTCACTAAAACAAACGTCCTGTTTGTTTTACAGCCATTTTCTTCCAGTGCTCAGGGAACTCGCAGGGGGGTAGCAGGTGCCATTCGGCAGGTTAAATTAATTACCCGACAATCTCCAACAACTCCACATCAAAAATCAACGCAGAGTAAGGGGCGATGGTTGGGCCTGCGCCGCGCTCGCCGTAAGCGAGGTTGTGTGGAATATATAAACGCCACTTAGAGCCTACAGGCATCAATTGCAGCGCTTCAGTCCAGCCTGCGATTACGCCGCCAACGGGGAAGTCGATAGGCTCGCCGCGTTGAACAGAGCTGTCGAACACGGTGCCGTCAATCAAGGTTCCGTGGTAGTGAGTTTTAACACGAGATTTCGCGGTTGGCTTTTCGCCGGTACCGGTGGTAAGAATTTCGTATTGCAGGCCAGATTCGGTAACAACTACGCCCGCTTTCTTAGCGTTTTCGGCTAGGAATATTTCGCCTACTTTTGCTTGGGCTTTGGCTTGTAGCTCCATTTTTTCCTGCATGCGTTTGCCAACGGTGCGGAAGGCTTCATCCAAATCGGCGCGGGGTACTTGGCTGTCTTTGCCGTTAAGCGCGTCGAGGACGCCTTGAGCTACGGCTTCGGCGTCTACGCCGTCAAAGGGGTTGGAGGCTAATTGCTCGCCCATTTGGCGACCAACGCCGTAGGAAGCGCGCAATTCAATGGTGTTGTACTTGTCTGACATGAGAAATCTCGTGGGAATCTAATTGAGGGCTGCAAATTCTACCAGTTAGTCGACCGCTTTTGGGGTTTCCTCGGCTGGTTCTACAGGATCATTGTGATCAGTATTTACGTCGTGGATAAAAATTCCCCAGCAGGCGATAAACAGTGCTGCCACCAAAGGCCCGACCACAAAACCATTGATACCAAACATGGCGATGCCCCCCAGAGTGGATAGGAGGACTATGTAATCGGGCAGTTTGGTGTCGCGGCCTACCAGAATCGGGCGCAGTACGTTGTCCAGCATGCCGATAATACCGGCCCCCACTCCGGCGAGGATAAGTGCGGATGTAATCTCGCCAATTGCCGTAAGGTAAAGAGCTATGGGGACCCAAACCAAAGCAGATCCCAGCGCAGGAATGAGCGACGCAAATGCCATAAGCACACCCCACAGGAGCGCGCCGTGAACACCGAGCGCCCACAAAGTAATCCCGCCAATAGAACCTTGCAGAATGGCGATAACGACGTTGCCCTTAATGGTTGCGCGGGTAACCTCTGCAAAAAGTGCAAACAACATGCGCTCGCGAGTGTCGCCCAAGGGTAGGGCACGTATGAGTAAGTTCACCAGATAATCGCCATCGCGCAGCATGAAAAAGGCGATGTACAACATGAGTGCCAGGTTAACGATAAATCCAAAGGCGTTTTGCCCGATCTTTAAGGTATGGCCAGCAATAAATTTACCGCTGGACATGGCGGCATTAATCGCATCGTTCTTCAGGTTTTCGATATCGAACCCGAGCGTTGAGAGCAAATTATTGAGCGCGGGAAATGCAGTGTGCATGGAGTCGATATAGCGAGCGGGGCTGATTTCGCCCGATTGTAATTTATCGTAAAAAACAACGCCTTCGCTGACGACAGAACTAACCACGAGCACAACAGGAATAATCACAACCAAAATGCAAATAGTAAGAGTGGCGAAGGCAGATCGATTTGGGCTGTCACCCCAGTGCGCAAGGAATCGGTTGTGAACGGGCGCGAAGATAATTGCAATTGCGCAGGCCCAAAATATGGTGCCAAAGAAAGGCTTAAGTAGCAGGATAAACCCAACGGAAACTAAAAAAAGAAACAACAGAAAGGTTCGGGTTTCCAGTTTGTCATGCATGGAATAATTCCTTCTTGGGGTGGAAGGCTGACTATACGGCAGCGAATGCAGGCTGTCATCCCAGCCTGTGCTAGGCTTAGCGGGTGCCCCTGGGGTTTGGAGATTAGGATGCCATTTGTCCGTCAGATAGTTTTTGTATTAATACTTATTTGCAGCTTTGCTGTGGTTGCTGAGCCTCGTCCTTACATCGTCGATGTTCCCACGTCAGCTGCTGAAAGCGGATATTTCTCCGACTTACTCGGCTTGGTGCTAAATGCCAGTAAAGCGCCCGATGAAATCATTCAAATCCGGTTTGCGCAAGAACAGCTGTCGCAAGCGCGTTGGATTGCGGCCGTAGCTCAAGGGCGGGGTAACAGTATTATCTGGACTATGACAAGCAAAACGCGCGAAGAAACTTTGCGTCCCATACGTTTTCCGCTTATGAAGGGTTTGATGGGCTACCGCGTGTTGGTTATTCGCAAGGGGGAGCAAGCCAGGTTTGCCGATGTAAAAACACAGCAGGACTTGGCGAAATTAAGCGCGGGACAGGGTATGCATTGGCCGGACACGGGTATTTTGCGCACGAACGGTTTCCGGGTTGTGGAGGCAACTGCCAAGGAGAATCTTTACAAAATGCTTGCCGCAAAACGTTTTGATTTTTTTCCGCGCGGTATTTCGGAAGTTCAATTGGAGAGGGATTTGATTGACGCGCAAAAATTGCAAGTTGAACCTCGCATACTCTTACACTACCCCACGGATCTCTATTTCTTTGTAAGCAAAAACAACGACGAGCTGGCTACACGCATTGAGAAGGGGTGGTTAACCATTTTAAAAAACGGTGAGTTTGATCGCTTCTTTTTGCGCTACGAACCCATGCGATTAGCACTGGATTCCTTGCATAAGCACGAGCGGCATATTATCGAATTGGACAATCCCTTTATCTCTGATGAAACGATTAGCGCTTCCAAACTTTATTGGATTGATCCGAACGAAATGCCCGCGCATTAATTGCCGCTTTGGGCTATTAATGCATTCCTTTCTCATCAGGATTGCTGCAGCTTTTGGCTGTACTGCAGCCACCACAACCGCCGCAAGAACTCGTTGATTTTTTGCCGAAGGGAAGCCATTGGCGAATCACGTAATAAAACGCTGCCAGTACGATCACGCCAACAATCACTTCTTGCCACATGATGTGCTCCTGATTAAACGGGCTTAAAAAAGCCTAGTTGTTAAACCACCCAGCTCGCAATCGTGTAAGTTGCCCAGGCCGCAAAATAAGCGAGTGCAAATAAATAAATTGCAAAGAATGTTGTGGATTTTGCGGAGTTAGTTTCGCGGCGAACCACTGCAATGGTGGATATACATTGCGGGGCGTAAACAAACCACGCAAGGTACGCGAGCGCGGTGGGCAAACTCCAGGATTGCCCCAAGGCAGAGCCGAGCGCAGCATCCACGTTATCGCCACCTACGGCGTATACGGTTGCCAATGCGCTCACGGCCACTTCACGTGCGCCCATCGCGGGAATGAGTGCAATACACATCTGCCAATTAAAGCCGAGTGGTGCAAAGAGGTGTTGCATCCAACCGCCGAGTTGACCAGCAAAACTGTATTCAATCGCGGGGCGAGTTGCATCCGCAGGCGCGCCGGGGAAGGTCACTAAAAACCAAATAACTATGGAGAGCGCCAGAATAATCGTGCCCACGCGGCGAATAAAAATCCACGAGCGCTCTTTCAATCCCATCAACAAATGGTACGCCATAGGCCAGCGATAACTGGGTAATTCCAGCAGCAGTGGGTAGTGCTCGCGTGTTTGGTTGCGGCGCATAATTAAGGCAACCAAGGCAGCGCTGGCTACACCGGCAAAATAGAGCGCGAACAGCGTTAAGCCTTGTAAGTTAAAAATGCCCCACACACTTTGCTCGGGGATAAACGCGCCAATAATTAACGCATACACGGGCAAACGTGCTGAGCAAGTCATCAGCGGCGCAATCATGATGGTAATAAAACGTTCGCGCGGATCTGAAATGGTTCGAGTGGACATGATGCCCGGCACTGCACACGCAAAACTTGAAAGCAGCGGAATAAAGGAGCGGCCAGAAATACCCAAGCCGCGCATGGGGCGATCAAGCAAAAAGGCGGCGCGGGTGAGATAGCCTGTATCTTCGAGCACCAAAATAAAGAAAAACAGAATAATAATTTGCGGCAAAAACACGATCACAGCGCCTACGCCCGCAATCAGCCCCTGAACTAAAAAGTCCTTGAGAATACCGTCTTGCATATGGGTGGTTACAAACTCGCTGAGCCAATCTTGCCCCAAGGTAATCAGGTCTTTTACGGGCTCTGCCCAGGCGAATACGGCTTGGAAGATGACAAGCAAAATGGTGAAGAGCGCAATCAACCCGATCACCGGGTGCATCACCACGGCGTCCAAACGTTCTTGCCAGCGGGGAAAATGATCTGGCTGAACAACGTTGTCCAGCATAATATTTTCGATGCGGTGATAAAGCTCTTCGATGGAATCGTCGCGGCTCAACTCGTCCAGCTCCAGCTGACCAAGCGATAAGGTTTGCGTATCGGCGGGCGGCGGATTTTTCGCATGATTCTCGGCGAATTCAGCCAGAAGTTTTCTCAGGTCATCTGTACCCTGGCGATTTACCGCAACGGTTTCCACCACGGGAATACCGATGGCACGGCTAAGACCTGCGGTGTTAATGCTAATACCACGGCTACGCGCTGCATCCATTTGGTTGAGCGCCAATACCATGGGGCGATTGAGGGTTTTTAGCTCCATCACCAAGCGCAAACCGAGGCGCAGGTTAGTGGCATCTATCACGGCGACCAGCACATCGGGTTTGGCTTCGCCGGCAATTTTCCCGAGGATGAGATCACGCGCAACCTGTTCGTCGGGCGAGGTCACAAACAAACTATAAGTGCCGGGAAGGTCGAGCAATTCGGCGGGGTGGGGTAGATCAATTGGGCCAGAGCGGCGCTCAACTGTGACGCCGGGGTAATTGGCGACCTTGGCGCGTGCACCGGTTAAGCGGTTAAAAAGGGAGGTTTTGCCGCAGTTGGGGTTGCCAATAAGAGCAAAGCGAATTGGCGCAGGCATTAATGGCTCCCGGAGATGGCTTCCACACGAATTTTGGCAGCTTCTGCGCGGCGCAGCGCAAACTTGGTTCCGTTAACTTGTACGGCAAGCGGGTCGCTACCCAACAGACCAAAACCAATCACCTTAAGCTGAGCACCGGGCAAAAAGCCGAGCTCTTTCAAGCGCAGAGTGACACGTTCATCCTGCCCGCCAAACAAACTTTGGGGTTGTAAGTCCACAATACGCACTTGCGCGCCTTTACGGCATTCGTCCAAACCTAAAGTGCCGGTGCTGGAAATTGGCGCTTGGGTCGACAAGGTTGAGAAGTTTGGCGAAGCGGCGTTCATGGAAATGATCTCTGAATGCAAATGAGAGTAATTACTATATAGGATAAACTATGTACCGCTCATTCGCAAACCAAAGCCGACCAAAAAGCGCGCAAAAAAGCGACTCGGATTTGATTGAGATTAAGAAACGGGTGCTTTTGTAAAGTGGGAAAACCAATTTGAGGTTCTGCGGTCTGTGATAAACATCGTCATATTGAGGCGCCATGTGGCTTTTGCCGCGCTATCCGCGTAAGTTAGGCGGCGCATTTTTGGAATAGGAGCATCTTATGCAGTATCGCAACCGCCCAACCGGGGGATTAGGTCCACTCGCCAAGTGGAGCGTGGTTATCCTCGCCGTGGGCGCCATTGGGTCTATTGGCTACTTTTTGATGAAAGAAGAGGCGCATCGCCCGCCCAAATTGCATGATCTACCCACACCCGCTGCCGTTCAGCCCGGTGTTGCACCAGATGTCGCGCCCGCCGCCAAACCGGTGTATGACGAACCCGAGCCTGTTCCTGCGCCGATTCCTTTACCTGACTTAAACCAGAGCGACGCTTCCGTATTAGCTGCGCTTAAAGCCTTAAATATCAACGGCTTGGTGGAAATGATTATCCCGCAAGAAATTCTGCGTAAGTTTGTCCGCGCAGTAGATATTCTGGAAGAAGGCAAGGTAGTGACCGAGTATCGCCCAATCACCTCGCCGCAGGGCGCTTTCGTTGCGGATTCTTTTAACGTCAAAGTCTCTGGCGGCGAACTCGGCGAACAGCAAGACGTAGAGCAGTTCCGTGTGAGCCCGAAAAACTACTTGCGCTATACCTTGTACGCGCAGGTCATTTCCGCCTTGGACAGCGATGCCAGTATTGCGCTCTACAAACGCTATTACCCTTTGCTAAACCGCGCGCATCAGGAATTGGGCTCCGGTAAAGGAAATTTTCATACGGTGCTGATTCGCGCCATTGATAAGGTATTGACTGCGCCCGATGCCAGCGGTGACATGATTTTGATTCACCCCAAGGTCTATTATGAATTTGCTGACCCAGCGCTCGAAAAGCTGCCGGACGTTCACAAACTCATGCTGCGGATGGGGCCGGATAACGCCGCTGTGGTGAAGGAAAGTTTGCGAAATATCCGCACCAAATTATTAAAAAAATAATGCGTGCACACCGCGTAGGAAAGAAAAAATGCAAGTTAATCGAGAGCAGATTTTTGTTGGCGTTGATGGAGGCGGCACCAAATGCCGCGCGCGTTTATTTTCATCGGCTGACCTTGTTTTGGGCACTGGTTTAGGTGGCCCCGCAAATCCTTATCATGGTAAAGAGCAAGCTCAGGCTTCCATCCTGCGTGCAGTAGAAATGGCAATGGCGGATGCCGGTTTGAATGCGGGTATTGAAGACTTAATTGTCGGAGCCGGCTTGGCTGGTGTTAACTTGCCATCGGTTTTTCAGTCGATGAGTGAGTGGAAACACCCTTTCAAAAAAATGTATCTCACCACCGACCTGCACATTGCCTGTTTAGGGGCGCACCTCTCGGATGAAGGTGCGGTGCTTGTTGCGGGAACCGGGTCGTGCGGTTATTCCTATGTAAATGGCAAGGCGTTAATGGTTGGCGGACATGGTTTTCCATGTGGTGATCAAGGCAGCGGTGCCTGGATGGGGTTGGCGGCGGTAAGGGCGGTTTTGTTGGCGCATGACGGATTGGGAATGCAAACCAGCCTTAGCGATTACATCGAACGCCATTTAGGTGCTGGGGGCGAAATGATTGTCGATAAATTGGGGGCAGCAAAATCAAATGATTTTGCTGAGTTCGCTCAATTTGTATTTGAGGCCGCCGAGCATGGTGATGAAATTGCCACACATATTTTGCGCGAAGGTGCTGAATACTTGAGTGATGTAGCAGACAAATTGTGGCAAACAAATCCGGGACGCATGTCGCTGATTGGCGGTTTGTCTGAGCGCATCATGCCTTGGTTAAAAACTTCCGTAACCGCTCATCTATCAAAGCCGATTAGCCAGCCCGAATTCGGCGCGGTTTATTTTGCCAAGCAGCGCTACTCGCTCGAATCTTAAATAAACTTTTGATTTACGGGTTTAATGCTTGAATAATAGCTCGCAGAAAATTTAATCATAATCCAATGCACTGATTGCCGTGGTAGCAGTTCACACCACACGTTTTTTCAGCGGTTCCCTTTATGTAGGTTTCCTCTGGGCCTCACAATCACGCAAGAATGCTAACTTAAAATTATAGGGACTCATCATGTCTTATGCTGCCATTATTCTTGGCCTGTGCCAATTTCTGTTTATGTCTTCGGTTGCCGTGGGCCTAGCTTTTAATGCGCTGGTTGGAAAGTCATTAGCGCCCTCCGCCGCACTCGCCACATTGCCCTTATTTTTTATGATGGGTGGTACAGCGGCCTTAACACTTTCCATGCCTGGGGTTCTGGCAAGGTGGGGGTATCGCAAGGTATTTATGGCGGGTGTCTTGTGCGGTGCTTTGGGTGGATTGTTTGCTGTTATCGCCAATTTTTTTCATTCATTTTGGGTTTTTTGCGTGGCAGGTTTGATGATGGGCTTTTATCAAGCGTCCGCTATGTATTATCGTTTTGCTGCTGCAGACGCGGTCGCTGCCGAGCACAAAAGTTCAGCTATCGCTTGGGTTTTAAATGGCGGCATTCTTGCGGCTTTTGCCGGTCCCTTAATTGGCAGTCACAGCCTGCATTTTTTTGCGATTGATTATGTGGGCTCTTACGCTGCTACTGCCTTGCTCGCGCTTCTGGCGTTACCTTTGTTGATGCGTGTTCCCCTACCACCACGTAATGCGGGTGTGGTGTTGCCCGATTTTAATTTTAAATCCATTAATTTTACTGCCCTGAGTGCCATGTTATTTTGTACGAGCGGTTATGCCATGATGGGGATGGTAATGCTCGCGAGCCCTCTCGCTATGTCTGGTTGTGGGTATCATCCGCAAGATGCGGCGAGCGTAATTCAGTGGCACCTGCTTGGTATGTTTGCGCCCTCGCTCGTTACCGGAAAATTAATTGCGCGTTTCGGAGCACAAAAAATAGCGCTGACAGGCGTTGTTATTTTGTTGTCGGGATGCGCCCTTGCTCTGACGGGAACAACCTTGCACATATTCCATTTTGCATTGCTCATCGTAGGTATAGGTTGGAATTTCATGTACATGGGTGGCAGCACTTTGCTCACGTTCATTAGTGATGCAGGCCTGCGCAGCAGGCTGCAGTCTATTAACGAATTCGCGACCTTTTCTTGTATCACCCTGATCTCCGGGTTAACCGGTTGGCTTTATGAAAGCTTAGGGTGGCAGGTGATTTTATATATCGCTGTGACTCTGCTCACCGCTGTGTTGGCGGGCATTTTAGTGGGACAAATACGTCAACCGGGAATTGCTAAAAATAATTAACGCAACCTGCACTTTGGTTGTGCATCAGAGTGCACGTTTATTTTTATTCTTCACTGCCGTTTATCCAGCTACGCAGTAAATTAAATTGGGCGTCGATCAAAATCATGCTGGCGAAATTACCTGCTTTGATGGTGCCTAATAATTTTTCATCCATCATCGCGGCCGGGTATTCGCTCGCCATGCGAATAGCTTCTTCGAGTGCTATCCCAACGTTCTGGCAGGTATATTTTATCGCTTTCAACATGTCCAGGTCAGAACCTGCGAGGGTCCCTGTCGCTGTAGTGAGCTTTCCGTTATTGCACTGAATAAGTTCGCCGTTCAGCATAAAATTTTTATCAGCAGAACCAACGCTTGGCATGGCATCGGTTACCAAGACTAGCTTGCCCTTTGCTTTTGCTCGATGTGCAACTTTGATAGATGCAGGGTGAACGTGATGGCCGTCGGCAATAATTCCGCAAAAAGAATCCACGCTTTCCAGCGCTGCGCCAAGCATGCCCGGCTCGCGGCTCGTGAAGGGAGTCATTGCATTAAATAAATGCGTAAAGCTGCGCAACCCTGCGGCCAAGGCTACTTTGGTTTGCTCGTAAGTTGCCGCGCTGTGGCCCGCAGAAACCACAACTCCAGCGTCAACCAAGCGCTTGATCATTTGTGGTGTGGTTAATTCAGGCGCGATGGTGATGAGCGTTTTTCCTATTTTTAACGAGGTTAGCAATTCAAACGCGGCTTCATCAATAATTTTGAATTTTGATGCATCGTGAACGCCCTTGCGCTCGGGGTTCAAGAAGGGGCCTTCGATATGAATACCTAAAACGCCAGGTACTTTTTGTCGTATCGCATGATCAACGGCGTCAATAGCTTGGGCAATAACCGATAAATCATCGCTGATTAACGTGGGATAAAAGCCGGTGGTACCAAACTGCCGATGCGCGGCGCCAATCGTTTTAATAGACGTAACCGAAGGATCGTTGTTAAACAAAACACCGCCACCGCCATTAACCTGCGTATCTATCAACCCGGGAATCAATCGATGGCCGGCGAGGTCGATGACCGTCTGTAGATCATTTGGTAAATTCTGTGCATCGCAGAGTGTAAGGATGTGTTCGCCCTGAATGATGACCGCATGGTTTTCGAGCCACTGGGTGCCCGTGAATATTTTTCCGTTTATTAGTGCGGTAGTCATTTTGATCGATCCCATAAACCAGAATAGGTTGTTTGTTGAATTGTACCGTGAATGGGCTAAGTCACAAAAAATAGCTCGGTCTTTAGTAGGTAGCTTGAACATCGCCCGCGGCTTTGCATAGATAGAGGGGCGCACAGCACTTTGCCAATCGCGTAATTTGAAGTTGCTCTGTATTCAGAATCACCCAAAGAGTTCGCGCGCGAGTGTAAAGCGTTTTGCGCTCGGCTACACTCAGTGATAAGGTCTGCAAGTAACCTAAAAACGAGGTGTCAAACGTGAAAAGTTTAAAAACATTAGCTTTGGGTTTTCTTTTGGGTTCGCTATTTCTTACGAGTGAAGCAAACGCACAGCCAGCGCTCGAGCAATTGTGGAAAGCGGAGGGCTTGAATGTTCCTGAGTCCGTGCTGGTGTACCGCAACGGTAAAACCAATTATCTTTTTGTATCGCAAATCAATGGCGATCCCGGTGCGGTAGACGGAAACGGCAGCATTGCCCGTTTGAATGTGAGTGGCGAGATTGATGAACTCAATTGGGTCACTGGTCTAAATGGGCCTAAAGGCATGGGCGCTTTTGAAGGCAAACTGTACGTTGCTGATATTCACGACATTGTCATTATTGATATCAAATCTGCACAAATTGAAAAGCGGGTTGCGGTTCCCGGAGCGCAATTCTTGAATGATGTTGCTATTGATGCAAAAGGTACGGTTTATGTTTCTGACACCAAAACCAATAAAGTTCACCGCTACGAAAACGGTGCGGTGGATGATTATTTGTTAAAAGCCGAGAGTGCCAATGGGCTTAAAGTGATTGGCCCTAATTTAGTGGTAGGTGCCGGTACGCATTTGTATTTGGTTGATAAAAATAAGAACCGGCTGCAAATTGCAAGTGGATTTGCGCAGGGTATTGACGGTATTGAGTCTGTCGGCAAGGGAGACTTTTTAGTGTCTTGTTGGGCGGGACTCCTCTATTACGTGCACTTGAGTGGCAAGCTCGATCTGCTTATCGACAGCCAAAAAGAAGGCGTAAACACAGCCGACATAGGTTTTGATACGCAAACCCAAACAGTCTTTGTTCCCAACTTTGCAAAAAATACAGTAACCGCCTATAAGCTAAGTGTGACGCCTTAAGTCGTTAAAAAATTGGCGATGTGTAAAATCCAGTCCATGGATGGGCTATGTGTTAAGGCTAGGCCTGCTCGATGAATAGATTATCAAAAATATAAAAAAACACTGTTCCGGCGCATTGAAACCACACGGAACATGAAAAGGGGACGGTGGGATTGAGGTCCGGAATGTTTGGCAATTTTAACAGCCCAAGGTGCAAGCTGATTGTTGTGCACCGCCTTCTGCTCTTCATTTTTTTGCTATCGGGCTCTGTGTTCGTTGCCGCCTCGTCTAGTAACCCAAACTCTCCTCGCCTTGTTTTCAAGCATATATTGCCCACGCAAATCGCAGCTATAGGCTACATCAACTCTATTGCGCAAGACACGCAAGGTTTTATGTGGTTTGGGGGTGCGAGTGGCCTAGCCAGATATGACGGCTACGAAGTTATCCTTTTTCGCCACACTGAATCAGACGCTACCAGCATTAGCGACAGTTATATCAATAGAATCATGTTGGCTCGTGACGGATCTTTGTGGGTCGCTACCCGCAAGGGGCTGAACATTTACGACTCCCGAACGCGCACCTTCACGCACTTTAAAGTCTCTACAACGGATGCAAGTGCCAACGACGTGACGTGGGTTCACGAAGATCGTAAGGGCGCTATGTGGCTAGGAACGCGCGCAGGGCTGTTTAGTTTTGATCGAAACAAAAAACTTGCAACCAAAATTGTTGATAAAGCCCATGGAAACACCAGCGAGACCAGTCAGGTAGTCTGGTCTCTGGCAGATGATTTATCGGGGAATATTTGGGTGGCCTACCAATCATTCGGGGTTAGCAGTTACGACCCTCGTACCGGTGAATTTAAAAGTTTTATGCGCGACCCTAAACTACCGAACGCACATGGTTATAACGATACACGTCGGCTCTATGTGGATAATGAAAACCGTGTGATGGCTGCAACCTACGGTGACGGTTTGTACGAATTCAATACCACTCGCCAACAGTTTGAAAAAATCAGTCACGATTCGTCCGAAAAAGGCGCAACTGTATGGTCCATGTTGGTGGACATTAATAACAATTTATGGGTTGGTGATGGCAGTCACGTGCACATGCGACCTGCCAACGATAATAAATTCCATCGCTATTTTTATAGCGATCTCGATCCATCCAGCCCTGGAAATTATGTTGTTAACGAAATTTTTGAGGATCGTGCTGGCGACCTTTGGTTCGGTTATTTTCCATCGGGTATTGACGTTGTAGATCGACAAGCCTCCGCGTTCAACAATTACGGCTATAGCTCCACAAACCCGAACAGCATTACCGATGGTGGTGTTTCTGCTGTAAGTGAAGATGATGCAGGTAATTTATGGGTAGGTGCAGGTTACGGATTAAATTATTTTAACCGAAGCACCCAACAATTCACCCGTTATAGTTTTGATCCTGCAAACCCCAAAGGTTTGAGTGGAAGCACGATTTTATCCATTGCTAAATCCGCTACTCACAATATTTGGTTGGGAATTTGGTCGGGCGGACTGAATATGCTCAATACAAAGACCGGCGAATTCAAACATTATTTGCCAGACCCAAAAAATCCGAACAGTTTGCACGGTCGCGAGGTGTGGTCGGTTATAGAAGACCACAAGGGTTACCTCTGGCTGGCAACGGAAAAAGGCTTAAATAAATTCGATCCCGCAACAGAAACCTTCGAGTACTTTTTACCATCGGCAGAGCAGCTGGAGGGGGAGAAGGTTTTGTATTCTCGCGTTGTGTTAGAGGACTCCAAACATCGTTTGTGGTTTGGTGGTGTGCGCGGGCTATTTTTGTTCGATCGGGACAAAAAGCAATTTACGCGCTACAAACATGACCTCGCTGATCCTTCAAGTATCAGTGCAGATTTCGTGTTAAATGTTTATGAGGACAGACGTGGAAGATTGTGGGTGGGAACTGATGGCGGCGGGCTAAATTTGTTTGAGCCTGCTACCGGAAAATTTACCGCGTTCACTGTAAAGGATGGTTTGGCGGATAACGTGGTGGCGGGCATTACGGAAGATGAAAACGGCCTTCTTTGGCTGGGAACCCAAAAGGGAATTTCGCAATTTGACCCCGAGAAACACAGCTTCCGCAGCTTTGATAAGCACCATGGATTGTCAGACAACTTGTTTAATCGCAATGCGGCACTATATACGCGGCAAGGCGACATTTTTATGGGTAACAGTAAGGGATTTACGCTCTTTAAAGCGGGTGACATAAAAAGTAACACCTACGCTCCCAACATTGTGCTAACTAATTTAACTATTGAAAATAAACCGGTTAGTGTGGGTGTTGAGGGCTCTCCACTTACCAAAGCCATTGAGGCCACTTCGAGCTTACGCCTCACCCATAAAGATGCGGTGTTTGCCTTGGAGTTTTCGGCGCTGAGTTTTCATCATGCAGAGGATAACCAATACGCCTATCGCTTATTGGGGTTTGAGCAAAATTGGAATTATGTTGGTACTCGACGTTCTGCTACTTATACCAATTTAAATTCCGGTACATACGTGTTTGAAGTAAAGGGCTCCAATAATGACGGAGTGTGGAGTACGTATCCCGCCACTTTAAAAATAGAAATTTTGCCACCTTATTGGCGAACATGGTGGGCTTATTGTTTTTATCTCGCTTTGATTGCCGCATTAATATATTGGTTCGTTCACGTGCAACGATTGAAGCTCTCGTTTCAAATGGAAAAGTTAGAACGTGAGCGTGTGCTGGTAAAACGCCTCACTCAAATTGATAAATTGAAAGACGAGTTCCTTGCGAATACATCCCATGAACTACGCACGCCGCTGAATGGCATTATAGGTTTGGCCGAATCGCTGCGCGACGGTGTTGCGGGCGATGTCTCACCTAAAATGAAATATCACCTGTCATTGATAGCCGACAGCGGTCGACGATTAGCAGGATTGGTTAACGATATTCTTGATTTCTCTCAGCTAAAAAATAAAGGCATTACACTCCATAAAAAGCCCGTCGACATAAAAGTGTTAGTTGATGTTGTACTCACGCTATCGCGCCCCTTGGTGGCCGACAAATCCGTTATTTTTGCAAACAATGTTCCTAAAGATCTGCCCAGTGCTTATGCAGACGAGGATCGTGTTTTGCAAATCCTGCATAACCTTGTTGGTAACGCGATAAAGTTTACGGATCGCGGCGTAATTAGTGTAACCGCAACTCTGCAAGGCGATTTTATTCAGATCGAAGTCGGTGACACGGGTATTGGTATTCCGAGCGATCGGCAAAGCGATATATTTGAAAGTTTTACGCAGTTAGAGGGCGGAGTTGAGCGCACTCAAAGTGGCGCGGGCTTGGGGTTATCAGTTACCAAGCAATTAGTCGAGTTGCATGGTGGTAGCATTCGGGTCGAATCTGTCCTCGGGGTCGGTTCTACTTTTTATTTCACCTTGCCGATGAGTTATGACTTGCCTCAAGAGGTGCAAGCAAACACTTACTATTTACCTGGCGGCGATAATCAGAAATTACATTATGCGGGAGATAAGAGTGCATCTGTTATTAACCAACATAAAAATAATATTTTGATTGTGGATGATGATTTGATTAACAGGCAAGTCATTACCAATTATTTGGTCATGCAAAATTACAACGTTTTAGAGGCCAGTTGCGCTGAGGATGCACTAAAAATTGTGGCCACAGAATCAATCGATTTAGTCTTGCTCGACATCATGATGCCGCGTATATCCGGTTATGAAACCTGTAAGATTTTACGCGAAACCTACGCTACCCATGAGCTACCGATTATTTTATTGACTGCGCGCAATCAAATGAATGATTTGGTGATGGGCTTTGAGGCTGGCGCAAATGATTTTATGGTTAAGCCCATTTCTAAAGAGACGCTGATTGCGCGTGTTACTACACATTTACAGCTCCATGATGTTATGCGCAATCTCGACAAAAAAGTGGCAGAGCGAACTGAAGAGTTAAACCGTAGCAATGCGGTATTAAAGCAGGCGCAAAATGAACTCGAGTTGGCTTATCGCAAATTGGAGGAGGCTAGCCTTACAGATCCACTTACCGGATTGAACAACAGGCGCTTCCTTGCCAAATCCATTCTGGCGGACATAGCTATTGTAGAGCGAAGCTATTTAAATTGGTGCAACAATCAATCGGCCGGTTTTGAGTCTTCGCTGCCGCATGAGCAAGATCTCGTATTTATGTTGCTCGATATAGATTTTTTTAAAGCGGTAAACGATAACTACGGCCACAATGCGGGCGATAAATTGCTGGAACAATTCAGTCAAATTTTAAAAGCAACCCTACGGGAATCTGATTACCTGGTGCGCTGGGGGGGCGAGGAGTTTATAATTGTGGTGCGCTATTGCAACAGAGAAGAGGTTCCAGAATTGGCGGAGCGTATTCGTCAAAAAGTGGAGTCATACGTGTTTGATCTTGGAAATGGGCAGCGAGTGAGCAAGACCTGTTCGATTGGAATGGCGGCATATCCGTTTTATAAAACCCAGCCGGCGGCGCTTACTTGGGAACAAGTGGTTGATACGGCTGATCGCGCCCTTTATTTATCTAAAAATCACGGGCGCAACCGCTGGGTTAATGTATTGGCCGGTAATCTCACTGAGTCAGATATTGCAAATCCCGCCGCCTGCGATAGTTTGATCTCACTCGCCGCTGCTGGTGTCATTGCGATTGAGTCATCTGCAGCAATTTAGTGTTGCTATATTTTTTTCTTATCAAACTCTGCGAGTTGCTCTGGAGTTGCAGGCTTTTGATGTTTGTTTTTCCATTCTTCGTAAGGCATGCCGTAAATCCGCTCACGTGCATCTTCATACTCAAGTGCGATATTTTTTTCCTCTGCCGCTGCAACAAGCCACTTACTTAAACAGTTGCGACAAAAACCAGCCAAATTCATCAAATCAATGTTTTGTACATCCTTTCGTTGATCTAAATGCGCTATTAATTTGCGTAAAACTGCCGACTCCAACTCAGTTTGGGTCTTTGTATCCAGCTCGCTAATTTTCATGGAGGCTCCTATGTTGACGGAATAGCCTTGAATAATTCTCATAGAGCGCACATGCGGCGATCAAATGCGGCAAATTCAATCTCACGGGACACTATAAATTTTATTCTCCACAATGTCTCCGAGAAATGTGGGGTCAACTGTTTTGATGAAAAAACAAGCAGGGATTGCCGGCCGTTGGGTGGTATTCGGTGCCATTTGTTGGCGCCCAATTTTTTGCCTTGAACCTCAAAGGATACAACCTATACTCAAAGCGAACACACGCTGACACAGAATGACGACGGGAGTTTTTGCGTGAATATTATTTTGGGTATGATTGTTATTTTCGGTTGTATTTTGACCGGTTTTACCTTGGGTGGCGGCAAGGTGATGTCGTTGTTTCAGCCACTGGAAGTCTTGATTATCTGCGGCGCGTCACTAGGTGCGATGATTATCGGCAACCCTATCTCTGTAAGTATTGGTGTGGTGAAGTCTGCAGGCGCGCTTATGACGCCCTCCAAGTACAAAAAGCAGTTGTATCTGGATTTGCTAACGCTCCTGTACGATATTTTCAATAAAACGCGCCGTGAAGGCCTTATGGCGATTGAGGGGGATATCGAAGAACCCGAAAGTAGCCCAATTTTTTCCAACTACCCTTCCATACTCAAAGATCACCATGCGGTTGAGTTTATCTGCGACTACTTGCGGATTATGGTGGCGGGCAATATGGCTCCGCACGAACTTGAAGCGCTTATCGATCAGGAATTGGAGGGGCACCATCAAGAGCAAGCCTTGGTTCCTTCAGCTATCTCCGGCGCGGCGGACGGTTTGCCCGGGTTTGGTATTGTGGCAGCGGTACTGGGTATTGTGATTACCATGGGTAGCTTGGGCGGCCCTCCGGAAGAACTCGGTCATCACGTTGCGGCCGCTCTGGTGGGTACTCTGTTGGGTATTTTGTTTGCCTATGGATTTATTGCTCCCTTTTCTTCCTATCTGAATCATAAGAACCGCGACGAAGCGCACTTTTATTCATGCATCAAGGCTTGTTTAGTGGCATCCATGAACGGTGTGCCGCCACAGATCGCCGTTGAATTTGGCCGCAAGGTTTTGTACCACAGTGTTCGTCCCAGCTTTAAAGAGTTGGAAGAACAATATCGTGCTAAAAAATAAGGGTAACCAATAATGGAGAAGGGTGCCCAGCCGATAATCATCATTAAGAAAAAAGGTCACGGTCACGGTCATCATGGTGGTAGCTGGAAAGTAGCGCTCGCTGATTTTATGACGGCGATGATGGCCTTTTTTATGCTGATGTGGCTTTTAGGAAGTACGTCCAAAGAAGAACAAAAAGCCATTTCCGGATATTTCAATAATCCGGGAAGTGAATTTGCTATAGGCGAGGGTGGTGCAAACCCTGGCTTGGTCAGTGCCGAACAACCTCAAGCGGAGGCCCATTCGAAAGACCCCCAAACAGAGGATAAAAGCGATAAAGATAATGCGGAAGAAAACACTCAAACCCAAACTGCTGAACAGGTTTCTGAAGCAAAGCTAAAGAAAGAAATGGAGCGAATCGAAAAAGAACAGTTGGAAAAACTGCAAGAACAGGTGCAAGAAGAAATTAACAATGACCCGGTCTTTCAGCAAATGAAAGATCAGATCCTGATTGACCTTACCGCGCTGGGTTTGCGCATACAAATCGTGGATAAAGATCAGCGCCCCGGTTTTGATGTGGGCAGTGCGCGTATGAAACCCTATATTGAAGAGGTGCTCAAAGCGCTTGCCCCCTTGCTCGATAAGGTTCAAAACAAAATCAGCGTAACGGGTCACACGGATTCTACGTCATACGGCGCAGGGGCAACCTATACCAATTGGGAGTTGTCGGCAGATCGGGCCAATTCGGCGAGGCGCGCATTAATTCAGGGCGGCTTTCCAGATGCGAAAGTTGCTACCGTACAAGGTATGGGGTCGGCAGCTCCGCTTATTGCTGACAAGCCTGATGCTCCCATTAACCGGCGCATTGCGATTATCGTGTTGAAAAAAGCGGTTGCAGATGCCTTAAGCAATGGCGGTACCGGACTGGACTCGAATGACTTGTTGAAATCAACGGAGCCGGTGGAACCAGTGCAACGCATCATGACCCCGCGGGAAGTTGATGCAGCAATCGACGCAAAACGGTAACTAATCTCACTGACCCCCGTTAAATTTGTCTCGGGGGTCTCTTCCTCCCAGTTCAGGGTCTTCCGCAGTATTCGCCCCCTCTCGGTTGACTAGGCTATAATCGCCGCCTTTTCTCGACCTACCAAGCAGATCACCATGATTAATCTCAAAAACGAACTCGCGAAACGCCGCACCTTCGCCATTATCTCTCACCCAGACGCCGGTAAAACCACTGTCACCGAAAAGTTACTGCTGTGGGGGAATGCAATTCAGTTGGCGGGCTCCGTGAAGGGTAAGCGCGGGCCTCACGCGAAATCCGATTGGATGGCAATGGAACAAGAGCGCGGTATATCGGTGACCTCATCGGTAATGCAGTTCCCATACAAAGGGCGAGTTGTAAATTTGCTGGATACACCCGGTCACGAAGACTTCTCGGAAGACACATATCGCACACTTACTGCTGTCGATTCAGTGCTAATGATGATTGACGGCGCGAAAGGTGTTGAAGATCGCACGATCAAATTGATGGAAGTTTGTCGTCTGCGCGACACGCCGATTTTAACCTTCATCAATAAAATGGATCGTGAAAGTCGCGATACGGTTGAGTTGTTGGATGAAATTGAAAACGTTTTAAAAATTACCGCAGCGCCGATTAATTGGCCGCTTGGTAGCGGTAAAGAATTTGTCGGAGTTTATAATTTTTATACCGACATCATTCATGTGTATCAATCTGGCCAAGGCCACACGATTCCCGATGATATTCAAATTAAAGGCTTGGATAGCGAAGAGGCTACAAAGCTGCTGGGCTCTTACGCGTCTGATATACGCGAAGAAATTGAGTTTGTTCGTGGTGCTACTAACGAATTTAATCTAGAAGAATATTTGGCTGGTCGAATGACACCGGTATTTTTTGGTACTGCGTTGGGTAACTTCGGTGTACGCGAAATGTTGGATGGCTTCGTTGAATGGGCGCCCACTCCACGCAGTCGCGAAGCCAAAGACAGAATCGTGAGCGCGGATGAAGAAAAATTTAGCGGATTCATTTTTAAAATTCAGGCGAATATGGATCCCAAGCATCGCGACCGAATTGCTTTTATGCGTGTGTGTTCCGGTGTTTACCAGCAAGGCATGAAAATGAAACATGTGCGCATCGGCAAGGAGATTCGAATTGCTGATGCCGTAACTTTTATGGCGGGTGACCGTAGTGCTGTAGAGGAAGCGATCGCGGGCGATATTATTGGTCTGCATAACCACGGAACTATTCAGATTGGTGATACTTTCACAGAAGGCGAAGATCTCAAGTTCACTGGCATTCCACATTTCGCACCTGAATTGTTTCGTCGCATACGGTTGAAAGATCCGCTTAAGATGAAGCAGTTGCAAAAAGGTTTACAGCAATTATCCGAAGAGGGGTCAACACAAGTATTTTTTCCGGTTAACAACAACGACATAGTTGTAGGCGCTGTGGGGGTGTTGCAGTTTGAGGTTGTTGCTTATCGCCTGAAAGATGAGTACAAAGTTGAGGCTGTTTATGAGCCAGTCAACGTGACGACGGCGCGCTGGTGCGAATGCAAGGATCCCAAGAAACTGGAAGAGTTTAAACGTAAGTGTGCAGATAACCTTGCTGTAGATGGTGGCGGGCACCTGACCTATTTGGCACCGTCACGCGTAAATTTATCGCTAACGGAAGAGCGTCATCCTGACGTCGAGTTTAGAGCTACGCGCGAACACTAATCGATTTTTGATGCCAAAATGCAGTATGCTGAGTGAATCTACAATAAATATTTGAGGCTTTCAGTGACTCAAGCGAAGAATAATAATGATCTAGTCTGGGATTTAGATGCATTTAACCAGCGGCAACGCGCCATCGATTTTGTCATGGGGTTTGAGAACAAATTGTGTGTGTTCTCAAACTCAGTGGAGCAGCTTTACACTAACTACAATATTTTCTTCCCGCGTGAAGAAGCCCGCAAGCTGGTTATTCTTCCCAATCCTTATGCGCATCACGATACCTTTAACGGCATTCCTGAATCCGCTGTTACGGCTACTGGAATGGAAATCGTTCCCGGGATACTCAAAGGTAAGCAAAGTTTATTTTTACGTATTCCGTTTAAACAAGGCGCTATTAAAACAGTTCCGCTGCAAATGGGGCTACGCGTAGTGCAGCAACAGTGCCCACCGGAACGACCTTTTTTGCCAGTGCTAATGAAGGGAGACCTGCGCGAGCTTGATGCATCTATTCCATGCTTGCACTTACACCGAATTCATGTGAACCGTTTAATCTCTCATTCAACCTTGGATAAAAACGATATTGAGAAAGTTATTAAAAGGCGTCTAGCTGATTTGAGTTTGATTTGATTAAAGAAAATTTGCCGTACGCAGCTGCAAAAATAAATAAAGCCACACGAAGTGGCTTTATTTATTTTTAGGAGTTGAGCATCAGTTGTTTTGCAGTACAAATTTGATTGGAGCGGTAAATTCGAAAGTTGGGCCAGCAATTGCGTCTGGGACAGCAGGGTAAGGTGCAACTTTATTTACAGCCTCTAGAGCCGCTTCGTTAAGAGTCTCAAATTCAGAAGCTTGCACTACTGATGCGCTTACAATGTTGCCTTGACGGTTAATGGTAACAGCGACACGCACACTGCCCGTTTGGCCACGCTCAAGCGCTTTTTTAGGATAACGTACGCTCGCATAAATGCGTTTCAAGTTATCTGAGAGATAGAATTGGCGAGCCAAAAGATTTTGTGCAGTCAAAGCAGGTTTTTCATCTTCATCGTTAGCAGGTGTAGATGCAGCCTTCTGCGCAGCCAATTTGGCTGCTTCAAGCTTCGCGGCTTCGGCTTTTGCTTGCTCAGCTTTTTGCGCGGCCAAAAGTTTTGCATCCACCGATGAAGTTTGAGCACTCGACTTTGCTGCCGCTTCTTTTTCTTTTTCTGCAGCTAGTTCAGCAGCGGATTTTATTTTGCTCCAGCCTGCCACCTCAGTACTCCGCTCTTTGGATGGCTTGATTTTATCGTAACGACCCTTAAGTGCAGCATTCACATTGCCCGCTTTCAAAATATCGTCTTTGTATTCAGAGGAAAGTGGCACTTTGCCAATCCAAGTTCTAAGCAGCATACCGAAGAATTTGTCGCTGGCGATGTTGCCAAGTAGCGCATCGTTAATAGAAATGTTGACGCCTTTTCCCGGCTCAAAGGTGAAGGCAATTGTATCGTTTTGAACAAATCGGCCTTTAAATAACCCGTCAAACTTCACCATGTTGTCGGCTTGTTCAGTCAGCAACGAGGGCGTGTTATTGATCGCCATGCCTTCAATCCACCACCGGCTGAAGCGACGGGTTGTTACGCCCTCTGGGGCCACTATCTTGAGCTCCATGCGCATGGCTTGGTTGCTGGTTAGCAGTTTTTCAGCGTTATCGCTAAGAGTGCCGGCATAAAGCGCACCAATAAACTGCTCTTTACCCAGATCGACGTGAGTGGCCATACCGTTGAGCAAGGGTTCGGCGGCGAGACTAAGGGAACAATAACACGTGAGCAGAAAGCTTAAAAAAAAGTTGATGGCAGTTTTCAGGCGCATGGCGTACATACTCTCATTCTATTTATAGGTAAAGTGATTGGGTGAGATAAAATCCGTTTTAAACGCGTGCTCCAATTGGCAGAAGTATAATATATAAACTTGGATGTGGGACATTCTCTTTCACGTCGCCAACTTCCATTTCAAAGTGTCGTTTTTGAGTATAGGTCATATTTCTAGAACAAAAATAATAGTTAATTTGAAATCTGGCTGTTTACCAGCTAGTTTTTTTGTCAGAATAAGTGTTTCTTTCGTTTCTTTCTCTTCCAGGGTTCGACATGGAAATAAAACTGCTGTCTAAGTTGTCTCGCGATTACGTAGAGCAGCTTTTATCAGGCATTCCTTTTTTCAAGCTGGTTAAACAGCAGGATGCTTGGCAGTTTGAACTTCTGTTGCAGTCATCGCGCGTTGTTACCTATTCGCCGGGTGAAATCGTTCTTCAGCGGGGTGATTCTGATCATTGGCTATTTTTTTTGTTGAAGGGACGGCTAGCAGTTTACGCAGATGACCCGCTCAAAGGTGAACTGATAAATTACGTTACGCCGGGCGAAGTATTTGGTGATTTGGCTCAGCTAATGGGGCAACCTCGAACTGCTACAATAATTGCTGAGCCAAACGCAAAAGAATCCATGGTACTAGCAACCGACGCGTCTATCTTCGGTGATATCAACTCCTCTCGTCCTATTACGGTTCAAACTAAGTTGGCTTATTATCGTAATACTGTGCACAACCTGCGATGGAAGCTAGAGGTTTATCGTTCGCAGCACCTTCAACACCCTCTTGCAAATAAGCACCGTCAAGTGCGGCTCTACACGGGTGTTAAAGATACATTGGAAGAGCTAAAAGCTCTTTATGAACAGGCGCAAACCTTGGCTAGTCTTCTTTTAGAATGGAATAGTGAATTTGGGGCTTTGAACATTGAGTCCGCCAAAGAGCAAAATGCCTATAATGTATAAGTAATGAACCCGCGTGTTTCAGGCATTCACGTGTGCATTGGTCATTAACGAATATAATAAATACAGGCCTCTATATAGGCTCTTTCATCCGCGCTTTCTAATGGTTAATTGACCTATGAAATTCGAAGACATGAAATTAATTTATGGTTACCCCTTGCAGCTACAAGCGAATAATAGCGCGGGGCAACCTGAACGCTTCTCTTGCCGATTGATCGGGTGTTTGCCTGGTCGAAGCATTCTTCTGTCAGTTCCCAAGCTTGCCGGGAAATTAGTTCGTTTCCGTAATGGACAAAAACTAGTGGCTCGCTTAATGGTAGATAACGGTATTGGCATATTTGCCAGTGTTGTTGAAACGCAAACGGCGGATCCCTATCCGATTTTACATATTAGTTATCCTGATAGCGTGAGCTTTAAAGGCATTCGAGGTGCAACGCGAGTTGCTATTGATGAGCCCGTTAAGGTCATGAATCTGACAGTTATTAGTGACCGCGAAATAGACGGTAACGTGGTTGATGTAAGCGTTACCGGCGCCCGCATAGAGACGGCGATCGCTTTCGGTGAGATCGGTCATAAAATTCAAGTTACCATGAATGTTGCAGTGGCCAATATTCATAGAGATCTCGCGCTGGAGGGGATTATTCGTTCGCGTGGCGAGCCAGACCAACAGAGTTCGGGTAACCTTGTTGCTTATGGAATAGAGTTTATTGAGCCTGAAGAAGACAAGCGCTTGCTTTTATATGCTTTCGTATATGCGCAAATCGGAAGTGAAGAAGTAATAGGTTAGGTGTGCGGCGGTAGAAATTGGGCAATAAAAAAGGGTGCAAATGCACCCTTTTTTTGATCTTGATTTCTCAAGATCATTCTTTGCTATTAAGCGGCTGGAGCTGCAGCAACAGCTGCTTTTGGCTTACGGCCACGTTTTGCACCAGTAACTTTCTTCGCGGCTGGAGCTTTTTTAGCAGCTACTTTTTTAGCGGCTGGAGCTTTAGCTACTGCTTTTTTAGCTGCAGGAGCTTTCTTGGCAGCTGGCGCCTTTTTAGCAGCTGGAGCTTTTTTAGCTACTGCTTTCTTGGCTGGAGCTTTTTTAGCAGCTGCTTTTTTTGCTGCTGCTGCGGTTTTCTTAGCGGCAGCTTTTGCTTTAGCAGCAGCTTTTTTAGCAGCTACTTTAGCGCGCAAAGCAGCTTTTTTGTCAGCAGCTTTTTTCTTAGCAGCAGCTTTCTTAGCAGCAGCTTTAGCTTTCAAAGCTTGCTTTTTAGCAGCAGCTTTAGCTTTTACAGCAGCTTTCTTAGCGGCCAGTTTAGCTTTAGCTGCGGCTTTCTTAGCAGCTACTTTGTTTTTAGCAGCAACTTTCTTAGCGGCAGCTTTAGCGCGTTTAGCAACAGCAGCTTCAGCTTTAGCAACAGCCTTCTCGTGAGCTGCAGCAACTTTGTTAGCAGCTTTAATAGCAGCAACTTCTTTCTTGGCAGTTGCTACAGCAGCTTTAGCAGCATCAGCAGCTTTCTTAGCAGATGCAACGTCAGCTTTAGCAGCAGCAGTCAATTTTGCGTTTTTCTTCTTAGCGGCAGCAGCCAACTTGCTTTGGGCAGCCTTAAGTGCTGCACCAGCTTTGGTAGCTTCTTTTACAAGACCAGCGATAGCTTTTTGAGCATCAGCAGCTTGAGCGGCGCGAGCCTTTGCCAATTGAGTTTTAAGGGCAGCGAGTTGTTGTTCTAGACCCGCAACTGGATTAACGGCAGATTGTTTACGTGCAGCCATAGTGTGTGCTTCCTGTAAATATTCGATTAGACGAAAAATGGATAAAAAGTTACAACATGTATAAATTAAAACTTTATTGAAAAATATCAAGTTTTTTAATGCGTTTTTAATCAAAAAACGCATTTTTTTTGCAAAAAAGTCAAAAAAAATCTGCTTAGGAGTTTATAAACGCGAATTTTTTCCCTTTTCTTGATTTTCAAACGATTTGAAAATTAATTCTTCGCACTAAATTTTATTGGTGTAATTCTCTTTTTCGAGTCCTTCAAAAACCCGTTAATGACCTTTTTAGGATTTTAAAATACCTTTGTTAGGTCGCGTTAAAAGATGGCTCCAAAGATTTTAAAACCGTAATTTTTCGTATTTGTTTTTCCCTTCCGACCTTTAGAAAGGTTCGTAAATCCATTCCAAATGAGTTTGCCTGGATTCGCATTGACCGTCTTTAAAACCTTTTTTTGTCGCTGCGAAATTTTCCATGAGGGTTTCTTTGCGGTTTTATTTTTTATTATGCAATCGAAATTAAGACGCTAATTGATAGTTTTATTGTATGCATATACAGTATCGGTGTTGGTTTAGTTTCTTGTTGGAATAGTTTTGTGAAAAAAATCATTCATTGCGATGCCGATTGTTTTTACGCAGCAGTTGAAATGCGCGATGACCCATCGTTGCGCTCTCGACCTATTGCGGTTGGAGGTAGTTCAGAGCATCGCGGTGTTATTTCAACGTGCAATTACGAAGCGCGTCGGTTTGGTGTTCGTTCCGCAATGTCATCTGCGGTCGCTAAAAAGCTTTGTCCTGATTTGATCATCGTACCGCATCGTATGGAGGCTTATCGGGAAGCGTCTGTAAGTATGCGACACATTTTTTATGAATATACCGAGTTGGTAGAACCGCTTTCGCTCGATGAGGCTTACCTCGATGTCACTAATAGCGATTACTGTGAAGGTAGTGCAACACGTATTGCGGAACAGATTCGCCAGCGCATTTATGACGAAATAAAGTTAAGCGTTTCAGCCGGCGTTGCGCCGAATAAGTTTTTAGCCAAAGTGGCGAGTGATTGGAACAAGCCAAATGGTTTATGCGTGATAACCCCCAAAGACGTAGACAATTTTGTATTGCAGCTCCCAGTTGGAAAAATTTTTGGTGTGGGGAAGGCAACAAATAACCGTCTAGCAGACATTAATATAAAAACCTGCGCGGACCTGCGCCGCTTTAGTATTTTCGAGTTAAAACAGCGTTTCGGTCAGCTTGGTGTGCGCTTATATGAGTTGTGCCGTGGTATAGATAACCGAGAGGTTACGCCTTCGCGCCGGCGAAAATCTTTGAGCGTAGAAAATACCTACCCGCAAGATTTACCCAATTTACAAGCTTGCCTTAATCGCTTACCGGAACTCTTACAACAGTTAGCAAGTCGGCTAAGACGGTTGGATGAGGATTACTTGGTAGTGAAACTCTTTGTCAAAATTAAATTCGCCGATTTTACGCAAACAACTATCGAGCGAGGAGGGTCGAATCTGGTTGCTACGGAATTTCAAAGCTTATGTTGCGATGCGTACGTTCGAAAAGAATTGCCGGTTCGATTGTTGGGTGTTGGTGTTCGGTTTGTTGATTTGCGAGAAGACCAACCCTTTTACCAGTTGGATATGTTCAGTTGAGAGCGTTAGTGATGTGGGGGAGAAAATTTACACATCCGTGTGATGAGAGCTTAAATAGATTCGTAGGTATTGCGTACATGAACGGGGGCTTGATAGTGCCGATGACGGCTTGCACTGAAATGGTCATGGAGCGTATTGCGCATAAGTTTTGAAAACTCGGGCTGCTTGATGCAAATCAAGTGGCGATGATCGCCTGCTTCCATGTAAATGACGTCGTTATCCATCAGCTCATCATCCCAGATCACATCTAAGCCATAGGCTTTACCAACAACGGGTATAGCGCCGGCTTCGCAATCTTTAAAAAACTGCACGAGTTCATCTTCTTCAACGAGGTGCATGTGGCGGTCGAATATTTGGTTGAGGGTGTGGCGAAGGATTTTATGGCTGGAAGGGAGAACGCAAAGTGTGTAATGAAAATCTTCGTCTCTTAACAAGACTCCTTTAGCGAGGGAGTGATTGTCTATCTTGGCAACTTGAGCTGTGTTAAACGAACCCTCCGCATAGGCGTGCTCTAAGAGCGAATACTCGATTTTGTTAGCCGTTAAATATTTTTCTATGTTTCTCGCGACACCCATAAGTCAACACTCCAAAAAAGTGAACGTATTATTTAAGTGGCGTTACTAAGCTTTGTTTGGCTTGCTCTTAGAGTATAAGAATGGATTTGCGAGTGCGTTGGAAAGTTTTTGTCGCAAATGTATTAAATCTAGATGTTTTGGTTATCAGTCTTACCTTAATGGTGTTTGACTGATTAAGCGTTGTGTAAGCGTCCCTCTGAAAAAGCAAAAGGCCTCCAGGTGTTAACCGGGAGGCCTTTTGCTTTTAGTCATTGAAATAATTACGCGAGAGCTGCGATTTCTTGTCTTACTGACGCCAGTTTTACACAGGTCACGAATACTTTCATGGCTTCCACCACTTCTGGCACCGTTGGAACTGATGGGGCGATACGGATATTGCGATCTTCAGGATCTTTACCGTAGGGGTAGGTTGCGCCCGCTGGTGTCAACTTAACACCTGCTTCCGCCGCTAAACGAACAGTCTCCTTCGCGCACCCTTTACGGGTATCAAAAGATACAAAGTAACCGCCTACGGGCTTTTCCCAAGATCCCATATCGGTGCCTTCAAAGGCATCGGAAAGGGCCGAAAGAACAGCTTCAAAGCGTGGGTTGAGCAATTCAGCATGCTTTTTCATGTGCGCCATAAGCGCAGCGCGGTCTGGCAAAAAGCGGGTGTGGCGAATTTGGTTAACTTTGTCTGGGCCGATAGTTTGGGCGCCCAGCGCCTTTTTGAAGCCAGCCAAGTTAGCCGCGCTCGCCGCTACGAATGCAACGCCTGCACCTGCTTGAGTGATTTTAGAGGTGGACGCGAATTGGATAACCGAATCTTCAGTACCGTTGCGACGAGTTGCTTCAAGAATGCTGGCCAATTGCGGCGCGTTATCGACGAGGTCATGTACCGAGTAAGCGTTGTCCCAGAATACGCGGAAGTTAGCGCTGGCGATTTTGCCCAATTTTGAAATGCGGTCTACGGTCTCATCGCTGTAAACAACGCCTGTTGGGTTGGAGTATTTAGGTACGCACCACATGCCTTTGATGGAACTGTCGGCTTTGATCATGGCTTCAACGGCATCCATATCCGGGCCGGTCGAGGTCATAGGTACGGTGACCATTTTGATGCCGAGTTGCTCGCAAATGGTGAAGTGGCGGTCGTAGCCGGGAACGGGGCAGAGGAATTTCACTTCACCTTCGTTTTTCCAAGCGCTTGCCGCATCTTTTAAACCGAACAGGTAAGCGGTAGATGCAACTTGGAACATGAGCGTCAAGCTGCTGCTGCCGCCGACAAGTACGTTGGCTGCATCAACACCCATGATATTTGCGCCCAATTGTTTGGCTTCGGGCAAACCATCTAAACCACCGTAGTTACGCGTGTCGGTACCGTCAGCAGCAATGTAGTTGCCTTTGAGAATGCCGTCGAGCGCATCTGACAGATCCAATTGATCTGATGATGGCTTGCCGCGCGTTAAATCGAGGTTCAATTTTTTGCTGAGAATAGCTTGGTATTCTGCGGCGAGTTGGCTTTCTAATTGACGCAATTGCGTTGCTTGATCCGGTTGCACTGTAAGTCACCTCAAAAATGGTTGGCGATTTGCGGAGAGTAAATCGAAAGGTTGGGGCGGTTGATAACCTAGCTTTTAACAGAAGGCCTAGCTTTAATAAACCGCCTGGCTGTTAACAAACGGCGCGCATTATAACCGCTAGACGCCGTTGAATTGTAGCTTTCGGTGGGACTCTTGCAAAAAACTAAGGCTTGGAAATGATGAGCGGTGGCACTGGGCAATCCAAGGCATCGGCAATGGCGCGGAATAATTCGGCTTCCACAGCGGTAATTTCCTGATCGGCAAGAATGCACTGGCTGATGGCTTTTAACAGCTTGGGCTTTTGCAGCGGTTTGACATGATTAAGGCGGTTAATCGCCAAGTCTAAATCCATCATGTTGTATTCGCTTTCGTCGGCCAACTGTGCGTCATCTAAATTGATAATGGATTTGCAGCTATTAAACGCTGCTTGCGCATTGGCTTTGTTGTTGGCTCCTGCATTAGCGATAACGGAGAGCAGGGTGCGAGCTTCATTTTTTAGTTGTGCTAAATCCGCCAAGCGATGATTGCCGCGTTTCGGCTCCAAATTGTGCGTGATGATTTTGAAAAACGACCATTCAATTAAATCTATATGTTCATCGGTATGAATAAGTCGCGCCATAGCAGAACGGAAAACTTCATATTGTTGCACTGACAAAGTCTTTAAGGTTGGAAGACTAAGCTCTAATAGTGGCAAGCGTAAATTCGCATCTAATAAAGAAGCTTGAAGCGAAAGAGGTTTAATCGTTTGGATTTGGATTTCAGAAAATAATGCGCTGAGTGCATCCCATTGAAGGTCTTGCTTCTCCGGGTTCTTATCCAACAACAAACCCAGCATAAGGGCTTGTGCGTCCCAAGGATTATGAGCTGCATTACGCAGTTGTTCACTAATTGCATTCAAGGTTTGGTGCGCATAAGCAAGATGCGATTTGTTGGGTTGCCCGATGGTTTGCAGTACTTGATCAACCGTAGCAACAAATGCGGTTGCCGTTTTTGGGGTGCTGAATTCAAGTGGCGAATAATCAATATCTGTGTCTGAAAGTCTTCCTTCTTTTATATAGGTATTTTCATTCTCTTCATAAACATCAATATGAGCGAAGTTTCCGTCCCAGCGCGGATCAATTTTTTTAATGCGCTCGCTAAGAGGTGGATGCGTTGCAAAAGCAGAAAACAAACCGTGAGCACCTTCGCCAAAAAACATATGGCTGTATTCAGATGCGTTAGCTACATCCATTTGCGAGCCGCCCACATAGCCGCCCAATTTCTTTAGAGCTCCACCAATACCATCGGGATTGCGTGTGAACTTCACCGCAGAAGCATCAGCGAGGAATTCACGTTGGCGACTAACAGCGGCTTTGATTAATGAGCCAAAGAAAGTGCCCGCGTAACCAATAATCATTAAACCCAAACCAATGCCCATTAAGGCAAAAGGGGATTTATCTTTGCTCGAACGAAAGGCGGTGCGCTGGTTCGAACTGCGCAAAATGAATTCACCGATCAAGCCTATGAGAAGAATCCCGTTGAGCAATGCCACTAAACGCATATTCATTTTCATGTCGCCGTGGAAAATATGGCTGAACTCGTGGGCGATAACACCTTGAAGTTCATCGCGATTCAGCTGGCGAATGCAGCCGCGCGTTACGCCGATGACTGCATCTTGTGGTGTATGGCCGGCGGCGAAGGCATTAATCGCCTCATCTTCTATCAAATAAACGGGCGGAACCGGTGTGCCTGATGCAATGGCCATTTCTTCCACCACATTTAGAATTTTCTTTTCATCAAGATTAGCGTTATGAAGTGTAATCGGGCGGCCGCCGAGCGATTCTGCTACTGCGCGGCCACCGGCTGAAAGTTCATATAACTTATATAAGCTGCCTAAAACGATAACCGAGCAAACTCCCAAGCTAATGCCGCCCAACATTTTCCAGCTCATGGTTTGCGTAATGCCCTGCCACAATCCGATGTTATTTAAATAGTGGCGACTGTTGGCTTCCATATAATAAAGAACGGTTGCGCAGAAAAATGTGGTTACGGCAATCAACGAAATAACTGCAAGGCACAACAAAACGATCAGTCGTTTGGTGTTGCGATAGGCAATATCTTGGTGTTCAAAAAAGTTCATAGAAACTCTACTGAAAAGAATCAGAAACAGCAGTCAAAGAAAATCGTGGGCTAAAAAAGGTCAGCAGAAATAAAAAAGGCCATCTCATGATAGCCTCTTTCTTTTATTGCTATTAAAAGCTGACTTTGGGAGCCGCTTGAATTTCTTTAGAGTCTTCAAACACCAAGAGTGTTGCATCTTGGCTGTGGCCAAAGGATGCAGCGAAAAACACCGGCGGGAAGCTTTGCTTGTAAGTGTTGTACGCGGTTACTGCATCGTTAAACGCTTGGCGTGCAAAAGAGACTTTGTTCTCGGTGCTAGTGAGTTCTTCAGAAAGCTGCATCATATTTTGAGATGCTTTTAAATCCGGATAGGCTTCCATCACAACACTCAGGCGGCTCATTGCATTGGTTAACATGCTCTCTGCACCTGCCAAATCTTTCATGGCAGCAGCATTGCTGGGGTCAGCGGCGGCGGCTTGTAACCCACCTACCGCTTTGTTGCGGGCGCTAATCACGGCTTCCAATGTATCGCGTTCATGGGCGAGGTAGCCTTTTGCGGTTTCAACCAAGTTTGGAATTAGGTCGTAACGGCGTTTGAGTTGCACTTCTATTTGAGAGAACGCATTTTGATAGCGGTTTCTGAGTGCAACCAATTGATTGAAGATGCCAATAACGTAAAAAACAATAAGCGCTAAAACGACCAAAATAATAATGAATGCGACCATGATGGATTCCTGTGTGCGTGTGTTTTGCTAAGACTGTTCTTGGATCGATAAATTTTGGATCAATAGATTATTGTTAATCGACATACTCAAACACTTTTACGACTTTTTGCACGTCTGCTGTGTGGCTCACCATATTCACGATACGGTCTGCTTCGGCGCGCGTAACAATTCCCATTAAAAATACCGCTTGGTTTTCCGTTACAAAATGCACTCGGCGGCTTTCGGTTTCGCTATCTGCCAAGAGTTGTGCTTTTATCTTGGTGCTAATCCAAGTGTCTTTAGCGCGCGCAGCAAAGTCTGTTGGTCCACCGACGACTAATTCATTGTGGATTTCGCGTACGGGATTCAGTTTATAGACTGTATTGGCAACCAGATTGCGCAAATCATCACTCGGTACTTGGCCGGTGAGAAGCACAATGCCGTTGAAGCTATCGATATTGATATGAGCATTTTCCAGTTGTGGATCTGCTTTCTTTATATTGACCTTGGCAGCCGTTTCAATTTCATTGTCATTCAGCTTGGCACCCATGGTGCGTTCATTCGCTTTCATTTCAATGGGTTTGCTGGTTGTTGCATTGATTACTTCGGCGCAGCCGTTGAGTAGCAGGCTGCCGCATAGGGTAAGACTTAACACAGCGATACGATGAGAAACTTTCATAATCAAAATCCACCAAACAGTTGTTGATCTATCAAATCGCACACGCAAAAAAGTGTGAGTAAATGTACTTCGTGAATACGGTGTTTGGCCGTAACAGGCACGCGAAGTTCAATATCTTGTGCATCTAATAACGCCGCTACATCACCGCCATCGCGGCCGGTAAGGGCAATCACTTGCATTTGTTTGTCGTGAGCGGCGCTAATGGCCTGTAACAAATTACTCGCGGTGCCCGTAGTCGTTACCAATAATAGAACATCGCCGGGGTTGCCCAAGGTTCTAATTTGTTTGGCGTAGATATCATTGGTATTCGAGTTGTCAGCATTGCTGATGATATCTGTACCTAAGCTGATTGCCGGCAAACTTGGGCGTTCTTGTTCGAGGCTGTTCATCAAGTTGGCGGTAAATATATGCGCGTGAGCAGCCGAAATACCGTTGCCGCAGGTTAATACTTTCTTCTCATTGAGCAAGGCTTCAACTATGCATTGACTTGCATGTGCAATAAGCGGCGCTAATTGCTCGCCCGCTTGCATTTTGGCTTCGATACTTTCGTGAAAAAGCGTAATGACTCGTTGATCCATTGTTTAAGGCTCGTTAGACGGAAAAAGCGTCTTTTATCCAATCGGGTTCGCCATTGTTACCAAAGGCGACGACATCAAAGCGACAATTTGCTTTATCGGTTAATTGGTGTTGCTGTAAATAATATTGCGCTGTGTTGATTATTTTTTGTTGTTTACGAATGGTAACGCTTTCGGCGGCATTGGCAAATCCTTGATGCGAGCGCAGGCGAACCTCAACAAAAACCAGTGTGTCTTTGTGTTGCATTATGAGGTCTATCTCACCCAGCTTGCAGCGGTAATTTCGCTCGCGTTTTACCAATCCCTGTTTTACCAAAAAAACTTCCGCCTTTGCTTCTGCATCAGCGCCACTATTTTTGTCGGAAGAGGCAAAAAACATCTTATTCGTTGGTGTCCGAGGTGTCGGTATCAACAACAGTGGCTACCGGTTCTGCCAAACCATTGTTGAAACGTGCCCACATTTGCTCGCGTTCAATGCGTCCATCGGGCATAAGTTGCAATGAACCAGTTGCACCGTAAAGTTTCATTTGTGGTGCTTGCTTTAATTGCGGTAAACGCGAGTAAAGATTAAAGGCGTCTGCACCCAGTGCATGTAGGCGACCATAGACAGCAGCGGATTTGGTGGTTTGTGCGATCGATTTTTTGGCTGGGTTTTCGGTATCAAATACCCACGGCAAGGTATTAAAAATAACGCCATTTAAGTCCTCGTTACGAATGGCATCTACATCGCCAGAATAAATGCTGCTGGTTGCAAACACGGGGATATTATTGGCGTATTGGAAGACGAGCGTAGGTTTAATTTGGCGGCCTTGATCGGGTGTTACAGCCATAAAAATCATATTCACGTCCGCACGGCGGCGCGGTGTGAATTCGAGTTTTGTTCCCAACTGTTGCTGCAACAAGGTGGCGCGCGCTTGGCTTTCATCGAGCAACATTAAATGGCGAAAGCTTTCCGAAAATTTATCTTGCGATGCAAAAAGGCTTTTTCCAATTAAGCTTCCCCCTAATTTTTGCCATTCCGCTGCAAAAGCTTGCGCGCTGCGCTCGCTAATGTCTTGCGCGGTGTACACGATGAGCGCATTTTTAAAACCATCTTGGATGCCCTGACGAGCAGCTTGGCGAGCTTCATCTTCTACGGCTAAACCAAATTGATAAAAATTGGGTAGTGGTTGCCCGGGTTGTTGATCGGGATAGTTCAAGCTGAGCAAAGGAACGCGCAGCGATTTCATTTGGCTGATAATGTTGACGTTATCTTTATCGATGGGACCAATGATCAGATCTGCACCGTCGTCTACTGCTTGCTGATAAGCGGCAGCAATATCTTTGCTGGAATCGTAGCGACGAACGCTGGGTAAATTCGCATTGTCGATATGCTGATAATAAGCCGCAAAAAAGCCATCACTCACCGCTGTTCCGGCTTCCGCTAAGCGGCCTTGCAAAGGTAAAAGCAGCGCAATTTTTTTCGGTTGTTGGTTATTGATTGATTGGAGTGCGCGCAAATCTTTGGGCAAATTTGCAGCGGCCGGGTGAGAGCGCCATTGCTTTTGCCACTGCGAAAGTGCTGCAAGCTGCGCGCTAATATCTTGGGTATTATTTTTACTTAATGCCGCCAAACTGTACCAGCCCTGAGTAATTCCACCGCTGCCTTTCGCTGCATTAGCTTGCAATTCTGTGAGTGGCAGCATCATTAAGGAGTGCCAGATTGCTTCTTGGTTAGCGTTCATTGCGTGAGCGTCGGCAATCACTGCGGATGCGATAATTCGTTCAGCGATGCTGTCTTGCAATTGTCCGTTACGCTCAAACATTTGTGCGCGCAAGTCACGCAAGGCTGCCTCTTGAGCAGGTTCCAAGGCTTTTAACTGTTGTTCCAATCGAGTGTTGGTTAGAATGCGCCGTGCTCGATCAAGATCGCCTTCTTTTAAAGCTAAGCCCGCTGATGCTTGGCTAAAAGCAACAAAATTGGGCTCCGAAAGCTGTGCGACATTAAGTTCGCCAATAATATTGCGTGCTTTATCGAACGAATTTTGCGCCACATAAATCTCAGCGGCTTGTAACAATAAGGATTCACGTTCGGGTGATTTTTTTTGTTGCGCACGCGCTACTAATTCTTTTGGGTCAGCGCTTGGGGAAATGGCTTTTGTAGCAGGTTGCGTATCTGCCTTTACGACTGGGGCGGCTTCATTGGTTTTAACACGAGCGTTTCCGCCACAGCTGCACAACGCCAACGCAAGCAGCGATATTAAAACACCTTGTGAAGGTCGGTTTAGCATGGATAACAACTCCTGACACACAACAAAAATACTTGGCAAATTGCCACGATAAAACGAATTGAGAATTAGCTATGAGCACATTGGCAAGGGCACCAACAGGCACACTTTATGTAGTTGCAACGCCTATCGGAAACCTGGATGACATGGTACCGCGAGCTATACAAACTCTACAAACGGTAGCCGTCATCGCCGCAGAGGATACCCGCCACAGTGCCCGTTTACTTGCGCATTTTGACATAAAAACACCTGCAATCGCGTATCACGATCACAGTGATGAACATCGCACTGAACAATTAATTGCACGATTATTAGCCGGTGAAGATGTCGCTTTGATTTCAGATGCGGGCACACCACTGGTTTCTGACCCTGGTTATCGCTTGGTACGCAGTGCTCGCCAGCAAGGAATTCGCGTTGTTCCCATTCCCGGTGCGTGCGCAATGATTGCTGCCTTGAGTGCGGCAGGTTTGGCATCAGATCGCTTTGCATTCGAAGGTTTTCTACCGGCAAAACAAGTCGCGCGGACTCATCAGCTTGAATCAGTTGCGGGGGATGCGCGGACTTTGATTTTTTATGAGGCTCCGCATCGTATTCTGGAAACGCTGCAAGATATGGAAAGTGTATTTGGGGCAGAGCGTGAAGTTGTTGTTGCACGCGAGCTCACCAAAACTTTTGAGACGATAAAAGGTGGCAGCTTAGCGGAAATGGTCGCATGGGTTGCGGCAGATTCCAATCAACAGCGCGGTGAAATTGTTCTGTTGGTGCAAGGTGCGCCCAAGCAGGAAAACGCTGATCTTTCGCCAGAACAAATACGCGTGATGAAAGTATTACTCGAGGATCTACCGGTAAAACAAGCTGCGGCAATTGGTGCGAAAATTACTGGGTTGAAAAAGAATTTTTTATACGATTGGGCATTAAAGCAGGAATAATTATCGCATCGGTTGCGCAGATGGTGTGTGTTTCAGTTGGACAATAAATTTTGAAAAATGTACCGGACTGGAATTGTTCTACCTCTAAAAATGCTGCAGATCCAATTTGAAATCGCGCGTAAATAAAAGTTTGAACCTAATAAATGGCCACATTCAACTCGCGTTAAATGTGGCCATTTATTTCCTAAATCTTGTTTAAAATTTGATGGTTCCTTGAATTGCCACGCTACGTGCAGGTTCATAGAATGCGTAAAATCCAGAGCCAGCACCTTTGGTGAGCACGCTCGCTACGGGTAAACCGTTGGCGTAGGTTATAACCGCTTCATCGGTCAGGTTTTTACCTACCAAGGCCACTTCCCACAAATCGCTCGCGCCACTTAACGCGATGCGCGCGTTAATTTTGGTGTAAGAAGATTGCTCAAAGCGTTTATCCAACGATGGCGTTGTTAAATAACCGGAATTGAAAATCACGTCCAAGGTGTTCGCTAGTTTCCAGCCGTTTGGTAAATCTATGTCGTAATCCCAACCCACGTTGCCTTGGTATTTGGGTACAAATTCGCGGCGCATGCCGGTTTGATCACACGCGGTTGGGCCGCTGTTAGGTGCTTGGCCAAAGGCGCATTGGCCGTTAGGGAAATCGAGATATTCAAAGTCTAGGTAGCTCGCACCACCGCGCATTAAGAGTTTGTTAGTAATCGCCCAACGGCCATCCACTTCCAAGCCTTGCACACGTGCTTCACCAGCGTTGGTGACGTTAAAGCTAAGGCTGCCGTCAAATTGGCTGGTTTGCATATTGGTGAAATCTGAGCGGAACACGGCGACGTTCAATTCTGCCGAGCCATTTGCGAGCAAGAATTTCCCGCCCAACTCGTAGTTTTTCACATCTTCTTTTTCAAATTCCCAGCTGCCGTCCGTTGATGGTGCATATTTGGGGCTTCCATCCGGATTTTTTCCGATTTGTTGTCCTTGGTAGAGGCCTCCAAGGGTATCCGGAGCAGAGTTGGCTCTTACGTCATAGCCGCCTGATTTAAATCCTGTGGTGTAGCTCGCATAAAGTCGGTCGGTTTTATTGATGTCTTGTTGGAAAATAATTTGCGGGTCAAAGCCAGATTCGCTTCGGTTACCCTTGATGCTATGTGGATCAACTTTGAAGCCAACCCATAGCAAATTGTAGGGGTCAAGGTCCTTACCAACGGGCAATACATCACCAGACGGTGATACGTGATACTGGCTGCGATCCGCGTTTTTCTTCTCGGAGGAATAGCGTCCCCCTAAAATTAAGCGATTGGTATCGGTGATATTCCAGGTCATTTGCCCGAAAACCGCATAGAGGCTGGTGTCTTGACGGAAATCGCGCTGGGTTGAAGCGCCGCGTAACAACGACGATACGGCCGTAGCAATCACGCTATCGGTTGGCACGTAAACATTATCGTGGAATTTGATATTGCTGCCTTGGTAGAAGAGGCCACCCAACCAACTAATGATTTGGTCAGCTGCGGAGGCTAAACGCAGCTCTTGGCTCACTTGGCGATACTTTTCATCTGAATAAATGTTAAAGCCTGATGCGCCGGTGAAGTCGCAATCGCAGAGCTCGGAATATTTATAACCGTTGTAGCCAGTCACCGACGTGAGGGTCATGCCGCCAATATCGTGTTCTGCAGTCAGTGTCACGTTATTGGTGTCGTTGTAGCTGTAGTCACCGTTTGATTGGCGTTTGCCGTCCTCAGTCGTATCCAGCTGGAATTTACCGGCTGTGAGATAGGAGAGGATAGTTTTGTAAGGGTTCGGGTCTTTCGTTGTGTTCAGTAGGTCATTGGTAACAGGTTTGACTACTTCAATATTGCGGCCATTGCTGTCGAAGGAGCCATCTTCCAGTTTTAGGGTGATATTCCAAGTGTCTGTCGGTTTCCATTGGAAGGTGGCACGAACGACTTGGTCTTTATCGGCGGATTCATCGCGATTTAGCGTCGTATTTTCGATAAAACCGTCTGTTTCGCGGCTTAATACTGCCAAGCGTCCACCCAAGGTATCGCTAATCGGGCCAGACAATACAAGGCGGGCCTCGCGCTCGTTAAATTCTGGTTCATAGCTCAGCGTTAGGTTGCCTTCAAATTCGTTTCCAGGCTTTGCGTTAATAATGCTAATCGCGCCTGCGGTACTGTTTTTACCGAACAGAATACTTTGCGGGCCGCGCAGAATTTCCACGCGCTCAATATCCAAAAAAGGCGCTCGAGCGAGTTGCGCTCGACCGTAGTGAATGCCATCTACAAACATAGCCGCAGATTGTTCGAAGCCTTGGTTTACGCCAGAGCTAATGCCGCGAATGGCAATGTTGGTGCCGATTCCAGTTTGCGTCATGTTAAAGCTGGGGGTGTAATCAGAAAGGCCTGAAGGGCTGGTAACGCCGGCTTCTTCGAGCTTGGCGCCGCTGAGCGCGGTGAGCGAAATGGGTACGTCTTCGAGTTTCTGCGCACGCTTTTGAGCGGTGACGATGACTTCATCGAGTGAGGGGGCATCGTCAGCAAAAGCGGGGACGCCTAGGTAACTTGCGATGACCACAGACAATAAGCTGAGTTTTGGCAGTTTCACGAGGTGAACTCCTCAATGTAATGTTTTTATTAATTCCACGGTTTTGTCAGGCTTTGATAAGTAATAGCCCAAAATTCAGGAAATACCAGTATTTGGGCGCGTATCGCCCGCGTTTGGCGGGTATTGAAATGCTTTTGTTACATACTGAAACCGCAGGTTGCTTTAGGTGTTTTAAACACTGGGTAAACCCAAGTTTTTACTTGTACTTTGGCATCCGTGCGCGTAGTGTGCGCGCCGGAGTTGGCTAGACAGTCGCTCCAGTGTTAACTGGCTTGTTCGCTTGCGTATGAGGTGGTCCACTGGGGAGGAAAGTCCGGGCTCCATAGGGCAGAGCGCCAGGTAACGCCTGGGAGGTGCGAACCTACGGAAAGTGCAACAGAAAGCAAACCGCCTAAGTTCAAGGTGCTACTTGTAGCAAACCAGAACCGGTAAGGGTGAAAGGGTGCGGTAAGAGCGCACCGCGCGGCTGGTAACAGTCCGTGGCACGGTAAACCCCGCTCGGAGCAAGACCAAATAGGAACCCGTGGGTGCGGCCCGCACTGGGTTCGGGTAGGTTGCTTGAGGCTTGTGGCGACACAAGTCCTAGATGAATGACTGTCCACGACAGAACCCGGCTTATCGGCCGACTCCACCTTTTCCTTGCGCATAAACGCGAAATTCCGAACCTCGTCATGAGGTCGGGATTGGCGCTTTCGTGTGAATCGATCTTTGTCTCGCATAGCCCGTGTTTTTAATGGTCGGCAATAATCTGATGCTCAACCCAGTCGCAGCGATTAACAAGAGAATAGCTGCTGATGGTTCCGGAACTTGGGTCTCAATGCAGTCAAATTCGAGACGATCAAAGGTGGTTGGCTCGCTATCACCTCCAAGGACTATTTTTCCTATGGATGCGGCGGAGTATTCCAGCTTCCAATAAGCCCAGTAACCATGTTCCGGTATGCCCGGTTCAATTTCTCCCAAGGTGACGCGGGTATTATCGTCAGTGGCGAGGGAGGACAGAAAATTTCCCAGTTCATCAAAAACCCTTACTTCTAAAGGTTCTGAGCCAGGGCCTGCGTCAAAATACAGTTCCGCAATCAGGATCGAAAAACGGGTCGTCTTAGCCTTAAATGTTACTTCCAAGCTAGGTTCCATAAACCATTCGTTCGCCTTGCTAGATCCAAACACTTTATGGCCAATGGCTAGTGTGTTGTTCCCGTTTGCGGCGGAGGATGAAATGGGAGAGGCATAAACGTCACCTCCATCACTCGTGGACAGAGTGGCATATTTACAGCTGTTAGTTAGTACTGAGTCGTCAAGGAAGTCGTCGGCATCAATGACTATCGAAACAGCACTTGCACCGCAGGATATCAGGGTGCTGACCAAAAACAGGATAGACCTAACGTGGATGCTCATTTTCCAGTTTCCTTTTGTGTCGAGCTTGCTTTAGGTGTGTTTGAAAGAATCTAAACTTCGCCCATAGGAAAATCTATAGGTTATGCGGGTGCGTAAAATATTTAGGCACGCCAATCTTTTAATTGGCGCAGCAAATTGCACTTGTCAGTAAATATACGATTAATGTAGCCTTGGGCTCCCGCCTTGCGGAATTCGGCTTATTAGGCCTCTTCCTTCTTAAAATCCCCTTTTTTTAACGCAAAATAATTTCAAACTTAAAGCTTTACTTTAAGTTTGTACTCTATTTGTTTGATTTGTATGTTTTTCCGCTCTTTTCTGTTTTCCAGTTCCTTCTTGTTTCTTCCATATTCGCCGCGGTATCGCGCTTTTTCGCGTGATTTTCAGCACTTTTTGCTTATTGCTCGCTTGACTTTGATTAGTCCCGATTTATAGTGTGCCCTGTGGAAAAAAGTGGGTTTTAGTGGTTTTTTGTGGAAAATTCCGACTAATAACGAACGCAAAAACAAAAAAGTGGTGAATCGTGTTCACAGGTAGTAACTCCATCAGCATGGACCCGAAAGGTCGCATGGCGATTCCGACTCGCATTCGTGAGGAGTTGGCGACGCTTTGTGGCGGGCGCTTGGTGGTAACTGCGCATACGCAAGATCGCTGCTTATTGGTTTATCCAGAGCCTGAATGGCTTGAGTTATTGCCGCAGATTGAGGCGCTTCCCAGCTTCAATAAGGTTTCCCAGCGCACTAAGCGCATTTTGATTGGCTACGCCACGCCTTTGGAGATCGACGCCAATGGCCGCGTGCTTGTCCCGCCAACTCTGCGTGAGTACGCAAATCTCGATAAGAAAATGATGTTGGTTGGACAGGGCAAAAAACTTGAGTTGTGGAGTGAGGAAAGTTGGCTGGCATTGCTAAATGAGCCGGCTGACGACGAGATTCCCAGCGAAATGCTTTCGCTTTCGCTCTAGGAGAAGCTTGTGACTCAACTCCAACATGTCACCGTGCTCTTGCAAGAAGCGGTTGACGCGCTCATTACAAACCCCGCTGGCTTTTACGTAGACGGTACTTTCGGTCGCGGTGGTCACAGTGCCCTGGTGCTGGAAAATCTCGCTCCGGAAGGCCGCTTGTTAGGCATTGATAAAGATCTTGCCGCTATTGCGGTGGCAAACGAACGTTTTTCTGACGAAAAACGTTTTGCAATTGCTCACGGCTCTTTTGCCGAGCTGGCGCGTTTAGTCGATGAGCGCGGTATGACCGGCAAGGTTGATGGTGTGCTGCTGGATCTCGGGGTGTCATCGCCCCAGTTAGATGAAGCTGAACGTGGCTTCAGTTTCCAAAACGATGGCCCGCTTGATATGCGTATGGATCAAAGCCGAGGCCAAAGCGCTGCGGATTGGGTTAATACCGCGGCGGAAGATGACATTGCATTTGTGTTGAAGGAGTTTGGCGAAGAGCGATTTGCAAAACGCATGGCGCGCGCAATCGTCAATGAGCGCCAAAAAAATCCATTTACACGCACAAAACATTTGGCGGAAGTAATTAAGGAAGCAAATCCTGCGTGGGAAAAAGGAAAGCATCCTGCAACGCGAGCTTTTCAAGCCATTCGAATTCATGTGAACAACGAGCTTGGCGATTTGGATGCAGTGCTGGAACAAGCCTTGTCGGTATTGGCAATCGGCGGTCGCTTGGTGGTGATTAGTTTTCACTCTTTGGAAGACCGAGTTGTTAAGCGTTTTATTCGTCGCCAGGAATCTGGTGATCCTGTTCCGCGCGGTTTGCCCATTCGCGATGAACAGCTAAACAAACGGATGCGCTCTTGCGGAAAAGCCATCAAAGCGAGCGATAGCGAGGTGGAAGTTAACGTGAGATCTCGCAGCGCGATTATGAGAGTTGCGGAAAAAATTTCTTAATTCGTTTCTGTTCTTCGTTTTATTTCTTGTAGTTCGTTCAACAACAAAAAAATCAAAGGGGCACCATGAGTCAATTCCAGACAAAAGCACCAAAACGCATGGCGCCTTGGGCGTTAATGCTGGTGGCTTGTCTCTGGATTTCTGTGGTTGTTTCTGCCTTAGCAGTGGTGTCATCTACACACCAAGTTCGCCGCGACGTAAACCAACTTGAAACCCTGCGCCGTGAGGCATCGCACTTACAAGTTGAGTGGGGGCAATATCTTCTTGAAGAAAGCACCTGGGCGGCATACAGCCGAATTGAAGGCATAGCGAACAAAGAATTAAATATGATCGCGCCGACAACTGAGCACGTAGTTATGGTGCCGGCCGATGATTAGAACCTCTTTCGCAAAAACACTGGAAACTAATCCGCAAATTCCAAAACCGCGCAGCCCCTTAAAGGTTGCGCGTTGGCGTTTTTATTGTGTTATTGGTGTGATGGGGATTTTGGTGCTGGTGCTCATCGGCCATGTTGCGAGTTTGCAAGTTTTGCCTAACGCCGATAAAGGCTTTGAGTTTTTACAAGTTCAAGGCGAAGCGCGCACTTTGCGCAATGAATTAATTCCCGCTTATCGCGGTGTCATCACTGATCGTAACGGCGCACCTTTAGCAGTGAGTACGCCTGTTGCAACACTCTGGGCAAATCCAAAAGTTCTTTTGCAATCACCGCAACGTTTCGCTGAGTTGGCGCAAGCCTTGGATATAAACAAGGCTGAAATGGAATCGCGTTTAACGCGTTATGCCAACAAAGAATTCATGTATTTGCAGCGCCAAATGGCTCCAGATGCCGCACAAAAAGTGATGGATTTGGATATTCCCGGCGTAAACCTTCAAACCGAATATCACCGTTATTACCCAGCGGGCGAAGTGGTTTCGCATTTGGTCGGTATGACGGACGTGGATGATCGTGGGCAAGAAGGAATGGAAATGGCCTACGATGTTTGGTTGAGCGGTGAGAATGGTTCAAAACAAGTTCTTAAAGATTTGAAGGGCCGAACTGTAAAAGAGTTGCAACTGATTAAGGCTGCACGTGCAGGACAAAATCTAACGCTCAGTATTGATTTGCGTTTGCAGTATTTGGCATTCCGTGAATTAAAAAAAGCCGTTGAGGATAGCGGCGGTATCGCGGGCTCACTGGTTATTTTGGATGTGGAAACCGGTGAAATTTTAGCGATTACCAATTATCCCTCGTACAACCCTAATGATCGCGGTCAGGCTAAAGGTCAGGCATTACGCAATCGCGCAATCACCGACATTTACGAGCCGGGTTCCACTATGAAGCCGCTCGCAATTTTGGCGGCGCTAGAATCAGGAAAATTCAAATCAACGGATCTTATCGACACCAATCCTGGTCGATTCCAAGTGGGAACCAAAACTATTACGGATGACGGATTTAATTACGGCGTTTTGGATTTGCCAATGGCAATCGCAAAATCCAGCAACATTGCCATGTCAAAAATTGCATTGCAGTTAGATGCTAATTCGCTGACTAACATGTACAGTCGCTTGGGTATTGGTCATCCAACGGGAACTTATTTTCCTGGCGAATCTTCTGGCCGTGTTCCTTCACTAAAAATGGCGCAATTAATCGAGCGTTGTAACGTAGCCTTCGGTTATGCAATGAACCTTACCGTTCTACAAGTTGTGCAAGCTTACGCCGTGATTGCAAATGGCGGCGTTAAGCGGCCAATTTCACTCACAAAAATCGACACGATTCCGGCTGGCGAAAAAGTTGTCGATAAAAAATACACCGATGAAGTAAAAAATATGTTGCTCCGTGTGGTGAGTGCGGAAGGTACAGGTAAACGTGCACGTACTATTTCTTACACGGTTGCTGGAAAAACCGGAACCGCATTTAAATCTGTGGCGGGGCATTACACGCACAAACAAATTTCTTCATTTGTAGGGATGGCGCCGGTAGAAAATCCACGCATTGTTGCAATGGTCGTGATTGACGAACCGCAAGGTGCGGGCACAACTGCGAATGGCGGTATGGTTGCTGCACCCGCTTTCTCGAAAGTCGCAGAAGATGCGTTGCGTATGTTGCAAGTTCCGCCAGATGCAACAGCCGAACAAGTGGAAGAAGTAAAAGCTTTTGCGGCACGCGCGGCTAAACAAGCAGCAGATAAAGCCGCTGCAAAATTAAAAGCGCAGCAAGAAGCTGAGCAACTACCTGTGATTCAACAACAGGAGGCATTGCCCATCCAATGATAATGCCTTCTAAGACACCACTATTTAAACTGCTGCCTGATACACATTTGGATCAGGCTGCCAATGTAGAAGTATCTGGCATACAGCTGGATTCACGAAAAATTTCTGCGGGCGATCTTTTTATTGCGCTTGTTGGTGAGCAGGTAGATGGACGCCAGTTCATCGCAAACGCTATTGAGTTAGGTGCTCATGCAGTATGTGTTGAAGCGGATAAGCAATGGCAAGGTGTAGCTTGGATTGGTGCCGTGCCTGTTATTGCGGTAGAAAATTTGTCGCAACGCGTTAGTGAAATGGCGGGGAATTTTTACGACCACCCGAGTCGTCGTTGCCGTTTAATTGGTGTTACAGGTACTAATGGAAAAACGTCAATCACTTTATTGATTGCGCAACTCACAGCTTTGCTCGCAGAAAAAGAGCAAAAGAACCAAGCTGTTTCAGGTGTTGTGGGTACATTAGGTTTTGGTGCGCTTAATGCAAAATCTCTTGCGCCACTTGACCAACAAATTAGCGCAATTCAAGCGACAGGATTAACCACCCCAGATCCAGTAAATCTTCAAAAAATAATTGCTAATTTGGTTGCTGATCAAGCATCAACAGTTGCAATTGAAGTTTCTTCGCATAGCTTGGTGTTAGGCCGGGTTTCAGCACTTGAATTCAATACCGCAGTATTTACAAATCTCACGCAAGATCATTTGGATTTCCACGGTGATATGGCGAGTTATGGCAATGCAAAAGCAAAACTGCTCACTTATCCAAATTTAAAATATGCCGTCTTAAATGCAGATGACGCATGGGCAAAAAATTTACTCAAGCAAAAGCCCGCTAGCGTTTCTGCAATTACCTTTTCGGTAAATGATGAAACTGCTAATGTTTATTTAAGAAATCTTGAACTTACTACAAAAGGCGCAACTGCTGAAATCCATACGCCTTGGGGCGTAGCGAATTTAGTTTCTCCTTTTATTGGAAAATTTAACTTAAGTAATTTGCTCGCCGTTATTGCTGCGGTGTGTGTTGACGGCGCAGATTTAAAGTCAGTCGTGGAGCTGGTTCCACAACTACAGGCTGCGCCGGGGCGTATGCAATTGATTGAACTCGGTGATTCTCAGCAAGATGTGCAGGTGATCGTTGATTACGCACACACGCCTGATGCGCTTGAAAACAGTTTACGCGCAATTCGTGAACATACGCAGTCGCGTGTTTGGACTGTATTTGGTTGTGGTGGTGACCGCGATAAAACCAAACGTCCGCTCATGGGGCGCATTGCAGAAAAATATAGCGACTACCTTATTATCACGAACGACAATCCACGCTCTGAAGAGCCATCTGCCATAGCGGCAGATATTATTCGCGGCCTACATAATCCCAACGCATGTTTGGTTATTGCTGATCGTGCTCAGGCGATTGACTTTGCAGTTCAGCAAGCAAAATCAGATGATTTAATTTTGATAGCAGGGAAAGGTCACGAGGATTATCAATTGTTCGCCGACCAAAAAATTTCATTTAGCGATCTTAAGCAAGCGCGCATCGCATTGCAGCGCCGAATTGCAAAACGCGATACCGAAACAGCGGGCGATATAAATCTGCAACAAGGAGGTGCGTCGTGATTGCGCCTTTATCATTAGCACAGGTTGCTGAGTTCTGCCGTGAATCTTTGGGCGCAGAGCTGTACAATGGCGACGTTAATTTTTCAAAAGTGAACACGGATACGCGTACATTAACTGCTGGTGAGCTTTTTGTAGCTTTACGCGGCGAAAATTTTGACGCGCACGATTTTCTACATCAGGCAGTGGCCAAAGGTGTATGCGGTTTAGTGGTTGAAAAGTTTTCGGTAGATATAGCCCTACCTCAGTTAGTTGTTAAAGATACTTTGTTGGCGCTTGGTCAGATTGCGGCCTTGAATCGTAATGCGTTTAAGAAGCCTGTTTTGGCGATTACAGGAAGTAGCGGTAAGACAACGGTGAAAACCATGCTCGCAGATATTCTAAGTGAGTGCGGAAAAGTTCACGCGACCAAAGGTAACTTGAATAACCATATAGGTGTGCCATTAACACTACTACAGCTCGAAGCAGATCATGATTATGCGGTAATCGAAATGGGCGCAAGCGCAATTGGTGAAATTGCCTATTTATGTTCGCTCGCTAAACCGCAAGTTACCATGATTAATAATGTGATGCCTGCTCACATTGAGGGCTTTGGCTCTATCGAAGGTGTCGCCCAGGCAAAAGGCGAAATATATAAAAATCTTACAGCAGAAAATACTGCTGTTATTAATGTGGATGATCGCTTCGCACCGCAATGGTTAGCAGATTTGAAAGCCGAAGCAGTTCGTGTTTCTTTGAATAATAAATCCGTTGATTGTTATGCAGAAAGCATCGAATTTAGTTCTTCCTCAGCCTCATTTGATATCTGCATTGGCGGAAAAAAAATTTCTGTAAAGCTAAATGCACTTGGTGAGCACAGCGTGCGTAATGCACTTATGGCAGCGGCTATGGCTCATTCTGTTGGTGCAAGTCTTACCGATATTCAAAATGGTTTAGCCAAATTTTCACCCGTAGGTGGGCGCATGAGTCGCCATACAGGTGTGAATAAATCCCTCGTTATAGATGACAGTTACAACGCAAACCCCGGATCTGTTCGAGCAGCTATTGATGTTTTGGCATCTGGCGGCGGGACTCGCATTCTTGTTTTAGGTGATCTTGCTGAGCTTGGCGAAGATGAAATAGTTCAGCATGAAAGATTAGGTTCTTATGCCGCTCAAAAAAATATCGATCATTTTTATACCTTAGGCAAATTAACTGCGCACGCGAGCAAGGCTTTCGGTGAACAGCCTGGGTCGCACCATTTTGTTGACCGCGAATCGCTCATTTCCGCGTTGCAGACAATTGCAACACCTGACACCACATTTTTAATCAAAGGCTCACGCAGCGCCAAAATGGATTTGGTTGTTAAAGCACTTTGTTCAACCGGAGAAAATCCTTAATGCTTTACTGGCTTGCAGAACAATTAAAAGAACACATTCATGGTTTCGCTGTATTCCAATATTTAACCCTGCGAGCAATTCTCGGTGTGTTAACTGCTTTAGGTATTTCTTTGATTCTTGGCCCATGGTTTATTCGCCGGCTCAGTGAATTGAAAATCGGCCAAGCTGTTCGTAATGATGGTCCCCAAACGCACCTGACCAAATCCGGCACGCCAACAATGGGTGGCGCATTAATTTTAGTTGCGATATTTGCGAGTACCTTGTTGTGGTCTGATTTGAGCAGCCGTTACGTTTGGGTTGTTATGATTGTTACGGCCATTTTTGGTGCTGTGGGCTGGGTTGACGATTATCGCAAAGTTGCGAAGCGTGATTCTCGCGGTCTTCCTGCTCGTTGGAAATATTTTTGGCAATCTATCGCGGGTTTTGGCGCGGCGATTTTTTTATACGTTTCTTCTGCTTCACCTGCTGAGACGCAATTATTTATTCCATTCTTTAAAAGTGTCGCCCTCGACATGGGGCTCTTTTACATCGTCTTTTCTTATTTTGTAATTGTGGGAACCAGTAATGCCGTTAACTTGACAGATGGTCTAGACGGCTTAGCCATTATGCCTTGCGTTATGGTTTCGGGTGCGTTGGCGCTTATTGCTTACCTCGCGGGTAATTTGAAATTTTCAGAGTATTTACACATTGCCTATATTCCGGGCGCTGGCGAACTTGTTGTTTTTTGTTGCGCAATGGTTGGTGCTGGTTTGGGCTTTTTATGGTTCAACACCTATCCCGCAACAGTATTTATGGGGGACGTTGGTGCTCTAGCCTTGGGTGCAGCTTTGGGTGTGATTGCCGTTATTGTTCGTCACGAAATTGTGCTCTTCATCATGGGCGGGATTTTTGTGTTGGAAACCGTATCGGTCATTTTGCAAGTCGCTTCTTTTAAATTAACTGGAAAACGCATTTTCCGTATGGCTCCCATTCATCACCACTTTGAGTTAAAAGGCTGGCCAGAACCACGCGTTATTGTTCGTTTCTGGATTATTACGCTCATGTTGGTGTTGATTGGTCTTGCAACATTAAAAATTCGTTAATTATTTTGAGATATTCATCGTGACACAAATGATCGCTACCAATCGCATTAAAGCCATTATCGGCACCGGCATTACCGGCTTGTCGGTTGCGCGCTTTCTTGCGCAGCAAAAATTGGCGTTCGTGTTACTGGATACGCGCTTGTCACCGCCTAACTTGGAGAAAATAAAATCCGAGTTTCCCAACGTTCAACTTGAGTTAGGTGAACTGCGTTCAGATACCTTATTCAATTGCGATGAAATTATTCTAAGCCCCGGTGTTGCCGCGGAGACACCAGCGATTGCAGCGGCAAAAGCGCAAGGCATCCCAGTGATTGGCGATATTGAATTATTTGTTCGTTATGCGAAGGCACCAATAGTGGCCATTACGGGATCCAATGCAAAAAGTACGGTGACTACTTTAGTCGGCGAAATGGCAAAAACAGCCGGTATAAAAGTCGCCGTAGGTGGCAACTTGGGAACGCCTGCGCTCGAGTTGTTGGCCGATGACATTGAGCTTTATGTCATGGAGCTTTCCAGCTTTCAATTGGAAACCGTATCCAAGTTAAACGCCAAGGTTGCGACCATTTTAAATATCAGTGCTGATCATCTGGATCGTTACACAGATATGCGTGCTTACATTCTCGCTAAGCTTCGCGTGTACTTCGGTGCAGAACATATAGTCGTTAATCGCAATGACGTTCTCACTCATCCACCGCTAGCTGCGAATGCAAAGCCTATTTATTTCGGAGGCAAAGCAGATTTTGGCAGTTTTGGTTTGATCGAAGACGAGGGTAAAACCTATCTAGCGAAAAATCTAAAACCACTGCTTGATGCCAAAGAGTTAAAAATCAGCGGCAAGCATAATGTTGATAATGCATTAGCTGCACTGGCGCTTGGTGATGCAGCAGGTATTCCAGTAGATGCGATGATTGAAACCCTGAAAGAGTTTCGCGGTCTGCATCACCGTTGTGAATATGTTGCTACCAAAAGCGGCGTTGATTTTTATAACGATTCCAAAGGTACAAATATAGGCGCAACAGTCGCGGCGATTGCGGGATTATCTCGTCCACCAGCGCAGTTGATTGTTATTGCCGGTGGTGAAGGCAAAGGACAAGATTTTAAAGAGTTAAATCCCACTTTAGAAAAAAATCCGTGTCATTTAGTGCTTATCGGGCGAGATGCTCAGTTGATTGCTGATGCTGTAAAAGGACATGCGCAATGTAGTTTTGCTAATTCAATGCAAGATGCAGTTCAAACTGCTTATGAGCTTGCCAAATCTGGCGATGCTGTTTTGCTATCTCCCGCCTGCGCATCCTTCGACATGTTTAAGAACTATGAAGATCGCGGTGAGCAATTTTGCGCCCAAGTGCTCGCCTTGCAAGATAAAACGGGAAGAGGTTTATGATGACAGCATCAAGCCCCGTTAGCACATTTCAACATTCCAATCTGACATTGGGCCAGCGTATCGACTGGCCGTTATTGTGTTTGTGGTTTGTATTGTTATCTGTGGGTTTGATCATGGTGACCTCTGCATCCATATCTTTCTCAGCAGCCTCCAAATTTACACACAACGACGCTTGGTATTTTGCAAAACGGCACACGGCCTATTTAATCATGGGCCTGGCCCTTGCCACTTTTGTTGTAGCTATTCCAATCAGTATTTGGGAAAAGTACGCCGCGCATTTTTTAATATTTACGCTATTTCTTTTGTTGATTGTATTGATTCCTGGAATCGGGCATCGCGTTAACGGTAGTCGTCGCTGGTTGAATTTAGGTTTCATCATGGTACAGGCTTCTGAAATAGCGAAGGTCTGCGCAATCATCTTTTTCGCCAGTTTTTTCTCGCGTCGATATCATGAATTGCATTTTGGTTGGCAAGGTTTTTTAAAGCCTTTGATGTTGCTAGGCGTTTTTGTGTTTCTTCTTTTATTAGAGCCTGACTTTGGTAGCTCAGTTGTTTTAACCGTAACGGTTATTTCAATGATGTTCATTGCAGGCGTCCGCATTTGGCATTTCTTGTTGCTTATCATTATTGCGGCGGCTGGCATGGCGTCTGTTGCTATTTTTTCTCCTTATCGTATGCAGCGTTTGGTGACTTATCTTGATCCTTGGGCTGATCCATTAAACGGCGGCTATCAATTAACGCAATCATTGATTGGATTCGGTCGCGGTGAATGGACCGGATTAGGGTTGGGCAACAGCCTTCAAAAATTATTCTTTTTACCAGAGGCTCACACAGATTTTATTTTCGCAATTATCGCGGAGGAATTTGGTTTGCTGGGCGCAGTTGTCATGGTTGGCTTATTTGCAGCGCTGGTTGTCCGCATCATTATGGTTGCCAAAAACAACTTGGCTCGCGGAAAGGTATTTGCAGCACTCGCGACCTTTGGTGTTGCGATCCTGTTTAGCTTTCAAGTTTTTGTAAATATCGGTGTGTCTTCGGGTCTACTACCAACGAAGGGTTTGACCTTACCGTTTATTAGTTATGGTGGAAGTAGCTTATTGATTTGCTGCATGTTGATGGCGTTTGTTCTACGTGCTCAGTGGGAAGTCGCGGGATTAAATGGCGCAGAAGCTTTGGCTCCGCAGCAATCAAACACAACGAAACGTAAAGCGGTGGTTTTATGATGAATTCCTCCGCAGATTTAACGGTAATGATTATGGCGGGTGGAACTGGCGGCCACGTTTTTCCTGCGCTCGCCGTTGCCGATGTTCTCAGAAACAAAGGTGCGCATGTGGAATGGCTGGGCACGCCACGCGGAATCGAAAATTCCTTGGTGCCTGCTGCCAATATCCCACTCAATCACATTCGTGTTGAAGGTGTGCGTGGCCGTGGGATTTTGGGTTTGATTAAAGCGCCTTTCTTAATTTTATTGGCGGTAGCTCAAGCTGTTTCAATTTTAAAGCGGGTGAAGCCAAATGTTGTTATTGGTTTCGGTGGTTTTGCTTCGGGCCCTGGTGGAGTGGCCGCAAAAATATTGGACGTGCCTTTGGTCATCCATGAGCAAAATGCTATCGCAGGTACTACCAATCGTTTGCTTTCTAAAATTGCGGCTCGCGTGCTTGCTGCTTTTGAAGATGCATTTTTAAACAAAAATATAATCGCAAAAGTTGTGGGTAATCCTGTCCGTCATCTTATCGCCAATTTAGCTATTCCTACCGAACGTTATGAAGCACGCGGTGAGGGGCATTTACATCTTTTAGTGCTGGGCGGAAGTTTGGGAGCCAAGGCAATTAATGAATTGGTGCCGCAAGCCTTAGCAAAATTGCCTGCTGGTTCGCGCCCATTGGTGAGACATCAATCTGGAAAAAATCATTTGGAATCGACAATTGCGTCCTACATGCAGTATCAAGTGAACGCAAAAGTAGATGCCTTTGTTGAAGATATGGCCGCAGCATACGCTTGGGCTGATCTCGTTATTTGCAGAGCGGGTGCATTAACCGTTAGCGAATTGGCCGCAGCGGGAGTGGCGGCTGTTTTGATTCCTTTGCCTACAGCGATTGATGACCACCAAACTCATAACGCTAACATTTTAGTGAAAGCTGGCGCCGGTATTTCCTTGGTTCAAAAAGATTTAACCGCAGAAAAACTTGCTTCTTTGTTAACAGATCAATTGCATGAGCGCGCCAAATTAAAAGAAATGGCAACAAACGCGCGTTCGCTTGCCTTACCGCAAGCAGCAGAAACCGTTGCTTCTATTTGTGTGGAGGTGGCCCGTGGATAAGGCCCCAAAAAATATGAAAGACTTTTACGAAGTGCCCGAAATGCGCAGAATTCGCCGTATACATTTTATTGGTATAGGCGGCGCGGGTATGAGCGGTATTGCCGAGGTTCTGCTCAACCAAGGTTACGAAATTTCCGGTTCAGATATAAAAGCATCTAACGTAACTGAGTCTTTGGTTAAAAAAGGTGCGACAGTATTTATTGGGCACGAAGCCAAAAATGTATTCGGTGCCGATGTAGTCGTAAATTCCAGTGCGGTGAATAACACCAACCCCGAGATTATTCACGCACGTAAATTGCGTATTCCAATCGTTCGCCGTGCAGAAATGTTGGGTGAGCTGATGCGTTATCGCCACGGTATTGCTGTTGCGGGTACTCATGGAAAAACAACAACCACAAGTTTGCTTGCTTCCATTTTGGCAGCGGCGAAACAAGACCCTACGTTTATTATTGGCGGTTTGGTTAATAGCACGGGTACAAATGCTCAGTTGGGCGCTAGCCGTTATTTGGTTGCTGAGGCTGATGAAAGCGATGCGTCCTTTTTGCACCTTCAACCTATGGTGGCCATTGTTACCAATATCGATGCCGACCACATGGAAACCTACGGTGGTGATTTTTCAAAGCTGAAAAAAACCTTTATCGATTTTCTCCACAACTTACCTTTTTACGGTCTTGCTGTTCTTTGTGGTGAAGACCCGGTTATTCGCGACATTATCCCTGAAGTAGCGCGCCCCATTTTGACCTACGGTTTCAGTAACAAGTGTGATTTTCATGCGATCAATATCAAACAATCACAAATGCATTCTGAGTTCGATGTTGTTCGCCCCGGTTTCGAAAAGCCGCTTCACATTCGTTTAAATGCAGTTGGGATTCACAACGTACTGAATGCGACAGCGGTTATTGCCGTTGCTACCGATGAAGGTATTAGCGATGAAGCCATTCAACAAGGTCTCGCGAATTTCCAAGGTGTAGGTCGCCGTTTTCAAGTCTACGGAAATTTTCCGATCGGAAATGGTGAAGCCATGTTGGTGGATGATTACGGTCATCACCCACGCGAAGTAGCCGCAGTTATTAAAGCAGTTCGTGATGGTTGGCCTGATCGCCGCTTGGTCATGGTTTATCAACCGCACCGTTACACACGTACCCGCGATTTATACGAAGATTTTGTTGAAGTCTTATCAACGGTGGATTCGCTGGTGATGTTGGAAGTTTACAGCGCTGGCGAAGACCCTATTCCCGGAGCAGACAGTCGCCATCTCTGCCGCAGCATTCGGGCGCGCGGGGTGATTGAACCTATTTTTGTCGAAAATGTAGAAGGTGTGCCGGACATTATTAAAGATTTGGTGCGCGCCGGGGACATAGTTATTACCCAAGGCGCAGGCAATGTGGGTGTGCTATCACCCGAGTTGGCAAAACGAAATTTGCAGTGAGGTTTTGAGTTAAATGCAACCAGTAAAGTTACCCGTTAGTGATGATTTGAAACAGCAACTCGGCCGCGTTGGTGTTCTTTTGGGTGGAACATCGTCTGAGCGAGAAATTTCCTTGCAAAGTGGAGCTGCTGTTGTTGCGGCTTTGGTGGAGGCAGGGATAGACCATGTCGCTATTGATGTAGGTGACAATGCAATTGCAGATATACAAGCGGCAAAAATAGATCGCGCGTTTTTGGCGCTTCATGGTGCTGGCGGTGAAGACGGTCGCATCCAAGCCGTGCTGGAATATTTAAAGATTCCGTTTACGGGTAGTGGCGTACAGTCGTCAGCTTTGGCAATGGATAAATTGCGCACAAAACAATTATGGCGCGGCGTTAATTTGTCGACTCCGGAATTCGCAGTCTTAACGGCAAATAGCAATTGGGAAAAAGTGCTGTCTGATTTAGGTGGCGAAGTCATGGTCAAGCCAGCCCATGAAGGCTCAAGTATTGGCATGGCGCGCGTGAAAACTGCTCAAGAATTAGCAGATGCTTTTGCAAACGCGGAAAAGTATGACGGTAGTGTGATTGCTGAGCGACTGATCGTGGGAAGTGAGTTTACTGTTGCAATACTGGACGATGAAGCCTTACCACCTATCAAACTAGAAACGGATCATACCTTTTATGACTTCAACGCAAAATATATTGCGAATGACACTCGATATATCTGCCCCTGCGGATTGAGTGCAGAGAAAGAATCCGAATTGAAATCACTTGCCTTAGCAGCATTTCATGCGGTTGGTTGTGAAGGATGGGGGCGTGTGGATGTTATGGCCGATAAATCCCTGAATTTTTACTTGTTGGAAGTTAACACTGCACCGGGAATGACCAGCCACAGTCTAGTGCCTATGGCTGCCAAGGTTCGCGGTTTAAGTTTTAGCGAGTTGGTGCTCACCATTTTGCGTTGCAGTCTGTGAAGGTGTGCACTCAAACCGCATGAAAAGTAAAACGCCAAAAACGGATCGCCCCGCAGTTTCCGACAGGTTAGTCGGTGCAAATCGCTTGTTCGAGCGAGATGTGCTCATGCAGGAGTCGCCGAGGCGAGAGTCGAAAGTAAAAACGTCCATCGTTGGCGATAAAAAATTAACCGCTCGTGATGCAGTAGGTGCAAAAAAGGCAGAAAGCAAAACGAGCGTATTTGGAAAGACACGACTTTTGGGTAAAGGGGCTGAATCCACAGAGAGCGGCGCATCCAAAAAAAATGCGGCACCTTTGGAGCGCAGTCGTGTTGTTTTCGATGATCCGATTATGGCGCGCAGCGAATCGAGCTTGCGACGCGAAAAAGGCTATAGCAAGGTTTCGCCTCAAGGGGGCAAGTCAACCTCTTCATCCGCATCCAAAATGACGGCAGTTGAAGAGGTCAGGGCAAACGTTTCGCGCAAACTTATTTATCGCGGTGTGGGCTTGGGTTTGTTGGTGACTCTATTTGCGGGAATCGCCTATTTTGTTTCTGATCCTTTAGCGCAATTACTCGAGCGGCCGTTAAAAAGCGTTGCGGTAGAGGGGCAGTTTCAGTATCTGTCGAAAGATCGGGCGATGGAATTAATTGAGCGCGAAATTGACGGTGATTTCCTACAACTGAATTTGGCTCATTTGAAAACTGAGCTTCAAGAAGACCCTTGGGTTGATCATGTTTATCTAAGTCGTCGTTGGCCGGATACCTTGGTTGTAAAAATTGCAGAGCAAACGCCCATCGCTCGTTGGGATGCAAATGGTTTTCTCAATCAGCGCGGTGAAATCATTCGCGTAAAGGAAACTGACAAGCTAATTGGTCTTCCTTGGTTGCAGGGAAATGAAATAAATGCGCGCGAAATTATGCAGCAGTATCAAGATTTATCGACCCTTTTACGGTCGCGCGGCCTCGAAATTGTGGCGTTGAAGTGCGATAACAAAAAATCTTGGCGATTAACACTAAAAAATGAGAAAGAAATTGCAATTGGACGCGAAGAAGTGATGGAAAAATTGCGTAGATTTGTTACTGTATACGATAAATTTTTGAGCAGTGTTTGGAGTGATGTAAAAGCGATTGATGTGAGGTATTCCAACGGTGTTTCGGTGCAATGGATTCCAGATTCCGAGACAGCAAAAAAATACCTGAAACCTGAAATCGTCGCTCCAACCAAGTAAGCGAATTGCAAGCAACTTGAACCGCTGCGGAATAAAAATAATGAGCGGTCTTCCACCAACGAAGATCGGAATAATGAGGTCCACCTGATGGCAAATGTTAGTGACAACAAAATGATCGTAGGCCTGGATATAGGGACATCCAAGGTCGTCGCTATTGTTGGCGCTATAACTCCAGAAGGTATTCTTGAAATTGTCGGTATAGGTTCGCACCGTTCAACCGGTTTGAAGAAGGGCGTTGTCGTTAATATCGAATCTACCGTGTTATCTATTCAGCGCGCCATTGAAGAAGCCGAGTTGATGGCCGGCTGCCAAATTCATTCGGTTTACGCAGGTATCGCGGGCAGCCACATTCGCAGTTTGAACTCACACGGTATTGTTGCCATTCGCGATCGCGAAGTTTTTCCGCAGGATTTGGAACGTGTTATAGACGCGGCCCAAGCGGTGGCGATTCCTGCTGATCAAAAAATACTCCACATCCTGCCGCAAGAATTTTTGATTGATGACCAAGATGGCGTCAAAGAGCCATTGGGAATGTCTGGCGTTCGTCTGGAAGCCAAAGTTCATTTGGTTACCTGTGCAGTAAACGCTGCACAAAACATTGAAAAATGTATTCGCCGCTGCGGCTTGGAAGTTGAAGACATTATTTTGGAGCAACTTGCATCCAGCTACGCGGTATTGACCGACGATGAAAAAGAGTTGGGTGTATGCGTAGTGGATATTGGTGGCGGTACAACCGATATCGCGATTTTTAAAGATGGCGCTATTCGCCATACGGGCGTAATTCCAATCGCAGGTGATCAAGTCACTAATGATATCGCCATGGCGTTACGTACGCCAACGCCCAATGCAGAAGATATAAAAATCAAATATGCCTGTGCGTTGGCGAAGTTGACCAGCCCAGACGAAACCATAAAAGTGCCAAGTGTAGGTGATCGCCAGCCGCGAGATTTATCTCGTCAAGCGTTGGCTGAAGTTGTTGAACCGCGTTACGACGAATTATTTACTTTGGTGCAATCTGAATTGCGCCGCAGTGGTTACGAAGATTTAATTGCCGCCGGCATCGTATTGACGGGTGGCACCTCAAAAATGGAAGGTGTTGTGGAGTTGGCTGAGGAAATTTTCCATATGCCAGTTCGTTTAGGTTCTCCACAAAATGTTCGCGGCTTGTCAGATATTGTGAATAACCCAATTTACTCGACCGCCGTGGGTTTGTTGATTTATGCCATGAAGCAGCAGCATCAAGATAGTGGCCGTTCGGCCCATCACACCAAAGATGCGCAGGGTTCAATTTTCGGAAAGCTAAAAAGACTTTTCCAAAGTAATTTTTAACTTTTTGTTTACATAATTTGTTTTAACTTTTGCAGACTTGTTAAGGGAAAGGGGAGTGGCCATGTTTGAATTAATAGATAGCATTCATCAAAGCGCTGTGATCAAAGTTATCGGTGTGGGCGGTGGCGGCGGCAACGCGGTCAAGCACATGATTGCGAATAAAGTAGAAGGCGTAGAATTTATTTGCGCCAATACTGACGCGCAAGCACTGAAAGATATTGATGCGCGCACTGTTTTACAACTCGGTAACTCAATGACCAAAGGTTTGGGTGCCGGTGCGAATCCAGAAATCGGTCGTCAGGCCGCCATGGAAGATCGCGAACGTATCGCTGAAGTATTACGCGGTGCCGATATGGTGTTCATCGCTGCTGGCATGGGCGGTGGTACAGGTACTGGTGGCGCTCCTGTGATTGCAGAAGTTGCGCGCGAGCTCGGCATCTTAACGGTTGCTGTAGTTACCAAACCATTCCCGTTCGAAGGTCGCAAACGTATGGCAATCGCCGAAGCGGGCATAAAGGAATTGGGTGATCGCGTTGATTCGTTGATCACTATTCCTAACGAAAAATTGTTGTCCGTGTTGGGCAAGCAAACGTCACTGTTGGATGCGTTCAAAGCTGCCAATAATGTGTTGCTCGGTGCTGTTCAAGGTATCGCTGATTTGATTATTCGTCCGGGGATGATCAACGTGGACTTCGCAGACGTTCGCACTGTGATGTCTGAAATGGGGCTGGCAATGATGGGAACTGGACGTGCAAGCGGCGATAACCGTGCACGCGAAGCTGCTGAAGCGGCCATCCGTAGTCCACTGTTAGAAGATGTAAATCTGCAGGGCGCACGCGGTATTTTGGTTAACGTAACTGCTGGCATTGATATGACAATGGGCGAGTTCACCGAAGTGGGCGAAATTATCAATGAATTTGCATCGGCAGATGCAACTGTAGTGGTGGGTACTGTAATTGATCCTGAGTTGACTAACGAGTTGCGTGTTACCGTGGTTGCAACTGGCTTGGGTGTTCTGGGTCAAGCCGCCGCTCCGGCTCCAAAAGAAGTCGTAAAACCTGCGGCGACTAAAGTGGTTGTTGATAACACTCGCCGTAGTTCTGGCCAAATTGATTACAGCGCTCTGGATCGTCCAGCTCACTTGCGCGCGAATGCTTCTTCGCACGCTGTGGCAGCGGCTCCGTTGGCTGATAAAGACTTGGAATATCTTGATATTCCAGCGTTTTTGCGTCGTCAAGCTGACTAATTAAGTCTTGGCTATAAGGGCAATTGGTTCACCTAATTGGTCACTTGCCCTTGATATTGCTAGTATGGCCCCATTAAAGATGTAAGCGATCCGGCTAGATTGTTTGCGTCCGTTCAAAATACTCAACAGCACTCCCTAACAAGTCGCTCCCGCTGCTGAGTATTTTGAGCTTCTCTGATTGATAAGGGCTGCTCCTCATGATTAAACAAAGAACACTCAAAAATGCCGTTCGTGCCACGGGTGTTGGTTTGCATACCGGTCAAAAAATTTACTTGACCCTGCTTCCCGGTGAGATTGATTCGGGAATCATTTTCCGTCGAACTGATTTAAATCCCCCAGTCGAAATAAAAGCTACGGCGCACAATGTGGGTGAAACCACCTTGTCTACCTGTTTGATCAGTGGGGACGTTCGTGTATCTACCGTCGAGCATATTCTGTCTGCCATGGCCGGTTTGGGAATAGACAATGCTGTCGTGGAACTCGACGCTCCCGAAGTGCCTATCATGGACGGAAGCGCGGGGCCTTTTATCTTCCTTCTCCAATCGGCGGGTGTCCAAGAGCAAGATGCACCTAAGAAATTCGTTCGCGTTCTGAAAGAAGTTACGCTCAAAGACGGCGATAAGGTCGCTACTTTCCTGCCGTTCGACGGTTTTAAGGTTAACTTTTCCATTGCATTCGATTTGCCAGTATTCCAAGGCCGCAACTTGGAAACAACGGTGGACTTTTCTAGCAAAACCTTCGTGCAAGAGATCAGTCGCGCTCGTACCTTCGGCTTTATGCATGAAATCGAATACTTGCGCTCCAAGGGCTTAGCTCAGGGTGGAAGTATGGATAACGCCATCGTTGTGGATGAATACCGCATTCTCAACGAGGACGGCTTGCGCTATGAAGATGAGTTCGTAAAGCACAAAGTCCTTGATGCTATTGGGGATTTGTACCTTTTAGGCAACAGTTTGTTGTGCGAATATCGCGCTCACAAATCAGGCCATTCTTTAAATAACCGCGCGCTGCGTTTGCTTATGGAGCAGAAAGACGCTTGGGAATATGTCACATTCCAAGATGAACAAAGCGCACCCATCACCTTCTCAAGAGCGGCTTCAGTGGCTTAAGCCTCACTAATTGAGTTGCCAAGCTTGTGAAAGGCAACTCAATTTTTGTTGGAAATTCCTTCCCTACTATGAGATATTTCGCCCCCCCGCATCTAATAATAGTTCGCGGGTTTCGGCTTTTTAGTCTTTAAAAATTAAGGCAAAAACATAAGTTGCTGATTTTTAAGGGATAATAAAATTCAAATTTCTAAGTGCGTTTAAAAAAGCGTAAGAATTTAATTACCAACAAAACCGATTTTCGAAGTACGAATCGCTTAATGAAAATTATTATCGTCAACTCAGATCATGGACAAACCCGTAGTCTAACCCTTGGTGGTTGGACGCGTGCGCTGCTGTCTGTCTGTTTGTTGGGGATACCGACAGCTCTGGGCGCGTGGGGTTATAGTTGGCTCGTCAATTTCGATAAGAAAGATGCTTTTAACGCAGAAGCACCCGATTGGGGGCTCAGTGAGCAGAAAAAGCTCGAAAAATCCAAACAAAGTGAGGGCCAAGTTGAGGCTCTAACCGCAAAAGTCGCTGAGCTACAAGCTCGTTTAGTGCGTTTGGATGCCTTAGGCGAGCGGTTGGTGAAAGTCGCGAAATTAGACAAAGGTGAGTTTGATTTTCGTCAGCTTCCGGGGGTCGGCGGTCCTTTAGGAAAAGAAACCAGTGCGCAAGCGCCGGCAGATTTTCTGCTTTCCATGGATCAGTTAGGTCAAACTGTTCAGAATCGTGAGCAGCAATTCAAGGCCTTAGACTCTATTCTCATGACCCGTAGCTTCGATATGGAAGCTTTGTTTGATAGTTTGCCTGTTGAAAACGGCTATTTGTCTTCCACTTTCGGTTACCGAACGGATCCTTTTAACGGTAAAAAGGAATTTCATTCCGGTATCGATTTTACCGCTCCGCAAGGCACTGCCATAACAGCAGTTGCGCCGGGAGTTGTGACCACCTCGACCCTGACGAGTGATTACGGCAACTTGCTGGAGATTAATCACGGCGGTAGTTTTGAAACTCGCTACGCGCACAACAAGGTCAATCTGGTAAAAGCGGGTGATGTTGTTAAAAAGGGCCAGGTCATTGCACTGGTCGGCTCGACGGGGCGATCTACGGCACCCCATGTTCATTTCGAAGTCTATAAAAATGGTCGCGTGGTAGATCCTGCGACCTATCTCCACACCGCAAGTCGATAATTCCTTCTCCTGGCTAATGCCAACCTGTTTCTCTAAGCGTGCACAAGTCTCGCTTGGTTTCACCCTATTTCGTTTTTGTTATTGATGGTAAAAGACATGTTAAACAAGTTATTGAAATCCATATTCGGCTCGAAAAACGATCGTGAGCTGAAGCGTATGGGCAAAGTAGTTGCTCGTATCAATGCCTTAGAGCCAGCCATGCAAGCGCTCTCTGATGAGCAATTGAAAGCTAAAACACAAGAATTCCGTGATCGTTATCAGAAAGGTGAAACTCTCGATAATTTGTTGCCCGAAGCTTTCGCTGTGGTGCGTGAGGCCAGCCGTCGCGTGATGAATATGCGCCATTTCGACGTGCAATTAATAGGTGGTATGACTCTGCACGAAGGTCGCATTGCAGAAATGCGTACCGGTGAAGGTAAAACTCTGGTGTCGACCTTACCAAGTTATTTACATGCTCTTTCTGGCAAAGGTGTTCATGTTGTGACGGTGAACGATTATCTCGCCAGCCGCGATGCCAACTGGATGCGTCCTGTCTATGAATTTTTGGGGATGAGCGTTGGCGTTATCTTGTCGATGCAATCTTCAGAAACCAAACGTGAAGCGTACGCTGCAGATGTCACTTACGGCACCAACAACGAATACGGCTTTGATTATCTGCGCGATAACATGGCGTTGAACAAAGCCGATAAAGTGCAGCGCCCACTGAATTTTGCGGTGGTCGACGAAGTAGACTCAATCCTTATCGACGAGGCGCGTACACCGTTAATCATTTCTGGTCACGCTGAGAATAGTTCAGAACTCTACAAGCGTATGCATTTGCTTGTGAGCAAATTAAAGAAACAAATCGATAACGGTGAAGATGGCGATCGCAGAGTAATCACTGAACCGGGTGATTTCACCGTGGACGAAAAAAGTCGTCAGGTCGAGTTGACTGAACAAGGTCATCAACACGTTGAAGACTTGCTGGTTAAAGCGGGTTTGTTAAAAGAAGACGAAAACCTTTACGCTGCAAATAATTTAACGCTTCTGCATCACGTAGGTTCTGCATTAAAAGCGCGCGCACTTTTCCATCGCGACGTTGAATATATTGTGCAAGATAATCAGGTTGTTCTTATCGATGAACACACTGGTCGTACCATGCAAGGCCGCCGTCTGAGCGAAGGTTTACATCAGGCGATTGAAGCAAAAGAAGGCGTTGCTATTCAAAGCGAAAGCCAGACACTTGCGTCTACCACTTTCCAAAACTATTTCCGTCTTTACCCTGTGCTCTCTGGTATGACGGGTACCGCAGATACAGAAGCCTACGAATTCCGCGAAATTTATGGTTTGGACGTTGTGGTTATTCCTACCAACAAACCTAAACAACGTATCGATTTAAACGACTTGGTTTTTTTAACCGTTGAAGAAAAATACGAAGCGATTGTTAGAGATATTAAAGCGTACCAAGAAAAAAATGCACCCATTTTGGTAGGTACTGCGTCGATTGAGACGTCTGAAGAAATGTCCCGCAGATTGAACGCTGCAGGCATTCAGCACCGCGTGCTCAACGCAAAATTCCACGCGCAGGAAGCGGAAATTATTGCTCAAGCCGGTCGCCCTGGAACTGTAACCATCGCAACTAACATGGCTGGTCGTGGTACGGATATCGTATTGGGTGGGCGCTGGGAATCCGAGGTGGATGCGCTTGAGAATCCTACCGAGGAAAAAATCGCAGCAATTAAAAGCGAATGGAAAAAACGCCACGAAATGGTTATCAATGCTGGCGGCCTGCATATTATCGGTACCGAGCGCCACGAGTCGCGCCGTATCGACAATCAATTGCGTGGTCGTGCGGGTCGCCAAGGTGACCCAGGTTTAACGCGTTTTTATTTGTCGCTGGAAGATAACTTGATGCGTATTTTTGCATCTGACCGCGTACGTGGTTTTATGCAAGCATTGGGTATGGAGAAGGGCGAAGCAATTGAACACCGCATGGTGAACAATGCAATCGAAAAAGCGCAACGTAAAGTAGAAGGACGCAACTTCGATATTCGTAAGCAGCTGCTTGAGTTTGACGATGTAGCCAACGATCAGCGTCAAATTATTTATCATCAACGAAACGAGCTTTTAGAAGCAGAAAACATTCGCGACACTATCACTGCTATTCGTGCGGATGTTGTGAATGAACTCTTGTTGAATCATATTCCACCACAATCCATTGAAGATCAGTGGGATATTCCAGGTTTGGAAAAACAAATTGAAATGGATTTTGGTTTGCATCTGCCAATCGCCAAGTGGTTGGAAGAGGACACCCAGCTGCATGAAGAAAGTTTACGTCAAAAAGTTATCGATGAAATTCAAGCCGCTTACGATGCCAAGTGCGAACGTGTTGGCGATATCCTGTTAGAAATTGAAAAACAAGTGATGCTACAAGTGCTTGATAACTGCTGGAAAGAGCAGCTGGCAAGCATGGATCATTTACGTCAGGGAATTAACTTGCGTTCCTACGCGCAACGTAATCCTAAGCAAGAATACAAGCGCGAATCTTTTGAGCTTTTCCAAAGTATGTTAAACAACGTGAAGCGTGAAACCGTGCATTTAATGGCGCGTGTTGAGCCGATTACACGTGAGCAAATGGAAGCTATGGAGCAACAGCGTCGCGAAGAATTAGCTCGCCAAAAAATGCAGCTGCAACATGAGCAAGCAGCATCTTTAACCGAAGCTATGCCGCAACCCAAATTGACTCAAGCACCGATAATTCGCGAAGGTCGTAAAGTTGGTCGTAATGATCCATGTCCATGTGGTTCGGGTAAGAAATTCAAAAGTTGTCACGGTGCTTTGGAATAACTTCCAAAGTATTCGTAACAATAAAAAAGAGATGTTGAGCATCTCTTTTTTATTGAGGCAGAGTTAAAAATTCATTTTAAATTATCAAGTAGGCGAGAAAAATCATGGCTGTAGGTGAATATCCTTTTCCCGTAATGCACCCTGTTAAAGGTGTAAAGTTAACCGCAGTTTGCGCTGGGATTAAAAAAGTTAATCGTCGCGACGTGGTTTTGTTTGAACTTGCCGAAGGCAGTAATGTTGCCGGAGTCTTTACCAAAAATGCATTTTGCGCTGCACCCGTTACCGTTTGTCGCGAGCATTTAAGCAAAGCACCTATCCGCTTTTTGGTCATTAATTCAGGTAATGCTAATGCCTGTACTGGTGAGCAAGGTTTGCTGGATGCCAAAGCAACTTGTGCAGCTATCGCTGAGGCAAAAGGCGTTAAAACGGAACAGGTTTTGCCTTTTTCCACCGGCGTAATCGGTGAGCCCCTACCGGTTGCGAAAATAATTGCAGCGATTCCAGAGGCTTTGGCGAAAGCAAACGAAAATGGTTGGGATGACGCAGGTGCAGGCATCATGACAACGGATACTCGCCCGAAGGGATTTAGCGAACAGTTTGAGTTTGAAGGAAAAACCATTACGGTAAACGGTATCGCCAAAGGTGCAGGAATGATCAAACCTAACATGGCCACCATGTTGGGCTATATCGCCACCGATGCAAAAATTTCCCAGCCTTTGCTGCAACAGCTTGCTCGCGAGGCCGCCGATAAATCGTTCAACCGAATTACGATTGACGGGGACACATCCACTAATGATTCCTGCATTTTAATTGCGTCGGGCCAAGTAGACTTGCCAGAAATTACTGAAGCTAGCGGCGCGCTTTACGAAAAATTGCGTGCAACTATTTTGGCTGCTCATGTGCATCTTGCAAAAAGTATTGTGAGTGACGGGGAGGGGGCAACAAAATTCGTTACAGTTGCCGTAAGCGGTGGAGCAAGTCGCGATGAGTGTTTGGACGTCGGCTATGCGGTTGCACATTCACCCCTTATTAAAACCGCACTCTTCGCATCAGATCCAAACTGGGGCCGCATTGTTGCTGCGATTGGATACGCTGGTCTAACCAATCTCGATGCTACCAAAGTTGTCGTACATCTAAATGATGTGTTGATCGTCGAGAAAGGCGGTCGCGCGGCTAGCTATACAGAAGAGCAGGGGCAAAAAGTGATGAGCGGTTCCGATATTGCTATCAATATCAATTTGAATCGCGGTGATTTTGCGGAAACTATCTGGACTACTGATCTCTCCTATGAATATGTTCGCATCAACGCGGATTACAGATCATAGGAAGCTGTAGCGTGCCTCGAGTTGTTCATGTTGCAGTGGGTGTCATTCTTGGGAAGGATGGCACTATTTTAATTGCAAAGCGGCCTGAGGATGCTCATCAGGGCGGACTATGGGAATTCCCCGGTGGTAAAGTCGAATCGGGCGAGACAGTGTTTGATGCGTTGAAAAGAGAGTTAAGCGAAGAACTTGCAATTCAAACACTCTCTACAGAGCCTTTAATAAAAATTCGCCATGATTATGGCGATAAAACAGTTTTGTTGGATGTTCACAAAGTCACCGCCTTTACCGGTGAGCCTAAAGGAAATGAAGGGCAACCTATTTTGTGGGTTGCTCCTGAAAACTTAAGTCAGTACGAGTTCCCTGCGGCAAATCGCCCAATCATTAAGGCCATAAATTTACCGAATCGTTTGTTGATAACGGGAAATTTTGAAAGCGATTCTGAATTTGACTCACGTTTAGATAATGCACTTAAGCATGGTGTCCGGCTGGTGCAATTGCGTGTTCAGGATAATTCTAAGCTCACTCACTTGGCTCCGCGTGCGCTAGATATTTGTCGAAATTATTCAGCAAACCTATTAATAAATACAAATCCAGACACCTTTAAAAACCGTTCTTTCAGCGAACATATAGGTTTGCATTTAAACTCAAAGAATCTTTTGAGTTGCGAAACCAGACCTGTTTCTACAAATATTCTTTTGGGCGCGTCTTGCCACAACGAGCTTGAAATTCAACATGCGCAAAACATTGGCGTGGATTTTATTTGTTTATCGCCGGTACTCGCCACGCGATCGCACCCTGATGCGCTAGGAATGGGCTGGGAGCAATTCGAGGAACTGGTGGTGAAAGCAAAGATGCCGGTCTTTGCTTTGGGGGGAATGAAAGAGTCTGATTTACCCGTCGCTGTGCAAAAAGGTGCGCAAGGTATAGCGGCTATCAGTGAATGGTGGAAGTAAGTTTCAATCGTTTAGAAATCATCACCTTCATCTTCAGGCGGTTGGTCTAAAGATTTTCCAGCAATTTTGTGATTCTCACTTGCCCATTCACCTAAATCGATTAAGCGACAGCGGTCAGAGCAAAAAGGTCTGTGTGGGAATTCATCGTTCCACAACACCAGTTTTTTGCAGGTGGGGCAGTTGAGTTTAATGATGTCTGGTTCTGTTGAATGCATTTTGATATTCAGTGTGTTTGTTGGGCTAAATGAAGGTAGCGTGCGTGCAAAAATTCAACCTGATCTTGCAATTCGTGAAGGTCACCGTGATTGAGAATAATATCATCGGCCTTTGCGCAACGCGCAGAACGGCTTAGCTGTGATTGCATTATTTTTTGGATATTTTCTGGCGAGATTGAGTCTCGCGAGCTGGCGCGAGAAACTTGGAGGGTTTCATCTGCATCCACTACCAAAACGCGATCTACCAATTCGTGTTGATTAGTTTCAAGTAATAATGGGGATGAAAGAATTGTGTAGGGGCTTTGGCTGCTATTTAGCTGAGCGATAGTCTCTGCGCGGATGATCGGGTGAAGTAAACTTTCCAGCCAAATTTTCTCAGAAGGTTGTTCGAAAATAATGCTGCGAAGTTGTTTTCTATCCAGCGCTCCGTCTTTTGTAATTATTGCTTTACCGAAATGTTCTGCAATTTTTTCAAGTACAAGACCACCGGGTTCAACAACTTGCCTTGCAATCATATCTGCATCGACAACGATAATTCCCAAACGCTCAAATCTGGCGGAGACTTCTGATTTTCCGCTGCCTATACCACCTGTTAAACCGACGATCATTTTTTTAAATGACCACTATCTGTGGCCAAACGCATAGCTCAAGTAGAGCTGATTAATATCGTGCCCCCACATGAGCGCGATCCAACCAGCAATCGCTAAATAGGGGCCGAAAGGGATGGGGATATTTCTGTCTCGCCCTCGAATAACAATCATACTGATTCCAATAATGGCGCCCGCAAATGCGCTCAACATAATAATTTGCAAAAGCATTTGCCAACCAAGCCAAGCACCAAGAGCCCCAAGCAGTTTGAAATCACCAAAGCCCATTCCTTCTTTGCCGGTTAATAATTTGAATAACCAATAGACCGAAAATAATGACAGGTAGCCGCCAATGGCTCCCCAAAGAGCGCTATCAAGACTAGTAAAGAGTCCAAAATAGTTTGCGATTAAACCAAGCCACAAAAGAGGCAGGGTGATGCTATCGGGCAATAGCTGGGTATCAAAGTCAATCATGGTAAGTGCAATTAAGCACCAAGTGAAAAGTAAGCCGGCTAATCCAGTGGTATTAGGCCCGAAAGTGTAGATGGCAATAGCCGACAGGATTCCAGTGATAGCTTCAATGATGGGGTAGCGCAGCGATATTGATGTTTTGCAAGCAGAGCATTTGCCGCGAAGAAAAACATAACTAATAACCGGAATATTTTCCCATGGCTTTATTTTATGTCCGCAAGAGGGGCATGTGGAGTTAGGTGTAACTAAATTAAACTTTTCAGCGGATGGTTTCGTTAAAGAATCATCCTTGATTTTATCTGCACCTAAAAACTCTACACACTGAGCGCGCCATTCGCGTTCCATCATTTTAGGGAGGCGATATATGACTACATTTAAAAAGCTGCCGACTAATAAACCTAAAATTCCCGCGCTAATTATTCCGAGTAGAGGGTATAACTCTAAAGCTTTGACAATATCTGACACGCTTATACCACTTGGCCGAGTTGGAATATTGGCATATACATAGCCACCATCAACCCACCCACTAATATGCCAAGTACAGACATAATCATGGGTTCAAGCAACGACGTCAGGCTGTCGACGGTATTGTCTACGGCTTCCTCATAGTAGGTTGCTACTTTATCCAGCATGGCATCAAGCGCACCTGACTCTTCGCCAATAGCAGCCATTTGTATCAATAAGGTCGGGAATACACCGCGTGTTTTTAATGCGGTGTTCAATTGAATACCGGTGGAAACATCTTCACGAACTTTAAGTATTGCGTCCGAATAAATTTGGTTTCCCGCCGCTCCGGCAACGGATGTCAATGCTTCGATTAGCGGAACACCAGCGGCAAAGGTTGTTGACAAGGTTCGCGCGAAGCGAGCCATTACCGAGAGATATATAATTTGGCCTACTACAGGTATTTTTAAAATGTAACGGTCAATCAAATAGGCAAATTTTTTGGAGCGACGCGCCGCCTCTCTAAACAAAAATACCCCGCCCGCCATGCCAAACAAAAAAAACAACCAGTATTGTTGCGCAAGCTCTGAAAGATGTAATACAAAGAGCGTAAACGCAGGTAGGTTTGCGCCAAAGCTACTGAAAGTTTCTGCAAATTGGGGTACAACTTTTACCAAAAGAATACCGGTTACGACGATTGCAACAACGATAACGGCAATTGGATAGCTAAGTGCTTTTTTAATTTTGGCCTTTAACTTTTCGGTTTTTTCTTTATAGGTGGCAATGCGATCCAACATGGTTTCCAGCGCGCCCGCTTGTTCACCGGCATCCACGAGGTTACAAAAAAGGTCATCAAAATATTTTGGGTGTTCTCTTAACGAAGGGGCGAAGCCGCCGCCTGCAGCAACGCTGTCGCGAATTGTTAGCACCAGTTTTTTAAGATTAGGGTTTTCCAATCCATCCGCCACAATGTCGAAGGCTTGAACCAATGGAACGCCGGCTTTCATCATGGTTGCCATTTGGCGCGCAAATACGGCTATATCGACCGGTTTGATGGCCTTTCCACTGCTCCCAAAAAGCGGCTTGGATTTTTTGCTAACAGACTTTGCGGTGATGCCTTGCTTCAATAACTGTGCTTTTGCGAGAGCAGGGCTGGAACTGTTGATTTCTCCCTGTACTTGGGTGCCCTTTCTGTCCACACCTTTATAGGTGTAAGTGTTGGTTACCACACTGGGTTTAGTGATTGTTTTAGCGGTTGTGGTAGTAGCCATAGGTTAATCCTTGGTGACTCGGTTAGCCTCTTCAAGGCTGGTTAGCCCCATTGCAACTTTGCGCAATGCGGATATTCTCAAATTATTAAAGCCTGCTTCTTTAGCGACACGCGCAATTTGCAAAGAGTTGCCGCCTTCCATTATAAGATTGGCAATCGCGGGGGTAATGCGAACCACTTCATAAACACCCACCCGACCTTTGTAACCGCCATTGCAATGTGCGCAGCCAACGGGGTGAAAAAGTTGGAACTCGGATCTTGGTATTCCTATATCGTCGAAGCCTTCTTCGGTAAGAATAGCTGGAGGTATATCGGTCGCCGGTTTTTTACAGCTGGAGCACAAACGACGAGCCAGCCGTTGCGCAATAATCAAACTCACGCTTGTGGCAATGTTAAATGCCGGAACGCCCATATTCATCAAGCGTGTAAGTGTTTCAGGTGCACTATTAGTGTGTAGTGTGGATAAAACCAAGTGACCTGTTTGCGCAGCTTTAATTGCAATTTCGGCGGTTTCTAAATCGCGAATCTCACCCACCATCACTATATCAGGGTCTTGACGAAGGAAAGACCTAAGAGCTTCCGCGAAGGTTAGCCCCACCTTGGTATTCATTTGAACCTGATTAATACCTTCAAGGTTAATTTCAACAGGGTCTTCCGCAGTAGAAATATTTAATTCTGGCGTGTTGAGAATATTAAGGCCGGTGTAAAGAGAAACAGTTTTACCACTACCCGTGGGGCCGGTAACAAGAATCATCCCTTGTGATTGCGCCAGAGCATCAAGATAGAGTTTTTTCTGGAAATCTTCATAGCCCAATGCATCGATCCCAAGTTTGGCAGAGCTAGGGTCAAGAATACGCAACACAATCTTCTCGCCAAACAAGGTCGGCAGGGTGTTTACCCGGAAGTCAATCGCACGAGTTTTAGAAACTTTAAGTTTTATACGGCCATCCTGAGGTACGCGGCGCTCAGATATGTCCATTTGCGACATTACTTTTAAGCGGGCAGCCATACGGCTCGCAAGGTTTACCGGTGGTCTGGCAACTTCATGGAGTACGCCGTCGGTACGAAAACGGACACGGTATGATTTTTCATAAGGCTCGAAGTGAATATCCGACGATCCGCCTTTAATAGCATCTAAAAGAACCTTGTTAATGTATTTAACAATGGGGGCTTCATCTGCTTCTGAGGTTTTGTCCTCGTTGTCTCCGTTATCGTCAACAGCCTGAATATCGAGATTATCGAGATCAGCGTCGTCCAAGCCTCCCAGCGCATCGTTTAGGTTATCTTGGGCGGTTAAAAATTTATCAATAGCGGTAGCTAGTTTGTCTGCTTCAACAAGCACAGCATCTGTATTTAATCCGGTATTAAATTTGATCTCGTCGAGCGCGTGTAGATCAGTTGGGTCGGCGACCGCAAGAAATAAGCGAGTACCACGCTTGATGATAGGGAGAGCGTGGTGCTTGCGGATAAGCTTTTCATCTACGAGCTTATCGGGCATTGCGTCTTTACTCAGTGCGTCCAAATCGAATAAAGGTGCGCCAAACTCTTCTGAAGCGGCGCGGGCAATCGTACGAGAGTCGAGAATACCGCTAGTGACCAAGTGCTGAACGAATGGAATTTTTTCTTTGCCCGACTGAGCCAAAGCCTTTCTCGCGGTTTCAGCGTCCAGCAAGTTGTCTGCAACTAATCGACGTGCAAGGCCGTTCAAATGAGTGGGCGTGTTCATGGGCGCTCCTGCCATTTAGTAAACTAATTTTTAGACTTATAAAGTAAGGCAGATTTAACTAATAGGCTTAACTGTAAACGATAAGCCACTGTAAATTCTATACTTACTGCACGAACTTTAAGTATAGATGAGGAAAAAGAGCTTGATCTTATTAAACTCAAGCTTGCTTTGTGTCCGCCTTCACTGACAAAAAACGTCACATAATGCGCAAAATGGCTTGCATTGCCTTGTTTCGTCATAAAAAGTTTCTGTCATTTTGTTTTATTGGCGTGGATTTTTATGCAGGATTAGGTTTTTTTGGTTGCGGTTTGTGCTATTTTGATGATTACGTCGGCTTAACGAGACATTTGATAGATTGGTATTGTGCTTGCATCAGGGAAATCGAGTTCGACGTTTTTAACAAATAACTTACTAACATTTCTGGAGATTCATTATGAAAGCGATGCAAAAGGGTTTTACGCTTATTGAATTGATGATCGTAGTTGCGATTATCGGTATTTTGGCCGCGGTAGCACTGCCTGCTTATCAAGATTACACAGCTCGCTCGCAAGTATCAGAAGCGCTGAGTCTAGGTGGTGGCTTAGAGTCAGCTGTAGTTGAATATTGGTCTAACAAGGGTACCTATCCTGTATCTAATGGTCAGGCTGGTGTAGCATCCGATGTGTCAGGTAAGTACGTTTCCAGTACGAAAATTTCTAATGGTTTGATTGTTGCTACCATGAAAACTAACGGAACTGCTAAGGGTATTGGTGGTGCTACTCTCGCGTTGAGTCCGTTAACAACTGCGGGTTCTGTTAAATGGACTTGTAAGGCTGGTGCAACCAATCCGCTCACGTCTAAGTATTTGCCATCGTCCTGTCGCTAATTTCGTTTGACTTAATTATGAAAACTGCCCGCATGCGGGCAGTTTTTTTTTGAGTAACCACATGAAAAGCATCGAAAAACTTTCGTCTCTTTTGCCTGTCTTGTTTCTTTTGACAATGCTAATTGTCGTATATTTTATTTACGCTCCTGGAAGTCACGGAGGATTTTTATTCGACGATTATTCGAATCTGGATCAGCTGGGAATTTATGGTGGAGTGAGAGATTTCGATACATTTAAAAGTTTCGTCTTCCAAGGAGTCGCGAGTCCTCTAGGGCGCCCCATAGCTTTGGCTACGTTTCTGCTGGATGACTTTACTTGGCCAAGTAACGCAGAAAATTTCAAGAACACCAATATAAAAATTCATATCCTTAACGGATTGTTCTTGTGCTGGGCAACCCTAAACTTGATGAGGCTGCTGGGCAGAAAAGAAATAGAAGCGATATGGATAGCCCTACTAAGCTCAGCTATTTGGTTGGTTCATCCCTATATGGTCTCAACTACCCTCTACGTTGTGCAGCGCATGGCGCAGTTAGCTGCGCTATTTGTATTCGCAGGGATGGCGGCTTATTTTTACGGAAGGTTGTTGCTTATCAAAGGTGAGCAGGTTAGGGCATATATATGGATGAGTGGAAGTATAGCGATTGCAACTCCGCTTGCTTTATTGAGTAAAGAGAACGGTGTTTTGCTCCCGCTTTTCATACTGTCTATAGAATCTTGCTTACCGGGTTCCCTGCCAGCTCCTAGGTGGCATTGGCGAATGGTTTTTCTATGGTTGCCCGCGATTATCTTATGCTTCAAGCTTGTACAAGAAATAAATCTTTCGCCTAATGCATGGCCCAATCGTCCGTTTAACCAATCTGAGCGGTTAATGACGGAAGCAAGAATTGTATGTGAATATCTCTATAACTTATATGTTCCGCAAATTGAAGGGCGTGGCTTGTTTCAGGATGGGTTTAATTTTTCAAGAGGACTTCTGACACCAATATCAACGTTAGTTTCTATTCTTTTTTTAACTGCTTTGTTCTGTTTCTCCTTCCTCTATAGAAGAAAATACCCAATATTTGGAATAGCAATATTGTTTTATTTTGTAGGTCATCTTTTAGAGTCTACCCACTTGGGGCTGGAACTGTATTTTGAACATCGTAATTATCTACCTTCCGCCCAGTTGTTTCTCCCTATCGCGGTGTTGGTGGTTGATGCATCAAAAAGAAATAAATTGGTTGCTGTGGTTGCTACGATATTGCTTTTTGGCACGCTGATTACGTTAACATGGCTGCGTACCAACCTGTGGTCTAATACTCAAAAACTCGAACTCTACTGGGCTGCATCTACGCCTGAATCTCCGCGCGCATTAAACAAAATTGGGGCATCTCTTATGTCGCATGGCAGGGTAGATGAAGCTATTGCCCATATGGACAGCGCGGCTGATCGTTTTCCTGATAACGGTCTGTTATCTATTCACGCCTTAATCCTTAAAGTTTATGTAGATCGCGCAACAGAGGCTGACTTTCAAAAAGCCTCCGACAAGCTTCACTCGCAGCCATTTGATGCTCAGGCGGTCGTTTCTTTAAGTGATCTTGTGGAAAAAGTTACGTCCTCGCCCGTAAACGTGAATTACTGTCGTTATACATTGGCTTTTATAGGGCAACTAGAAAACGGAGAAAAGCAGATAACAAAATATACAAAACTGTTCAATTATCTGAGTGCAAAAATATATATGGCGTTGGGTGAAAATGATCTAGCGTATGAGAAGTTTAGCCTCGCGATGCAGCAATACCAAGATACAGACGCTGCATTAAGTATTGTGGCGATCGTTGCTGGGAGCGGCAGACCAGTTGAAGCGCTTATGCTTTTCAAGCAAGCAGAGCTAATATTTAAAGGTCAGCCGGATAAAACTCTGAAGAGATCTAGGGCTGTTTATAATAACGAATTTGCTCGAGTTAAAGGTATTTTGGATGGCGATTTGGAGAAAATTGGAATTGGAACGGTTGTTGAACAGCATTAATAGGGTGAATGTATGTTAAGCATTATAATTCCAGCCAAAAACGAGTGTGCAGGGCTTTCACTTCTTGTCCCGAAAATCAGGGCGTTTTACCCGTTATCTGAAATCGTTATTGTTGATGACGCCTCAGAGGACGATACAAAAGCTTTGGTTGAAAGTTTCGGTGTGCGGGTTATCTCTCACCCCTACAGTAAGGGCAATGGTGCGGCGATTAAGAGTGGTCTCAGGTCGGCAAGCGGAGATGTTGTGGTATGCATGGATGCGGATGGCCAACATCGTGCAGAAGATATTGCAATCCTTTTGAGCAAATTGGAAGAAGGCTACGACATGGTGGTTGGTTCAAGAAGTAAAACTGGTCAAGCAAGTATTCAACGAGGTCTCGCAAATTCTCTCTACAATCGGTTTGCTTCCTGGATGGTTGGTCACCGAGTGGATGACCTAACCTCTGGTTTTCGTGCGGTAAGAACAAAAAAGTTTCGGGAGTTTATGTCGCTGCTACCCAATAAATTTTCTTATCCAACTACTATAACCATGAGCTTCTTTCGTGCTGGTTATTCGGTCGCCTACGTGCCCGTAGATGTGCAGCGTCGCTTAGCGGGTACGCAGAGCCATATCAGAATTTGGCAAGATGGTATTCGTTTTCTATTAATTATTTTCAAAATAGGCACGTTATTCTCGCCCCTTAAACTGTTTTTGCCGATTAGCTTTGTGTTTTTTTCAACCGGCCTTAGTTATTACCTGTATTCGTTCTTAACGGTTGGGCGTTTCACCAATATGTCAATGTTGTTGTTTATGACATCGGTCTTGGTCTTTCTCATGGGGCTTATATCCGAACAAATAACGTCTCTCATTTATAAAGATACGCAGTTAACAAAAGATGATGGCTCATAAAAGAAAATGTAATTAACTTGTCTTTGGTAAGGTAAGTGCCGCGAGATTTAATGACAAAAGATAAGCCCCTTCTGTTGGTATTTGCGTCGACCTATCCTCGTTGGATAGGCGATCCAGAGCCTGCTTTCGTTCATGAGCTTAGCCGCAGACTGGCTGCTGAATATGCGGTGCATGTACTGTGCCCGCATGCTCCAGAGAGCAAAACATTTGAGGTCATCGATGGTGTAAGCATTCACAGATTTCGTTATGCGCCGAAGCAATTTGAAACCCTAGTTCAAAATGGTGGAATATTAAATAACCTTAAGAAAGATAAATGGAAGTATTTGTTATTGCCGTTTTTCTTTATAGGGATGTTTATAAAAGCCGGATCATTGATCTCCAAACTCAAGCCCAAGCTAATTCATGTTCACTGGATTATTCCACAAGGTTTGGTCTTGGCGTTTTTAAGTGTTTTTATGTCGTTACCTCCAATGCTCATTACTTCTCACGGAGGGGATTTATTTGCGCTGAAAGGTCGCATTTTTCTAAAAATAAAAGCTTGGGTGTTATCAAAATTTTCTAGCGTCACAGTTGTTAGCGAGTTAATGAAAATAGAGGTTAAAAAATTAGGTGTTACCCCTGAACGGATTCGGGTAATCCCAATGGGAGTGGATTTTAATGGTAAGTTCTGCCCGGCACCTTCAACACAACGCAATTCTAACGAAATACTCTTTGTGGGTAGATTGGTGGAAAAAAAAGGTGTGGAGTTTTTAATAAAAGCGCTTCCACTTGTTGCTGAAAGCTTGCCATTGATTTCCTTAACTGTTGCGGGGTACGGACCAGAACTTGAAAAATTGAAGCGCTTGGCAATTGATTTACATATCGAAAAGAGAGTTAACTTTTTAGGAGCGGTGAAACAGACCGAACTGCCAGCTCTCTACAACCGCTGCGGATTGTTTGTTGCCCCTTTTGTGGAAGCGGTATCTGGAGATCAAGAAGGCTTTCCGGTATCTGTTGTAGAGGCGATCGCGTGCGAAACCCCGATTATTACAAGTAGGCTTGCTGTATTGGTTGATGCTTTTGGTCGCTATGCTGAAGAGTTAACTTGTGATGTAAAAAACATTGATGAGTTTGCTGAGAAGATAGTGAGAGCTTTGAGTAATTTAGAGAATAGCAAGCTGTCTGTTAAATCCCTCCGACAGGACTTTATAAATACCTTAGACTGGCGTCAAGTTTCATACTTTTATAATCTATCTTTAAATTCCATCTTCAAAAATGAGGACTAATCTTTCTTTTATAATTTTGTGTAATATTAGCGTTGATTGTCGAGCCATAGTTATTGTTATCCATCTGATAAGATTTTTTCATAAACATTTTCAAGGATATGGGCTTGGTCTTTCCAATCCATAATAGCAAGTTTGGAATAGGATGGAGCGGTTAGCTGATTTTCGATAGCGCAGGCTAAATGTGCAGCGTTGTCTGGGTTATATAAAATATCTGCGGAGTTTTCGAATAACTTGCTCATCGAACCAACATTGGCAACCACAACTGGAACTTGGCAAGCGCAAATTTCATAAATCTTTTGCGGAAAGCTATATATACCATAAGGCGTGTTGCGCAAATAAACTATTGCCACATCAAGTGCACCAAAAAGCGTTGCCACTTCCCTATGCGGTAGCGCCCCCAGATAATGTACATGTGGATTGTTTGGTGGCGGACAGTTTTGGTCTATAGCTCCAGCAATCACTAAATGTAGATTTGGATTCCGCTCTTTTAACTCAAGGAATGCCGCGTATACGGGCTCGATTCCCTTGTCTCGGGATAGGCCGCCAGCGGTGCCGATTAATTGCGCATTTCGCGGTAAGCCCAATTTTTTTCTGCATTCCTGCTTGTCTCGTCCAAAAAAAATACTCTTGTCTATCGTGCTGTGAAGCGCAAAAACATCACCTCTGGCGAGATAGGTTTTCTTCACTAGTTTAGCTAAAGGCTCTGAAACGCAACTAACGGCTTGGGCATTAATAAGAGCTCGCCGATAAAAATATTTCAGCGAAGGAATTTGCGCCAAACCAAAAGATTCGAAGTTGTCGTAAAGGTCCGCAGCAAATTTAATTTTTAACGTTCTTGCTATTTGATACCCCAAAGCAACGTGCAAGCAATCAGAGGCTCCTACAATAATATCCGGCTTGAATTCCCTTGCGATGTTAAGAAGCGAAAAGGGATAGGTAACTAAGTTAAGTCGCAGCTTTCCCGCGGAAAGACCAATCCACCTCATACTTCCTTTGGTGGTAGAGTGCAACTCATCTTTAGTTGTACAGTTGCGATAACTTAAGCAAACACCGAGAACGTCGTGGCCCAACTCGGCAAGCTGGAATGGCTGTTCATACAAACGAGCATAACGATCTTCGATAACGTCGTGCCCCATGTACTGCCTTTTGCATAAATAAAGTATGCGCATTTTATTCTTTTAATTTCTCTATTAAACTTTCTGCCGCGGTTAGCGCAGCGCCTACGACCTGATCCATGTTGTAGTAACGATATTGCGCCAACCTGCCAACAAATGTCACGCCTGTTTCTGTTTTGGCAAGGGTTTCGTATTGCTTGTATAGAGCTTCATTTTTATCGTTTGGAATCGGGTAGTATGGATCACCCTCCGATTGTGGGTACTCTTTTACAGTAGATGTACCGGAATGTGTCTGCCCCGTTAAATGTTTAAACTCCGTTATGCGTGTGTAATCAAAATCGTTCGGGTAATTAATGGTACCTACAGATTGTAGCTGTGTTGTATTTGGGTGATGCTCATGGTGAAAGCGCAGAGATCTGTAGGGTAATTGCCCAAAACAGTAATTAAAATATTCATCTATCGGTCCGGTGTAAACGACGTGGTCCGCTTTGATTTCATTTTTAATTTGGCTGAAATCAACTCCAGTTTTAACTTCAATGTTGGAGTGATTCAACATGTTTTCGAACATCTTTGTATAGCCGTGTAATGGCATGGCTTGGTACTTGTCCGTAAAGTATCTGTCGTCAGTATTGGTCCTTACGGGAATTCTTGCGGCAACACCTGCTTTCAGTTCCGATGGATCAAGCCCCCACTGCTTCCTTGTATAATTCAAAAAAAACTTTTCGTATAAATCTCGTCCAACGCTATTAAGCACCACGTCTTCACTGGTTTTTATTGTTGAACGAGGTTCGCGCGCATTTTCAAAAAATTTATGAATTTGCTCTTCATTTAATTGGAGATTGTACAATTGATTAATAGTGTCTTGATTTATAGGAAATGGATATTGTTGACCGTTGACAACACATCTAACACGATGCTCGTAGCTACGCCATTCGGTAAAGCGCGAAAGATAATTAAAAATTCGCTCGCTATTTGTGTGGAAAATATGCGGGCCGTAGTTGTGAATCAACACCCCGCTTTTGTCGTAGGAATCGAAGGCGTTGCCGGCGATATGGTTGCGTTTATCAATAACAATCACAGAGAAGTGAGCTTCGGCTAGGTGGCGGGCGATAGTTGCACCAGCAAATCCGGTGCCTACGATTAAGGTATGTTTATTCATATTTAACCACATTAATGACCCACGAGTGATATCTCATTTTATTGGAGTTAGGTATTTTCCTAAAATCGATGTGTAGCTGTGTAGCTTAAATTTTATGCAGAAATCGGCGACTCCTCTATGCATTTTTCGTAGTTTAATAAGCTTTGGTACAGTAAGTGGTTCATCTTTCATTAAAATCCAGTCAATCAACGTTGTTCTTTTTATCAGAGAGGAAACCTTGAACTCATAAAAATAAAATTCATCTTCCACGTTGATTAAAAGTAGTCTGTAGTTGTCGTTGCTCATCATAGCTTCTTGAGCAGCTATGTAACACGAAAAATAGCTGGCTCTTTTCAAGCTGCTTTTTGTAAAGTTTGATGTTAGCTCCAGAAAATTATCTTTTTCTCTGTAATAGGTCTCCCAGTTTTCGCTGAAAATGCAATTCTGGAAATCAGATAACCAATCAATTATGAACCGGCTTCCCTTTGCTGCTGCAATAAAACCATTTTCAATTACAGGTCTATCGTGGTTGCTTTTATATGAGCTTGGGTGTTCGTTGTAAAAACAAACCGCTTCTGCCTTGCTTTTGATTGCAGCGTCAATGACCCAGTCTAACGGATGAGTAATTATTATGGAGTGATCCACCCAGATTCCACCAAATTTTTCTAGAAGCGACAATCTAATTAAATCACTGACCAACTGGACAGGTAAGTCTGCGGGTGTATCTGGGAATTCGGGAAGATAATTATGGAGATTTTCATCGTTGAGGACATTTACGATGAAATTTGGGTTGGTACGAATTAGTGAGGCTAGGCAAGCTTCGGCGGAGCTTGATGGCTGGCCGCTCCAATAGGTCCAGATGATTCGTGGAATAATAATTTCTGCTTCATCTGCCTTCCCCCAAAGTAAAAATCTGTAGGTCGCAGGTGCCGGCGGTTGAGTGTGGCTTGAGAATGTCTTTATTTTAAGAGCGAAAAATAAAAATATTTTATATAAAAAATAGATTAACTTCATATTAATAATTGTTTGTTGGCTGCGAGGTAATTTATCTTCACTATTGCTTTCGGAAAAAGGAGTTCGTAATTAGATATCGGGCTCTGTTCATTATAATGAGTGCTCTAAACAAAAAGCCAATAAGCGGGCTTGATAAGTGTATTGATGCCTCAAGCCATAATTGTTCCCGTTTTATCTTTGAGCTAAAAAAGCCCACAACCTGGCGTTGTAAATCCGAAATTTCTAATTTTCTGCAAAGAGGGGTGGAGTTTTTATTTGAATGCTTAACGTCCTCGTTGATCTTGAGAGCTGAGAGGTGCTGAGCAATGGAAGCGTCCGGTTTAGATATAAAGCGAGCCAGGTTTTCTATAAAAACTTTTTTATGCTCGATAAATAAAGATGGCGGTAGCTCACAGGACTCTAGTGCTTTTGCATATTCACATAAATAGGAATAAACATTATTGCTATAGCTCTTTTCAAAGTTGGAGTGAGACAATTTGGAAAACTCTGGTGTCACATTGCGGTTGCCTCTGATATAGCCTACGGTTGATTGAAGCGAGGAAAACAAAAAGCAATTCTCCACAACGTAACCTCGTTGCGAAAAAATTGAAAGCTTATTGGTGTAGGATATCGCTGGTCCGGTTAATTTTTCGGGAAGATGGCTAGGAACCATACCAAAGTAAAGTCCCTTTACCTCACTTAGGGGGGAGATACTTTTTATTATTCTATTAAGATGAGCTTGGCAATTTAGTTCCCAACCGGAGTCCACAATTGCCCAACGGTCGTCACTCAACAAGCCTTCCTGACGAAAGTAATCAACCGTAAATTCTCGTGCGCTATTTATTTTAGCAAAAAAAATTTCATACACAGCGGGATTCGCTATTAGCTTTATTAAGTTGTCCAAGATTATTTTGGATTTTGCTATCTCATCGATAGCAAATCCAATCGATTTCGCGGTTGAATCTATGTCAGCTATTTCCTCTTCCTCAAATGACAATCTTTCCAGCACTTCTCTTAAGGAACATGTTGACTTATTAGGCATCGCATACTTCCAGTCGTCGCTTTGAGCGGACATGGACGGTAACAGCCAGGCTTTGCGTGATCCATACAAAAATTTAATTTCAATTTTTGGAAAATAACGCTCAAATAACTTGGCAGCTTTATAAGGTAGTTCGCCATTTCGTGAAACGAAGTAGACTCTATTCAGTTGCATTTCAGCCGCTTTTTGAAGGGTCCATAGTGTAAAAGAAATTATGGTGGGCAGTATTGTCGCAAATAGTTTCAATTCTGCATCGTTATATTTATCTGGATTTAACAGCCGAATATACTTTGGTATAGAGTTAATTCGTTTTTCAATTGGTGTAAATTTTTCGCCGGTAAGCGCGATTTCATGAGGTTGAATGTGTGTTTTGTGTATATGGGTCGTTTGAATGCCGAGCTTTTTAGCTGGTTTGATATCGCACATGATGTTATCGCCAGTATGGAAAAGCTCCTCTGCTTGGATTTTTTCCTTTTTTATAGCCAATTTGAACAACATCCCTGTGCGCTTTATAAAGGAGGATTCACTTGATACATAAAGTTTGTCTCCCTCTTCAAAAAAACCGTGTTTAATAAGTTGCTGTTTTATAAAAGATGCGGCGAGATACATGTCGGAAATGAAGATAATTCGTTTTCCTTCAGATCGAAGTTGTTGAACGATATCTCTTGTGGTTTCAATGCAATACGTAGATTTTTCTTCTAGCTGAAGCTCTAGCTTCATGATTGTAGACTTCGAATAAAGGCATGCATTGGGTAAAGATAATAGGTTATATATTTCCTTCAGCGTGCAGCTACGTTTACGTCCATGGGCGCGACAAGCCACTTTTTCAGCCATTATCCGCATCTCGGTAAATTGAATTGCAAATTCATGGCGTGAGCTAGTTGTTATTGGGCAGATTAGCAGACCAAGTTGATAGAACAGGTCGGAGGGCTTTTCATAGATTCGAGAAATGCAGGTGTCATAAACATCGAATGAATAGACTTTGTATGTGTTATCCATGATGTTTCTCGTGAACTGTCTTCCATAATTGTGCGCATACATCCCACACAATAAGTCCGCATTGATGCGATCTGCAAAGCTTTTCGTGGAAGATTCTAATGATCTCGTATTTAAGCATGCTGGGGAAAAATATAGGTAAATTAAGTAAAAAGCTAACCAGTATTTCTTTAAGGTTTGGCTTTTTATAATTCATTTCAGAGGCATATTTATCAAGGTCATTTGTAAGCTGATTCCCGTGTACTCTAAAGCTGCTTAGTGCGGAATTTACAAAGTACAACCCGGAATGTTTGGCAAATTCTTGCCACAGTAAAAAATCCCCAGCATATTTGCTAGACCTGAATTTGTCGAAGAAATCATCTCCGAGCTTGTTCCATAGGCTTCTTCTCCAAAAAACAGCGTCTTGCTGAATGGTTGAGCACAAGCGCCTTGAATTTTTAAAGTTATAAATACCGCGTTGGATTCCCTTTTGTGTCTTAAGTGGAAAGTCAAAAGGAATACCTGTTATAGCATCGAATTCATTGATATGGACAGGAATACCTACTATCCAATCTATGTCTTCATACTTCTCAAATATGGCTTCAACTGTTTGGAGTGCGCTGGGCAGATATATGTCATCAGAGTTAATCCATGCCATTATGTCGCCTTGACCTTTGGCAAACCCTTTATATATCGCATCGTACATTCCCTCGTCCCTATCTACAGTAAGTGTAAGTTCAATATTTTGCTTATTTGATTCCGAGATATATCGGTTAACGATATTGACTGTATTATCGGTAGATCCCCCATCCATAATGTAATGATGGATTTTTGATTTGGTTTTTTGCTCTATAACACTTTTTAGTGTTTTTTCTAAGAATGCATCTCGATTAAATGTAGGTGTAATAATGTCAATAATCATGGGCTAAGATAACTCATTTGCATTTAACAGATCGCCATATGTGTCATTCAGCCCACTGACAAGATCTATCAGGGGACGCCAACCTAATGATTTGGCTCTACTTGAGTCCAATAATTTTCTTGGTGTGCCATCAGGCTTTTTAGAGTCGAAATAAATTTTTCCTTCAAAAGAAACTGTTTTGGCAATAAGCGTAGCTAGCTCTGCGATGGAAATGTCAGTTCCATATCCTACATTGACGAAGCACTGGTTCGGAGATGTATTTGCCAACCAATTGCCGCGGGGTAAATCCATAATATGCAACGCTGCTGCAGCCAAATCATCAACGTGCAAAAACTCTCTCTTGGGAGAGCCTGTCCCCCAAACCACAACTTCTTGCAAATCATTTATCTTCGCTTCGTGAAAACGACGAATTAAACTTGGAATGACGTGACTATTTTGCGGGTGATAGTTATCCCCAGGGCCATAGAGATTGGTTGGCATAATGCAACGGTAATCGCGGTCAAACTGCCGATTAATCGATTCGCAAAGTTTTATTCCTGCGATTTTCGCAATCGCGTAGGGTTCGTTGGTGGGTTCAAGAGGTCCGGTGAGCAGAGAATCCTCTTTAATGGGCTGTGATGAAAATTTAGGATAAATGCAAGATGAGCCTAAAAACAGCAGTTTGCTAACGCCGAATTTGTGCGCCGAGCCAATTACGTTATTTTGGATTTGTAAGTTTTGTAAAATGAAATCTGCAGGGTAGGCATTGTTTGCGAATATGCCTCCGACCTTGGCTGCGGCTAAATATACTTGGTCAATGGAGTTTTCTGAAAAGAAGTTATCTACAGCTGCTTGATCGCACAGATCGAGTTCACTTCTGGCTTTGGCAATAATGTTGCAACTATCCTTCTTCTGTAGGGCTCTTATGATAGCGGAACCCACCATACCTTTATGTCCAGCTACAAATACTAATGGGCGTTTCATGTTATTACTCTTATTTATTTCTCATGGGATATATTTGTGGTGTAGCCATGAAAATTAAGAAGTGCATTTCTGCGGGCTTCTATAAGATCAACTCGCATCATTTCATCAATTAATTCTTTAAATGAAACTCTAGGGGTCCAGCCCAATTTATTTTTTGCGTTGGTTGGATCCCCTAAAAGGGTCTCAACCTCAGCGGGGCGGAAATAACTACTATCTATAGCGATTATAACATCGCCTATCTTAAGTGCTGGTGCATCTTCGCTAGTGATTGCTATGACAATTCCTTTTTCATTTTCGCCTGTGCCTTCGAACTTAAGTTCTATACCCAAATTTCTCGCCGCAGTAATGACAAATTCCCTTACACTGTATTGCTGGCCTGTAGCTATTACAAAATCCTCTGGCTGCTTTTGTTGGAGCATTAGCCATTGCATTTCTACATAATCTTTTGCGTGCCCCCAATCTCTCTTCGCGTCTAAATTGCCGAGATATAAACATTTCTCAAGACCCTGTGAAATGTTTGCGAGTCCGCGAGTAATTTTTCGAGTTACAAAAGTTTCGCCTCTTCTTGGTGATTCATGATTGTAAAGTATGCCGTTACATGCATACATACCATAGGCTTCTCTATAATTAACGGTAATCCAGTAAGCATAAAGCTTCGCAACGCCATAAGGGCTTCGTGGGTGAAAAGGGGTTGATTCAGTTTGTGGTGTCTCTTTGACTAAGCCGTAGAGTTCGGATGTTGATGCTTGATAAAAACGAGTCTTCTTCTCCAGACCCAGGAATCGTATTGCCTCCAGAAGCCGCAGTGTTCCTATTGCATCGACATCAGCGGTGTATTCGGGTGATTCAAAGCTTACCGCTACATGGCTTTGTGCGCCTAAATTGTAAATCTCATCAGGCTGTACTTCTTGTATGATTCGAGTAAGGTTGGATGAGTCTGTCAGGTCTCCATAATGAAGTTTTAATCTTGCGTTTTCTATATGTGGATCTTGATAAAGGTGATCAATGCGCTGAGTATTAAATGAAGAAGCTCGACGTTTAATGCCGTGAACTTCGTAACCTTTTTCCAAGAGAAGTTCGGCAAGATAGGAACCATCTTGTCCTGTTATGCCGGTAATAAGTGCTCTTTTCATTATGAAACCTTATTGCTATCGATTGCCTGCTGGAAGACCTTTAAATATTGGGGGGTTACTATCGATGGCGACCAAGAGTTTACGGCTCGCTCGCGCGCAGCCTGACTCAAACTAACTCTCTGTACCTCGTTCTCGAGCAACCATGTTATTCCTGCAGCCATATCAGCAGTATCAAAAGCTTTTGCTAGATAGCCGGTGCTTTTATGCTGAACAGCGTCCGGTAAGCCGGTGCAATTAAAGGCAACCACGGGGCATCCACAAGATTGAGCTTCTGTAGCCGTTTGAGGTAAGTTTTCTTGTCTCGATGGAACTATCATTATAGTGGCTGAATTGTAGAGTAGGGCTAAGGTGTAGTCATCGTGTATATGTCCCATCCATCGTGTTTCAAAAGGTATGTTTGGTGAGTCGAGGGGCGTGCGTTGACCAAATACGACACATAACGGGGGTGCGCTAAGGTGCGGGCCAGCTAGCTGTAGTGCTTCTATGAGTAGATCAAAGCCTTTGCGAGAATCTTTGCCTCCGTTCATTGCTCCAAAAAGAATAATTTTTCTATCTTGCGGTAATCCGAGAATCTTTCGGCATGTCTCTCGCGGCAATGGTTGGAATGTGTTGGTATCAAGTACATTTGGTATTGTTGAAATATTGCAGTTGCGAAACAACGCACTGTTGCGTGCACAGTCTGCAAGCCAATTGCTTGGTGCAATAATGTGCATTTTTATTTTCCATGCATTGCATTTGCGCGCCCATACCAAGCGATCTAAATCAAGTCCTTTGTCTGTCGGCGATCTGTTTGTGCGATTGTATCCGTGACGCCAACGAGAGTTGGCATCGTCAGAGGTGTAATGTTCTGCGCCGCAAAATGGCCACATGTCGTGAAGTGTCCATATTAACGGCTTTGAGATGCGGCCGATGTCTTCAATAGATAATGTTTCACCTCCAACCCAGTGTAAGTTTATTACATCTGCATTTGAAGCATTAATTTTTTTGGACCAGTTTGAAGGGAGCCAGTTACCGGTTCGGAGATTGGTGTTCGATGATTTCTGCAAAAGAAATGTTGCCGCACCTAACTTCTCTCTTAATTGGGTTAATGTTTTGTGAATAAACTTGTTGTTACCTTGATTGCTAAATGTGTCCTCATCACTTTTCCGAACAACCATCTCGGATTCGATATTGTTAGCCAGTAAAGCTTTGTGTAGTCGATAAGTGGCGCGTGCTGCCCCACCCGATATGTCACTTTGCGAGATTAATTTTATTTTCATTTATCTGGCTTCCTATAGCAGGCTAATATTGTATGTCCAGCTATCTGCTCTATAGGAGGGGGTAAAAAACGAGCTAAATATTTAGATGTGGAACGAAAAATTCTTCCTTTAATTGAGTTATCAAGTAATAGTTTTGTAACTCCAAATAATGAAAATAACCTATTCAAAATAATGGATTTTTCTGCCCAGACTTTATGAATCTCCGCAACGGGTTCTTTATGTATTGCTACTGTTTCGAGCCCATATATCGTTGATAGATGTAAAAGAGTGGACTCACTCCAAAGCGTATTGTGGTGTGGAGGCATATCGAGAATGCTGTTTTGCGCGAGCCCACAAATTCCTTCGTTATTTGGAACGGCAAAAATAATAATCCCGCTTGGCTTTGTGGCTAGTATGCATCCTTCAATGAAAGAGCGGATGTCCCCGATATGTTCAAGTACTTGGAATGCAACAACTGCACTAAATTTTTCTTTATTCTTTGTTGCAAAGGATTCAATGGGCTCTTTGATCAGATTTATATTGTTGAGCGTTGCTTTAGCAATTGCGGCATCGTTAAATTCTAGTCCCGTGTATCTTTTTTTTCCGCAAATATCAGCAAATGCGGCTCTTCCTGCACCTACTTCCAGTACATTTCCGGTTTCCGGGATATGCTGGTTTGCGATAAGAAATTCATTTTTGTTCTCTAGGTAATACCAGTCAAAACGTTGTAAGGATTTGTACAGTTCTTCGTCTCCAGTGGAATACGGCGAATAAAATTTCAATTTGCATGATTGGCATTGGTGCAGGTTGATTATTTGACATTGTATATTTACGTATATGTTAAATTGCCTCATGTATTCGTAACTTATGTCTTCCGCACCAATAGACTCAATTAAATCAACATGTTTATTTTGGCAAAGCGGGCAATCTTGGCGAGTTATCATATTTTTGGGCTGCAGTTTATTTGGTTTTAAGGGTAACAATATTTCTTATTCTGCGTGTAATATTCAGTAATATGGGGGCCTTGCTTAAAATTATCTTTATGAATAAAAACGTGGAGATACCAAAAACCTTTTTACTAATCAGCTTGTCTGCAAAATTATTGATTTCAATTTTTTTCGGATGAACTAATGGAAAATCTATAATCTTTGGCTTTGAATTCATAACAAAATTAGGTGCTTCCCCGGTAGTGTGAGTTGCATCCGTGCCAAACCCAATATTGATAATTTGATTTGATTTCGGAAGGATAGAAAGCATATTTTTCTCCCAGCAGATAAAAGTCCATTGGTAATCCCACCATGTAACACTTGGATCGTTATGCGTTTTTTCGAAAATATTGCTCCAATAAGCCTCAAACAATTTACTTGCGTTAGAGTACTTTTTAATACCTTTCCCTTTTTTCCATGCTGGCCAGTTAATCATGGAAATATCATAATGTTGCCATGCTCGTCGCCAGCTCGCCCAACCCCATATGTGGTTATATATAGAAAAAAAATAACTTTCGCTTATAGAAATACTCTGTGCTACAAAGTTGCATCCGCTAATTATTCCTATGCGATGATCATACCGATATTTTTCTAGTAGTTCGTCGCAATACAAAAAGAAGCTTGGCAAGGGAACGATATCATCTTCGAGTATTATTCCTTCAGGCTCGTTCTTAAAAAACCAGTCTATGGCAGAAGATACGCCAAGTTTACATCCAAGATTGTTGCTTCTAAAAAGGGTTTTAAGTTCGCAAGGCCAATCTATTTGCGTGGTTAATCTGCGTACTTCTGCACACTTTTCTGCTTCATCTGGTCGCTCAGGGCGTGGGCCATCTGCCGCAACATATAATCGTGGAGGGCGTGCGGCTCGTATTGCCTCAAAAACCTGGCGTGTTGTATCTGGGCGATTGAAGACCACAAGAAGTATTGGGCTTTGCATAACGTTATTTGCTCAGGATATTGTTGAAATACTTGATACCTTTTTAACGCACAGCTTTGTGCGGCTTTCGATTGCCAGTGCAGAGCTGTCAACGCATGTTTGGTTTATTCTGGCGTAGGGTAGGTGATTTCGCTAGGTCTGGGCGAAGCGCAATCTTAGGTATAGTAAATTCGCTTTAGTTATCATGTAGAATGAGCTTATAAGGTACAACCTATGGAGTTGGATTGAACGAATAATTCCAAATGCATTTTTGGGTATGTGGATTTTTTCGAAGGCTGTAAGAGGGACCTGATTTTTCATATTTTGTGCCTGTGCTGTTGTGTGGTTAATTTTTATAACAAACGGCATAGAAGCTTTCATAGTCTCTTTCTGGAGGATCCAATTCATGGTTAAAAGGTCGCTTTTCAAAATTGTTGAAACCTGCCATCTTTGTGAATAAAGATAAATTTTCCGCATCTAACATAATGTGATGATGCCCATCCATATAAAAAATATAGTTCAGAATGTCTATTCTGCATTCCGAAATAATTGCGGGTTTATAACGAAGCAAGTTGATGTTTGAGTTATTTAAATAAGAAGAAATATATAAATTTATATCCGGTACGCTAATAAGCATTTTTCCTCCTGGCTTTAACACTCGATGTAATTCGCATAGTAATGCTATCAGTTGCGGATATTTAAAATGTTCAAGAACGTGAGAAGAATATATTTCGTTGAAACAATTGTCAGGAAATGGCAGCTTTTTATTTAAATCCCAAAAAACATCTGCTCCTTCACAATAATCTAGGGTTAGCCATCCGTCGCGCTTTTTGGGGCCTGATCCAATTTCTAATTTTTCAAACTTTTCCCAGTGCGATTTATTTTTAAATTTCGTCTTATAAAGTTTTAAGATGTTTGTAATTTTTTTAATGTATTTCATTCTATGTTCCCATTACTTTTATTAAAGCGGATAGCGTTAATAAAAAAAAGGCCGGATATTTGTTGTTTTGCTATTCTGGGTGAAAATATAAAGTTACTTGCAATCGCAGATACTAGATTTGCCAATACGGTAGATATGGCTGCCCCTAAAATTCCTATTAGCGGGATGAGAAGCGCGCTGCAGAGGACGCATGTTGCTAGTCCGCAAGTGGTTTGATATATGCTTAATTTTGCTTTTCCCTCATTTATCAGCCAAATGCTCTGTGCAATTCCCATGCAGATGAAAATATTGGTAAATGCATGAGCGGCAAGTGCGCTCGTGCCTGAGATGTATTCTTTGCCGAATAAAATGGACACTATATAAGGTGACGCTAAAAATATTGTGCTACTAGAAATCCATCCTATAATCGCAAAAACAATAAACATATCGCAAATTGTTTCATTGTATTTCTCTGGGGATTTATTTTTCATTTGTGCGATGTATGGAGATAAACTCACGGAGAGGAGCATAGGAATGAAGGTGCAAGTGCTGGAAACTGCAATTACTGTTGAGTAGATCCCTAATTCCTTTGTGCCCAATATCTCCTTGATCATTATTTGATCTATGCGAATATAGAGCATAATGCAGACACTACTAAGCAATAGTGGCCATGATTCTCCTAGCAATCTCTTGGCTGTTGCTTTGGTGCTTTTCCATCGTTCACTACATGGAAATTTTTGGTAAGCTAGAGCAAGTCCGATTGCCGCCAGCAATGATTCCAATCCTATGAAGAGGGCAAATGTTAATAAGTTCGCTTTGTTAATTATTAGTGCTATTTTTATAGTGTTTGAAATTAAATAGGCGGCTAGTTTTGCTGTTACCGTATAACGGCTTTTACTTTGGCTTTGAAACCAGAGATCAATAGTATCTGCTGCTTGAAATATCAAGCCGCCTCCGGCAAGGGTAATAATCCATACACTTCGATCAGTCCATCCATTTAAACAACCCATTATTAAAATTGCGCTTATCCATAAGACAATACCGAATGTTATTCTGAGTGAAAAGCATGTTCCAAGAAGTTGCGCAGAGTGAGCTTTATTTTTTGAGATGTCTCGGACTATTATTGCGTCCATTCCAAGTGTGGCTGCGGCTTGGAAAATGGCTATGTATGCTAGCGCATATGCCAAGTCTCCAATCTGATCGGGGCCTAAATAACGAGCAATCCAAGCACCAACAAAGAGTCCTAAAAAAACCCGAAGTACTTTATCAATTATTAGCCAACCATAGTTGGCCAAAATAGCTTGTAAATGTGTTTTATCTTTTAATCTCTCTCTAATGGGTTCAGGAAGCCAATAAACCCAGCGGCGATTTATCATGAAAATAATCTACTGAATTGGTTTATTTTTAGGCTTGGGTGTTTGAGCGAGCTCATAGTGGTTTAACTCGCATCGACAAATCCACCGCCCGACAATGCTTCGTCAGCGCCCCAATCGAAATAAAATCTACCCCCGTTTCTGCGATCAACGGGAGCGTACTTTCAGTTACGTTACCTGAAGCTTCAAGCTTAGCTTTTCCTGCGTTAATAGCTACCGCTTTGCGCATATCTTCCAGATTAAAGTTGTCTAGCATGATGATGTCGGCATTTGCGGTGAGTGCTTGGTTGAGTTCTTCGAAGGTTTCTACTTCTACTTCCACTGGTTTGCTTGGTGCAATACTTCTTGCGGTAGCGACGGCTTGTGTAATCCCACCGCACGCGGCTATGTGGTTTTCTTTGATTAGGAAAGCGTCGTACAAACCGATTCTGTGATTGTGGCAGCCGCCGCAGGCTACGGCGTATTTTTGGGCATCCCGTAGTCCAGGAATGGTTTTGCGTGTGTCGAGTAGTTTCACATTGGTGTGTGCTACAAGATTAGCGTAGTAACGACTGGTTGTAGCTGTGCCTGACAGCGTTTGGACAAAGTTCAGGGCTGCGCGCTCCCCCGTTAAAAGGCTGCGGGCGTTACCCTGTAAGTTAAACAAAGTGCTGTTTGCACTTACAAAGTCACCATCATCAACGTGCCATTCGATTACCACGCTAGGGTCAAGTTGAGTGAATACTTCGTTAACCCAGTCTTTTCCGCAAAAAACGCAATCTTCGCGAGTGATAACGCTTGCCTCGGCTATTTGATTTTCTTGAATTAATCGGGCTGTTATGTCGCCTGACCCTATGTCTTCGGCCAGGGCGCTCTTTACGTTTTCAGCGATACTTGTTGCTAAGTTTGGGATGTGCGCGGCGTATTTTGGGTTCATTGTCTTATCTATCTAATCACGAATTATCGCCAATATACCCTAATAAGTGGAGCGTCAGATAAATTCGCTTGTGCTGTGGTTTTATGTGACTGTTGGTCATGTGAACTGCGTTTATTTTTTATAGCAGTTTGTTTCACCTTGGGGTCCAATTTACGCGAAATTATATAAGAAAATAATCAACTTATCGCTATTTGTGATATGGCTCTCGCCTTGAGCAACTGCCCCTAGAGGCTGCAATTTAGTTGGATATACTTCAATCAACTAGGTCTATTTGATGGTTGTGCATCATGTCTGAACAAATCCGTCCCGAGCAGAACAATGTTGTGAAGCTTAACCCTGAGCGAGCAACTGGTCAGCCTCCGCAGATCATTTTGGCGCGTTTGCCGGCGGCTATGCATTCGTTGCGTGATAAGGCTCGGCAGCAGTTGCAAGCTTTGTTGCGAGATTTGTTCGACAAAGTTGATGACGCAATGTTCGAGTTGGCGGACAAGGCCACCAGCAACCTGGACCAGCACTTGTATTTTGATTCAATGCGCGAGGTGCGGTTACGTCGCCGTGCGGTTGAAGCTGCATTCTTTAGAAGTATCGACATTCGTTTCGCGCAGTTGTTGGATCACAATGCCTATCGGGATGAAGTTAAGCCTGAGTCTAAGGAGTTTTCTCTCGACGACCTTTCTTTGGTCAATAACGAGGATTTAGAAGAATTAGTGGCCTTCGAGGGAATGGTTAATAAGGCTAACGAAAAATTTGCCGAGCTTATTCAGCATTTGACCATGCGCATAGATCACTTGGTGCCTATCAAGGTTTATCAAAAAAATAATCCGTTGGGTGCTGACGTAATATGCAACGCATTTAATGATGCTACCAAAGGTCTGGACATTGACGTTAAGGCCAAACTCGTTATCTATAAGCTGTTTGACAACATGGTCATGACGAAGCTTGGTGACGTCTTCCAGGTTTTGAATCAATTGTTGATGGATGCCAATATTCTGCCTTCGTTGAAGTCATCGCGCGGTAAGCGTCCTGCTGGTGAGCAATCACCGCAGCCTTCTGGGGCCGCAAAAGCATCGCCAATTGCACCGGTAAATAGTGGGGTAACCTATGATGAGCAAACCAATCAGGTATTAAATTCTTTACGGCATTTGTTGGATGCTCGTAACGGCGGCGGTCGTAGGCTGGCGAGTACTGGGGAGGAATTGGCAAGCCAGGATCTGGTTAGGATCCTGTCGTTGGTTCAGCACCAGAATTTCGCTAATCAGGTACCAACAAATGGCGTAGCAGCCCCGATTAACATTCGCGATTTGTTGCAAAATTTATTGGCTAGTGAATTTCAAAAGCCGCAAGCGATCAACGCTGTTGACGATGACGTGATTAACCTCGTCAGTATGATGTTTGACTTTATTCTCGATGATCGCAACTTGGCAGCTCCCATGAAGGCGCTGATTGGGCGGTTGCAAATACCTATGGTGAAGGTAGCGATTGCCGACAAGACCTTCTTCAGTAAAGGTGGTCATCCCGCTCGCCGTTTGTTGAATGAAATGGCAATGGCGGCTTTGGGTTGGCAGGAAGCCAGCGAAGAGAACCAACGTAAAGATAGTTTGTACAACAAAATGGAAACCACTGTACAAACCATATTGTCGGATTTCGAAACCGACATGGGGATTTTCAATAACCTCCTGGCGGACTTTCGCTCATTCCTCGAAAAGGATAAGCGTCGCGCACAGATACTGGAACAGCGCACCATCGATGCGGAAGATGGTAAGGCCAAATCGGAAAGGGCGCGTTTGCAGGTTGATGCAGTTTTAAATCGTTTGACGTCTGGCCATGATTTGCCTGCTCCCGCGCACAAACTGCTGCGCGACGCATGGGGTAATGTACTGTTCATTACCTGCTTGAAGCAGGGCGTAGAGAGCACTGAATGGCAAGCGGGTATACGTACGGCGCAGCAGTTAGTGTGGAGCTTAACGGCGCCTATGTCGAAGGAAAACCGTCAAGGCTTGTTGAAGCTTGTTCCGCAACTCCTGCAAAAGTTGCGTCAAGGTTTGGAAGATATTTCCTACAGCCCGTTCGAAACAACCCAATTATTTAAGCAACTCGAAGCATTACATTTAGCTCGGTTAAGATCAGTGCCCAAGGTAGAGCCCGCTCCTGCTGCTCAGCCTTTGAAGGCCCCGCAGCCCGCCCCGGTGCAACCAGCAATAAAAGTTAAGTTGGGTGATGTTCCCGCAACCGCCGTTGAGGTTACTTCTATCAAGCTTGCTGATGTGTCGTCTGCACCGGCTGCTGCACCTGCAACAGCTGAAAAAGTAGAGACTACCGTTTCGCCTGAGATTAATGCTTCCGCCGCTTCGGATGTTGAAGTTCCGGTGTTAAAAGAAGTTGTACCGGCTCCCGCCGTTGAGCCGCTGGTTCCCGTTGGTGCCACATTGGAGTCCTTGGAAACCTTCATCGTTGTTAGCGACGAGCCAATTGTCGATACTGCGGCAGAAAGCTTGCCAGAAGGCGATCAACATTTATCTCTAGTTGCTAATCTCACCCAAGGCAGCTGGTTCGAAATGCAAAGCGAGGATGGCCAAAAATTCCGCAGCCGTTTGGCAGCAATTATCCGCGCTACGGGTAAATATATTTTCGTCAACCGTTCCGGCGTCAAAGTGGCAGAGGAGACTCGTATGAGTTTGGCGTTAGCGCTTAAATCGGGCCGCTTGCAAGTACTTGACGACGGTATGTTGTTTGATCGCGCGCTTGAGGCGGTGATCGGTAATCTCCGCAGTAGCCGTTAAGGTTCAAAAGACCATGCCTTAGGTTTATGATGTCCACTCCGTAAACGAGTGGGTTCTAAACTCAAGGGGCATGGTCTGTTGATGTCAAATGTGTCTAAAGTTGCTGTTCGGGACGGCTATTTAACCTCTGCCATCCACTGCCCCTCGCCAAACACTAATCAACGCCCGCCCAATCAATCAATTAGTCTCTTGGTTATTCATAACATTAGTTTGCCACCCGGCAAATTCGGGACTGGCTGTGTTCAGAAGTTTTTCACTAACCAACTCGACCCATCGCAAGATCCTTATTTTGAAACCATCGCGGATTTAAAAGTATCTGCCCATCTTTTTATTGAGCGCAATGGCACTGTCACGCAATTTGCTTCATTTGACGCACGAGCTTGGCACGCGGGTGTATCCTCATTTAACGGTGTTGCAAACTGCAACGACTACAGTATTGGTATTGAGTTGGAAGGTTGCGACAATATTGCTTACACTGACGCCCAATACGAAGCTTTGGTGGCAGTGAGCGACCAGATTATGCGCGCATATCCGCACATCACACTCGATCGTATTGTTGGGCACAATCACATTGCGCCTGATCGTAAAACCGACCCCGGCGAAGCCTTTGATTGGTCGCGTTATCGCGCGAGTTTGCAAGCTGCAACGTCCCGCAGCCTTTAATAACGAGAGATCGCTATGATTTTTTTAAGTTTGATTGCCGTTCTGGGCATTATCTATTGGTCGCCGCAGAGCGCGAGTGTTTTGCAGCGCGATGGCTGGTTTGTCTGGTTGCTCAATCGCGCACGTGCTTTGCCTGCTGCCTCATCATTTCCGCTTCTGCCCATGATCGTCGCATTTGTTTTCCCCATGCTGCTGATGATCATCTGCATTTGGGCAATTGTTTATTTTCTCTCCTCCAATTTCCTGTTTTTTTTGTACGTGCCTGTGCTTTTGTATGCCTTGGGACGAGGGGATTTTTTAGCAGAGGTGAATACCTATATTGCCACCGCTAACCGTGGTGATTCGGTTGCGGCGAGCAAATGGATCGACGATATGTGCGGCCATGCTTCAGATGAGATTGCTACTTCTCCTATTAGCGACTGGAAAAGCTTGCATGCGCAGGCGCTAAAAGTGATTAGCTATCGCGGATTTGAGCGCAGTTTTGCCGTTCTTTTTTGGTTTGTCATTGCTGGCGCAGTTGGCGCACTTTTGTATCGTTTGAGCGCGATCTACCGCGAGCAAACTATTCCTCATTCTAACGAGGCGGTATTAGCGGAAAAATGGTTGTGGTTAATTGAGTTTCCGGCGGTGCGTCTTATGGGGTTGACTTGGGCATTTGTCGGTAATTTTGATAGCAGCCCGCTGCGCGATAGTTTAATGGATACCGAAAATTCATCCATGACCATTCTAAACAACAGCTTGCGCGGTGCCTTGGGCGCTCCCACCGATTTGTATGTTAAGCCAACGGTTGTAGTGGTGGATGCTGACGCTAGCCCCGAGGAGGTTGCAGAAGCAGCTGAAGAATTGGCCGAAGCAGAACAAGAGGCCGAAGAAAACGCGCAAGAGATTATTGAGGACTTGGTAGGTATCACCCTAAGCCCACAGGCAGAGCCCGCTTATTCATTTGCCTTGGTTAAATCAAGTGTGCCTTTGTATTCGCGCTCCTTGTTGTTCTGGGTTGGCGCTATCGCTTTTGCGACTTTATTTATTTAATTAGATTTGTTTCGATTTTGTAGAGGTAAGAAAAATGCCATCTTTCGATGTGGTTTCTGAAGTGGATAAACATGCGCTAACAAACGCGGTAGATCAAGCGAGTAAGGTCATTACTAGCCGTTACGATTTTAAAGGTGTGGATGCGAAATTTGAGCGTAAAGAGTATGACATTACCATCACTGCTGATACTGAATATCAGCTTGATGCTATGTTAGATTCGCTGCGTACGGCCTTGCCCAAAAACGGAATCGGCGTGTCCTGTCTTGACATTAAAAAAGTGCAAACTGCCGGCAAACAAGTGAAACGAGATATCACTGTGCGCACTGGCGTAGAAACGGAATTAGCGAAAAAAATCGTTAAAATGACGAAAGACCAAAAACTTAAAGTGCAAGCATCTATCCAAGGCGATCAAGTGAGAATTACGGGTAAAAAGCGCGATGATTTGCAGGAGTGTATTGCAATGTTGCGTGCTGCAGAATTGGAGATGCCGTTGCAGTATATTAATTTCAGAGATTGATTTAATTTAATAATTTGAAAGACTCAATGTTTATCGTCGTCATCTTCGCGTAGCGGAGATCTAGCTTTTGATCTTAGATTTTTTATGGCTGGATCCCCGCTGCGCGAGGATGACGACTCCCTTACGACAATAAGTTCCTTACTCCTGCCCCGTTCTTTTCCACAACCAAGCCAGCAACAACAAAGTTGGAATCACCGACAAGGTGCTGAAAATAAAAAAGGTTTGGTAATCCGTTGCCTCCACAATGTAACCCGAAACCCCGCCAATAAATTTGCCCGGTAAATTTGCCAGTGATGCGAGTAATGCATATTGGGTTGCTGTGAAATTTCTATCGGTCAGGCTCGACATAAACGCAACTAGCACCACGCCCGCAAAACCTTGTGACACATTGTCTGCCGTAATCGTCGCGAAAAATGACCATTGTTCCGCCGGGTGAAAGGCCATTAATAAGTAAGCAAGATTTGAAACGGAAACTGCAATTGCTGCAACCACCAACATGTAACGAATATTAAATGCGGCAACGCAAATTCCACCTAAAAATGCTCCCGCAATACCAATCCACACACCATAAAGTTTGGATACAGTGGCAATATCGGCTTTGGTAAATCCTGAATCTAAATAAAACGGCCCCGCTAAGACACCAATCATCTGATCGGGCAATTTAAATAAACCCACGAACGCCAAAAGCGCTAGGCCAAGTGCTATACCGTTGCGCGAAAAAAATTGCTGAAAGGGTTTGATAAAAGCGTCTTGAATGCGAATTTCACGCACGTGCAGTGCGTTCGTCGGGTTAGGTTCCTTCGACAAAAAAACGCACACCAGTGGTAACAAAATGCATCCCGCCATGGCGAAATAGGCAATCTTCCAACTCGTGAGTTCCGCTAAATAAAGACACATGGCGCCGGATAAAATTAAACCCACGCGATAGCCCAAAATGTAAGTCGCTGCTAGCGCTGCTTGTGATTCAACCGGCGCAATTTCAATGCGATACGCATCTACCACTGTATCCTGTGTTGCGCCCGCAAAAGCAGTTAGCCCCACTAAAAAAGTAAAGGTTATTAATGAGGAGTTTGGCCCCGCAATCGCCATGCTTGCCAGCGCGAAAACCAGCAATACCTGCGATGCCACTAACCAACCTCTGCGGCGGCCTAAAAAGGGTAAGGGATAACGGTCGATCAGCGGCGCCCATAAAAATTTCAGCACGTAAAAGAAACTGGCGTAACTGACCAGACCGATGGTACTCAGGGCGATGCCTTCATCGCGCAACCACGTCGACAAGGTGTAACCGGATAACAAAAAAGGAATGCCAGAACCCATCCCCAAAAACAACATGGTTAAAGCAGAGGGGGTTGCGAATGCACGTTGAATTCCTTTCAAGCCTTTGTAGTTATTTTTGTCGTCCTGCGTTGAAATATCTGTGCTCATAGAATGGCGCTGCGTTGATTAAAAGGAATAGGCGTAAAGCGATAATTTGATTTTGCCGTTGTGAATCTCTACGCCTTCTTGTTGCAGGCGCTTGAGTTGTTCGCAGTAGCCATCGGAACCTTCGGGGAGCGATAGTTTGCCCTGTGAATTGATGACTCTGTGCCACGGCAAACGTGAATTAGCAGGTAAGCCGCACATCAGTCTCCCTGCCAAGCGCGCGCCATTCGGCATGCCTGCCAGCTTGGCCAAGTTGCCGTAGGTAATCACTTTGCCTTTGGGAACTTGGGCAAGTGCGAGGAACATGGCTTCACGTCGTTGTTCTTGGGTTTCGAGCATGGGAATTTGCGGGGCTGGCTGTTATATCGATGGCTCACCTTAAATAAGATCGCCGTGTTTGTCGATGCTGAATTCAGCAAGCAAGTTACCGCGTGCAAATCCAGCCTGACCAACCCCAATCTCCAATGCTAAGATGGCCGCCCGAAAATGAGGAATGATTATGCGTTTAGGTTTGTTGTGGTTATTGGGGCTCTTGTTTGTTGAGATTTGGTCGATCATCAAAATGAGTGAATACGTGGGCGGCTGGGCCACGTTTATTTTGTTGTTTGTTGGGTTCTTTTTTGGTTTGCAGCTCATGCGCGCCCAAGGTATCAACGCCATGATGAAAGCCGCTCAGGCCGCGCAAACCGCTCAGTCACCGCTTGCGCCTATCGCGGAAGGTATCGTTAAGGCTTTCGCGGGCATACTGCTGATTATTCCCGGGTTCTTCAGTGATCTTATCGCCATCCTTATCCTCATCCCCTTTGTTCGCAAAGGCTTCGCGCGTTACCTTGCCGAGAAAGGCCAGTTTCAGGGTTTTGCAACAGGCGGGTTTGGGCAAGGCGGTTTTGGTGTTTTTGGACAGGGCGGATTCGGCAAGCCCGGCGCGAATGATAGTTTTGCGGGCGGCAACGTTTATGAGCATGACGGTAGTGCCAAGGTGAACACTGCTAGCGACCGCAGTCTGCAATCAAAATCCAAAGATGAGGATGTGATAGAAGGCGAGATTATTGAGCCAACGTCTGGCAAAAGCCCTAAAGATCCCACTTAATTCACTATCACTGCGGAATTTTTTTCGTTCCGCAGTTGAAATCCCAAAACCAAGCCCCATCTGCTGTTCACCCCATAGCGAGTTGTCATTCAACTCGTTCTCTTGGCGGTCTTGAAGAGTTCAAAATCGTCATTATTAACCCATCGCTGAGGCTAGCCTCAGGTATTCAATTTCTGAGGCCAGCCTCAGATTTGTTAATAACGCTAGTTAGGAGACTTGTGTCCATGAAAATTCGTCCGTTACATGATCGCGTTGTGGTTCGCCGCAAAGAAGAAGAAACCAAAACTGCTGGTGGCATCATCCTTTCAGGTGCAGCTAAAGAAAAGCCAAACCAAGGCGAAGTGCTCGCTGTTGGTAATGGCCGTGTATTGGCTAGCGGTGAATTGCGCCCTCTGGACGTGAAAGTGGGTGATGTTGTGGTATTCGGCAAATATGCTGGCAGCGACACCATTGTTGTCGACGGTGAAGAATTAGTGATTTTGAACGAAAGCGATATCAAAGCAGTTTTGGTGTAATTGCTGAGAGCATTCTCGTTCAATCCAAATAAAAAAACCGAAATCGAAAGATTTCCTCGTGTTAACGAATTTTGAAGGTAGAAGAATATGTCTGCAAAAGAAGTGAAATTTGGCGATAACGCCCGTCAACGTATGCTGGTTGGTGTAAATATTTTGGCTGATGCCGTTAAAGCAACTCTTGGCCCAAAAGGTCGTAACGTTGTATTGGAAAAATCGTTTGGCGCACCAACCGTTACTAAAGACGGTGTTTCTGTTGCGAAAGAAATCAGCTTGAAAGACAAGTTTGAAAATATGGGCGCACAAATGTTGAAAGAAGTTGCTTCACGCGCTTCTGACGACGCTGGTGACGGTACTACCACCGCTACCGTATTGGCTCAGGCTATCGTGAACGAAGGTTTGAAATCGGTTGCGGCGGGTATGAATCCAATGGATTTGAAGCGCGGTATCGATAAAGCAATCACTGCTGCTGTAGCTCACATCAAATCAATTTCTCAACCATGCGCTGACAGCAAGTCTATTGCTCAAGTGGGCACCATTTCAGCAAACAGCGACACCGTAATCGGTGCTTTGATTGCTGAAGCTATGGAAAAAGTGGGTAAAGAAGGCGTAATTACCGTTGAGGAAGGCACCAGCCTTACTGACGAGCTGGATGTTGTAGAAGGTATGCAATTTGACCGCGGTTACTTGTCTCCTTACTTCATCAACAACCAAGACAGCATGAGCGTTGAGCACGACCATCCGTTCATTTTGTTGGTTGATAAAAAAATCTCTAACATCCGTGAATTGTTGCCGGTGTTAGAAGGTGTCGCTAAGTCTGGCAAGCCATTGGTTATCGTTGCTGAAGATGTTGAAGGCGAAGCTTTGGCGACTTTGGTTGTTAACAACATCCGTGGCATCGTTAAAGTTGCTGCTTGTAAAGCTCCAGGCTTCGGTGATCGCCGTAAAGCTATGTTGCAAGACATCGCCGTATTGACTGGCGCTACTGTAATTTCTGAAGAAGTTGGTTTGGATCTGGAATCTGCCACCGTTGAGCATTTGGGTACAGCTAAGCGTGTAACCATGAACAAAGAAAACACCGTGATTGTTGACGGTGCGGGTAAAGCAGACGAAATCCAAACTCGCGTACAGCAAATCCGTGTTCAAATCGAAGAAACCACCTCTGATTACGACCGTGAAAAACTGCAAGAGCGCGTTGCTAAATTGGCTGGCGGTGTTGCGGTAATCAAAGTAGGTGCTGCCACCGAAATGGAGATGAAAGAGAAGAAAGCACGCGTTGAAGATGCTCTGCACGCCACCCGCGCTGCGGTAGAAGAGGGCGTGGTTCCTGGCGGCGGTACTGCATTGTTGCGTGCTGTTGCTGCAATCGCAGACTTAAAAGGCGACAACGAAGACCAAAACGCCGGTATCGCAATTGCTCGCCGCGCTATGGAAGCTCCGTTGCGTCAAATCGTTGCGAACGCAGGTGATGAGCCATCAGTAGTTGCTGACTCTGTGAAGAAAGGTACTGGCAATTTTGGTTACAACGCTGCAACGTCTGTTTACGGCGACATGATTGAAATGGGTATTCTTGACCCAGCCAAAGTAACTCGCTCTGCATTGCAAGCTGCAGGTTCTATTGCTGGCCTGATGATCACCACTGAAGCTATGGTTGCTGACTTGCCGGAAGACAAACCAGCTGCCGGCGGTGGCCACGATATGGGTGGCATGGGCGGTATGGGTGGCATGGGCGGTTTCTAAGCCTCACCTTAAAAAGCGGCTCTTGTGGCCGCTTTTTGTTTTATGCGCTACTCTCGCCGTTCGGTAAATTTGGAATTTAAAAGGGAGTCGTCATCCGCGTAGCGGGGATCCATGTTTTTAAGAGCTGGATCCCCGCTACGCGAGGATGACGACTCCCCGTCAAAAATTAGACCTGTTCTGTAATACACACTCTATATTTCTAGGAGAATCCTCATGGCTTTCGAATTACCCGCATTACCTTACGCAAAAGACGCTTTGGCTCCGCACATTTCTGCTGAGACCTTGGAATTCCACCATGGCAAACACCACAAAACTTACGTTGATAAGTTGAATGGTTTGATTCCTGGTACTGAGTTTGAAGGCAAAAGCCTGGAAGACATCATTAAGACTTCTTCTGGTGGTGTATTCAACAACGCTGCGCAAATTTGGAACCATACTTTCTACTGGCACTGCTTGAGTCCAAATGGCGGCGGCGCAGCAACGGGTGCAGTTGCAGACGCAATCAACAAAGCCTTCGGTTCTTTCGACAAATTCAAAGAAGAATTCACCAACTCAGCGATCAATAACTTTGGTTCTTCATGGACTTGGTTGGTGAAAAAAGCTGACGGTTCTGTGGCTATCGTTAACACCAGCAACGCGGCTACCCCTTTGACAGATGCTTCTGTTACCCCAATTTTGACCGTGGATTTGTGGGAACACGCTTACTACATCGATTACCGTAACGCTCGCCCAACTTACATGAACGCTTTCTGGGCGTTGGTAAACTGGGAATTCGTAAACGCCAATTACGCAAAGTAATACAGGCGCTTAATGCGCGGTTGAGCTAGCCAAAAGCGGAGCTCGACTCAAACGTGGCGGGTTCCTATGGGATAACCCGCTCAGGACGAGCCTACAAGGCTCGTTTTTTTTGTTCTTTGTTTGTTGCATGGGCTGCTATAAAATGCGCCCCAATTTCATTATTCCTTTAGGTAGATTGCATTATGGAACGCAGAGAACCCACCCTGTCCGGCAACTCCCCATCTCGCGGTGCAGATGTTGAACGCGATGAAGCTCCCGTTCGCCGTTCGGCTCCGGTTTATGATGAGCCGCGCGTGAGTCGTTCTTCCGGTGATTCATCCAGCTCCTTACCATTGATTGCATTGTTGGTTGCTATCGTTGGCGTCCTCGGTGCCGGTTTTTTAGGTTTCGAGTTGATGGAAGCCAACGGCAAAATTGCGAAAGATGCTGCGCGTATTCAGCAGCTTGAAAACCAGCTCAATGTAACCTCGAGCGAATCGACGCAATCGGTTACCGCTTTAGGTATCAATCTACAAAAAGTCGATAGCGATGTGAAAAAACTGCAAGAGACCTTACGTAAGCTCAATGCAGATCACGAAGCTAAATTGGCTTCCCTCGGTAAATCTTTGGATGGTGCCAAATCTGAAATCACGAGCCTGAAGGGCGATGCAACTTCTCTTAAACAAGACTCTCTCGCTCACAAAGCGACGCTTGATGAAATTGCACCGCACTTTGATTCGGTAGAAAAAAATATCGCTGCGCAAAGCAAAAAAATTGCCGATGTATCGGCCAGCGTAAACGCTATGCTTAATCAGGTTAAAAGCGCTGAAGGTTTAGCGTCACGCATTACCAAAACCGAAGAAGCGATTGATGCAATTGACGATAACCGTCGCACCATCAACCGCGATTTGCTGCAGATTAAGCAGCAGCTTGGTATTAAGAATTAAGTTGTTTTATCGAATTAAGAAGGGAATCGTCATCCTCGCGTAGCGGGGGATGACGATTCCCCTTCCGAGTAACCCCCGCAGTTATCCAAAAGAGAACTCCCATGCCCACCATCATCCGTCAGCAGGACCTCATCGACAGCATTGCCGATGCTTTGCAATTCATCTCCTACTACCATCCCGTCGATTTCATTCAGGCGGTTCATCAAGCCTACGAGCGCGAAGAAAATAAAGCCGCTAAAGATGCGATGGCGCAAATTCTGATTAACTCGCGCATGTGTGCTATGGGGCACCGCCCGATTTGTCAGGATACCGGCATTGTGACTGTGTTTGTGACCGTGGGTATGGATGTGCAATGGGATGCGCAAATGAGCCTGACGGACATGGTTAACGAAGGTGTGCGTCGTGCTTATCAAAATCCCGATAACGTCTTGCGCGCGTCTATTTTGGCTGACCCGGATGGTGCCCGTAAAAACACCGGTGACAACACCCCAGCAATCATCCACTACAACATAGTGCCCGGTAACACGGTCGATGTTCATGTAGCGGCAAAAGGCGGCGGTTCGGAGGCAAAAACCAAATTCGCTATGCTCAACCCATCCGATTCAGTGGTGGATTGGGTATTAAAAGTGGTTCCAGAAATGGGCGCTGGCTGGTGTCCACCCGGTATGCTCGGAATCGGCATCGGCGGTACTGCTGAAAAGGCAATGCAACTTGCTAAAGAAGCTTTGCTTGAGCCAGTTGATATTCAAGACCTGCAAGCACGCGGCGCAAGCAACCGCGCCGAAGAATTGCGTTTGGAGTTGTATGACAAAGTAAACCGCTTGGGCATCGGTGCCCAAGGTCTTGGCGGCTTAACGACCGTGTTGGACGTAAAAGTAAAAGACTACCCAACTCACGCGGCTAACAAGCCGGTCGCTATCATCCCCAACTGCGCAGCAACTCGCCACGCGCATTTTGTGTTGGATGGCTCAGGCCCAAGCTTCCAAACGCCACCCTCTATTGAAGATTGGCCAGAAATTACCTGGGAAACTGGTGCAGACGTTCGCCGCGTAAATCTCGATACAGTCACTCCAGAAGAAGTACAAACCTGGAAAACGGGCGAAACCATTTTGCTCAGCGGCAAGATGCTGACCGGCCGCGATGCCGCCCATAAGAAAATGACCGATCTTCTCGCCAAAGGTGAAAAGCTCCCAGTGGATATGAAAGGGCGTTTCATCTATTACGTAGGCCCCGTTGACCCGGTGCGTGACGAAGTCGTTGGCCCAGCAGGCCCAACTACCGCAACACGTATGGACAAGTTCACTCGTACCATGCTTGAACAAACTGGCTTGCTGGGCATGATCGGTAAATCCGAGCGCGGCCAAATTGCCATAGACGCGATTCGCGACAACAAGTCTGTATACCTTATGGCCGTTGGGGGTGCCGCTTATCTAGTGGCGCAAGCGATCAAATCAGCGAAGGTGTTGGGTTTCCCCGAATTGGGAATGGAGGCGATTTACGAGTTCGACGTGAAAGATATGCCCGTTACTGTGGCGGTCGATTCCCGCGGTGAATCTGTCCACATCACAGGCCCCAAAATCTGGAAAGCCAAGATTGAAGAGCAGGCCTTAAATTTGAAATAAACGGGTCGATTCGAGTTTTCAATTTAAACGGAGCCAATGAGCTCCGTTTTTTTTTGCGCATTGAGTACCGCATATTCCTCAAAAAGATGATTTATGCGACAAGTCGGCAAAACTCGTCTTAGGATTTTCTGCACGTCAAAAATTTCCTGCTAGGCTTTAGGTAATTAACGGGGCTTCCGATCGCTAGCTCGGAAAATACCAATACCCAGTTCGCACCTATTCGTGTCTTGTCGGATTCTGAAATGCAGTCCAGATATATTCTTGTTGCAGTTACAACAGCTATCAGTTGGGCCTTGAGCGCTTATTTGCATCCATTAATGGGCGCTGTTGCTGTTGCTGTGGGTATGGTAGCTGTTGTCATGATGATGGAAAAATCAGTGGCGAATGCTCAAGTTGGTGAATCGAGCGAGTTAAAAAGGTTGGATAGAGATGTTAGGGAATGTATGTCACAGGTCGCTACCGCATTTAAGGGGACTATGGACAACACCTCGCGTGAAATGGATTCGCTCTTAAGCATACAGTCAGATGCAATCAAAACACTCACAACTGCTTTTTTAGGGTTGCGCCAGCTACTAGATCAGCAGCAAGACCAAATTAAGTGTTTGCTGGTTGATATAGGCGAGCAACATTCCTCCAGCGCCAGCATTGGCTCCAAGATGAGCACCTTTGCCGAAAATACATCTAACACCTTGGCCCGATTCGTCGATACCACTGTACAGATGAGCGCGGCCTCCATGGATTTGGTAGAAAAAGTCACTTACATCGCAAACCAAATGCCTCTGGTGATGAAAGCGCTGAAGGATATTGACCAAATCGCTGCTCAAACAAACTTGCTGGCACTAAACGCTGCTATCGAAGCTGCGCGAGCTGGGGAGAGCGGTCGCGGATTTGCCGTAGTAGCTGATGAAGTTCGCGCACTTTCAAGTCGTTCCGCGGGCTTTAGCAATGAAATTCAGGCGCAGCTTAATAACGTTAATAATGCGATTAGCAGTCTCACCGAGGAAGTCGGCATGGTTGCATCCCAAGACATGTCTTATGTTTTGGATGCGAAGCGTGAAGTAGAAATCGCAATCAGTGAATTAGTGGAAAAAGCCAAAAGTGATCAGATTGTTGCAAGTAACTTGAATCAAATTTCCACCAGCCTGTCGCAGGCGCTTCATGAAGCAATGCGCGGTTTACAGTTTGAAGATATTGCCTCTCAAAATATCCGCCACTCGCGTGATCACATGCATTCGGTAGAACCCATCGTTGAAACAATGCGCTTGGGCGCGCCGAGTTTACCTGCATTAGAGGCAAGCCTCGTTGCGGAGCTAAAAAAATTCCGTAATTCCGTTGATCGTCGTAATCATAGCCCAGTCACCGCATCATCCATGCAAAGCGGCGAAGTCGAATTATTTTAGGTTTGAAAATCCAAGGAAAATTTTCTATGTCAAACGTTATAAAAATGCCAAAGCGATTTGATTACAGTGCAAGCTCTGAGTTCAATAATTTATTGGCTGATATTTTCTCAAAATGTGGCGACGGCGGGGTGGTGACCTTGGATTGCGTCAATATGGATTATATCGACAGTGCTGGAATCGGTTTATTGGTAATGGCCCATAAAAAAGCGCTGAGCGCGCGAGCAACTATCACCATGGCTTTCGTGAAGCAAAGTATTAAAGAAATACTCATGTTGGCGAATTTACAAAAACTGATTGAAATTAAATAAGGTTCTTTGTATGTCAGAGACAGAATCTTTACGTCTACCCGCATCCTTCGACTATTCATACCATCGTCAATTTAGTGAGCAATATACCCGGCTCCTTGAAAATGGAACCTGCAAAGAAATTCTGTTGGATTTCAGTCAAGTCGAATATCTGGATTCATCTGCGCTTGGGATGATGGTGCTGCTTCAAAAAAGAGCGGCTGCGCAACAAATAAAAGTTCGAGTGAAAGGTGCTCGCGGCGCAACCGACGAAATTTTGAAAATGGCTAACATGCAAAAAATGTTTGAATTCCTGTAGGTATTTCATGCCTGACGAATACCGCAAAGCCTCTCGTATTCTCGTCGTCGACGATGACGAAATGCTCAATTATTTATTTTGCAGTTTTTTAAACTCCAAAGGATTGGAAACCATTCCCGCACACAGTTTATATGACGCCACACAAATTCTAAGCTCTGATCCTAATCTTGATCTCATTCTGCTTGATTATCAGTTAGGCGATGGTGTTGGTATGGATCTGCTCACATCATCAGGCTTAAGTAATTACAAACGTAGGCCGCCAGTAATTATGATTAGCGCCAACGAAGAGCCGCAATTTCTTGAACAGTGTTTTTTGGGCGGTGTTGACGACTATATTATTAAACCGGTGAATTTATCGCTCTTGGCTTTAAAAGTTTCTGCACTAATTAAATCGGTAGCCATGCAGAAATTAATCAAAGCGCAAAATGATGAGCTCGAAGCTTTTAAGGCGGAAGCAGAGCGCGAAGAGCAAATTGCAAAATTCACCTACGAATATTTATTGCGCCAGAACTCGCACAAATACGATGGAGTTGAGATTTGGCTAAAATCATTCGCTGCATTTAGTGGCGATATGATGCTGGTAAAAAAATCCCCCGGTGGGAATCTCTATTTTATTTTGGCCGATGCAACAGGACACGGGCTTTCCGCAGCTATTACGATCATGCCTGTGGTAACTATCTTTAATAGCATGGTTGCCAAAGGTTTTCATGTGCAAAAAATCGTAACTGAACTTAATCGAAAGTTGGTGGCCGATACGCCGGACGATAGATTTGTTGCGGCAATTGTCATTGAAATTAATCCGTTCAGGGGTGAGTTCAATATTTGGAATGGCGGAATGCCGCCAGCCTTGTGGGTAGAAAATGGTAAGGTTGTACACCGCTTTCAATCGACGCACATGGCTTTGGGAATTCTGGATGAGCAAGATTTTGATGCGAGTGTTACGACCATTGATTTACCTCCAGATGGTTTTTTATTCGCCTATAGCGACGGACTTATTGAACAAGAAAATAAAGCACAAGAAGCTTACTCACTTGAGCGCTTGGTACAACTTATAGAGTCGAAGCCAGAAAATTTGTTGGAGTCATTGTCTGTAAGTTTATTCGAGCATGCGGGGCATAGCGCCTATAGTGACGACGTATCCACTTGTCTCATCCGACCGTCTATGTTGTTTAAGGATATGAATGATCAGCTTGCATCAGTGAGCAGCAACCCTCTCCCAGCCGATTCCGATGACCAATTTGAGTGGAGTGTCCAACTTTCTGGATGCCAACTTGAAGGCTGCGAAATACCACCTCTATGCAATCATTTTTTACAACAAGTGGGCGTTGACCAACAAGTCTGCCAAAAAATATTTGCCGTTCTTGCAGAAATGGTAAGCAATGCGCTTGATCATGGCGTGCTTGGATTATCTTCAAGCCTCAAAGAAAGTGCAGATGGTTTTGCTGAATACTTTCATCAACGTGAAGAGCGGCTTAAGTCGCTTACCGACAAGGATTTTGTAAAGCTTTCTATTCGCTGGCAACGCGATCAGTCCGGCGGGAGATTCTTGCTTGAAGTAGAAGATAGCGGCCCCGGTTATGATCCAAAAGAGGGCGAAGAATCTGCGAGCCATAAATACTCCGGACGTGGAAACCAGCTCATTCGCAAGCTTTCAGAGTCCGTTGAAATTTTTCCTCCGGGTAACAAAATCCGAGCTACTATTAAATAATCTTTAGATATTACACGGAACTAACGCAGGGCATTGTTATGACTAAGCGCATATTAATTGTTGATGATTCGGCATCCGTTCGCCAAATGGTTGAAGCAACTCTTAAGTCAGCAAACTACATGGTTACAGCTGCAAAAGATGGCTTGGAAGCATTTAATCTTTGCAAGACAGCAAGTTTTGATTTTGTACTTACCGACCAAAATATGCCGAATATGGATGGATTGAGTTTAATTAAATCTTTGAGGGGCTTAGCGTCTTACGCACAAACACCAATCATAGTTTTAACGACAGAAGCCAGTGACAGCATGAAGGCTCAAGGGCGCGCAGCGGGTGCCACAGGATGGATGGTTAAACCATTTGATCCGTCCAAATTATTAGAGGTTGCGCGCAAAGTATTGGGCTAAGCAGTTGAAGTCATAAGTTATAAAATCAACATTGCACTGGAAGGCCGTTATGTCTATCGACATGAAACAGTTTCACTCGGTGTTCTTCGATGAAAGTCAGGAACATCTTGATGAAATGGAGCATCTCCTTCTGGATTTAGATACGGAAAATCCAGACTCTGAACAACTTAACAGTATTTTTAGGGCGGCACACTCTATAAAGGGTGGTAGCGGTATTTTCGGGTTCGATGCACTTGGCTCTGTAACCCATATTATGGAAAGCTTGTTAGACAATGTGCGTCAAGGCAAGCTCGCTATAAACCCGTCCATGGTCGATTTGTTTCTTGGCTCCGTTGATGTGCTCAAGGGGATTTTAAATAGTTACAAATCCGGCACACAGATTGATTGGGCGGGAGCCAACCAAATTTGTGAGCGGCTCGAAGCTGTAACCAAATCTCCTGGCCCAACTGCCTCCAATGAGGACGAAGGCTTCGGATTTTTCACCGAGCCAAGTATGAGTGTTGAAGATGGCTTTGGCTTTTTCGGTGACCCTGTGATCCCGAATTTAGAAGATGCCTACGGCTTTTTTGATGATGAACTTGCGCCAAAACAAAAAAAATCAACCAAAAAAGTTACCGAGAAAAAAGCATCTGCGGCGCCTGAACAATTAGAACAGGCCCCCGAACAAACTCATCAAACCTCTCCCACTGCTAATACCTCCGTTAAGTTAACCCAGGCCGATGCAAACGCAGCTCCTGCCGCTTCAACCGCGAAAGCAAAAACAACGGAAACTTCTTCCAGCGAAAATAGTTCTATTCGTGTAGATGTAACGAAAGTCGATCAGCTTATTAATTTGGTCGGCGAAATTGTTATCACCCAATCTATGCTCAATTTGATTGGTAAAAGTATTGATGGCGCTTTAGGTGAAAAATTTCAAAGCGTTGCCGCTGAATTGGAGCGTAACACGCGCGAAATCCAAGAAGCCGTCATGTCTATTCGCATGCTGCCAGTTTCATTTGTGTTTAATCGCTTTCCTCGCGTTGTGCGCGATCTTTCGGTAAAACTTGGGAAATCTATTGATCTTGTGATTGAGGGTGGAGACACCGAATTAGACAAGGGGCTTACCGAAAAATTAGTCGATCCATTAACACATCTCGTTCGCAACTCTATCGATCACGGAATCGAATCCGCAGAGGTTCGCGCTGAACGCAATAAAAATCCAACCGGCACGGTCGTGCTAAAAGCCTCGCAACAAGGCGGCAATATTGTCATCAGTATTAGCGATGACGGCGGCGGATTAAATCGCGAAAAAATCTTGGCAAAAGCGCGCGAAAAAAATATTTCAATCAGCGAAAGCCCGAGCGATGCCGAAGTGTGGCAACTTATTTTTGCACCGGGATTCTCAACGGCATCGCAAGTAACTGATGTATCAGGGCGTGGGGTAGGGCTTGATGTTGTTAAGCGTAATGTGCAGTTGCTCGGCGGGCGCATTGATATCGAATCCGAAGAGGGGGTGGGCGCAACATTTACCATACGCCTGCCATTAACACTGGCGATAGTGGATGGCATGTGCGTTTCAGTAGGAGATCAAACCTTCATTATTCCATTGGTGAATATTGTGGAGTCCATGCAGCCCGCCGAAAAAGATATTAAAACCCTAGTAGGAGATGACCAACTCTTACTGGTGCGCGATCAATATTGGCCTATTCTCCCCTTATACAAAGCAATGCAATTGGAACCGCAATTTACCGATGCGCACAAGGGTATTGCTGTATTGATTGAGGCAAACAAAAACCGTTTCGCGTTATTTGTAGATGCCTTGGTTGGTCAACAGCAGGTTGTTATTAAAAGCTTGGAGCAGCATTACAAACGGGTACAGGGAGTTGCCGGAGCAACCATTATGGGTGATGGAAGTGTGGCGCTAATTTTAGACGTTGAGTCTCTTTCCGTTTCTGTTGCCCCTCAAAGCGTGAAATAGACAAATTAAATGATTAATGCAGAGGTTAAGTATGACTGAAGGCACGCTAACACAGACAACGAATCAGGAATTCCTGACGTTCACCTTGGGTGATGAAAATTACGCTCTGGATATACTCACCGTAAAAGAAATTCGCGGTTACGAATCGGTCACCAAAATTGCCAATGCACCCGCTTTTATAAAAGGCGTTATTAATTTACGCGGCGACATAGTTCCTATAGTGGACTTGCGTATTAAGTTTAATGTGGGGCAGGCCAAATACGACGAATTCACTATCGTAATCGTATTGCATATTCATAACAGAATTGTGGGAATTGTGGTGGATGGCGTATCGGATGTGGTGAATCTCAGCAAAGATCAAATGCGTCCGCCGCCAGAATTTGGTGTTGCATTTGATAGCCGCTATTTGCTTGGGCTTGCAACCATCAATGAGCAAATGATTATTCTTGTTGATATAAACGAACTCATATCCAGTGAAGAGATGGGTTTATTTGAGCGCAATACAGTAGAAGAGAAGGAATAAGGCAATGAACATTAGTTTAAAGGCAAAATTAAATGTAATGGCTGCAACGGCAATTCTCGCTGTATTGCTATTAAGCTTCACCGGATACTTGATAGGAAAGAATGCTTCGATTGGTAGCACAGCATTCAAAAAAATCGTAGCCAGTAATATGTTTCTAGCGGACATTGAACCTCCGCCTATGTTTATGCTGGAAGCTACCATGCATGCGAATCAGATTGTGGTCAATAAAGCTGAGCGAGCAGCGCTGATTAAAGAAGTTAAAAAGCATTTGGATGATTTTACAAAAGCGGGTGAGAAGTGGAAAAGCGATACATTGCTTCCTGCGGAGCTGCAAGAAATTGTTGTTAAAAAACTTGTCCCACAGGGCAGCAAATATGTCCAGCTCGTTGAAGAAGGGGTTTTGGAACCCGCCAAGCGTGGCGATGAACAAGCGCTTGTTCTTGGTCTGAGCCAAGCCAAAGCAGAATACGATCTGCACGAGGCAATAGTTGCCGAGCTAACAGAAAAAGCCTCAAAAATTGCCGATAAAGCCAAAGATGAAGGTATAGCTACAGTGGGTAGCTATACCACCATGCTGATTATAGTGGCGCTCATATCCGGTGGCGCAGTTGTATTTTTCTCAATCTATTTCTCCAAACTTATTATTAACGGCTTGGGTGCAGACCCGGAAGAGCTAAAACGAATTACCAGCGCGGTAGCCCGCGGTGATCTAAATGTGAACATTCAGAATAAACGCGATGGCAGCGTAATGAGTTCAGTTTCTGAAATGGTTACGGCAATAAAGTCTGGGATGGAAGCATCTGCAGACAATTTTAAAATCAAGCAAGCGCTCGACTCAACGTCATCTAATGTGATGATGGCGGATAACAGCAGAACCATTTTGTACATGAACAAATCTGTTGAAGCCATGTTGCGTCGCGTGGAAAACGATTTGCGGAAAGCCTTGCCGCATTTCTCGGTGGATAAAGTTATTGGCAGCAACATGGATATCTTTCACAAGAATCCCGGTCATCAAAGCCAATTGTTAAGTCAGCTTACAAGCACCTATACCGGCAATATAGTTGTTGCAGGCTTAAGTTTCCGTTTGATTGCGAACCCTATATTCGATGAAAGCGGTAACCGTATGGGCTCTGTAGTTGAATGGATTGATCGCACCAAAGAAGTTGCCCTCGAACATGAAATGGCTCGTCTGTTAGGCGCGTTGGAAACCGCAACAACCAACATAATGATCGCTGATACTGAACGTAAAATCATTTATATGAACAAGTCTGTGGAGGCGATGTTGCGTGTAGCAGAGGCCGACATTCGATCTGTTCTGCCTCACTTTGCGGTCGATAAAATTATCGGCAGCAATATGGATATATTCCACAAAAATCCTGCGCATCAAATGAAACTATTGGAAACGCTGAGCTCAACCTACACCAGCAACATAGTCGTGGGTAAACGCCATTTCCGCTTAGTAGCTAACCCCATTTTCGCAAAAGATGGCTCGCGCTTAGGTTCTGTAGTGGAGTGGCTTGATCGCACGCAAGAAGTCGCCGTTGAAAGCGAAGTGAGCGAATTGGTGGAAGCTGCTGCGCGCGGTAATTTTACATCGCGTATTGCCACGCAAAATAAGCAAGGCTTCTTCCTTAAATTGGCGGAAGGTTTGAACCAATTAACACAAACAGCGGATGTTGGTTTGTCTGATGTTAACCGCGTACTTGGCGCTATTGCCAAAGGCGATCTTACCGAAAAAATTACTGCGGAGTATTTCGGAACCTTTGGCGATTTGAAGGATTACTGTAACCAAACCACGGATAGCTTGAGTGAAATGCTCGGCGAAATTCGCGTAGCTGCCGATACGATTTACACCGCCTCCAGTGAAATTGCATCGGGCAATGCTGATCTCTCCTCGCGTACTGAACAACAAGCGGCGAATTTGGAAGAAACCGCGTCCAGCATGGAAGAGCTTACATCTACCGTTAAATTAAATGCGGATAACGCCAAGCAAGCTAACGTCTTGGCTGAGCAGGCAGCAACTGTAGCAACCGATGGTGGCGCGTTGATTGGCCAAGTAGTCACCACCATGAACGCTATTAATGAATCATCTCAAAAAATCTCCGACATTATTGGTGTAATTGATGGCATTGCCTTCCAAACCAATATTCTCGCGTTGAACGCAGCCGTTGAAGCTGCACGCGCTGGCGACCAAGGCCGTGGGTTTGCAGTGGTTGCATCCGAAGTTCGCACACTTGCGCAGCGGTCTGCCAATGCGGCGAAAGACATTAAAGCGCTTATTTCAGATTCGGTGAAAAAAATCGAAAGTGGAAATACGCTGGTTGGAAAATCTGGCGACACCATGAAAGAAATTGTGAGCGCCATTAAACGCGTGAACGACATCATGGCGGAAATAGCTGCGGCCTCAGTTGAGCAATCAAGTGGCATTCAAGAGGTATCCACTGCGGTATCGCACATGGATGAAATGACACAGCAAAACGCCGCCTTGGTTGAAGAAGCTGCAGCAGCAGCTGAAAGCTTGCAGTCGCAAGCAGACCAGCTTACACAACGCGTTGCTATGTTCCGCCTTGCTAATGACACTGGGCGCACAGTAGCGGCGGCACCCGCTAAACGTTTAGCTGCAGCGCCTAAAAAATCAGCGCCTGCTGCGCCTACCAAAAAATTAACACCACCTCAAAACCAGGATGATGAGTGGGAATCGTTTTAGCCATGAATAGTTAGGATGTGGTATATCACAATTTCGAATGGTCGGTTCCAGACCGAAAATGGAAGAGGACAGTATGAACTTTTTAGATCGTATATTTGAACGCGGTGATTCCGAAAAAATTTCCGTGGATAAAAAGGAATTAGCAAATTTACGCGGCCAAGTAGCTGCGGTTAATAAATCGCAAGCTGTGATTGAGTTTTCGTTAGATGGTGTAGTGTTAACGGCAAACGATAACTTTTTGCAAACATTAGGCTACAGTCTCGACGAAATTGTTGGAAAACATCACAGCATGTTTGTCGAGGGAAGCTATCGTCAAAGCCCGGATTATAAATCGTTCTGGAACAAACTTGGGCGCGGTGAATTCGACGCAGGCCAATATAAGCGTATTGCAAAGGGCGGGAAAGAAGTATGGATTCAAGCGAGTTACAACCCGATTTTCGACGAAAATAATCGCCCCTATAAAGTCGTTAAATACGCTACGGACATAACGGCAGAGGTTACCAAAAATGCGGATTTCGTAGGGCAGCTCGCCGCTATTAGCAAAGTGCAGGCGGTAATAGAATTTGGCTTGGATGGAACTATCTTAAATGCCAACCCAAATTTCTTAAGCGTGATGGGTTACCAGCTGGATGAAATTAAAGGCAAGCATCACAGTATTTTTGTGGATGCGAGCGCGAGAAACACAAATGAATATCGCCAGTTTTGGGAGCGTTTGGGGCGCGGTGAACCCGATGCGGGCCGATACAAACGCATTGGCAAAGGCGGAAAAGAGGTCTGGATTCAAGCGAGCTACAACCCGATACTGGATGCCAACAATCGCCCGTTTAAGGTAGTTAAGTATGCAACAGATATTACGGAAGAAACCTTAAAAAATGCAGATTACTCAGGCCAGTTAGCGGCCATCAACAAATCGCAAGCGGTTATCGAATTTAATTTGGATGGAACCGTTATAGCCGCTAACGATCTGTTTCTTGCTGCACTTGGCTATCAGTTGTCAGATATAAAAGGCCGTCACCATCGCATGTTTGTGGAAGAAGCCTATCAAAAATCACACGAGTATCAGCAGTTTTGGGAGAAGCTCAGTCGCGGGGAATATGAAGCGGGGCAGTACAAACGTATTGGGCGCGGTGGAAAAGAAGTTTGGATTCAGGCCAGTTACAACCCTATTTTTGATGCAAACAATAAACCCTTCAAAGTCGTTAAGTACGCGACCGATGTAACGGAACAAGTTAATGCATCTATTCAGCTTCAAAAAACAGTAGAAGATGTACAGACGGCCATCAGCGCCGCGACTCAAAATGATTTGACCACTCGTGTTTCCCTGCAGGGAAAAACCGGCGCACTTGAAGCGCTCAGCGCGGGTGTCAATTCTTTGCTGGATACCATGGTGGATATAGTGCAGCAAATCAAAGCTGCATCCGAAGAAATTTCCAGTGGCGCTAATGAAATAGCAACAGGTAATAGTGATCTTTCGTCTCGAACCGAGCAGCAAGCCGCTAACTTGGAAGAAACTGCGTCTAGCATGGAAGAGCTAACCTCTACGGTTAAACTCAATGCGGATAACGCGAAACAAGCTAATGTCTTGGCGGAAAAAGCGGCAGCCGTAGCCACAGACGGTGGTGCTTTGATAGGCCAAGTCGTTACTACCATGAATGCTATTAATGATTCATCGCAAAAAATATCAGACATTATTGGTGTTATAGATGGCATCGCGTTCCAAACCAACATTCTCGCACTAAATGCAGCCGTTGAAGCTGCGCGGGCAGGTGACCAGGGTCGTGGATTTGCAGTGGTTGCATCGGAAGTGCGGACACTTGCGCAGCGATCTGCCAATGCGGCAAAAGATATTAAAGCGCTCATTTCAGATTCGGTGAAAAAAATTGAAAGTGGAAATACGCTGGTTGGAAAATCTGGCGACACAATGAAAGAGATTGTGACTGCAATTAAGCGTGTCAACGATATCATGGCAGAAATTGCGGCAGCCTCGGCGGAACAATCAAGCGGCATTGAAGAAATTTCTACCGCAGTATCGCAGATGGATGAAATGACCCAGCAAAATGCTGCCTTGGTAGAGGAAGCGGCGGCCGCTGCCGAAAGCTTGCAATCTCAGGCCGAACGTTTAACACAGCGTGTGGCTGCATTTCGTTTGGCAGAGGAAAGTGGTTTTAAAGAGCACCGGCCTGCGTTGAGTGCGCGGGTACCATCAAAGAAATCTTTACCGCAACCAGCAAAGAAATTGCCCAAAGCTGTCAATGAGAGCGATGAGTGGGAGTCATTTTAGATTGCGCCATTGAACCCGTTTTGGATATTGCTCGTTAATCGGTTTTAGAAATAGCAAAACCGGTTGATGATTGAGACGGTAATTTCATGAACAGTCTAACCTGCATTGGTTGCTCAACGGGTTAACGTTTAGTTTTAGGAGTCGGAATGGCAAATAGCCTGGCCGAAAGAGAGTTTTCGTATAGTGCAACGGATTTTGAAAATGTTCGTCGCATCTTATACAAAAAGGCGGGAATTAATTTAACTGAAAGCAAGAAGCAGCTGGTGTATAGCCGGCTTGCGCGACGCTTGCGTGCCTTAAAGTTAGATAGTTTTTCAAGTTATTTGTCCTACCTCGATCAAAATAACCACGAGGAAGAGGAATTTATAAATGCTTTAACCACGAATTTGACTGCCTTTTTTCGTGAACCACACCACTTTGAAATTCTCTTCGACTTTGCAAAAAAAATGAAGCAGCAGCGTAAACCGATGCGCGTATGGTGTGCTGCTGCAAGCACAGGTGAAGAGCCTTACTCTATTGCAATGACCTTGGTCGAAGCCTACGGAACATACGAACCGCCTGTTGAGATTGTTGCCTCGGATATAGACAGCAATGTTTTGCGTGAAGGTGCAGCGGGAATATATTCGCTGCAGCGTTTGGAATCGGTGAGTCTGGAGCGTAAAAAGCAATTTTTTCAAAAAGGAACTGGCGAGCGAGCCGGAAAGGCCCGGGTAATTCCCGAGCTAACCAAGCTGATTGATTTTCGTCAGGTCAACTTACTCAATGCTACCTGGGATTTGAAGCCTGGTTTCGACGTTATTTTTTGTCGTAACGTAATGATTTATTTTGACAAAGATACGCAGTTAAAAGTGCTTGAACGAATGGTAAAATTAATGAACCCAAACGGTTTGTATATTGCAGGCCACTCGGAAAGTTTTAGTTCTGCGAGCCACATTGTGAAGTTGGTTGGTAAAACTACTTATGTGCTAGCCGATGAAGCGCAAAGGTCACGCGATGAATTTTGAGGACAACGAACATCTTGCACCCAACATGTATTACGACCGCCACTTTGAAAAAGAGGCGGTTAAAATCATGCCCGGTGAATATTATGTTACTACCGGTGATAAATTAATCGTCACTGTGTTGGGATCTTGCGTTGCTGTTTGCTTGCGTGACAAAGTGACTCATTGCGGTGGCATGAATCATTTTTTATTGCCTAACGATGGCAGCAACGAGTCCGGCTTGCTTACGGAATCCGCACGCTATGGCGTTTACGCTATGGAATTGCTAATTAACCATTTACTTAAGCTTGGTGCTAGTAAAAGTCGGCTAGAGGCAAAGGTTTTTGGTGGTGGGAATGTTTTACGTGGTTTAACTTTAAACAACGTGGGTCAGCGTAACGCAGAATTTGTACTGGACTACCTGCATAACGAATCCATTCCTATAGTAGCGCAAGATTTGCTTGATGACTTTCCGCGTAAAGTCTATTTTTTCCCAGACACTGGCAAAGTGATGGTTCGTAAAATTAAATCTGTTCACAACACCACGATTTTTGATCGCGAAACCGAATACCGCATGCGAGTTAAATACACACCAAAAAGTGGCGATGTGGATCTTTTTACCTAAGGTGTATTTTTTGCTTTTTGGTAGTGTGGTTCATTAAGAGTGAGTAATTTCCTTGGCGATAAAAGTTTTAATCATTGATGATTCAGCGCTGGTGCGTAGCCTCCTGTCTGAAATTGTTCGTAGCGTTCCGGGGTTTACCTTGGTTGGTGCTGCGCCAGACGCATACGTTGCGCGAGATATGGTTAAATCCTTTGCGCCGGATGTTATTACCTTAGATATAGAAATGCCGCGTATGGATGGTCTTAGCTTTTTGGAAAAGTTAATGGCCGCGCGCCCAACTCCCGTTGTAATGATATCCACACTCACTGAAGCTGGTGCAGAGGCAACATTGCGGGCACTTGAATTGGGTGCAGTGGATTTTATTCCAAAGCCTAAATTAGGTATTGCGGAGGGTTTGAAAGAATACGCCGATTTAATTATCGAAAAGCTCGCTGCCGCAGCACAGGTTAAAGTAAAGCCCATCAAGCCGGCTGCGCCTGTTGCAGATCACACAGGTCAAAAGATTTCTCGCGCACTTTTACAAAGTACGGAAAAAATTATTGCTATAGGTGCGTCAACGGGCGGCACTGAGGCAATAAAAAGTGTGCTTATGCAAATGCCGGCGGATGCTCCCGGTATCGTTATGACCCAGCACATGCCGCCGGGATTCACCCGTACGTTTGCCGAGCGGTTGAACAAGCTAACAAAGTTACACGTTGCTGAAGCAAAAGGCGGTGAGCGTATTTTGCCGGGGCACGCCTATCTCGCGCCCGGTGGTTTTCATTTGCTGGTCACCCGCTCGGGTGCGGATTATGTTTTGAAGTTATCTGAAACAGAGCCTGTGCATCGGCATCGTCCAGCAGTGGATGTAATGATGGAATCCGTTGCGCGTGTGGGCGGAAAAAATGTGATAGGCGTGTTGTTAACCGGCATGGGAAAGGATGGCGCAAAAGGTATGTTGGATATACGTAATAGCGGCGGCTATACCTTTGCGCAGGATGAACAAAGTTGTGTGGTTTACGGTATGCCAAAAGAGGCGGTAAACCTTGGTGGTGTCAATGAAACATTAGATTTGGAAGAAATAGGCCCAGCCGTTCTTAAAAAGCTGAAAGAAATGGGCGCAGGCAACAGGCTCTAATTACCCTTAATCCTCCGAGTCACCGGCGAGGCTTGCACACACCACGTTGCGTCCTCGCTCTTTCGCCCTGTATAGAGCTTCATCTGCAAATCTTATCTGCTCAATAAAATTTTCCATACCGGTATTTTCCGCAATTCCCGCACTAAAACTTACGTTAAATGAATTGTCACCGTCTTTAAATTTAATCAGGCTGAACGATTTGCGTAAGCTGTTGATCAAGTTGCCTGCATCATGAATATTCATGTCGGGCATGATCATCAAAAATTCTTCTCCGCCGAAGCGACCAATATAATCTGTAACGCGCAAACGTTGCTGAAACAGCTGCGCGAGCGCTTTTATGACTCGGTCGCCGCTGAGGTGTCCATGGGTATCGTTAACGGATTTGAAATTATCGATATCGATCATCGCAATAGTGAATGTCATTTTATTGCGCTTGTATTGTAGAAATACACGTTCAGCCGCCAGCTGTATTTGGGCATGGTTGAGCAGGCCCGTAAGGCTATCTTGATACATCATTGCGGTTAATATTTTGGAACGCTCCACGCGGCTGCGAATGTTGCGCACCAGCTCTTCCGGAGGCATATCTTTTGCGAGTAAATCTTCGGTTCCAATTTCGAGCAAATCGGTCTTTTTAAAGGGGTGTGCGTTAGCCGATAAAAATAAAATGGGTATGCTTTGAAAAATTTCTTGCTGCCGAATCACTGCTGCCAGCTCGTCGCCGTTGACTTCGGGCATATGCAGGTCCAATAAAATCAGGTCAGGCATTATATTTTGCAGAATGGGCAACACATTCAGTGGGTTTGTTTCTATTGTGACTTTCATTCCCACTTTTTCGAGAATGGCGCCATAAAATTCAGCAACAGAAATTTGATCGTCAACGATAAGTATGTGGGTTGGTTTGTTAACGTTGAGGTTCAAATGGTTTCTAATAAGCCCAACCAACGAGGGGATGTCGGCAGGTTTTGTTACATAGGAATGTATGCCTGCTCGAACTGAAAGCAGTCGGCTGTTAAAATCGTCTTTACCGGAAAATATAAATACCTTAATGCTTTTTGAAACAAGCTGCTTTGCAGTATCAAAAAAAGAATCCAGTTCTACATTCGGTATTGTTAAATCCATAATGACCAAGCGAGGTTGCTTTTGCGCAACAGCCGCAAGAAGTGACTCTACCGATCGAAAATGTTTTGATTTAAAACCGTAGCTGAGCAAATTTTGAAGCAAAAGTTCGGGCGATTCGATTTCTTTATCGAGATAATAAATTAGCGTATCTTGATCCACCAATCCGGAATTGCGCGCGAGACTTAATTGCTTATCGAGCGTTGCATAGGTCGCCGGCTCATCAGTAGGTTCAATTGCTTTCGCCGGATTTGTTTCCGAGCTGACGAGTGCACATAAAGAATCCATTGCTTTGAGGATGGTGTTCTTTAAATCCTCCGCAGGTCTATATGCGGGATCTTTTTCCTCCAATAGTGGCTTTAACGCGGTTTCCAGTGTTCTTGCGGATTTGCTGATATCGGTAAAGCCAAAGGTACCACTAGTACCGATTAAGCTGTGTACATTTCTATGGAGTACCACCATTGTGTCGGCTTGCCACTGCTCGCAAAGAATCTGCCACGCAGAGGTAATAGCCTCCAGTTTGGACGGAAGCTGTGCCTTGTATTCGGTTTTTAGCTTCTCAAGATGCAACTCAAAGGTGCTTTTTTCATTAGCCATATATATAAACTATTGGTTGTTTGTTATTGATTAGCCACGGGTAGCTCTATATAGAATGAGCTTCCTGCTCCCACACTGCTCGTAAAACCGATGCGGCCCCCCATTTTTTCCACCAGTTCTTTACTAATGGTAAGGCCTAAACCGCTTCCTTCGGCTTGCCTTGTGGTCGAGCTATCGGCTTGTGTGAAAATTTTGAAAATATTGGCTTTGAATTCCGGCGCTATTCCCGCGCCTCGATCAGTAACGACAATTTTTACAAAGCCGTCTGTTTTTGCAATAGACAGGTCAACGTTAGAATGTGGTGGCGAAAATTTTGCAGCGTTGGAGAGCAAATGACTTAGCACATGCAGCGTTCTTTCTTCGTCGGCATAGACGTAACAATTTTCTTCTGCACTGATGATCTGAAATTTTACGTGATATTTGTCGGCGATATATTGATTGTGTGTGATGGCATTTTGGACGGTGTTTACAGTATCGAAATTTTTATAGTCTAAATCGATTTTGTTGGAAAGCAGCTTATCCATATCCAACAGGTCGTTAATGACGTTTTGCAGCCGAAGACTATTTTGTTTGGCTATTTTGAAAAGATTGCTCATTGTGTCTGGCAGCTTGCCTAAGCTACCGCTTTCAATAATGGCCAGTGAAGCCGAAATAGAGGTAAGTGGGGTGCGCAGCTCGTGGCTCACCGTTGCAATGAATTCATTTTTTAATTTGTCAGTGTGCTTGCGGTCACTGATGTCGCGAATTACACCAACGTAGGCGATATCTACTTCGTTGGGTATTGCAGATAAGGCGAGCTCCATTTCAAATTCTTTGCCATTTTTCCGAAGGCCAATTAACTCTTGGTTGGTGTCCAATATTTCCACAATTTCTTTTACCGCATTTTCGTTATTCTTACGCGCCTTCGCTGGCAGCAGTTTAAAAAAGCTACTGCCTATAATTTGGTTGGCGTGGTAACCAAAAATAACTTCTGCGGCATGATTAAAGCTGGTAATGGTGCCCTGATCGTTGAGTGTTATTATCCCATCAAATGCGCCATCCAAAATAGCTTGTGTGTGTTTGGCGTGGCGTTTTATATTTTCCTCGTCACGCATATGTTGACGTCTGTGCATTATTGCGCCCATAAATTGCGAAATAACATCTGTGATGGGTTTTAGGTCACCAATATCGGATTCAGCGTAACCATTTTCTTTGTTTGCTAAACCTAACATGGCAATTTGACGTCCGTTGTTAAAGATAGGAATAGCCAAAAACGCCGTGAGCGGTGGGTGGCCTTTAGGGGTGCCACCGGCACGCATATCCGTAGCGGGATTGTTGCTAATGAGGGGCTTTCCTGTTGTGAGTGCAGCACCGAATAGTGAATTTACGTTTGTGAATTTAATACCTTGTGTTCGGTTATTGGCGTGCGCAGTCCGAGTGGCTTTGTCCCAAGCGATGTTCGTAATAGCAATCATCTCCAGATATGGGTTCAGTTCTTCGGAATAGCCGACTTCGCCAATAAATCCGAAATTACTCTGTGAAATGTGGATAATGTTTTCCAGTAGCTTTTCAAATGTTTCGTGGTAGTGCTCGTCGGCAATAAAAGCTTTTTGCGAATCACTAATTATTTTGCTGATATTTTGCTGTTGAATTCGCTCCTTGCCCCACTCAATCAAACGCGCATTTTGCGCAAAACTATTTTCCAGTTGTTTGCGCGCCCTCGCGGATGCGGAAAGAACAAATACAATAAACAAACCAACCATGACGCTCATGGAGAGCGCGATCTCGCCCTGTTCAGCATGCAATCTAATCGTGAGTGGAACTATAGCGAGAGTGACAAAACCAACGGCTGATATTTTGTCGATCGCTAAGGCCGTTAGTGAACCGCTGGCAACGCCTGCCATGGTGAAAGCGAGTAGTGCCTGATAGGTTGTATTAAAGCTGGCAAACATAAAATAGGCAGCGCTACCCCATATTGCGCCTGCTAATAAAGTCCCGCACCGAAAAATAAATAACCAGAAGTTCGCGTTAAAGTTTGCCTCGGTGTTGCGCCAAAAAAACCAGCTAAAAATACGCAGCGCCATGGCGCATAACATGAGAATGTTCCAAAGAATAAGGTCGCCTTTACCAATGATGTTCCAGTGTGAAAATGTGAGTAATAGATCCAGAACTAAAGAGACACTTATGGATAAGGGTATGCTTTGATAAAGACCATGTACGCATTCCTCCGTCAGCGATCTTTGCTGGTGCGGTAGCCTATTGGCTGTTTCGATGCTGAATGGCTCCATGGCTAGTTTTGCTCTGGCTAATCGTTAGTGACTTAATGGAAGTTCGATAAAAAAGCAGCTGCCTTTACCTGGGGTGGAGAATACGCCAATAGTCCCGCGCATCAATTGCACAAGCTCTTTCGAAATTGCCAATCCCAAACCTGCACCGCCAGTTTGACGTGAGTTGGATCTATCAATTTGGTAAAACTCCTGAAAGAGTTTTGCTTGTTCTTCGCTGGGAATTCCTGCGCCTTGATCAATTATCTCTACGCGCAGCTTGTCGCCCACAGAAAAAAGGTTCACTTTTACGCATGAATTGGCGGGTGAAAATTTTACCGCGTTTGATAAAAGATTCGTCAGTATATGGCGAAGCTTTATGCTATCAACATTAGCAGTCCAGCCTTGGTCGCGTACAGGAAAATCAAATTTAATGTTCTGCTGGCTGGCTATGCTCGATAGGTTTTCGATTGCTTGAACAACTATTGGGTAAACAGCCTGGACTTTTGAGTCGACGTACATTTTTCGTGAGAGCAATTTATCCATATCTAGCAGATCGCGGATAAGGGCTTCAAGCTTCAGGCTGTTTTGGTTGGCAATACGAATTATTTTTTCTGTTTGTTCGTCAAATTTCCCTAGTGCACCGCTCTGCATTAGGCGCAGTGAGCCTAATATGGACGTAAGAGGTGTGCGCAATTCATGGCTAATATTGGAAATGAACTCCTGTTTAATATGTTCCAATCGTTTTCGTTCGCTGACATCGCGTACAACGGCAATAAACAACTTTTCATTTTTGCGTTGAATGAAAGACAATTGAATTTCTAGAGGAAAATATTCACCATTTGATTTAATTCCTAAAACCTCGTGATTGATGTCCTCATTCAAGTCTGAATTGTCGGTGTGGTATCTAATGTGACGCATAATGCTGCCACTTTCAGGGTCTTGAACAAATTGGTTAATGTGCTGTTGCCCAAACTGATCAATCGCGTAACCAAAAATTTTACTCGTGGCCGGGTTTACTGAACGTATATTGCCATTGGTGTCGATAATCATGATGCCATCTATCACGGCGTTCAAAATGCTCTGGTTGTAAGTAGCTTCTTCTTGCAACAAGTGTTCGAACGCAATACGGTGGCTTATATCGATGATTTGGATAATCCAATCGCTTTCGTAAGTTGTCGGTTGTGTAGGTGCCAAGCTGATAATTACGTTAATCGTATGACCCGCCTGGTGGATGAGCGTGCTTTCATACTGGTGGTTCGCCCCCGGCTTTGGATAAATACCTTCCACTATGTAAGCCAAACGCTCGCGTTGGTCGGGTGCAGCTAAAGCGAAAAAATTTTGGTTGCGTAGCTCTGCTGATGTGTAGCCGAGAGTTGAACAAAGGCTGTTATTAAAATCAATTAAATCTCCCCTGCGATCGATTAGCGCCATACCCTGCGGCGCATTATCAAAAGCCTGAGTAAATCGGAATTTACTTTCGTAAAGTTGATAACGTGTTTTGTGTTGTTGCGCGAGCGAGCGTAATAATGAGTTAAATAGTAAGCTCACGATAGCCGCTAATAACCAGCCACCAATACGAATCGAGCTAAAGCCAGCGTGTGGATGTTGGGTGGCAGATCCCGAAACCAGCTGCCAATTACGACCTGAGACATTTACATTGATTTCACTATTTGCAATAACGTCTTTATCGCCAAATAAAATTTGGTCGCCATTATCGTTGTCTTTAATTGCTATTTTGATTCCAAGATATTGGGCTCTTGAATGCAGTAGTTGATAAAGCTCATCAAAATTGAGCACGGTACTCACCAGGCCCCAGTAATCTCTATTGCCATTCAAAAATACGGGGATCCGGTAGATCAAACCAAGCCCCCCTTGTTGCAAATGCACGGGGCCGGCCAGCATGGGGCGTTTGCTGTAAATCACTTTTTGAATGTCGGGCCACTGTTCGCTGTTGCCTGGGTAGTAGAGTCCCATTGCAGCCTCATTGCCCTTCAAGGGATACATGTAGGTAATTGTGTTGTTGGGGGCGATTGCGATGGTGCGCATAAAATGCGCTCGCTCTTGTAAATTGCTGAGCCAGGGTTCCACTTCCTGTGTGACAATTTTGCCTTCCTTCGACTGAATGTAAGAGACTAATGAGGTTGCGAGATGAAGGGTTGAGTTGAGCTCGTACTCAAGTAGCGTGCGAATTTGGTTGGTTTTATCGGTGAGGCTTTCCTGTAGCAGGGTTTCTTCGTGTAAATGTTCTTGGTTATCAATGAGCTCGGTTGCAAACACCAAGGTTATAAATAAAACCATAGGCGCCATAATACTGATAAGTAAGTATTGTTTGGGCTGCCAGTAATGAACTTGCGGCGGAGTTTGGTTATCCCTGATCAAAGGCATTGATAAAGAGCTCTGTTGAGTCATTAGGCTTACATATGCATGAGTCTTATTTTTATAAATCATGCATTCGGGCCGAGCTAGGCCGGCGTATGGAAAGTATAGATCAGGATTTCCCGGGTGCTATGGTAAGCATCCGTGCTTGGGATGAGTTAGGCTAATAAAGACGATACTGCTCCGGGATTTTATCGATACAGTCAATTGGCTCGCGTAATTTATGCAAAATCCCGTCGTGAATGTCGTAAGCCCAGCCGTGAATGCTCAGTTCTTGGCCGCGTGCCCACGCGTTTTGAACAATGTTGCAGCGCGCTACATTATCCACTTGCTGCAGCACGTTGAGTTCGCACAAGCGACGCAAGCGTAAGGTTTCATCTGCAATAGCTTCCAGCTCAGCTTGGTTGGCGTAATAGACATCGCGAATATTGCGCAGCCAGTAGTCGATTAATCCTAACTTGTTGTTTTCCATGGCTGCCTTAACACCGCCGCAACCATAGTGGCCGGTCACCATCACGTGTTTAACCTTCAAAAACTCAACCGCGTAGTTAAGAACTGTCAAACAGTTAAGGTCGGTATGGATAACCACGTTGGCAACGTTACGGTGAACAAACAGCTCGCCGGGCGCTAAATCAACAATTTGGTTTGCCGGAACACGGCTATCGGAACAGCCAATCCAAAGGTATTCAGGTGCTTGCTGTTTGGCGAGGGTAGAAAAGAACTCTGGATCCTTTTCTTTAATTTCATTTGCCCATTTTTGGTTTTTGGCAAACAGGCTTTCAAGATCGCTCATAGACTATTCCGAAAAATAAAAGGTGAAAGATGGAGTGCAGTATAGGGGAAACTGCTTTTCAGGTGTTACATTGCATTCCTTCAGTACCCATCAAAGCGGCTTTAATAATAAGGACAAATAATGAGCGACGATCCAGTCGTACAAGCGCAAAATACGCTTTACTGGCACGATTATGAAACCTGGGGCGAAGTTCCTTCGCAAGATCGTCCCTCGCAGTTTGCCGGTGTTCGCACAGATGAAGACCTCAACATCATCGGCGACCCCCTGATGATTTACTGCCGCCCGACGCCTGATTGCCTCCCCAAACCAGACGCCTGCCTGATTACCGGCCTAAGCCCGCAAGTTGCCTTGGAAAAAGGCTTGCCTGAATACCAATTTGCGGCTCAAATCCACGCGGAATTGAGTCGCCCCGGTACTTGCGGTGTGGGTTACAACACAATTCGTTTTGATGATGAAGTCACTCGCTACATGCTCTACCGCAATTTTTACGATCCTTACGAGCGCGAGTGGCGCAACGGCAATTCGCGTTGGGATATTATTGACGTCGTCCGCATGACACGCGCTTTGCGTCCCGAGGGGATTGAGTGGCCGAACTATGACGATGGTCGCCCCTGTTTCAAATTGGAAATGCTAACCGCCGCCAACAAGCTCGCACACGAAGCGGCGCACGATGCTTTGTCCGATGTCTACGCCACCATCGCCATGGCCAAGCTCATCAAAACCCGCCAGCCTAAGCTCTTCGATTACGCTTACAAGCTGCGGGACAAACGCTTCGTCAATAACATGATTGATATCGCCGGGCATAAACCCCTCTTGCATATATCGTCGCGTTTTCCGGCAGAAAACGGAAACGCAGCTTTGGTTTTACCTTTGGCGATTCATCCCACCAATAAGAATTCGGTGATTGCTTACAACTTGGCATTCCACCCCCGTGATTTGTTGAACGCACCTGCAACTGAACTCCGGGAGCGGCTTTTTACGCGGACAGAAGATTTACCGGAGGGGGTAGAGCGAATCGCGTTGAAAGAAATTCATCTCAACAAATCACCGATGGTATTGCCCCCCAGCATGCTGGACGAATCCACGGCTCTCCGCTTGGGGATAGATCGTGGGAAATTGGAAGAACATTGGCAAATATTCTGCAATTTAACGATGAGCGAGCAGGCGGCGCTGCAAGAAAAGCTATACGAGCTTTATGTTGATATCGGTTATCTGGAACGAACCGACCCAGATCAAATGCTCTACGACGGCTTTTTCGAGGACTCAGATCGTAAGCTCATGTTTCAGATTCGCCGCAGCTCACCCGAGGAGCTCGCAACCCGACAATTTGCGTTTAAAGATGCGCGATTGTCTGCTCTGTTATTCCGCTACAGGGCTCGCAACTTCCCTCATACATTGAGCGCGATCGAACAAGAAGAATGGAAGAGCTTCTGCCATGCTCGCATGACAGACCCAAGCATGGGCGGGGGCATACTCATCGATGACTTAAATCGCCGTATTCATGAGCTTGTGGAGCTGGATACAACAACTGGGGCTCAAAAAGCAGTTTTACTTGATCTGCTAAGTTACGCGGGCGAGCTGCAATAGATCTTTATCGCGAGTTATTCTCATTAAGTTGTGGTTGTCTATGGCCGTAGCTTCTGTTGTTGGCGCATTCTTTTTTATTTAAAAATAAAAGTTCAGGTGAGCTCGTAAAAAGCCTTTTTGATCCGAATAAATACATCTAATCCTTTGTCTGGGTGTGGGAATTTTCCGCTCCAGCGAGTACAATCGCGCGCCCAACTGGCTCGCACGTTTAAATGCGCCAATCGCGAAGGCCAGTGACCCAGATTTCTACCAGCGGAGCATCCTATGTCTAGCATCAAAAAAGTAGTCCTTGCCTATTCTGGCGGCCTGGATACTTCAGTTATCGTTAAATGGCTGCAAGAAAACTATAACTGTGAAGTTATTACTTTTACGGCAGATATCGGCCAGGGCGAAGAAGTAGAGCCCGCTCGCGCCAAAGCCCAAGCTCTGGGCGTAAAGCAAATTTATATTGACGACCTCCGCGAAGAATTTGTTCGCGATTTCGTGTTCCCCATGTTCCGCGCTAACACCATTTATGAAGGCGAGTATTTGCTCGGTACTTCTATTGCGCGTCCCTTGATCGCCAAGCGCTTGATTGAAATTGCTAACGAAGTGGGCGCGGATGCCATTTCCCACGGTGCTACCGGTAAGGGTAACGATCAAGTGCGTTTTGAGTTGGGCGCCTACGCATTGAAGCCAGGTATCAAGGTAATCGCTCCATGGCGTGAGTGGGATTTGACGTCCCGCGAAACTTTGATGGCCTACTGTGAACAACACAATATCCCTGTAGATTTCACCAAGAAGAAAAAATCTCCTTACTCTATGGATGCCAACCTGCTGCACATTTCTTATGAAGGCAAGGTTCTGGAAAATCCATGGACTGAAGCTGAAGAAGATATGTGGCGCTGGACCGTGGCTCCTGAAGCAGCACCAGACAAAGCAACTTACCTTGAATTGACCTACGAAAAAGGTGATGTGGTAGCTATTGATGGCAAGCGCATGTCTCCTGCTGAAGTTCTGACCTACTTGAACAAAGTGGGCGGCGAGAACGGGGTTGGCCGTTTGGATATCGTCGAAAACCGTTATGTCGGTATGAAGTCTCGCGGCTGCTACGAAACTCCCGGTGGCACCATTATGTTGCGTGCTCACCGCGCGATTGAATCCATTACCCTCGACCGCGAAGTGGCTCACTTGAAAGACAGTTTGATGCCCAAATACGCTGAGATGATTTACAACGGCTACTGGTGGAGTCCAGAGCGTCAAATGATGCAAACCATGATCGATGCATCGCAAGTTCACGTAAATGGTGATGTTCGCGTCAAGCTCTATAAAGGAGCTGTTCACGTTGTGGGTCGTCGCTCAAACGATAGTCTGTTCGATGAAAAAGTGGCCACATTTGAAGATGATGCTGGCGCATATAATCAAAAGGACGCCGAAGGCTTTATCAAGTTAAATGCTTTGCGTATGCGCATCGCTGCTAATAAGGGTCGGGTTCCAAAAATCTAGGATTAATTAGCCTGAGGCTGCATGCAAACTCCTTGAATGCAGCCTACACTTTGGCCTAGCAATTTCGTGTCGGTTGAAGTTTTTGTTTTTTGCTCAAGCATACGAATAGTTGATGAATATCAAGTTAGATCTGGGGATACTGGGACAAAATGCCTTGGCATGCGGCAAAATGTCACACCCTCTGGGTTAGCAAAATAATCATAAGCTGTCTGAAACCAAAATTTTTTTCATGTGATAGGTAGTTCCTATGGGTAGTCATGCGACTGTAGCTGGTGATCCACCAGCGTACGACTTGGATATAGTGCGTAAATTCGCCATTATGACCGTAGTTTGGGGCATAGTAGGCATGGGTATGGGCGTGTTCATCGCTTCGGAGCTGGTTTGGCCAGGTCTGAACGATTTATTGCAGCCTTACACGCACTTTGGACGCTTGCGTCCACTGCACACTAACGCAGTAATCTTCGCCTTTGGCGGTTGCGCACTTTTTGCTACGTCCTACTATGTTGTTCAGCGTACCTGTCAGGCCAAGCTATTCGGTGGTTGGCTGGTTCCCTTCACGTTTTGGGGTTGGCAAGCAGTTATTGTTTTAGCGGCAATTACCCTTCCTTTGGGTATGACCCAAGCTAAAGAATACGCTGAGCTTGAGTGGCCAATCGATATACTGCTGGCGGTAGTTTGGATTGCTTATGCGGTGGTTTTCTTCGGTACTATCGTTAAGCGTCGCACCTCGCATATCTACGTAGCCAACTGGTTCTACGGTGGTTTTATCGTTACAGTGGCGGTTTTACACATCGTTAACTCTGCAGCTGTTCCCGTATCTTTATTTAAGTCTTACTCTGCTTACGCTGGTGCTGCCGATGCCATGGTGCAATGGTGGTACGGCCACAACGCAGTAGGATTCTTCTTGACCGCGGGCTTCCTCGGCATGATGTACTACTTCGTTCCCAAGCAAGCTGGTCGCCCGGTTTACTCATATCAATTGTCTATCGTTCACTTCTGGGCACTGATCTCTCTCTACATTTGGGCGGGCTCTCACCATTTGCACTACTCAGCATTGCCTGACTGGACTCAATCTTTAGGTATGGTGATGTCTTTGATTCTGTTGGCTCCAAGCTGGGGTGGCATGATCAACGGTATTATGACCTTGTCTGGCGCTTGGCATAAATTGCGCACAGACCCAATCTTGCGCTTCCTTGTAGTGGCTTTGTCCTTCTACGGTATGTCTACCTTCGAAGGCCCAATGATGGCTATCAAAACCGTAAACGCCTTGTCTCATGACACTGACTGGACTGTTGGTCACGTGCACTCAGGTGCATTGGGTTGGGTTGCCATGATCTCTATCGGTTCTGTTTATCACATGTTGCCGTTGCTATACGGTCGCAAAGAAATGTACAGCGTTAAGTGGATCAACATTCACTTCTGGTTGGCGACTATCGGTACTGTACTTTACGTATGTGCGATGTGGGTTAACGGCATCATGCAAGGTTTGATGTGGCGTGCATTCAACAAAGACGGCACCTTGACCTACACCTTTATTGAGTCTGTAACGGCTAGCCATGCAGGTTACTTGGTGCGTGTGATTGGTGGTGCGTTCTTTCTCTCAGGCATGTTGCTCATGGCATACAACACCTACCGCACCGCGAAAGCTGCCAATCAATCTGCAGTAGCAGATGTTAACGCTCAGCCGCAATCGATTTAAGGGGAGCCTAGATGAAAGGTCATGATATTGTTGAACAAAACATTGGTTTGATGACGATTCTCGCCGTCATCGCCATTAGTTTTGGTGGTTTGGTTGAAATTGTTCCTCAGTTCTTTATTAAAGAAACGACTACCCCGGTTGAGGGCTTGAAACCGCTTCCAGCCGTTGTATTGGAAGGTCGTGATATTTACATCCGCGAAGGTTGTCATGTTTGTCACACCCAAATGGTTCGTCCATTGCGCGCTGAAATCGAGCGTTACGGTCACTATTCAGTAGCGGGTGAGTCTGTTTACGAGCACCCCTTCTTGTGGGGTTCTAAACGTACTGGTCCTGATTTGGCTCGCGTAGGCAAGCGTTATTCGGACGATTGGCAACGTGCCCACTTGTACAACCCACGTAGTGTTGTGCCTGAGTCCATCATGCCTGCCTTTCCTTGGTTGAATGACAACGTGCTTGATGGCAAAGACACGGCCGCAAAAATGCGCGCACTGCGTTCTGTTGGCGTTCCTTATACAGATGATGATATCGCCGGTGCTCAAAAAGCGGTTAAAGGCGTAACTGAAATGGATGCCTTGGTTGCTTACTTGCAACAACTTGGCACCCTGTTAAAAGAGAAACGTTAATGGACGTTGGCACCCTAGGCGCGATTTCAACGGTATTGGTAACCATCGCTTTTTTCGGCGTATGTTTTTGGGCCTTTTCACCTAAACTCAAAAAGCGCTTTGAGGACGATGCCAACTTACCTTTTGCCGATGAAAAAGAAATTAAGCATACAGATGATCATCAAGCTGCTGATGATGTAGAAGGGCGGAAATAATTATGAGTACATTTTGGAGTTGTTGGGTAATTGTCCTGACTCTTACCAACTTAGTGTTGTTGTTTTGGTTGTTAATGGCAAACCGTCGCCGTGCCGTTGTTTCTGGTCAGGAAAATGGTGAAGCCAGAACCACCGGTCACGTGTACGACGGAATCGAGGAGTACGATAACCCATTGCCAAAGTGGTGGTTCGGCTTGTTCTTGGGAACTTTCATTTTTACAGCCGGTTACCTGATTGTGTTCCCTGGCTTGGGTTTGTGGAAAGGTGTGTTCGGTTGGACTTCACACAACCAATTGGAAGCAGAACAAAGTAAAGCGCAAGCAACTTACGATGCGACCTTTGGTGAATTTGCCAAGATGCCGATTGAGCAGCTTGCCAAAAATCCAGAAGCCATGAAAATGGGTTCGCGTCTATTCTTGAATAACTGTGCTGTTTGCCATGGTTCAGATGCGGGCGGAAACTTCGGCTTCCCCAACTTGACTGACAAAGACTGGCTCTACGGCGGTTCACCCGAGCGTATCAAAGAAACAATCACCCTAGGTCGTCAGGCTATGATGCCTGCTTGGGGTCCAATTCTCGGTGAAACTAACGTTAACAACGTGGTTGAATTTGTGTTGAAGCGTGCGGGTAAAGAGCACGATGAAGCCAAAGCTGCGTTAGGTGAACAAGTGTTCGCTACCAACTGCGCTGCATGTCACGGTGCCGATGGTAAAGGGAACCAAATGGTTGGTGCTCCTAACTTGACCGACGATGTGTGGTTGTATGGTGCTGCAACGCCTGAAGAGCTACCCGGTGTTTTACGTCAAACGGTTCGTAATGGCCGTGGTGGCGTAATGCCTGCGCACGCTGAAACTTTAAAACCTGAGCGCATCCATTTGTTGGCCGCTTACGTTTACAGCTTGTCACAAGACGACGCTGCTAAATAAAGTCGCGCTAAAAGCCCTCTCAAACAAACGCAGGCTTGAACTGCGTTTGTTGCCCCCAATCTCTCGATTGCCTGCTGTATCGTCGACAATTCAATTGTGTATGTCTGAGGTATTCTGTGAACGAAAAGTCCAAGCAACCTGAGGCGACCAAGGAAGTACCTGCACCCGAAATTCGTTACGTTAATTTGTACGAAAGCGAAGAAAAAGTTTACACCCGCCGCATTACCGGCTACTTCCAACGTTTGCGTCGCTACGTGAGCGCACCCCTTATGCTGGGCTTTTTATTAATGCCCTGGCTTGTTATTGATGGCCGCCCGGCCATGTTGTTTGATTTGCCTGCTCGTCAATTCAATATTTTATGGATGACATTTTCGCCACAAGACGGTGTTTATCTTGCGTGGCTACTCATCATTTCCGCATTCCTACTATTCACAGTCACTGTAATGGTAGGGCGTGTGTGGTGTGGATTTACGTGTCCGCAAACTATTTGGACACAAATGTTCATGTGGGCGGAATTCTTGTGCGAGGGCGATCGCAACAAGCGAATCAAGCTCGATTCGCAAAAACTCAGCCTCGAAAAAGTATTGCGTAAAAGCGCCAAGCATTTCATTTGGGTTGCTATAGCTCTCGTAACTGCAATGACATTCGTTGGCTATTTCACACCCATACGTGAACTAGCAACGGGTTTTTTCACCTTCGACTTGGACCTAACTGCGCTTTTCTGGGTGCTGTTTTTTACCGGCGCGACTTATGGCAATGCCGGGTTTATGCGCGAGCAAGTTTGTAAATACATGTGTCCATATGCTCGTTTCCAATCTGTGATGTACGATCAGGAAACGCTCGCGGTTTGGTACAACAAAGAGCGCGGAGAAAAACGCGGCCCACGCAAACCCAATGAAGACTATAAGGCTCAGGGCTTGGGTGATTGCATTGATTGTTCTTGGTGTGTGCAAGTCTGCCCCGTCAATATTGATATTCGCGAAGGTTTACAAGCAGAGTGTATTGACTGCGGCTTGTGTATTGATGCTTGCGATAGCGTAATGGATAAAATGAATTATCCGCGCGGGCTTATCAGTTTCACGACCGAAGAAGCGGCTGCCAAGAAAAAAGTCAAAATCATTCGCCCGCGTGTGTTGGGTTACGGTTTCGTACTCTTGGCGATGGTGTCGGTGTTTGTTTACTCGCTCGCGACTCGTATGCCGCTCGTGGTTGAAGTTATTCGCGACCGTGGAACACAGATGTACAAAATTGTCGATGGCAATGTATCCAACGTATACACCATTAAAATTGAAAACCTGGATCGAAAAACACACGTATATGATGTGACAGTGAACGGTGATTTTACGTTTGATGTTCAGGGCTACAAAGCACCGCCAGTGCTCGAAGGCGAAATTCTGAATCTCCCAATTCGCGTTGTCACCAAACGCAGCGAATTGAAAGGCGAGAAGAATACAATAACCTTCAAAGTAGTCGCGCGTGAAAACCCGGACGTGTTAGTGTTACGCAGTACCACGTTTATTGGCCCATCGAAGTAAACGTGTTTGATTCAACTGAAGATAAGTGGTGCTGAAAATGACAGCAGAAGCAACGGAACAAGTATTACCCTGGTACCGTCAATTTTGGTTTTGGTTCGTTTTTGGCCCACTGATTTTTATTATTATTTTGTGTGGATTCACGGTTTCTATCGCTTTCAATTATGCGGATGATGTCGTCACCGATAACTATTACAAATCCGGGTTGCTGATTAACCAAACTCTCAAGCAAGACGAGAGGGCGGCTGCCTTGAATTTAATTGCCAATGTGAAATTTGACTCTGCAACAGGCGAAGTTTTGGTTAGCTTAACCGGGAATCACAGTTTCCCTAAAAACCTTCTTTTGTTTTTGGATAATCCCGTTAAATCCAAAAAAGATCAAAGTGTACTTTTAACAGAAGTTTCCACTGGTCAATACCGCGGTGAGCTAAATTCACCTGTCGAATATTCTTGGTATATTGCCCTCGTACCCGAATCAGATGTGAGTAAGCGCAAGCAAGCTGAATGGCTGCTCACTGGCGAAATCAATTTCGCAAAAGCACACGAAGCACGTTTGCAATCTCGCGCCAATACAAGCGCGGCTGAATAGCCAGTGCGTTTGGTGGATTAAAGCTTCATGTCTTCATCCTCCGCTATATACCGCAGTGACTCCACAAAAGCGGGATGCTTCCACTGTGGTTTACCTATTCCTTCAGGCGACCCATATCTCGTTACCATTAATGGGAAAACTGAGTCAATGTGCTGTCCCGGCTGTCAGGCCGTTGCCATGGCAATCGTGGATGGTGGTTTGGAAAATTTTTACACCTATCGCACAGAATCCAATGGCCGTAGCGAGTTACAAGCACTTAACAGCGATTGGAAAATCTACGACTTACCGGAAGTTCAAAGCGAGTTTGTTACAGATTTTGATGCGGAACATCGCCAAGCTAACTTGTTACTGGAAGGCATTTCTTGCGCCGCTTGTAGTTGGTTAATCGAAACACATCTTCAGAAAAACCCTGCGATTAAAACTATCAGCGTTAATGTGAGCACGCATCGTTGCACGATTGTGTGGTCACCAGCGCAATCATCCCTGAGCGATATCTTCAAATCGCTCGCGCAAATTGGGTACAAGCCTCGCCCCGCGACTGACGATCAACAACAAGAGTTTTTTAAAAAAGAAAATCGCATAGCGCTGTTTCGCTTGGGTGTTGCGGGCTTCGGCATGATGCAAGCCATGATGGTTGCGGTTGGTATTTATTTTGGTGCTACCGATACTTGGTTAGATTTTTTGCGTTGGCTCAGCATGTTGGTTGCAACGCCAGTTGTGTTTTTTTCGGCATCACCTTTTTTCAAAGCAGCGTGGCGAAGCCTTAAAAGCAAACAGCTCACTATGGATGTTCCCGTTTCTTTAGCGATTGGTTTGGCTTATTTAGCGAGCGCTTGGGCAACAGTAACTTCAAGCGGTGAAGTGTATTTTGAATCGGTTTCCATGTTTGCATTCTTTTTATTGCTGGGCCGTTACATAGAGCAACGCGCTCGCCATCGCAATCGTTTGGCTTTTGGTAATCTCGCACAACTTATGCCCTTAACGGCTTGCTGTATTTCGTCTTCGGGTACGGAAGAAATTGCCGAAAATATTCCGCTAAAAATGCTATCGGTAAATGATTTAGTGCTTGTTAAAGCCGGCGATACTTTTCCGTGTGATGGTGTAATTGAAAGTGGCGAAAGCGAGGTAGTCGAAGCCTTAATTACAGGCGAATCCATTCCCGTTATAAAAACGGTTGGTGATAAAGTGATTGCCGGTACCTTAAATGGGCGAAGTCAGCTTCGTGTAAGAGTAACCGCCACGGGTAGCGCAACACAAATCTCGGCGATTGAGCGTTTAGCTGTTCAAGCAGCCGATGAAAAACCAAAACAAGTTGTTATGGCAGACAAGATCGCTCGCTTCTTTGTGGGCCGCTTGTTGGTTGTGTGTGCTGGCGTATTTTTATTTTGGTGGTTTAAAGATCCATCGCGCGCATTTTGGATTACCTTGTCCGTTTTGGTGGTGACTTGCCCTTGTGCGTTGGCCTTGGCAATGCCTGCGGCTTTGTCTGCAGCAACAGCGAATTTGCGCCAGCGCGGATTTCTGATTGCGCGTGGTCACGTGATTGAAACGCTAACCAAAATTACACGCGTTATTTTCGACAAAACAGGAACGCTCACCCAAGGTCATCTCAGCGTTAAAGATGTCATTGTCCTCACCGAAACAACTCGCGATCAGGCATTGAATATTGCCGCTGCGCTGGAGGCAAATTCGCACCATCCTATCGCTCAAGCATTTGTTCAGTGGCAAAGCGAGCTGACCGCCGCCGATCTCAAACAGTCAATTGCTTCGGGCGTTGAAGGTGTTGTGAATAGAGAGGTTTATCGCATAGGTACGCCCGAATTCGCTGCGGAGATTATTGATGCCGGAACGCCAGATTTGAATTTGCCCGATCAAACCAAACTGTGGGTTTTGCTAAGCAGTCCGCGAGGCGCAATCGCTTGGTTTGGTTTAGAAGACGAAGTTCGTCCGCAAGCATCACAGGCGATAGATGCTTTGCGAAAAATGGGAATCAAAATTGAATTACTCAGTGGTGATCAATCGGGTGCAGTGGCGCAACTCGCCAATCATTTAGGTATTCAGGATTTTACCGCGGGTGCTAAGCCAGACGATAAATTATCACAGCTGAATATGGCGCAACTGGCGGGCGATAAAGTCTTGATGATTGGTGATGGCATCAATGATGTTCCGGTTTTAGCCGGAGCGGACGTTTCGGTTGCCATGGCATCTGCCTCAGATCTTGCTCAAACTCGTGCCGATGCGGTGCTCTTACACAATCAGCTGATCCTGCTTCCCCAAGCTATTGAAATCGCCCAGCGCACCCACAAAATTATTAAACAGAATTTATTGTTTTCCCTGGCGTATAATCTCGTTGCCTTACCGCTCGCCGCTACCGGTCACGTTGCGCCTTGGGCGGCAGCAATAGGTATGACCATGAGTTCACTAATCGTGGTCCTTAACGCGCTTCGCCTCAGCAAATAAGATTCGAGAATAGCTAAATGGAAAGTCTCTACTTTCTGGTTCCCTGTGCCCTGATTTTTATCGCCATTGCGGTAAAAGTACTCTTCTGGGCGATCAATAACGGCCAGTACGATAATCTGGATACAGAAGCGCACCGTATCCTGTTTGATGACGAGAAAAATAAGGCTGCTGCAAAAACTACCTCTCCGTCGCAAGAGCCTGCGAGCAAGATACCCGAGCAAGATAAATGACCGAACCCACTATTTTATTTTCGCTATTCACCTTGGGCCTTGTGAGTAGTGCACATTGTATTGGTATGTGCGGCGGCATTATGGGTGCGCTTACCATGGCGATACCGGCGGAACAAAAAACCAAGCGTTGGGTGATTTTGTTTAGCTACAACTTAGGCCGAATCTTAAGTTATGGCTTAATGGGGTTGCTGGTCGGATTGCTGGCAGGCCAAATTGCCGCTTTTGGGGGCGGGGTGGCGCTTCGGGTTATTGCAGGTTTGTTGTTGATTGCTATGGGTTTGTATTTGGCGGATTGGTGGCGTGGGCTGACACGGCTGGAATCTGTGGGGCGCTATCTTTGGGTTTATCTCCAACCTTTGAGCAAAAGCCTTATGCCTGTGGACTCAATTCCTAAAGCATTGCTGTTAGGCGGACTTTGGGGTTGGCTCCCCTGCGGGTTAGTGTATGCCGCATTAGGCACGGCAATCACCCAACCGGCACCTGAGCTTGCCGCCAGCGCTATGTTGGCATTTGGGCTGGGAACCTTGCCAGCAGTCCTTGCGGCCGGCGCGCTGGCAAATCAGTTGCAAAGCGTGTTGAAAAAGCCTGGTCTGCGTATGGTACTTGCTGTGGTCATTATTATTTTTGGCCTATGGACGATTTGGGGAAGCCTTAGTCATTCCGGCGCCCATCAACACGGAAACCACGATTCTCCTAATCATACAGAAATGGATCATTCACAAATGAACCACTCGTCAACCGATCACTCTAAGATGGAGCATTCTGGTACAGATCATTCGCACATGCATCACGACGCTGTGGTCGATGAGCCGGTAGCCTCGCAGACTGAGCACACATCGATGACAGAGCGCCAGCGTACGGATAGCGAAACGAAAGTGGGAGACGATGAGGCATCAACAACCTCATCGGTGGGAGCGAGTCACGAAAACCATCACTAAGGTTTAATGCCTTAACTGAAGGGCAAACTATACATTGAGTGTTTTACGCTTTTAAGGAATTTATGCTTTCAAATTTTCGCCAGCTCCGCTTAAGCAAGTTGCAGATACTGGGCTGCGCTAGTTTACTTTTTCTTTTGATTGGTCATTCCCGAGCTGACGAAATGTCTAGTCAGCAAAATCCGAATCCAGCAATTTCCGATCAAAATGAAGGCTGCCAAACATTTGCTATAGATCCACTGGATATCGCCCACAATAAAAAATCCCGTGTGGAAGCTAGTGTATTCGAGCCTTTACAGGGAAAAACGATTCGCAACATTCGCTTTCATCAAATAAATGTGTTTGACGAAAGCAATCCCGATGAAAATAACCAAATTTTTCGTTTTCTTAATAACTTCCATATAAAAACACGCCCCAAAGTTATTGCCGCACAATTGCTTTTTAAACAGGGCGATAAAATTAATCACAAGGCTATGGAGGAAACCGAGCGTAACTTGCGTACTCGCAAATACCTCACAAACGCGTTCGTCTTACCCGAAAAGGTGTGTGGCGACTCTGTAGATGTGTTAGTTATTACGCAAGACGCCTGGGCTTTGGAACCGCAGGTGAGTTACAGCCACAAGTCCAGCGACAACCAAACAGGATTCGCGATTGCGGATGGAAATGTGTTGGGTACCGGGAACTCTTTCAAAATTGGTTATCAAGAAAATCAGTTACGCAATACGATTAGCTATGATTTTAATAACCCCTATTTTTTGAATCGGCAAATTTCCGTTCGCGCCCTTTATCAAGATACATCTGACGGGCGGAGCACTCTCGTGTCAGTGGAGCGACCATTTTATGCGTTAGACACACCATGGGCTGTCGGCACTCAAATTTCAGATTTGTCTCAGATTGAAGAAATTCGTTCGAGAGGAGAAGTAGTCAATACATTTCGCCATCAGGCAATTGATAATGAAATATATGCTGGTAAGGCAATTGATATTAACCCAAATTTTACCCAGCGTTGGCTAATCGGATTTACCCAAGAAGAAGACAGTTTTTTTGTGGATGAAGATACGCTACAACCTATCCCGTATAGGGACAAAGCAAACTACCCCTGGGTTGAATATCAGTATTTAGAAAACAAATACGGTGTTTTCAAAAATTTAAATCAAATCCAGCGCCCCGAAGACGTGTCTGTAGGTCAAACGTTGAAGTTTCGCGTGGGCTACGCCGGAACCGCCTTTGGTAACCCGGACGACGTGCTGCGTTACAAAGCGCAATACACAAATATTGTGGATTTTTCTGATACTCATTTACTGGAATTTGAGTTGATGTTGGATGGGCGTCAGCATCTTAAATACGATCATTTGGATCCCAATTTATTAACCTCATCGCTCGCTTATCATTACCTGATTGATGAAAAAAACCGTTGGTACGCGCGGGTAGAGTTGGGAATGGGAGAAAATCTTCCCCAGTATAAAGAATTAACCGTAGGAGATATTACGGGGCTGAGAGGTTACCCAACGGATTTTGTTCGTGGCGACCGCCGTTATGTATTTACCTTGGAGCGCAGATATTTTTCGGATATTCACATATTGAACCTTATGCGTTTAGGTACCGTAGTATTTCTAGACGTGGGAAAGGCTTGGGGGTTACCCAACGAACCGGAATCTCCTGTTTTGTCTGACGTAGGTATAGGTTTACGATTCAGTTCGACCAAGGTTCGTATTGGCAACGTCATTCATATTGATGTGGCAATGCCCACCAGCGCCAGAGAAGGTATAGACAAGTACCAGCTAACGATTGGCGCCTATCAAAAATTTTAGAGATTGGGGAAAGTATTCATGCGTTTGTTGCACACTATGTTGCGTGTAGGGAATTTAGAAAAATCCATTGAGTTTTACACGCAAATTTTGGGAATGAAATTGTTGCGGAAGCACGATTATCCTGATGGAAAATTTACGCTTGCCTTTGTCGGTTACGGTGATGAATCAACAAACTCCGTTATCGAGTTGACGTATAACTATGGCGTAGAGTCTTACGATCTCGGAAAAGGCTATGGTCATATAGCCTTGGGTTGCGAAGACGTTTACGCAACCTGTGAAAAAATTCGCGCTGCCGGTGGAAAGATTGTCCGCGAACCGGGGCCCATGATGCACGGCACTACAATTCTTGCGTTTGTCGAAGACCCGGATGGATACAAAATTGAATTGCTCGGTGTCAGTTAATAAGGAGTAAATGATGAAGCTCATTGGAATGCTGGATTCACCCTATGTGCGTAGAACAGCAATCTCATTGCAAGCAATGGGTATTTCCTTTGAGCATCAACCGCTGTCAGTCTTTAATGATTTTGCTGCGTTTCAATCGATAAATGCTGTTGTGAAAGCACCGACATTCGTTTTTGAAAGTGGCGAGTTGTTAATGGATTCCAGTATTATTCTTCAATATGCGGAATCGGCAGTGCCAGCGTCACGTCGCTTAATGCCGGCAACCGGCGAAGAGTTTAGGCTAGCGCTACAAATTATTGGCTTTGCGTTGGCGGCTTGTGAAAAAGCGGTACAAATCGTTTACGAAAAAAATTTGCGCCCTGCAGAAAAGCAGCATCAGCCCTGGATTGACCGTGTCAGCTTGCAGCTCAAGGCTGCCTGCGAAAACCTAGAGCAAAAATTGGTTGCTAGCGAGTTTGAATTGCATCCAAGTGTTTTAAATCAACCCTTCATTACATCCGCTGTTGTGTGGCAATTTATACAACATATGTTGCCTGATGTTATTTCAGTAGTTGATTTTCCACGTTTAGCTACCATGTCCACTTATGCTGAAACCTTGCCGGAATTTCTGGCTTTTCCTCCGCTCGGGCCCGGCGTAGTCGCACCTAATTCCTAACGATTTGGTTTCGCCTAAACCAAATCCCCTTATCTTCAGGTTATTCCATGAGTTATGTTTCTCTTGCTGAGCTGTCTTTTGATAATCGCTTTGTGCGGGAACTTCCGGCAGACCCCATCGTGGAGAATTATCGCAGACAGGTTGCTGGCGCCGGCTATTCGTTTGTGAAACCCACGCGCGTTAGTTCACCTAAATTAATTTGTGCATCGCCAGAAGTCGCCGATTTAATTGACCTGAATCATTCTGAATTAAACACTGAATTATTTACGCAGATTTTTTCTGGCAATCAACTCTTGCCAGATATGCAGCCACACGCCTGTTGTTACGGTGGACACCAATTCGGTAATTGGGCTGGGCAGTTGGGTGATGGGCGTGCAATTAATTTAGGTGAAGTGAAAAATGCGAAAGGAGAACATTGGACATTGCAGCTAAAAGGAGCGGGGCCAACTCCTTATTCGCGCACTGCGGATGGTCTTGCAGTATTGCGCTCGTCTATACGCGAATTTTTGTGCAGCGAAGCCATGCACCATTTAGGTGTGCCCACAACGCGAGCACTGAGTTTGGTGTTAACAGGCGAACAAGTTCGTCGCGATATGTTTTATGACGGCAATCCTCAATGGGAGCCGGGTGCCGTTGTGTGCCGTGTGGCGCAAAGTTTTACTCGTTTCGGTAACTTCGAAATTTTTTCGGCGCGCAATGATGTTGAGCTATTAAAGAAGCTCGCTGACTTTACGATTCAAAATGATTTCCCACATCTGTTATCCGCTGAAAAAGAAATCAATCGCGATGTTTATATAAAGTGGTTTGAAGAAGTTTGTATTCGCACAGCAAAAATGATCGCGCATTGGATGCGTGTTGGTTTTGTTCATGGCGTGATGAATACCGACAACATGTCCATACTCGGGTTAACCATCGACTATGGCCCTTACGGTTGGCTTGAGGGGTATGATCCTGATTGGACTCCTAACACCACCGATGCCCAAGGTAAGCGCTACAGATATATCAATCAGCCCCAGGTCGCACTCTGGAATCTTGCGCAATTGGGTAATGCCATTTATCCGCTAGTTGATGCAGTAGAACCTTTGCAAGCGGCACTAAACTCATATCGCCATAGCTATTCAGAACAATGGCAGACCGACATGGTCAATAAGCTGGGTTTGCAATCCTTTAAAGAAGACGACCTTGCGTTAATTGATGAGTTGCACCGGGTGCTGGAATTAACTGAAACGGATATGACCATCTTCTACCGCTTGCTTGCGAATGTGGATATTTCTTTGTTAACAAATTCTGACGATAAGGCTCTTATAGATGTCGTCAAACTAGCCTATTATGCTGAGCCTTCCACGGAAGCTACTAGCGCTATGGCAAAGTGGTTGCGCCAATATTTGGAGCGTGTTCAGCAGGACTATATTGTTCATGGTGAGTCGCAGGAACAGCGCAAGTTGCGAATGAATCGTACCAATCCAAAATACGTGTTGCGCAACTATATGGCGCAACAGGCAATTGATAAGGCAACTGAGGGTGACTACAGCGAGGTGCAATTGTTGCTGGACTTGTTGCGTAACCCCTACGATGAGCAACCCGACTTCGAGCCATATTTTGCCAAGCGACCTGAGTGGGCCAGAACCAAGGCGGGTTGTTCAATGTTGTCGTGCAGTTCCTAAGTTAGTAGCAAAAAATTTCAATGTTTTAATATTAATACGCGTTAGTAGGTATATGAATGATCGCAACAGTTATTGGTTTTGTGGTGGGTTTTTTCTTAACGCATAAGCTTTTTGGCGCGCTATTTGGTGCTGTACTGGGTTATTTTTTGTTTGATAAAAATCGTCGCCCCGGTGTCTCTGGCGAACAGTTGCAGCAAGCTCAGCAGTTGTTCTTTAAAACGGTTTTTAATTTGCTTGGGCACATTGCTAAAGCCGATGGGCACATCAGCGAAATGGAAATTAAACTCACCGAAGCCTATATGGATAAAATGGGTTTAACACCTGAGCACAAGCGCGAAGCTATTCGTTTATTTAAAGAAGGTGCAGCAGCTGATTTTAATTTGCAGGACGCTCTGAATATTTACCGACAAGTCGGTTCCCGCAGCCCCAATCTCAGTCAAATGTTGTTGGTGTATTTAATTAACCTGGCAATGATTGATGGCGATCTGGATGGTAAAGAGCGTGATTTGTTGCAACAAATTGCCGAAGGCGTAGGTTTCTCTCGTGTTGCGTTTGAACAGCTGTTGCGAATGGTTGGTGCGCAAAATTCGTTTGCCCAAAATCACCCTCATCGTGCTGATGACTTAGCTCTTGCTTACGAAGCGCTTGGAGTAACAGCAGATGCAAGTGATGCCGATATTAAAAAGGCCTACCGAAAACTGATGAGCCAATACCACCCCGACAAACTTATGGGGCAGGGTTTGCCAGAAGATATGATTAAAGCTGCAACAGAGCGGTCGCAAGAAATTCAAGCTGCGTACGATTTAATTAAAAAGTCGCGCGGCTAGCGACAATGCGGCTTGATCGTTTTATTGAAAGTAAACTTGCTGTCTCGGCACAAAGCGTTCGCGAATTATTTTTACAGCGCCAAGTGCTGCTTAATGGCATAGCCGTATCAGAAGGACGTGGACGCATCAGCGAATTTTGCCGCGTGGAAGTGGCTGGGCGTATTCTGCAATCGCGCGAAGCTGTGTACATCATGCTGCACAAACCACAAGGTTGCGTGAGTGCCACTAAAGACGCTAAAAATAAAACGGTTATAGACCTTTTAGATTTTCCGCAAAAGGAAAACCTGCATCTGGCGGGTCGCCTTGATTTTAATACCACAGGCTTGTTGTTGCTGACCAACGATGGCAAGTGGTCGCGTAAAATTACGCAGCCTACACATAAAATTCCCAAAACCTATTTGGTACAAACAAAAGAAGTCATTACAGAGGACTACGTACGCGTATTTGCTGAAGGGATATATTTTGGCTTCGAAGATTTAACAACCCTGCCAGCGGAGTTGACTATTCTGTCCCCATACTCCGCAAGGCTTACTATTTATGAAGGGCGCTACCATCAAGTCAAGCGTATGTTTGGCTTTTTTAACAACGAGGTTGTCGGTCTTCACCGTTTGTCGATGGGTAAAATTATTCTCGATACTAATTTGGCGGCCGGTGAATATCGGTTGCTTACGGCAGAAGAAATAGATTCGATTAAGTAGGGAGTCGTCATCCTCGCGTAGCGGGGATCAGCGGTTGATGTTGGTTTTTATTCTGGATCCCGCTACGCGAGGATGACGACTCCCAGTTGAAAATAGAAAGTACTAGTTTCTTTTTTTCTTAATATTCCGTTTGCTTTCCTTTAAATGATTTGCTTTAACAAGCATGTGATTTCTCAGTATTCTCACCATTCCATATGTCGATAATCCCCAAACAACTGTCAACACCAGCAACAATAACGTCGCAATAAACGCAAAAATATCAGGTGCTTTCATCAGCGTGGTCATAAGTGAGTCTTCGTAATAAAAAAACCACTGGTGGCCTTCTGGAAATACTTTGGTGTGTAGCCAATAAAAAACACGCGTAGCACCAAGGCTCAAAATAAGTGTTGTCAGTAAAAAAATTCCCGCTAAAAATCCCAGCAGAATTTTACGGGGCGATGGAAATGCGAGTTTCTGGCGATAAGCAACCCACAAAAAAAATGCCCATACAACTGCTCCCGCAATTCCGGCAATATAAAATTTGTTAATCAAATGACTAACGTCTTGCAGATGAATAATTTCTGCCTCGTGCATCAGCGGTAAGCGAGTGTCGTTGGGCAGATTGAAATAAATATCCGCCAAGCCTTCACCGTTGTTTTGTACGCTGTGGGTAATTTGCCCAAACAATTCCCAGTGGTCTTTGGGTTGCGTGAATTGGAATCCGTGAATGTAACGGTTGAGTGGTGCGTACTCGGCAATGTGTTTTTGCAATCCCAGTAATTGGTATCCCAGAGGGTAAGCAAAATTAATTTGCGCGAGTAAATGCCAAGCCAGCAAGCTGGTCGCTAATAACTGGCCAATAAAAACCAACGGCCAAATAACGTAGGGTGAAAGTCGGTAAGAGTTGATGTGCATAGTCTCAAGGGCGTGTGGTCAGGTGGCAGCAGCCTAGCGAGCTTGTAAGCAGAGCACAAGGTAAAAGCCGTGCATTATCTAATTATATGATTTATCATTCCACTCGATAAACATAACGAGGTCAACAACCATGAAACCCCTATCTTTCTGGCTTAAAGCCGCTTCCGCAGCCGCGCTTATTTTCTCGACCAGTTTCGTAAATGCCGATGCTAACCGCGAACGCCTATCGCTGGATCGCGGTTGGCTCTTTCATTTGGGCGATATTCCCATGCCCGAAATCAAAGGCCATGGCGCTTCCTACGGTAATGCCAAGGCGGGCAATGCGCCGGGTGCGGCGGGTCGTGAATATGATGACTCCGACTGGCGCAAGCTGGATTTACCGCACGATTGGGCGGTAGAAGGGCCGTTTGATCCCAACGCGAATATCTCGCAGGGTTACCGCCCACGCGGCGCGTCTTGGTATCGCCGTTATTTGCGTGTGGATGAAAGCGAGCGCGGTCGCCACTTTGAATTGCAGTTTGATGCCATAGCCACCCATTCAACCGTCTGGGTAAATGGCAATGTGGTTAGCCGCAATTGGTCTGGCTACAACTCAAATTACATCGACATCACTCCCTACTTGCGTTACGGCGATGCCATGAACACTATCGCGATCAAAGCGGACGCCAACCCCATGGAAGGTTGGTGGTACGAAGGTGCAGGTATTTATCGCCACGCTTGGCTGGTTAAATCCAACCCAGTTCATGTGGTGACCGATGGCGTGCACGCTACACCACGTAAAGCAGCGGGCGATAATAATTGGGAAATTCCCGTTGAAGTAACTCTGGATAACAGCGGCAAAGCAGCGGCCGATGTTTCTGTGGAAGTGAGTGTTTTTGATCCCGCTGGCAAGCAGGTCGCCAAACAAACACAGGCCGTAAACGTGCCACTGTTTACGCCGACAACCGCCAAACTCCCGATTGCAATTTCTAATCCCGCCATCTGGTCGTTGGAAAAAACCAATCTCTACCGCGTACAAACCCAAGTGTTTTCGCAAGGTAAAAAAATTGATGAAACTTCGCTAAATACCGGCTTCCGCACTATTCGTTTTGATGCGCAACAAGGCTTCTTTTTAAACGATAAACACGTGAAGTTGCAGGGCGTTTGTATTCACCAAGATCACGCGGGTGTTGGTGTTGCCGTACCCGATTCGATTTGGGAATACCGCTTGCGCCGCTTGAAGGAATTGGGTGTTAACGCGATCCGTTTCTCGCACAACGCACCCGCATCCGAAGTATTGGATTTGGTTGATCGTATGGGCTTTGTGGTGATGGATGAAAACCGCAACTTCAATCCATCGCCGGATTACATGAAGCAATTGGAATGGATGGTTCGCCGCGATCGTCATCACCCCGGCATTATTTTATGGTCTGTATTTAATGAAGAACCCGTGCAAGGCACAGAGGTTGGTTACGAAATGGTTCGCCGCATGAGTTCAGCGGTGAAAGCGCTGGATGATACTCGTCCGGTAACAGCGGCCATGAACAGTGGTTTCTTCACACCGCTCAACGTATCCCATGCGGTGGATGTGGTGGGCGCAAACTATCAAGTACCCGATTACGACCGCTTCCATAACGCGCACCCAGAAAAACCTTTCACCAGCTCGGAAGATACATCTGCATTTATGACACGCGGCGAATACACCACGGATAAAAGTAAAAACCTGATTGCCAGTTACGACGATGATTATGCACTCTGGGGCAATAGTCACCGCGACGCATGGCAGGCCATTGATACCCGCGCATATGTTGCCGGTGGTTTTGTGTGGACAGGTTTTGATTATCGCGGTGAGCCAACACCCAACGAGTGGCCATCAGTCAGCTCTGTGTTCGGCATTATGGATCTCAACGGCTTTGCAAAAGATGCCTACTACATTCATCAGGTTCAATGGATAAAAGATCGTCCACTGGTTTACCTTGCACCCCATTGGAATTGGGCAGGAAAGGAAGGGCAGGAAATTCGCGTGATGGTTATGGCCAACGTTGAGCGTGTAAAACTTCTGTTGAATGGTCGCGAATTAGGTGAACAAAAAGTCGATAACTACCGCATGAATTTCTTTAAGGTGGCTTACGAGGCCGGCAAGCTTGAAGCCATTGGCTACAAAGGCGAGAAAGAAGTTGCGCGTGCGTCGGTTGAAACAACGGGTAAAGCGGTTGCGTTAGAAATGATTCCAGATCGCAAAAGTTTGTTAGGCGATGGTCGTGATGCAATGCCGATAACCATACGTGCGTTGGATGCAAAAGGCCGCGCTGTACCCATTGATAATTCCGAAGTGACTTTTGAAATTTCTGGCGCAGGGAAATCCATTGGTCACGGCAATGGCGACCCTAATTCACACGAAGATGAAAAAGGTAAAACCCGCAAACTGTTTAATGGTCTTGCTCAATTAATTGTGCAATCCAATTATGAAAGTTCAGGCGACATTAAAGTTTCTGCTAGCGCCCCCGGGTTAAAATCCGCACGCGTGAGCATTCCGGTAAAAGCGGTAGCACCTGTGCCTTACGTTGCTGAATCTGCTGCGCCACTCACCTATTTAACGGATTGGCGTGTTTCACCTGCAAGCGCAGCGCCTTGGAATCCAACACAAGTGCTAGCGGATAATGACATGAACACTTGGGGTTGGGGCCAGCCACCTATGATGAACACGCCGGGTGATATTAAAGATGGAAAATACCGTTTGTATCGTACGCACTTTGCCCCGCGTAAAAATCTTGCAAACGGCAGCGGGAAAATCCATTTCTACAGCATTACCGGCAAAGCAGAAATTTGGTTAAACGGTGTGATGATTGCCAAGAAAGATAAATTCGCTCCCGGCGAATTAAATCTGGATTTGCCCGCAGGAGAAGGGCGCCGTCAACTAAATGTACTTGTAGAAGGTGATGGCGATAACAAAGCCGGTGTTGACGGGAATGTGGTGATAGAGCCTAAGAGGTAATTGCTTCTTGTGCGCTCTAATAAAAAAGGCGAACCAATTGGTTCGCCTTTTTTATTTTGATCAAACTTAATTAATTCGGCGTATTATCTGGATACCAAGGATAACTCCACACTTCGCTCAAGCGTTTGTCTTTGGTTTTCAGGAATAAGCGCATATCCACAACGTTATTGCCTTCGGGCTCAATTTTGAAGGATACGCGATAAGATTTTCCGTTAGGTAATCTGCTTACTTGTAAATCACTCAGCTTGCCGGCGTTTTTCATAAGATCCGCTTGAACAATAGTGCCTGCAGGCAATTTATCTAATTCGCCGCCTTGGAAGTCAATCGCAAATTGGCGTTTACTTTTTGGTGGTGGGTTTGATTGCGCAGCCACTGCACCCCAGCCCGTTTTTGTGCGCAAAACTTTTGCTAAAGGTTGATCGGGAATTTCTGCGTCGTAAGTAAAAAGCGTGTATTTATATTCACGCTCTTCGCCAGCTTTCATACTTTGTTCTGGCACCCAATAGGCAACCATATTGTCGTTGGCTTCGCTGTCTGATGGAATTTCTACCAACTCAACACGACCCTTGCCGAACGGAATATCGGGTTTCACCCAAATGCTGGGGCGTTTTTCGTATTTTGCTTCTGTATCTAAATAATTTTCAAAATTGCGGTCGCGTTGCAACATACCGAAACCTTGCGGATTGTTATCGCTCAGTGAAGATACATGCAGTGCGCGATGATTGGTTAGCGGACGCCAAATCCATTCGCTTGATGAGGTTTGCATCAATAGACCATCGGAGTTATGCACCTCATTGCGGAAGTCATCAAACTTATATTTGTTTACGCTGTTTTCACCAAACAAAAACATACTTGTTAAAGGTGCAACGCCGAGCTTCTTAATGTCTTTGCGAGCGTATAAACGCGCGGTCACTTTCACTTGGTTTTTTGCACCGGGGTACATATCAAAACGATAAGCGCCTGCAATTGACGGACTATCAAGCAGTGCATAAATCACAACGTGATTTTCTGTCGGTGTTGGTTTCAATAACCAAAATTCGCGGAAACTGGGGAACTCTTCGCCAGAGGATTCTGCGGTGTCAATCGCAAGGCCACGACCGGAAATACCATAAGCTTGGTTGGGGCCAATCATACGAAAGTAACTTGCACCACTGAACGCAAAAAATTCATCTTTATAATTCACATTGTTGAGCGGGTAGTGCAACCGAAATGCGGCAAAGCCGATGTCCTTTGGTGCTATGCCGGCAAGGCTTGCGGCAGGGCCTTCGTAATTAAAATATTCCTGTTTAAACTGCAAAATGGAATCGCCGTTGTTGGTGGCCATGTGCAAAATTTTTGGTTCTCTTGAAATGTAACCGGCATGGAAAAGTTGCACTTCAAATAAAGCTTCATTGCGCCATAAGGATGCCTCAGGGCGAAAGCGAATGGATCTGTATTGATCGTAATCCATTTTGGCGAGCGCTTCGGGAATGTTGGCGACCACCGGTTTGTAATTTTCTTTCGCTAATAATTTTGCGCGAGAGCTAATAGCATCGAATAAACCGGGTTGTGAAATTTCGGCACCCGTAGTTGGCTGGTTCGGTGTTGCTGCAATGCTAAAGGGGGTTGCAACACTTAAGGCGAGAAGTGTCGATAAGAGACTCGATACACGTAAAATACTTTTTGTGAATGGCTTGGAATTTTTAGATCCAGGCAGGGCGTGTGGCAAACGAATCATCCGCGGTCTCCGAACCAATTTTATAGTCGTTAAATAGTGAGTTTGGGTGCAGTGAGCTTTTGCTCCGCAAGGCTTCGTGATTGCACCAAAAGGTGATCATTATAATGGATTCTTCCCCCTTGTGGCCGTGCGTTCAACATGGTTGCGACCATTTTCCGCGAGTTATTTGTTGAAGGGGCTATGTGCAACAGGTTACAAGCGTCAATGCAACATCGTCTAGGTTTTCGCTAAACTGTTATTTTTAGGTTGAGGCAAGCATATGTATACACCGCTGACTCCGGCGCGCGAGCGCATTATGTTGTTTACGCTCATGGCGTTGCAGTTCACCATGATTGTCGATTTTATGATTATGATGCCGCTTTCCTCACAACTTATGGCGGTATTCTCAATTCAGCCGGGCGACTTTGGATTGTTGGTTTCTTCTTATTCCATTGCTGCTGGCGTTTCTTCGCTCCTTGCGTCTTCATTGGGGGATCGCTTTGATCGCCGCAATGCCTTGTTGGTTGCTTATATCGGTCTTCTCGTCGCAACTCTTGCCTGTGCTTACTCCAATTCCTACTCCGTTTTGTTAGTGGCCCGAATCATTGCTGGGTTTTTCGGTGGTGTTTTAAGCTCGATTGTATTGGCAATTGTTGGCGATATATTCCCTCCGCAAAAACGCGGCAAGGCAATGGGAATTGTGATGCTCGCATTTTCATTGGCGGCAATTGCAGGTGTACCTTTGGGGCTATTTATTTCTAACCACTTTTCGTGGCAAACACCATTTAGTTTTATTAGCTACGCCGGGATTCTGATATTAGCCATCGCCTATAAAATAGTGCCGAATGTTCGCGGTCATTTGGATCAGCCCCATGTAAATTTTTTTAGAAGCTACGTTGAGTTGTTTCGTATTTCCAACCACTGGTGGGCGTTCGCAACTTCTGGTCTGGTCATGTTTGCAGGGTTTATGGTGATTCCCTACATTGCGCCAACTATGGTTGCCAACACCGGCATGAGCGATCACGAATTACCTTATGTGTATTTGTGCGGCGGTTTAGCTACGTTGTTTACTCGCCCCTTTATCGGACGCATGACCGATAAACACAAGCATTGGAAAGTCTTGGCTGTGACGAGCTTGCTAAGTTTTATCCCTATTATTCTAGTGACTCAAACCTTGCATGTAGGATTTGTTTGGCAGTTGCTAATTGCAACTTTATTTTTTGTTTTTGTGAGTGGTCGTTTTATACCAACCTCAGCGTTAGTTACTGCGTCATGCGAGTCGCGGTTTCGCGGTCGCGTAATGGCATTTAGTTCTGCCGTGCAGAATTTGGGTTCTGGTTTTGCTGCCTTAATAGCGGGAGCCATTATGATTAAAGCACCGAGCGGAGAAATACTGCATTACGAGTTGGTTGGCTATATTGCGTGTGCGGTGAGTTTGCTAGCGATTTATACCGCGACCAAGGTAAAAGCGGTGAGTTGATTGGAGTGGTTTAGGTTTTTTAAAAAGCAAAAGCCCCTTAATTGGGGCTTTTGTTTAATTGGCGTTGTTGATTATGCCAAAAGTATTTCCAGTGTCTTTTCGTAAATGCCCGTTAACTTATTTAAATCATCCGCGCTAATGCATTCATTCACTTTATGAATAGTGGCGTTAATCGGGCCGAGCTCTACCACTTGCGCTCCGGTTGGTGCAATAAAGCGGCCGTCAGAGGTGCCGCCCGATGTTGAGAGTTCTGCATCTAAACCTGTCTCAGATTTAATTGCATCCACTACTGCATTGACCAAGTCGCCGCGCGGTGTGAGAAATGGTTGCCCGCTTAAAATCCATTGCAGTTCATATTGCAGTTTGTGTTTATTTAAAATCGCTTCGGTACGCTCGCGTAAAACTTTTTCAGTCAGTTCGGTTGAAAAGCGGAAATTAAAAACTACTTCTACTTCGCCGGGAATGACATTGGTCGCGCCGGTTCCGCCATTGATATTAGAAACTTGAAAACTTGTTGCAGGAAAAAATTCGTTGCCGTTGTCCCAATGTTCTGCTGTGAGTTCTGCTAAAGCGGGCGCCAATTTATGGATGGGGTTGTCTGCAAGGTGAGGATAGGCAACATGGCCTTGAATGCCTTTCACTTTTAAAATACCGCCGAGTGAACCGCGGCGACCGTTTTTAATTACATCACCAACCTGTTTGGTGCTGGATGGCTCACCCACAATGCACCACGCCATTTTGGTGTTGCGCGCTTCCAGCCACTCAACCACTTTAACCGTGCCGTTTACTGAGGGGCCTTCTTCGTCGCTGGTAATTAAAAATGCAATTCGGCCTTTATGGCTTGGATGCTTTGCCACAAAATTTTCGCAAGCGATTACCATACTTGCGAGCGAACCTTTCATATCTGCAGCGCCACGACCATGCAGCATTCCGTCGATGATTTTGGGTTCAAAGGGTGGATTATTCCAATTGGCTTCGGGGCCAGTGGGGACAACATCGGTGTGGCCGGCAAACGCAAGGATTGGCCCTTGGTCGCCGCGAATCGCCCAAAAATTATCAACATCGCCAAAGCGCAAGCGATCTACCTTAAAGCCTATAGCTTCAAGCCGTTTAATCATTAATTCTTGGCACCCGTTATCCTCCGGCGTTACCGAGCGGCAGCGAATAAGGTCCATGGCGAGTTGTATTGTGGGAGTTGTCATGCGGAAATCCAGTCAATTGAGCATGCTGCAATTCTACTAGGTTGTCTTGATGGGCTCCACCTTAATTGGCGTGCTAAAGCGCGGTAATTGGGTTTCCGTAACGAGTGTGAATTTAAAAAAGCAATGCGAAATATCTACGCAGGAAAACACAATGTTCAATTTATTAGGTGATGGAATTCGCCCGCGAGGCGGGCACTTTTCAGCGACTCGCTGCGTCACTATTGGTTTGTGTGCGCTTAAGAAAAGCTTGTGTGAGAGGCGATAATTCACGTTCAAGCCAAGTGCTCATGCCGATTTCATCATCACGCGCGTTTTCACAAATATCCTGAATGTCCGGGTCGCCATAAAATTTGGCGGCGGTGATAAGTACGCTGTAGGAGCTGATGGCGACGTGGGTAAACACGTAAAGCGTCATTGCACCTTTCACCACTTCATCGCTCATAGCGGTGCCCACCAAATTTTGCCCGGTGGCCATCAATTTTGCGCCTAGATCTTTGATGGTTGATGTGTCGCCGCCGAGGCGTTCGATACAGCTACGCAAACTTACTTGATGATTACGTGTGGTTTCAATGTGAGATTGAATAGCGGCTTTTAATTCAGCGTAATGTTCAATGCGATCAAACTGGCCTTTTAATAAAGTCTCCATTTGATTTTCCATGGCATGTGCGTCGCGCAACCAATCAACTAAATGTTCTTTTGGGTCGTTCATAATTACCTCCAGCATTTTCGCCGGGTTGAGGAGTAAAGCAGGGGGGGCGTAGGTAGGAGATTTTATTGTTCGTAAAATCTACTTATAGTTGGTGTGGCATGCGGAAGTCCTTTTCCGCCAGATGGCATTAAGACTTACGTCCGCCACCGTGGCTGTTTTCGCCACCCTTCTTACCTGCTTCAGAGGCACGCTCTGGGTCGTTTTTAAAATTGCCGCCGCTCATGCTGCCGCCTTTTTTGCCAGCTTCAGATGCGCGTTCCGGGTCGTTTGCAAAACCTTTACCACCTTTACTTGTAGCCATTTTGTAACCCTCATATTAATGGAAAAACAACTGTGCTTTTGACACACTTCTATCGAACACTTTCGGGTGAAAGTGTTATTTACTTTTTAAAATAATTCGTTTGAAATATTTTAAAAAAATAAATTTTTTAATATTTTCTCTTGTTAACTTTTGCGTTATGGATGCCTTGTCTTTATTGAGACTTTAATGTTGGTCTTGTGTTAAAACCGTTCGCTGCCCAACACAAATCACAGCAAGTTTTTAAGCTCCATTTTTTTGTAGTATTGAATTTATCTTTCGTCTAGTTTTCGATGCTTTTTGGGAAAAGTCGTTTGATTACACGCCTTGTCTTTTTCGGGATTTGTACAGCAAAACCAAGCAGGTCAACACTGTGGCACCCATAACAACTTTTGTAATAACAGCTTCTGGTTTGTGTTTCCATTGCGCGCCGGTTCCGTATTCTTTGAGTAAATTAGGTTTGTTGCCGTTTGTAATGTCTGTCACAAGCGCCTCAACAACATTTACGCGGTCGGCCAAGAGTAACGCGAGCCAATGGATAAGCTTGCCTTCGCTGTATTTGAATGCAAAGCGTCTGATTTTTCCGCTCACTCCTGACGGTGGCGCAGCAGTACCAAAAGTTGCCGTAAGATTTGGACGTTCAATCGATTGCAAAATTTCTGTGGTTGCGGGCTGTAGCGGTGGCCTATCCCAGTAGTAATTTTTGGTCGTTTCATTGGTGCGTTGGCGCATAGGGAATGTCGGGTCATTGTTGCGGTTGGCGTCTATGCCCCAACCTTTAATGTGTGAATTTTCGTGCGCGTAAATGCTGTGTTTGCTTTGCGTTTTAGTTTCAGACGCAATAGGTCTATCAGTGAATTTTTCCATGATGTGTATCTCTCAGTTGGGTTGTTGAGTGATTACTTGATGATGTGATTAACACAGGTTTTATACATTCATCGAGCTTGTCAGAAAAAATTCGATAAGCATCGGCAACATCTTCGAGAGGAATTCGGTGAGTAATAAGTTTTTTGGGATCTAAAATCCCATTTTGAACGTGCTGAATTAATGTAGGTAGCAAGCGTTTTACCGACGCCTGATTGGCGCGAATTGTGATGCCTTTGTTAATTACGTTGCCTATAGGAATAAAATTCCCCGTTGGCCCGTAAACGCCAACGATTGAAACCACGCCGCCTTTTTTAACGGAATTTATTGCCCAACATAGTGCAGTGGGAGAGCCGGCTTGCAGTAATAATTTTCTGCCTGTGAGGGATTGCATAAGGCTGCCAGTTGCCTCCGCACCTACTGCATCTATGCAAACATCTGCGCCTAAAAAATCGGTAATTTTTTTAATAAACAGAACGGGGTCTTTCATGGAGCGAAAATTATAGGCTTCGCATTGCGCGTAATTTTTCGCAAACTCGAGGCGATAATCTAATTCGTCAATAACAATGACGCGCCCCGCGCCAAATAGCCATGCGCATTTCGCAGCCATAATGCCAATTGGACCAGCACCAAAGACAACAACTGTATCGCCAATTTGTATGCCGCCCATTTCGGCGGCTTGGTAACCCGTGGGAACAACATCTGTTAACAGCACCGCATCGTCTAAATCCATGCCAGGCGGAATAATTGTTGGGCCAACATCGGCGTAGGGCACGCGTACATATTCCGCTTGCCCTCCATGATAACCACCGGCCATGTGTGAGTATCCAAAAATTCCGCCCACAGCCGTAGCTTGCGGATTTGATTCGTGACAATTTCCAAACAGACCTTGCTTACAAAAAACGCATTTTCCGCATGCAATATTAAACGGCACCAATACGTGATCGCCTACTTTCAGTTTTTGAATGTCCCCACCTAGTTCGGTGACAACGCCGGTGAATTCGTGTCCAAAAGTTGTTCCAACTCGCGTATCGGGAACATTGCCGTTGTATAGATGTAAATCTGATCCGCATATGCAAGATCGTGTAACCCGAATGATTGCATCTTGTGGATGGAGTATTTCCGGTACGGGCATTTGACTTGCTCGTATCCGACCGGGTCCTCTGTAATTCATCGCTAACATAAATGCCCTCCGTTACGCTTATGGCAGGTTGCGCAGAATTTAAAAAGCAAAGGCTACGCCCAATCTGTGCTTCTGTAGGTACGGCAGATGACGAAAGTGTTTGTTAAAATTTAGCGCTCGGGTTTTACAAACGAGGCGAAAGCGGAACAAGGCGGAGAGCAGAGCGAGGCGGTGAATAGCACAACGCAGAAGTTAAAAAAATAAAAAAGATCGCGGTTCGTAACGCAGGTTTTTAAAAAGAAAAAGCCAGGTTATTGGCCTGGCTTTTGAAGAGTTCACTTTAGGTTTTATTCGCCAGACAAGCCGACGTAAACTTCGTGTACATCATCATCGTCGTCAATTGCCGCTAAAAAGGCTTCCACTTCTTCCAATGCTTCGCCTGATAAGCTCACAGGATTTTTGGGGCGATAACCAATTTTTGCTGAGTCAACGGTAAAACCTTGTGCAGGTAATGCTTTTTGTACCACATCTAAATCGGTGATGTCGGTGATAAACAAAGCCGAGCCGTCGTCATTGATTTCAAAATCTTGTGCGCCTGCTTCAATCGCGGCCATTTCCGGATCTGCCTCTTTATTCGCAGGTGTAGCTTCAATCATACCTACGTGATCGAAATCCCAGGATACAGAACCTGAGGCACCTAATTGGCCTTTGCGAAATAATCCGCGGATATTTGAAATGGTGCGGTTAACGTTATCGGTTAAACATTCAACGATGACTGGCACCTGATGAGGAGCAAAACCTTCATACACAACTTTCTCGTAGCTGATGCCACCGTCCAATTGGCCTGAACCTTTTTTAATGGCGCGCTCAAGAGTCTCACGTGTCATTGATGCTTTCTTTGCTGCATGAATGGCAAGGCGTAAACGCGGGTTCATATCCGGATCTGCACCGTTGCGTGCGGCGATCATGATTTCTTTCGTAAGTTTGGTAAACAATTTACCTTTTGCACTAGCGGCCGCTTCGCGACCTTTCGCTTTCCATTGAGCGCCCATAATATTTCTCGCTATATGTTAAAGATTAATTTTTGTGTAAGGCTGTGTTTAACTGTAACGCGCTTTTATTCGTCACTACTTCAACGCGACCGCTGATTGAATTGCGACGGAAAACCAAATCAGACACATTCGCTAATTCGCGTGCTTTTACTGTTTTTACTTCTGCGCCGGTATCATCAAGCATAACAACTTTGGTGCCTGCGGTTATGTATAAACCAGATTCAATTTTGCAGCGATCGCCTAATGGAATACCTGTACCCGCGTTAGCACCGATCAAAGATTCTTTTCCAATAGAGATAACTATGTTACCACCGCCAGAAAGAGTTCCCATAGTGGAGCTGCCACCACCTAAATCTGAACCAGCGCCTACAAAAACGCCGGCAGAAATGCGGCCTTCAATCATCGCGGGGCCTTCGGTACCGGCATTAAAGTTCACAAAGCCTTCATGCATGATGGTGGTGCCTTCGCCGAGATAAGCGCCCAAACGCACGCGTGCCGTGTGTGCAACACGTACGCCTTTTGGCACCACGTAGTTGGTCATTTTGGGGAATTTATCTACGCAGGAAACTTCCAGTTCCTCACCGTTCAAGCGTGCTTGTAATTGCGCTGCAGGCAATTCATTAATATCAATTGCACCTTTGTTGGTCCAGGCAACATTGGGTAGCACGCCAAAAATGCCAGCCAGCACTGTATTGTGTGGTTTAACCAAGCGATGCGACAACAAATGTAACTTCAAATAACCTTCGGGTACGGAAGCAGGATTGGTGTCAGTCGCAAGAAGTGTCGCAACCAGCGGACGTTTGCTATTTACAAGTGATTTAGCAAGCGCTGCTTGTTCTGCATCCACAGATTCCAAGACTTTTGCAATTTCACCGGCTTGCGCCTTGGTAATTGCGATTGCTTGGTTGCCTTCGCTGTAACCTACGGCTTTAGCAAGGGCGCCAGCAACTGCTGCTGATGGATTTAAAAGTGGTGCAGCGTAAAAAACTTCTAGCCATTCGCCTTTTGAATTTTGTGTGCCTATGCCTAAGCCGAGTGCGTATAGAGTTGTCATGGTTTTTCCTGATAATAACTAATTAAAAATTTTTGCGTATTCTGCGTCTTTAAAACCCAGCTGCTTTTTCGTGCCGGTTTCTAATAATGGTCGCTTTATTAAAGTCGGGTTTTTCAAAATTATGGCGACAGCACTTTTTTCCGTAAAGTTTGCTTTAGTGCTTTCGTCTAATTCTTTCCAGGTTGTACTGCGTTTGTTAACTAAACTCTCCAAACCGATTTCAGCAATCCAGCTTTTAACTTGATCCTTGTCCAAGCCGTCCGCGCGGAAATCGTGGAAGCGATACTCGATATTATTTTTCGCGAGCCAATCACGCGCTTTTTTAACTGTGTCGCAATTTTTAATGCCGTATAGAGTGGTCATGCTTAAGGCTTCAATACAATTTTTGGTTTCTTTCGGTTTGGGTAAGTTGTTGTGCATATCTCACACACAGTGCCATCGCAACCGCGAGCCGAGCAGTGTTCTCGGCCATAATAAATAATTTGCAAATGCAAGGCGTTCCAACTTTCTTTTGGAAAGAGTCGCTTTAAATCTTTTTCTGTTTGTACAACATTTTTACCGCTGGTTAATCCCCAGCGTTGTGCTAGTCGGTGAATGTGCGTATCCACCGGAAAAGCGGGATGACCAAAGGCCTGGCTCATCACAACACTTGCTGTTTTGTGGCCAACGCCGGGTAAGCGTTCCAGTGCATCCCAATCGTCCGGGACACGGCCACCATGTTCATTCACCAACATTTTCGATAGCACAGAAATGGCTTTGGATTTTTGCGGTGACAAACCACAGGGTCGAATAATTTCCTGAATTTTTTCTACTGGCACTTTTGCCATATCGTGCGGATTATCGGCCAATGCGAATAAAGCTGGCGTAACCGTGTTAACCCTTGCATCGGTACATTGCGCTGAAAGCAAAACAGCAATCAATAAAGTGTAAGCGTCCTTGTGATCCAGCGGGATGGGCGGGTTCGGGTAAAGCTGCTGAAGCTTTTCACGAATGTAATCCGCACGTTCCTGTTTGGATAATTTTTTTAACTCGGTCATAGCGATTGTACAAAAGCCTTAATGCGTTCCGCAGCCTGGATACATTCAGCGAGCGGTGCAACAAGCGCCATACGCACGTAATCCTCACCGGGATTCACACCCTGAGCTTCGCGTGCTAAATAGCTACCCGGTAAGACAGTCACTTTCTGGGCTTCAAATAATTTTTGTGCAAACACTTCGCCCTTGATGGGGGTTTTCGGCCACAAATAAAAACTGGCGTCGGGCTTTTGCACATCTAACACACCGTCAAGTATTTGCAGAACGGCATCAAATTTCTTGCGGTAGGCGCTTCTATTTTCCACAACATGAGTTTCATCTTGCCATGCGGCTACGCTGGCTAATTGTGTTGGAACCGGCATGGCGCATCCGTGATAGGTGCGGTACAGCAAAAATTTTTCCAGAATTTTTGCATCGCCGCCAACAAAACCGGAGCGCAAGCCCGGCAGGTTAGAGCGTTTAGACAAACTGTGGAAAACCACACAGCGTGCAAAATCATCGCGCCCCAATTCTGCACAAGCTTGTAACAGCCCTGCGGGAGGGTTCTGCTCATCAAAATAAAGTTCTGAATAGCATTCGTCGGATGCAATCACAAAGTCGTATTTGTCTGCGAGCGCGATCAACTCTTTTAATTGAGTTGTGCTCATTACCGCACCGGTCGGATTTCCGGGTGAACAAATAAACAGTAATTGTGTTTGCTCCCAAATTTCCGCGGGTACTGCAGCGAAGTCAGGAATAAAATTATTCTCCGGCGTGCAGTTTAAAAAATGGGGTTCCGCGCCGGATAAAATCGCAGCTCCTTCGTAAATTTGATAGAAGGGATTGGGTGAAACAATAATTGGATTTGGTTTGGTGCGGTCGACAATTGCTTGTGCAAACGCAAAAAGTGCTTCGCGTGTACCATTTACGGGTAATACATGTTTGTCGGCCGTAAATGTTCCTGAATTCAATTTGAACCGTTTACTCGCCCAGCTTGCGATAGCCTCGCGTAACTCAGGAATACCTTTAGTGGTAGGATAGTTGCTCAGCTTGTTAAGGTTCTTTACTAGTGTGTCTAATACGAAGGCTGGCGGCTCGTGTTTTGGTTCGCCGATGGACAGCATAATATCGTTTAAATCTTTTGGCGCTGTAACGGCCGCTTTCAACGCCGCGAGCTTTTCAAAAGGATAGGGATGTAATAAATCTAAATCTTTGTTCATCTTGTCGTTCACTAAGTTGCGCGCGTGTGGTTTCAGTGAAGGTCCGCGCGCTTGTCTAATTGTTCGCGAATTTCGCGCTGTAGATTCTCTGCGACCGCTGTGTCGATCAACGGATTCCCCTGATTGTCCACAATGAAGAAAATATCTTCAACGCGTTCGCCCAGTGTTGCGATTTTTGCGTTGATCAGATGTATTCCAAATTGCATAAAGATACGGCCAATACAGGCTAGCAATCCGGGTCTATCGGGTGAAATAACTTCCAGCACACTACAGTTGCGCACAGTGTCGTGGCTCAAGCTGGTTCGGGTAGGCATGGCAAAATATTTCATACGACGTGGTGTGCGGCGGCTGATCACTTCAGAATAGTTATCCGCTAAACGCAATTCTTCCAACAAGCTTTGGTGGATATTTTTAAGCAACGTTGGATTGCTGCCCAAAGGTTTGCCGTCTTGGTTGAGTACAAAGAAGGTATCTATGGTATATCCCGAGTTGGAGCTGTAAATCTTGGCGTCTTGAATGCTGAGATTTAAATGATCCAATGCTGAGGCCGCTGCAACAAAAACGTTCTTTTGGTTTTTGGTGCGAATAAAAATTTGTGTCGCGCCCGCTAATTCGCGATTCGTGGTTTTCTTGATAAGAATGAGCGGTTCATCGTGTAAATGACCTGCGATCGCTTCTGTATGCCATGCAATATCGGCCACGCTTTCGCGCAAGAAATAATCTTCACCCATATCGCGCCAGAATTCCCAAATTTGCGATTCGCTAAGACGGCTGTTACCTAATTTACGAATGGCCGCTTGTTGGGTTTCTTCAATCAAATCATGTTTATCTATTGCGTTTTCTAAACCACGGCGCAATGCGCGCTTGGTTTCCATATAGAGCTGGCGCATTAAGCTTGCACGCCACGTATTCCACAGCTCTTTGTTAGTGCCGTTAATATCAGCAACAGTGAGTGCAAAAAGATAATCCAAGTGCATTTGGTCGCCCACAATGAGCGCAAAATTCCGAATGACTTCGGGGTCTGATAAATCTTGCTTTTGTGAGACGGAAGACATCAACAAATGCTTCTCAACGAGCCACGAAACTAAACGTGTTTCCCGCGCAGAAATGCCGTGGCGTTTACAAAAAATCTCTGCGTCCACCGCGCCTAAGGTAGAGTGATCGCCACCGCGGCCTTTACCAATATCGTGATAAAGCCCGGCGATGTACAGCAAATCAAGGCGTGGTAAGCGTGTCATGATGTGCGCGGAAATAGGAAATTCTTCTTTCGCACTGGGTAACAAAAAATTACACATGTTTTGCACGACTTTTAAGGTGTGCGCATCGACAGTGTAGATATGAAATAAATCGTGTTGCATTTGGCCGGTGACTTGGCCAAATTCCGGTAGATACAAACCGAGGATGCCATAACGCAACATGCGTTTTAGTTGTTCTACCAAGCCGCCGGGATACTGCAATAGCTTGATAAAGAGCTGGGTATTTTTGGGATTGTTGCGGAACTCATCATCGATCAGATGGCGGCTCTCGCGCACCAAGCGAATGGTTGATGCACGTACGCCCACAATCTTGGGGTTTTGTGCCATCAGCACAAACATTTCCAATAATGCCGATGGGTTTTCTTCAAACACATAGGTATGGGTAGCTTCGATGTAGTTATCGCGTAGCTGAAAACGTTCATTAACGGAGACAACGCTTTTACATTTGCCTTTTTGCAGAATAGCTTCCGATAAAAACTGCAAAAGCACATCATTCAATTCACGCAAAGAAAGCACGGTTCGATAATACTTATGCATGAATTGCTCAACGGCAAGCGAGCCTTCTTCATCAACATAACCGAATAATTTGGCGAGCTCGCGTTGATAGTCAAACATCAGCCGCTCTTCGGCCCGCTTGGCTACCATGTGCAGGCCGTAGCGTACACGCCATAAATATTCTTCGCCGCTGTAAAGCAACGAGAATTCCTCTTCGGTAAAAAAGCCTTTGCCTTCTAACTGCTTTAGAGTGCGAACCTGGAAATAACGTTTTGCTACCCAGCTAATCGTTTGGATATCGCGCAAGCCGCCTGGGGCATTTTTAATATTGGGTTCAAGGTTGTATTCGGTGTCGTTATATTTTTTGTGACGCGCGATTTGCTCGTCCCACTTTGCGCGGAAGAAATCTTCTGCAGACCAAATATTGTTGGGAGCTGATTGTTGTAAGAGTTCATGGCGAAGGGATTCATCGCCCACCAAAGTGCGCGATTCCATGATATTGGTGGCAACAGTAATATCGTTGCGCGCAATTTCAATGCATTGTTTTACCGTGCGTACACTGCTGCCAATTTCGAGTTTGATATCCCACAGGAAGGTAAAAAACTGGCCGATTTTTTCTTCGCATTCCGCAAGCACTTCTGGCCTGTGCAAAATCAATAAATCAATGTCGGAAGCAGGGTGTAACTCGCCACGTCCGTAACCGCCAACAGCTTCGAGGCTGATGCTGTCTGGCCAATCGAATTTGTGCCATGCGTAATGCAAAATGCAGTCGATAAAAAGCGCGCGCTCGTACACCAATGTGCGTATATCTTCGCCTTCCACAAAACGGCGATTGAATTGCAAATTGGCTGCGCTAATGGCGTCTTTAAAAACGGTGATGTGCGGTTGTTCGGCCAAAGCTCGCCTGAAGCGGCTTTGGTCAAAGAAAAATAAGGGCCGCTCGAAGTAGGGCACCGCAGTCATCAACATAGTTTGCTATCCGAATTGGTTTCGAAAAGGCAGCACATCAGTGCAACTGATGTGCATAGATTTGATTAGAATTTTTCGTCTTTGCGCGCTGTTAAAACTTCTACGCCAGTCGCGGTCACAACCATAGTGTGCTCCCACTGGGCAGAGAGGCGGCCATCTTTGGTTTCAACAGTCCAGCCATCGCTTTTTAACTTAGTTTGTGGCTTGCCTGCGTTAATCATGGGTTCAATTGTAAACGCCATGCCTTCTTTCAGGGCCATTCCCGTACCAGGGCGGCCGTAATGCAAAATTTGTGGTTCTTCGTGGAAAACTTTGCCGATGCCGTGGCCGCAATATTCGCGCACAACGGAGTAATAGTTTCCTTCGGCGTGTTGCTGAATCACGTGGCCAATATCGCCCAAAGTGCAGCCTGGTTTTACCAGCGCTATTGCCTTGTACATACACTCTTGCGTGACCTGTACCAAACGCTCGGCGTGCGGTGCCGGCGTACCTACAAAATACATAGCGCTGGTGTCGCCGTGGAAGCCTTCGTAAATCACTGTAACGTCGATATTGATGATGTCGCCCGCTTTTAGCACCTTTTTGTCCGAAGGAATGCCATGACAGACAACTTGATTAACCGATGTGCAGATGGATTTAGGAAAGCCGCGATAGCCCAAGCATGCCGGAATGGCTTTTTGAACATTCACGATGTGGTCGTGACAAATCTTATCCAATTCAGCAGTGGTTACGCCGGGTTGAACGAAGGGGCCGATCATTTCCAGCACTTCGGCGGCCATGCGGCCAGCAACGCGCATTTTTTCGATATCAGCAGCAGTCTTAATGGTTACGGACATTGGGTTGAATAAACTCAGCAAGTAATAATGGTGCCGGCATTCTAAACGATTTGGGCAGGGTTTGACTAAGGCCAAAAGCAATAGTTGTCATAGTTTGCGCCATAAAAAAGCCCCTTACTGGGAAGGGGCTTTTGGATTGACTTGCACTTGAGTTTAGCGAGCGCGTATTGCCGTGAGCGCATGTATAACGCCGCGTAACTCGGCAAGGCCTTTCATTCGTCCGGCGAACGAGTAACCGGGGTTGATGCCGGGCTTGCCGATTTCATCCGCCATCAGGTGACCATGATCTGGGCGCATAGCGATTTTGGGAAGTTTGCTATCCGCTTTAGAGCGGCGTGCTTCCTCATCCAGCAACGCATCAATTAAGCCGACCATGTCGTTGTCGCCATCCAAATGATCGGACTCGTAGAAGGAGCCATCATCTTCACGCTTAATATTGCGCAAGTGAACAAAGTAGATACGCTCCCCGAATTCGCGTGCCATAGCCACCAAGTCGTTATCGCAACGCGCGCCATAAGAGCCTGCGCAGAGTGTTAGACCGTTAGCGGGGCTCGGCACGGCTTGTAGCAGTGCGCGGGCGTCGTCTGCGGTAGAAACAACGCGCGGCAAACCGAATAGGGAGAATGGTGGGTCGTCTGGGTGGATGGCCATGCGAACGCCTACTTCCTCCGCCACGGGGATAACCTCGCGCAAGAACGCAAACAAGTTGGCGCGCATACCTTCGTTACCCATTTTGATAAAGAGATCGATAGCGGCGCGGATGCCTTCACGGTCGTAAGAGCCTTCACCACCGGGCAGACCGGCAATAATGTTCTTTTCCAGCAATGCTTTTTCTTCGTCACTCATGGCATCTAAACGAGCCTTGGCTTTTGCGAGCACATCTGGTTTGTAGTCATTTTCAGCGCCGGGACGCTGCAACATGTACACGTCATATGCGGCGAAGTCGCTCATTTCAAAGCGCAGTGCCTGAGCCTTGTTCGGTAAGGTATAGCTGAGGTTGGTGCGAGTCCAATCCACCACGGGCATAAAGTTGTAGCACACGTCATAAACGCCTGCGGCGGCGACATTGCGAATGGATTGCTTGTAATTTTCAATCAGCTGCTGATAGTTGCCGGTGCGGGTTTTGATGTCGTTGTGAAGTGGGATGCTCTCGATAACGGCCCACTCAAGTCCATGATCTTCAATGATTTTTTTGCGTTCTAGGATATCTTCCAGAGGCCACACATCGCCCGTTGGGATGTGGTGTAAGGAGGTAACAATGCCAGTTGCGCCAGCTTGCGCGATGTTTTGCAGCGATACAGAATCTTTGGGGCCAAACCAGCGCCAGGTTTCTTTCATGGTTGATTGCTCGTTAGGGTTAAACGGTTGCTCGCGGTTAGCAAGTCATAATGGCAACTAGTGTACAAGTTGTTTTGGGGGTTAATCCAGCATTTCTTTGGTTTAAAAACATCAAAAAGTTTCACTGGCAGGGCTTTATGTGGTATAAAGCGCGCCTCTTTTTTGGCCTAAGGTCGAAAAGAGATTAACTTTTAACGTCACACACATATCGACACGCGACATCTGGGTGCCTGAAAACGCAAGTTTAAGGGTTGATTAGCGGGGTATGTGGAGGCCTAACCCATACATTTTAGGATTACGAAAATGCCACAAGTAAGCATGCGCGACATGTTGTCTGCCGGTGTCCACTTCGGTCACCAAACCCGTTACTGGAACCCAAAGATGGGTAAATACATCTTCGGTGCGCGTAACAAGATTCACATCATCAACCTTGAACACACTGTGCCTGCGTTCAACGAAGCTTTGGCTTTGGTTCAACAAATGGCGTCTCAAAAGAAAAAAATTCTGTTTGTTGGCACTAAACGCGCTGCGCAAAAAACCATCAAAGAACAAGCTGAACGCGCTGGCCAACCATTTGTTAGTCATCGTTGGTTGGGCGGTATGCTCACCAACTACAAAACCATCCGCGCTTCAATCCGTCGCTTGCAAGATCTGACTACTCAGAGTCAAGACGGTACTTTCGCTAAATTGACCAAAAAAGAAGCTTTAATGCGCTCGCGCGACATGGAAAAGCTTGAGCGTTCAATTGGTGGTATCAAGAACATCAATGGTTTGCCAGATGCATTGTTCATCATCGACGTTGACCACGAGCGTATCGCAATTCAAGAAGCTAACAAGCTTGGCATTCCAGTTATCGGTGTAGTGGATACCAACAGTAACCCAGAAGGCGTTGACTATGTTATCCCAGGTAACGACGACGCCATCCGTGCAATCAAGTTGTACGCACAAGCTGTTGCTGATGCATGTTTGGAAGGTTCTAAATCTGCATCTTCAGTTCCAAACAAAGATGAATACGTAGCTGCTGAAGGTAGCGCTGAGTAATTCAGCCCTGAGCTAACCAGCTAAACGTAAGAAGGGGGCTCAGCCCCCTTTTTGTATCAAGAATCTGTAACTTTTAAGAGGAAATAATCATGGCAGCTGTTACTCCTGCATTGGTAAAAGAACTGCGCGACCGTACCGGTTTGGGCATGATGGAATGTAAAAAAGCATTGGGCGAAGCTGACGGCGATGTAGACTTGGCGATTGAAAACCTGCGTAAAGTATCTGGTTTGAAAGCGGCTAAGAAAGAGGGCCGTACTGCTGCTGATGGCGTTGTAGCAGTTAAAGTTGCTGCTGATAACAGCTACGCTGTTGCGGTAGAAGTGAACTCAGAAACTGACTTCGTTGCCCGTGACGCTGGCTTCCTTGCGTTCGTAAACCAAGTGTTGGACAAAGCTTTCACCACCAAGCAAACCGACGTTGCCGCTTTGACTGCTGGCGAATTGGAAACTGCGCGTGAAGCATTGGTTCAAAAAATCGGTGAAAAAATCAGCGTTCGTCGCGTTAGCCTCGTTGAAGGCGGCGTAGTGAGTGGCTACTTGCACTTGAACAGCCGTATCGCGGTATTGGTTCAATTGGAAGGCGGTAACGACGAAATCGGTAAAGACATTGCTATGCACGTAGCGGCTGTTAACCCAGTGGTTGTAAGCTCTGACCAAATGTCTCCAGAAGTTGTTGAGAAAGAAAAAGAAATCATCCGTGCTCAGCCAGATATGGCTGGTAAACCAGCTGAAATCGTTGAGAAGATGATTGTTGGCCGTATCAACAAGTTCTTGAAAGAAAGCAGCTTGGTTGACCAACCATTCGTTAAGAACCCAGAGTTGACTGTTGCGCAATACGCTAAAACTGCAGGCGCTACCGTTAAGAGCTTTGTGCGTTTGGAAGTGGGCGAAGGTATCGAGAAAGAAGTAGTAGACTTCGCTGCTGAAGTTGCTGCCCAGGTTGCTGCTACCAAAGGTTAATTCTCATTGCGAGAACGGAAAAACCCGCACAGGGCAACTTGTGTGGGTTTTTTTATTGTCTGGGGTTTGATTTTGTCTGGTTGGCGATGACTAAAACCAGCCATGTCTCCGCGCAAACACAGGTTTTTCTGGTAAACTGCGCCGATTTTTTTGCACTCTGGCTAAATTTCCCAAAATTGCCAGAAGAACCCGCTAACTCATTGTTTGGAGAGCCTTTATGTCTAGCCCAAGGGATAAAAAGTACAAGCGCATCTTGTTGAAGTTGAGTGGTGAGGAGCTGATGGGAACCGAAGGTTTCGGTATAGACCCCAAAGTGCTCGATAAAATGGCGCTGGAAATTGGTCAGTTGGTTGGGATAGGCGTACAAGTTGGCTTGGTGATTGGTGGCGGAAACCTCTTTCGCGGCTCGCAATTGAGCGCTGCTGGCCTCGACCGAGTTACCGGCGACCACATGGGCATGCTCGCCACAGTGATGAATGCTCTGGCTATGCGTGATGCGTTAGAGCGCTCCAACATTTCTTCCCGCGTTATGTCGGCGATTCCCATGAGCGGTATTGTCGAACATTACGACCGCCGCCGTGCAATTCGTTTCCTGAATTCTGGCGAGGTGGTTATTTTCTCTGCCGGTACTGGCAACCCATTTTTTACCACCGACTCTGCTGCTTGTTTACGCGGTATTGAAGTTGATGCGGACATAGTATTGAAAGCCACTAAAGTGGATGGTGTTTACACCGCCGACCCGAAAAAAGATCCAACAGCGACTAAGTATGATCGCTTGTCTTACGATGAAGTCTTGGACAAAAAATTGGGTGTTATGGATTTAACGGCCATTTGCTTGTGTCGCGAACACGATATGCCTGTGCGTGTGTTCCGTATGAATAAAACCGGCGCTTTGTTGAACATTGTTGTAGGTAGCAACGAAGGCACTTTGATCGAAGAGGATAAAAACCAATGATTAACGATATTAAAAAAGACGCCGAAGCGCGCATGAAAAAAGCGATTGAAGCTTTAGGCAATAACTTCAATAAAATCCGTACCGGCCGTGCTCACCCAAGCTTGTTGGATGGCATTACCGTAAATTATTACGGTGCAGATACTCCTCTGAGCCAATTGGCAAACATTAACGTTGAAGATGCGCGCACCCTTTCAATCAGCCCCTGGGAGCGCAACTTGGTTCCTGAAATTGAAAAGGCGATTCTGAAATCTAATTTGGGTTTAAACCCTTCAACTAACAATGGCTTGATTCGCCTTCCATTGCCAATGCTGACCGAAGAAACCCGTAAAAACTTTATCAAACAAGCGCGCGCTGAAGCAGAAAACGGTCGCGTGTCTGTGCGTAATGTTCGTCGCGATGTATTGGGCGATGTAAAAGCTTTGTTGAAAGACAAAGCGATCAGTGAAGATGATGATCGTCGCGCACAAGATGAAATCCAAAAAATCACCGATAAATATATCGCTGAAGTGGATAAGGCTCTGGCCGCAAAAGAAGTTGATTTGATGTCTGTCTAAGGATATCAATATTAAAACTGGCTCGTTACTTGTAGCGAGCCAGTTTGTTTTTTTTGAAACATTAAAAATCAAGTAAAACTTTTTTCAGCTGCGGCAAGGATTAAATGCTGTAGCTTTTCCAGCGGGAGAAATGTGTGTCTGAGAATCAACTACGCCATGTCGCCATTATTATGGATGGCAACAATCGATGGGCCAAACAGCGCGGCTTGGCCGGCGTTGCCGGGCACAAAGTAGGCGTTGAACGCATTCGTGATGCCATGACCGCTTGCGAAGAAATTGGTGTAGAGGTTCTTACGGTTTTTGCATTCAGCAGCGAAAATTGGAAGCGCCCACCGCTGGAAGTTGAAGCACTTATGTCGCTGTTTCAACTCTATTTAAAAAACGAAGCCAAAGCGCTCAAGAAAAAAGGTGTTCGTTTGCGCGTTATTGGTAATCGCACACGTTTTAGCAAAGGCATCCAAAACGCGATTGCAGAAGCCGAAGAGCTAACCAAAGATGGCAAGATGACCTTGGTTATTGCTGCTGATTACGGCGGTCGTTGGGATATTGCTGAAGCCGCAAGAAAGCTCGCGGTTGATGTAAAAGACGGTCGCGTTGATGCAGAAAACATTGACGAAAATTTATTGGATTCCTACACGTCTTTAGCCGATTTGCCGCCGCTCGATCTATTGATTCGCACGGGTGGTGAAGTGCGCATTAGCAATTTTTTGCTCTGGCAGTGCGCCTACGCTGAATTATTTTTTAGCGATAAGTTGTGGCCAGATTTTGATGCAGATGAACTCAAACGTGCAGCCAAAGCTTTTCACGAACGCCAGCGCCGTTTTGGTATGACCGGCGACCAAATTGAAGCGGGAGCTACCCATGCTTAAGCAACGGGTCATTACAGCAATTATTTTAACGGCTGTTTTTTTGTCAGCACTTTTTGGTTTGTCTTTAACGCATTTTGCGCTCTTTATCGGTGCTGTAGTTTTAATTGGTGCTTGGGAATGGGCAAATCTTTCCAGTTGCGGCGCCCTTGGTCAGCGTATTGCCTATGCTATTTTTATTGCACTCGTTTTGGCAGGAACAGCGAGTGCAGCGGGTTTGTTTTCAGCGGGCCAAACGTTTAATCCGGTTGTAGTAAAAAGTGTGTTAGTTGCTGCAGTAATCTGGTGGCTTATCGCCTTATTCTTGGTAAAGGCCTATCCCACAAGCACAGCCTTGTGGGGGCATCCCGTTTCGCGTTTGGCCATGGGCGTGTTGGTGCTGGTTCCTACTTGGTTGGCACTTGTGTACGTTCGCTTTCAGCCACAAGGTACTTGGCTCGTTGTTATGATCGCCGCCATAGTTGCAGCGGCAGATACGGGCGGTTATTTTTCCGGGCGCAAATTCGGTAAACACAAATTGGCGCCTTCAGTTAGCCCCGGTAAAACCTTGGAAGGTTTTGCAGGCGGTTTAATTTCCAATGTGGTGTTGGTTGCGCTTGTCGCTCACCTGAGTGGTAGCTCGTTCTTAACCTTGCTCGCGATTGTTCTGCCAACCAGCTTGTTTTCGGTATTGGGTGATTTGTTGGAGAGCATGGTCAAGCGCCATGCTGGTGTAAAAGATAGCGGTGTCATTCTCCCGGGGCACGGCGGGATTTTAGATCGCGTTGATAGCATCACGGCGGCTGCACCTGTATTTGCATTGGCGCTGCTGCTCAGCGGCTGGGTGTTGGGTCAGTAATGAGTAGCGCTATTCAACAAGTTACTGTTTTGGGAGCCACGGGTTCCATTGGCGTGAGCACGCTGGATGTTCTGGCGCGTCATCCCGATCGCTATTCTGTTTTCGCGCTGACTGCCGACCGCAAATGGCAAATCCTTGCGACCCAGTGTCTGCAGCACAATCCCCGCTATGCCGTTTTGAATGATGAAGCGTCGGCCTTAGCGCTTGCCGAAGAATTGCGTCGCCAAGGTTGCAAAACCGAAGTTCTGCAGGGCGAAGATGCGCTGGCGCAAGTGGCAAGCCATGTTGATGTTCAGGTAGTTATGGCGGCAATCGTGGGGGCGGCAGGTTTATTGCCAACGCTTGCTGCAGTCAAAGCGGGTAAGAAAGTGTTGCTCGCCAACAAAGAAGCGCTGGTGATGGCAGGTGGCTTGTTCACACGCGCTGTTGCTGAACATGGCGCGACCTTGTTACCGATTGATAGTGAACATAATGCGATTTTTCAATGTTTGCCGAATCATCGCTCGGATTATCTCGTAAACGGTTTGCAATCTAGCGGTGTGCGGAAAATTCTCCTAACCGCCTCCGGTGGCCCCTTTCGCAATACGCCCTTGGCGGATTTGAAAGCGGTGACACCTGAGCAGGCTTGCGCTCATCCCAACTGGAGTATGGGGCAAAAGATTTCCGTTGATTCCGCCACTATGTTGAACAAAGGCTTGGAGCTTATTGAAGCTTGCTGGTTGTTCAATACCAAGCCCGATCAAGTGCAGGTGGTGATTCATCCGCAAAGTGTTATTCATTCAATGGTGGAATACGTGGACGGTTCGGTGTTGGCCCAGTTGGGCAACCCCGATATGCGTACACCTATTGCACACGCGTTGGCTTGGCCGGAACGTATTCCGTCTGGCGTGGCGAGTCTGGATATTATCGCCACGGCGCGACTGGATTTTTCGGCGCCTGATTATGAACGCTTCCCCTGTTTGCGTTTGGCGAAACAAGCCGCTGAGCGTGCCGCGACCGCTCCCACCATTTTGAATGCGGCGAATGAAGTGGCGGTCGCCGCATTTTTACAGCGTCAAATTCGGTTCGACCAGATTTCCCAAATCATCGCCTCTGTGCTGGATCGGCAAGAGGTAATTGAACCGGATTCACTGGAGCTGGTCATAGCCAGCGACCAGAAAGCGCGTCAGCTAGCGCATTCGTTGATCAGCGCACTATAAGTCAGGTCTAACGCTTCCCTATGGATTTACTGCATACCATCTTCTCATTCCTCGTTGCCATCATTGTGTTGGTGACGGTGCATGAGTTCGGTCATTTCTATGTGGCGAGGCTGTGTGGTGTGCGCGTGTTGCGTTTCTCCCTGGGTTTCGGAAAAGTACTTTGGCGCAGATACGACAAGCATGGTACGGAATTTTCGTTGTCTGCCTTGCCCTTTGGCGGTTACGTGAAAATGCTTGACGAACGGGAAGGCGAAGTTCCGGCGGAACTTCTATCTCAAGCCTTTACCCGCAAAACCGTTGGTCAGCGTATGGCTATAGTTGTGGCAGGCCCGGTGGCCAATTTCATTCTAGCGATTCTGCTGTTCTGGGGGTTGTTATTGGGTGGCGAAAGCGGCTTGGTTCCTGTTATCGCGTCTGTTGAAGCCAATTCGATTGCGGCCAAATCCGGTCTGGAAGTGGGGCAGGAAATTATGTCGGTTGACGAGCAGCAAACACCCACCGAACAGGCGGTTGCGCGTCATTTGATCAGTCGCTTGGGCGAATCAGGCGAGATTCGGTTTAAGGTTCGTTACCCCGATTCCAATCTGACCTACGAAATTAACTTGCCGATTAATAACTGGATGAGAGATGCGAAAGATCCTGAACCGCTTGCAGGATTAGGTATAGATCTTGGCCCAGTTAAGCCAATTGTTGGCGATGTTCTGCCTAATACACCTGCTGAACGCGCCGGTTTTCAGTCTGAAGACAAACTTATGATGGTGAATGATATCCCGGTTAAAGACTGGCGCGACTTCCAGTCGGTTGTTCGCCCGCGCGCTAATCAACCCGTGATTGTGGATGTTGAGCGAAAAACCACTACAGGTGATCTGCAAGTCATAAGTTTATCGGTTACGCCGGAATCTTTTACCGAAAAGGGAGTCTCTTATGGGCGTGTTGGTATGGCACCCAAACCTTTGTCCGCGGAATCCTTGCGTCACTACGAATATTCAGTGGGCGGAGCTTTGGTGGCGGGGATCAAGCGTACGTGGGACACGTCTGGATTTGTGCTTTTATCTGTTAAAAAGCTCATCCTGGGAGAAATTTCTACAAAAAACTTGAGTGGGCCGATAAGCATTGCTAAGGTGGCCGGCTCTTCAGCGCAGATAGGTTTAAAGAGCTTCATTGGCTTTTTGGCCTTGCTCAGTGTTTTTCTAGGAGTGTTTAACCTTTTGCCCATTCCAGTGCTGGATGGCGGGCATCTGTTATATCTCTCGGTAGAGCTTATTAAGGGTAAGCCAGTATCTGAAAAGGTACAGGTTCTGGCATATCAGGTGGGGCTTATGATAGTCATAGGCCTAAGTATGTTGGCCATGTATAACGATATTATGCGGCTGTAGCGGCTAAGCCTCTCTGCCACGATGAATTCTAATTAGTAGATCAGATGACCATATGAAGCGAGTTTCAATCCGATTTTTCTGTTGCCTGTTGGCGTTGCTCACGTCGTTCGTCGTGCAAGCGCAAACCCAAAACTTTCGTGTAAGTGATATTCGGGTAGAAGGTTTGCAGCGTGTTTCTGCCGGTACCGTGTTTAGTGCTCTGCCCATACGTGTAGGCGATACGGTAAACCAATCTGACATCCAAAACGCTACTCGCGAATTGTTCAAAGTAGGTTTCTTCGCCGATGTCGCTATTCAGCGCGACGGCGAGGTTTTGGTGCTTGTGCTCAAAGAGCGCCCCGCTATTACCAAAATTGAATTGGAAGGTAACAAGGCCATCAAGTCTGAAAACCTGATGGATAGTTTGAAGAAAAACAATTTGTCTGAAGGCCAAATTTTCCAGCGTGCGACCTTGGAAGGTATTACGCAAGCCTTGCAGCGTGAATACATCGCGCAGGGTCGTTACGGTGCATCTGTAAAAATTGAAATAGAAGATCTTCCTCGCAACCAAGTAAAAGTAAAAGTAAAAATTAATGAAGGTGCTGTAGCACGTATTAAACAAATTAATATTGTTGGAAACAAAGTTTTTAGCGATCAAGAGCTTCTTGATTTGTTTGAGCTGCATACCTCAACCATGTTTTCCTGGTTGAGCGGTAATGACAAATATTCCAAAGAAAAAATGAAAGGCGATCTGGAGAAGGTCGAATCCTACTACATGGATCGCGGCTATCTTTCCTTCAAGATTGATTCATCCCAAATTTCATTGAGTCCCGATAAAGAGCAGATTTTCATCACTATCAACGTTACTGAAGGTGATATTTATAAAATTAGTGATGTTGAGTTGGCGGGTGATCCTGTTATTGATCCTCAAATCTTGCGCAGTTTATTGCTGGTTAGGAAGGATCAAGTATTCTCACAAATATTGATGACAACTTCTTCTGAGTATATGACTCAGCGATTAGGTAACGAGGGTTATACATTCGCAAAAGTGGAAGGTATGCCAGAGAAAAATGAAGTAGACAAAACCGTAAAGCTTACGTTCTATATCGAGCCAGGTAAGCGCGCCTATGTAAATCGCATAAACTTCAAAGGTAATACTAAAACCATCGATGAGGTTTTGCGTCGTGAGATGCGCCAAATGGAAGGTGGGTCTGCTTCTACTGCGCAAATTGATAATTCAAAAGTTCATTTGGAGCGTTTAGGCTTTTTTAAAGAGGTGAAGGTAGATACTAAAGAAGTTCCTGGTTCGTCTGACAAAGTTGATGTCACCTACACCGTTGAAGAGCAACCTTCGGGTAGCATGAGCTTACAAATTGGCTATGCACAATATTCAGGAATGTTGTTCCAAGCGGGCATCCAACAAAACAACTGGTTTGGTACGGGCAAGCAGATTGGCTTCAATTTTAGCCATAACCGCTATCAAACCACTTATTCATTCAATTATAACGATCCATACTTCACTCCTGACGGTATCAGCCGCGGTTTCGGTCTTTACTATACCAAGAGTGATTACGGCGAATACAACATTACTCCATACAGTACAAATACCTACGGGGGTAAAGTGACTTTCGGTTATCCGATTTCCGAAGTTGAACGTATAGGCTTCGATATAGGCTTACGCAATCTTGAAGTAACGCCTACCGGTTATTCGTCTCAGGAAATTCAGCGTACTCCTCGCTTTATTAATGGATATGTCTATGGTTCAGATCAATACGGAAGGCTATTGCCAATATCAAATGCGTACCTGAGCTATGCAGACTACCAATCCATACTTAGCAACAATGCTAACGGAATCGATTATCTTGCTGATACCTATAGTCTTAATCCAGTAACAGAAGATCAACTGGGTGAAAAAGGATTTATCGACAAATACGGCGATACATTTAATGATGCGATTGCAAATGTCTTTTGGCTGAAATCTACGTTGAATCGTGGTGTGCTACCTGACCGTGGCGCACAACAACGTATTTCCGGCGAGCTAACATTGCCTGGCGGCGATTTGGAATATTTTAAGTTGGACTATGCAGGTCAATTTTATAAGCCGCTTACTAAAAGTTTAACTTTACGTGTGCATGGTCGTGTTGGTTATGCGGATAGTTATGGCAAAACAGATCGGTTGCCATTCTTCGAAAACTTCTATGGTGGTGGTTTCGGTTCTGTTCGTGGTTTTGAGCGAAATTCCCTTGGTCCTAGAAGTACTGTTCAGGAAGAAGCAAAATTTGCGTACACGGCTTGGGACGATGTTAATGGCGATGGTAAGCAAGACGAGGATGAGGTTTACAATCCAGCGCTAATTTTGTGTGAGGATCCAACAAAGTGTAAAAACGTCGGTAAAATTATTTCGCAGCCTCCTTCTGGTGTTGATGGTCGTCCTTTAACCGATTACGGTCGTCGTCGCGGAGCATTTGGCGGTAATGTTATTATGGAAGGCGGTGCAGAAATTTTATTCCCGTTGCCGTTTATTAAAGATCAACGCTCTGTACAATCGGTTCTATTTTTGGATGCGGGTAATGTCTTTGATACGCACTGCGGTCCACAACAAAGAAACTGTCACGGTGTGGATGTTAACGACCTTAAGGCGTCTGTAGGTGTTGGCTTAACCTGGATTTCCAGCTTCGGTCCAATGCAATTCAGCTTGTCTAAGAAAATTAGTAAGGATGATCCTTACGATGACGACAAGGTATTTGATTTCACATTGGGTCAAACTTTCTAAGCAATTTTAAACGCTGTTAATTTAATGATAAGAGGAAAATGCTCGTGAACTTTACAAAAAAATGTGTGGCTGCTGTTGCCCTTTGTATGATGTCAGCTGTTAGTTTTGCAGAGACAAAAATAGCGGTTATTAATCCTGAGGGTGCGATTTTATCGACTGCAGTTGCAAAAGCTCGTTTTGATAAGCTTGAGAAGTCTTCTGACTATGCTGCAACAAAAGCGAAATTAGATGGCATATCAGCTGATTACAAAGCATTGCAAGAATCAGCGAAAAAAGATGGCGCTACCTGGTCTAATGATAAGAAAGAAGAAGTTGCAAAGAAAATCCAGGGTTTACAACAAGATGCACAATTTAATGGCCAAAAGTTGCAGAAAGCTCGTCAGGAAGCTGCTGAAGCTGTAGCGCAAGAGTTGGGGCAGAAATATCAAGCCGCGCTTAAGCAAGTTGTTGATGCAGAAAAAATCGGTTTGTTGTTAGGCCCACAAGCAGCCATTTTCGCTACGCCAGAATATGATATCACTGCGAAAGTAACTGACTTAATCAACAAAGCTAAGTAATTAAGTGGCTAAACATACTTTCTGTTTTACCCTCGCCGAACTGGCTCAGTGTATTGGTGCTGAGTTAGTTGGCGACCCTCAGCACCCAATTTATGCCCTTGCGACTTTGCAAGCGGCTACTGTAAATGAACTAAGCTTTATCGCTAACCCTGCGTACAAAAAATATCTTGGCTCTACGCAAGCGGGTGCCGTTATTTGCCATCCAGAATTAGCTGATTCAATCTCCACCAATAAGCTCATTGTGTCGAATCCCTATCTTGCTTTTGCACGTTTAACTCCACTTTTTGATAGTTCTTTGCAGGTTGAGACAGGCATTCATCCGACTGCAGTGATCGGAAAAGATTGCGAAATTGGCAAAGACGTTTGCATACAGCCAAACGTAGTAATTGCTGACGGAGTGAGGATTGGTGATGGAGTTTTTGTAGGTGCGGGAACGTATATTGGTGCTGACTCTTGCGTTGGTGCTGGAACCCGCGTGCTACCCAACGTCACAATCTATCATGGCATTAGTATCGGTGCCGGCTGCATATTTCACAGCGGGAGCGTAGTAGGGGCGGATGGCTTTGGTTTCGCGCCCTCACCTGATGGGTGGGTAAAGATTCACCAACTTGGTGGCGTAATCATAGGAAATAAAGTCGAGATAGGTGCGTGCACGACAATTGATCGCGGCGCGCTAGACGATACCTTCATAGATGATGGCGTGATTCTCGATAATTTAATCCAAATTGGTCATAATGTGCGGCTTGGTAAACATACCGCTATTGCAGCTAATACGGTTATCGGCGGCAGCACCGTTATTGGCGACAATTGCACCATTGGTGGTGCGGTAGCGATTGCCGGCCACCTAACGATCGTCGATAAGGTGTATATAACCGGTATGAGTATGGTGACCAACTCGGTTACAGAAGCAGGCTCTTATTCGTCCGGTGTTCCTCTTGCTCCAACTAAAGAGTGGCGTAAAAACGCGGCGCGTTTTCGTAACTTAGATAATTTGGCGACGCGTCTTATTAAATTGGAGCGTACGTCTCCAAAAGACGAATAGTTTCGCAGGTCTGTTTTGTAACCTAATTCTCTCTGCAGTTTTATTCACTGCTGATAAATAGTTTCTTGAAAAATACCCAAGGCCATTACTTATGATGGATATAAACGAAATACGTGAATATTTGCCGCATCGCTATCCTTTCTTGTTGGTGGATCGCGTTGTGGAGCTGGTAGAGGGCGAATATATCGTCGCCTATAAAAATATCACGGTAAACGAAGAAATTTTTAATGGTCATTTTCCGCAAAACCCTGTTTTCCCCGGTGTGATGATTATTGAAGCTATGGCGCAAGCTGCGGGTATCCTCGGCTTCAAAACAATGAATAAAAAACCGGAAGATGGTTCCATATACTTGTTTGCTGGTGTTGATGATGTACGCTTTAAGCGTCAGGTTATTCCCGGCGATCGGTTGCAATTAGAATCGCGAGTCATTTCCGAAAAACGCGGTATTTGGAAATTCGAGTGTAAAGCAACAGTAGATGGTGCTTTGGCTGCATCGGCGACAATTCTGTGTGCGGATCGTAAGGTTTAAGTTCTACTTATTTGTGGCTAACACTAATCGCGAGATTTTATTTTGATTGATTCACGCGCAATAATTCACCCCAGTGCAAAACTTGCTGCCAATGTTCAAGTGGGTCCATGGTCGATCATTGGACCAGAGGTTGAAATAGGTGAGGGTACGATCGTTGATTCCCATGTTGTGGTCAAAGGCCCCACTGTGATTGGAAAATACAATCGTATCTATCAGTTCTCTTCCGTCGGCGAAGATACCCCTGATTTAAAATACAAAGGTGAACCAACACGTTTGGTAATGGGCGATCACAATATTATTCGTGAAGGTGTCACCATTCATCGCGGTACTATTCAAGATCGTAGCGAAACAACCATTGGAAGCCATAATTTAATTATGGCGTATGTGCATGTTGGTCACGATAGCGTGATCGGAAACCACTGCATTCTTGTGAATAACACTGCACTTGCCGGTCACGTTCATATTGGTGATTGGGCAATTCTTAGCGGCTATACATTAGTGCATCAATTTTGCAAAATCGGTGCGCATAGTTTTACCGGTATGGGTACGGCAGTGGGTAAAGATATCCCTGCTTACATCATGGCAACGGGCAATCCAGCTGAAGCGAAAAGTATTAACAGCGAAGGGCTTCGTCGTCGTGGGTTTAGCGCAGAAGAAATCGCAACCATTACCAAAGCCTACAAAATTGTTTATCGCCGCGGCTTAACCACTGACGAGGCTCTAGTTGAGTTGAATGCATTTTTGCCTGAGTGTGAAAAGTTGGCCCCTTTAATCGAATCCATCAAAAACTCTACACGTGGTATTGTGAGATAAAAATTTTATTGAACTAAAAATAATAACGAACATATAAGAATTTTTATTGAGACTCAAAATGGATCGTATACATATTGGTATAGTTGTCGGTGAAGCCTCTGGCGATATTCTCGGCGCTGCGCTTATGACTGAGTTGCGTAAGCTCTACCCGAACGCCGAGTTCTCAGGTATCGGCGGTCCGCGCATGCTGGCTCTGGGTTTTCACTCTTACTTTCCACAAGATCGTTTGGCTGTGATGGGGTTAATTGAACCTCTGAAACGTTTGCCAGAGCTGCTGCGAATTCGCAAATTTTTGCGCGAACATTTTATTGCAAATCCTCCATCTGTTTTTATCGGAATAGACTCGCCAGATTTTACGATCTCTCTTGAAAGATCGCTAAAGGAGCATGGGATAAAAACAGTCCACTACGTTAGCCCTTCAGTGTGGGCATGGCGACAAAAGCGCGTTTTCAAAATTGCCAAGTCAGTCGATCTAATGCTGACGCTATTGCCTTTTGAGGCTGCGTTCTACGAAAAATATAATGTGCCTGTAGAGTTTGTAGGGCACCACCTCGCAGATGAAATTCCTTTAGAAATCGATAAGTTCAAAGCGCGACGTGAATTAGGCATACCTGAGCACGCGCGCGTTGTCGCGCTTCTACCGGGTAGTCGTGCAAGTGAAGTTGAGCGCATGGGTAAGTTGTTTATGCATGCCGCGGTATTTTGCCTTGAGCAAGACCCGGAATTACTGTTCTATATTCCGGCTGCTAATTCGGATCGCTATCGTCAATTGCATCACCAGTTAAATGATTATGTGGATTTTCCAATCCAACTTTTTAACGGTAACTCTCACAGAGTCATGGCTGCGGCAGATGTGCTCTTGCTTGCCTCTGGCACTGTGGCACTCGAAGCTTTGTTGTTAAAAAAGCCAATGGTCGTCGCGTACAAGATGGCGCCATTGACCTTTAAAATTTTGTCATGGCTGGTGAAAACTCCTTTCGTCTCTTTGCCGAACTTATTGGCTAATAAATTGTTGGTGCCGGAGCTTCTGCAAGATAATGCGACACCCGAAAAGCTGAGTGCTGCGGTCATGCATTATTTTGAAAATCCTGAAGAAGCCTCGGTGTTATGTGATACCTTTGCGGAAATGCATTTCAATTTAAGGCGCGACGCGAGCGTGCGTGCAGCTGCGGCTATTGCAAAACTTATCGGACAATAAAAGGCTGGCGGATTAGTGGCTATGTTTGAACCTTTCATTTGTAGTTATCAGGGGTTGTTGCTCGCCGGCTGCGATGAAGTGGGGCGCGGGCCGCTGGCTGGCGATGTGGTAGCCGCTGCAGTGATCCTTGACCCGGAAAATCCTATCGAAGGTTTGGGTGACTCAAAAAAACTCACCGAAAAAAAACGTGAGTTGTTGTTTGACGAAATAAAATTAAAAGCGAAAAGTTGGTGTGTGGCGCGCGCAAGCGTCATCGAAATTGACCAGATAAATATTCTGCAAGCGAGTCTGCTTGCCATGACTCGCGCCGTTCAAGGCCTGCATATTCAACCAGAACACGTGCTCGTTGATGGTAACAAATTACCTAAGTGGAGCTACAAGGCAGAAGCGGTTGTAAAGGGAGATAGTCGCGTGGCGGCTATCAGCGCCGCGTCTATTCTTGCCAAGGTTGTTCGTGACCGTGAAATGGTGGAACTGGACAAGCAATACCCAGGCTACGGGCTCGCAGATCACAAAGGCTATCCCACCAAAATGCATATGGATGCTGTAGTGCGATTAGGCATTACGCCTATACATCGTAAAAGTTTCGCACCCGTGCGTGCGCAAATTGAACAAATAGAATTATTTTAATGAGCGCTATTTGCGATTCGGATTTACAGTTTTTAAAGCCGGGTAAACGTGTCTTGTTAAGAACCTACGAAGGGGGTTTGGTCGCTCCGATCGATGTAAAGCCTGAACAAAATTATTGGTTGCTGATTGGTTCAAAGGCTGTCACCTTAAAACGAACGGATGACAATCAACGTGTGCTGCTTCTGTTTGAAAAAAGCTTTTCTGATTTGGGTTTGCAGGCCGATGAGAGCGAAGAAAATAGCCTGTGGATTTTAATCAGCGATGTAAAGTTTGTGTGCCGATACTAAAACTTAAGACCTAATCATTACTAATTATGACCGCTAATTTTGTACATCTACGCTTGCACACCGAATTTTCGCTTGTCGATAGTTTGGTGCGCATTAAAAAGCTCGTTAAGCGCGTAGCTGAATTAAATATGCCTGCGTGTGGCATTAGCGATCAATGTAATTTTTACGGTTTGATTAAGTTTTATAAAGCCGCGCAAGGTGCTGGCATCAAGCCAATTATTGGCAGCGATTTTTGGGTCGCCAGTAGCGACAGCGAAGGTAAGCCGACCATCGTCACTTTGCTAGCCATGAACGATATCGGCTATAAAAATATTATTGAACTGATTTCTCGCGCGTGGAGACAAGGCCAGCAGCAAGGCATTGCCTACGTGCACCGCGAATGGATTAGCGAGTTTAGTGAGGGATGCGTTGCCCTCTCCGGTGGAAAGTTCGGCGATGTAGGTATGAGTTTGCTCGCCGGGCGCGCGGAGCAAGCGCAAGATTTGTTGCGTGGTTGGATGCGCGATTTCCCCAATCGTTTTTATTTGGAGCTGCAGCGTACCGGCCGCGAGAACGACGAAAATTATTTGCACTCCGCAGTAGCGCTTGCGGATGCGCTTCAATGCCCAGTCGTTGCTACCAACGATGTGCGTTTTATTAGTCGCGACGAATTTGAAGTACACGAAGCGCGTGTGTGTATCAGCGAAGGCCGCACATTGGATGATCCTCGCCGCGAGCGTCGTTACAGTGAACAGCAATATTTGCGTTCAGCGGAAGAAATGGCAGAGCTGTTCAGCGATATCCCCGAAGCTTTGGAAAACACGCTCGAAATCGCCAAGCGTTGCAACGTTACTATTCAAATGGGCAAATACTTTTTGCCGGAATATCCCATCCCTGAAGGTATGACCGAAGCGGATTTCTTCCGCAAAATTTCCGAAGAAGGTTTGGAAAAACGTCTTGAACGTATTCTCGATAAATCCGCACCGGATTACGCTGAGCGCCGCAAAGTTTACGACGACCGTTTGAAGTTTGAGTTGGATATTATTATCCAAATGGGATTCCCGGGTTACTTCCTCATCGTAATGGACTTTATCCAGTGGGCGAAAGATCACGGTATCCCTGTCGGACCGGGTCGTGGTTCTGGTGCGGGTTCGCTCGTCGCTTATGTGTTGCTCATTACTGATCTTGACCCGCTGCAATACGATTTGCTGTTCGAACGTTTCCTCAATCCAGAACGTGTGTCCATGCCGGATTTCGATATCGATTTCTGTATGGATGGTCGCGACCGCGTGATTTCCTACGTGGCCGATAATTATGGCCGCGATGCCGTAAGCCAAATCATCACCTTCGGTACCATGGCCGCCAAAGCGGTGGTGCGCGATGTGGCGCGTGTGCAGGGTAAGTCCTACGGCTTGGCGGACAAACTCTCCAAAATGATTCCGCCCACGCCAGGCATGACACTCGCGCAAGCGCTGGAAGAAGAGCCGCAGCTCAAAGAATTTTTGGCAATGGACGGCGATGCTCAGGAAATCTGGGAAATGGCCGTCCAGCTGGAGGGTTTGACCCGTAACGTGGGCAAGCACGCGGGTGGTGTGGTTATAGCCCCGACCAAACTCACGGATTTCGCACCGCTTTACAGTGATGAAACCGGCAGCGGTCTTGTGACCCAATTTGATAAGGGCGATGTGGAAGAAGCGGGCTTGGTGAAGTTTGACTTCCTCGGTTTGCGTACGCTTACGATTATCGATTGGGCGCGCATCATGATCGATAAACAGCGTGCGCGATTGGGCGAAGCACCGCTCGACATCAGTGCTATCCCACTCGACGACCCCGCCACTTTCTCCCTCCTCAAGCGTGCTGAAACTACCGCGGTATTCCAGCTTGAATCGCGCGGTATGAAAGACCTGATCAAGCGCTTGCAGCCGGACAACATCGAAGACCTTATCGCTTTGGTAGCCCTCTTCCGCCCCGGTCCCTTGGAGTCGGGCATGGTGGATGACTTTATCAACCGTAAGCACGGCCGCGCCCAAGTTGCTTATCCTGATGCGAAATTTCAGCACCACACTTTAAAGCCCGTACTTGAGCCGACTTACGGCGTTATCGTTTACCAAGAACAGGTAATGCAAATCGCGCAGGTGCTCGCCGGTTATACGCTCGGCGGTGCGGACATGCTGCGCCGCGCCATGGGTAAGAAGAAGCCCGAGGAAATGGCCAAACAACGCTCGGTGTTTGAAGAGGGCGCCAAATCCATGGGCGTTGATCCCGACTTGGCGATCAAGATCTTCGACTTGGTGGAAAAGTTCGCGGGCTACGGTTTTAACAAATCTCACTCCGCTGCCTACGCAATAGTTTCCTATCAAACCGCGTGGCTCAAAGCCCATTACCCTGCGCACTTTATGGCGGCGACCATGTCATCGGACATGGATAAAACCGACAAGGTGGTGACCTTCATTGAAGAATGTCGCCACATGAAATTGAAGCTCCTGCCACCCGACGTAAACTCCGGCGAATTTCATTTTACGGTGGATGAAAAGGGCAACATTATTTACGGTTTGGGCGCAATCAAAGGCTTGGGCGAAGGCCCGGTAGAATCCATCATTGCGGCCAGAAACGAGGGCGGCCCCTTCAAAGATCTGTTCGATTTCTGCGCCCGTGTCGATCCGCGTAAAGTCAACAAGCGCGCGTTGGAAGCAATTATTCGCTCCGGCGCGGCTGATAACTTGGGCCCCACGGTCGGAACACCGCAACACAATCTCGACCACGATCGCGCTGTTATGTTCGCGTCCATGAGCGAAGCCGTAAAAACCGCGGAGCAAGCCGCCGCTAACACCAGCGCGGGCATGATGGATTTGTTTGGTGAAGTCATGGCTGCGGACACTGGCCACAAAGATGTCTACGCCGACTTCCGCCGCGTGCGCACCTGGACCATGAAAGAGCGCCTGAATGCAGAGAAAGAGACGCTCGGCCTCTATCTTACCGGCCACCCCATCGACGAATACGAAAGTGAATTGCCTCATCTGGTTAGCTCGCGCATCGCAGACCTAAAGCCGGACAAGTACGAGCCGCGCGGAGAAAAAGGTAAAGAAGAAAAGCCTCGCCAATCTGTTGCGGGTTTGGTTGTCGCCCAGCGCACCATGAAAACCAAACGCGGCGATACCATGGCGTTCGTCACGCTAGATGACCGTACCGGGCGCATCGAAATCGCCGTGTTTGCGGACACCTATTTGAATTGCCGCGATGTGCTATTGAAAGATGGCCTCTTGGTGATCGCCGGCCAAGTGAGCATAGATGACTTTAGTGGCATGTTAAAAATGCGTGCGATGACTATTCGCCCCTTAGCTGAGTTGCGGGAGGAGCGAGTTCGTGAACTGTGCGTAGAATTGGATTCTGGCGCGTTGCCCGCGAACTTTATCCGCCAAATGGCTGATATTCTTGAGCCCTATCGAGGAACTCCTACCCATACCGCGCGTTGTCCTCTGGTTATTGATTTTCGTCGAAGCAATGCCAAAGCTCAGCTTAAGCTCGGAGCTGAGTGGAATATCCGACCTGAGGACGAACTCCTGCAAAGCTTGCGTGATAGGTATGGCGTTAATAAAGTGAAGCTTAATTATTAATGGTGTCGATTTTTTTTACATAAAACGCGTGAAATATATCTTTTTGTGACAAAAATCCGTTAATTTTGTGAATTGGCTATCATTTCATGGTTGAATTATAGACGTCTCATTGAGGTATTAAGCCATTCTTCATTCTTTTTTAGCTCTTGGTTATATGTTGCATATCGCATTGTCGGAAGAATTTACATGCCACTTTTTTAAATAGTTTTGCTTAAAACCATTCATCACTCATGTCGTGTAAAATCTCATTTTCTGCTTATAAAGAATAGCGCCTAACCCAATGTTTAGAGGGGAGTCGGACAAAAAAGTAATCTCTCGCTTATGTTGGCCTAATAAATGCATTAACTATGTTGAGCGTAAATTATCTTTTTTCATTAATGGAGTTTCAAATGAAGTTGAATAGTTGGAAGTTATTAAAAAGCTTCGCAGCTGTGGCGTGCATAGGAGCAATTTCTATTAGCGCTGCTGCAAAGCCGGTTTTGACCCCACCACCAGCGCCTACGCCGGCACCAACTAGTTTGGTATCGGCCAGTGTATTGTGTTCTGCATCAACTACTACCACTAGTCTTATTTATAACCCTAGTTATGAAGGATGCTTGGGTGCGTATCAAGGCAATATTGATAATCAGTTGGGCTTGATTGCTACTACAGTTAACGCGACTCCTTGGGCTTCATATTTTTCCTCTAGCTATTTCTCTAGCGAGTCTTATAGTGCTGCTGGCAACCCATTTGCTCAAGACGAGGGCGCCAATGACGACGGTTATTTGAACTTTGATTTTGCTTTAACCGGCAAATTTACGCTTGGAATTAAGCAAGGCAATGCGTTTTCACTCTATTTCTTTGATGGATCTGATATCAGTGGTGGTGTATCTCAGATTCGCATTGACTCTAACGGAGTCAAGAGTTCAAGTAGCATATCCTATGTGATCTCTCATGCTGGCTTTTTTGGTACTCCAACAGCCTATGAACCTCCACCCCCACCACCAGTAAAAGTACCAGAGCCTTCATCTGTTCTGTTGTTTGCTCTTGGTTTGTTTGGTTTAGTGTTGGCGCGTAGAAAAGCTGTCTAATTCAGCTGAGTGATTGAAGTAAAAAAGGCCCCGATCTGATCGGGGCTTTTTTTTGCTTAAAAAATTTGTGATTTATTGCTGACTAAAGTGTGAAGTATTTTTATTTTTAATAGCTATTTAGTTGTCAAATTAGGTTTTGTAGATTTTCTTATTTCAGAACCAAATAAAACGCTGCTTTTTGTGGGAAATTCGCTAGTGTGAAGCTTAGTAAAGCGCCAAAAAAATTTTTTATGGTCATGTTTAAGTCGCAGTTTCTGATTATTTTTCTTGTGTGCCTGTGTGGATTGGGGGTGGCTTATTTTTTGATGAGCGCATCCGATGCTCCATCAAAAGAAATTCGAGCTAGCTCGTCTGCAGAAACCAATGTTGAACTTGACCCAAATATCAATGCGCGGTTGGAAAAAGCCGATAGGGTTTTACAGGCCGCACAAAGTCTGACTAATGAGGCTACCAAGCCTGAAGCTAGTTCGGTCAAGCGCTCTGCTTCAGGCTGGGCACTTGCCGAACCGAGTTTGCCACAACCTAGCATCAAGCTGAGTGAGCAAATTTCTATTTTTCAGGCTATTGAGATCAGTCGTCCAGAGGAAACGCCGAGGGTAGGCGACCAGATTAGCTTTCCCATGTTTCATGGTGAATCGGTTTTGGTTGATGTCCAGTCAGTCAAAAACCATTCCGATGGCAGTTACAGTTGGAGTGGCCACTTGGTTGGTCACGGTGACGATTACCCGGTAGTAGTAACTTACGGGGAGCATTCGGCGTTCGCCACAATAACCACACCGGAAGGAAGCTACACCATGGAATCTGTCGATGGTTTGGGATGGCTTTATAAAAATCCTTCGGAGTTTGAATTATCAAAACCCGGGAGTACAGACGTGTTGGAGATTCCAGAGGCTCATCAGCCTTAGTAGCAGTTTTGTTGTGCAGTTAAAGTTAGCAGTGTGAAAAGTATTTTAGATTGTTATGGCTTTAAAGGATGCGCACTTTTTTCAATCAGGGACGGTTTTTAGTAAAGTCACAGAGGTTTATATGCGAGTGCTGAAATATTTAGCAAGTGGATTAGTTTTTTGTTCAGGGTTGTTAGGGGCTTCCGCTTTTGCGGCGAATACAGTCATAGATGTTCTGGTCGTCTACACTCCGGGTGTTGCCAGCTCTTATGGTGGCGATCCAATTCCCCGGTTTAACCAGCTGTTCCAAGTTACCAATCAGATATATTTGGATAGTAATCTTCCGCTTGAAATTCGCCTCGCCAAATCAGTTATGGTGGACTACACCGATGACAATACGGCGGAAACTGCGCTCAACGATATCACTTATGCCAGCAATCCTGCTTTTGCGAGTATCGCGGCCTTGAGAGATCAGTACAAAGCTGACATGGTTCTTTTCTACCGTCCCTTCAAATCAATTCAAGGAGGGTGTGGATTGTCTTGGGTTGGAGGTAGGGGGACAAGCGGGGATTTTTCAATCGCGTCATTAAAGAACTATATGTATGCCCACGTAGGGATAACCACCTGCGGTGATTACGTTACTGCACATGAGCTGGGGCACAATATGGGGCTCATGCATTCGCGCAAGCAGGACGGTACTGGTGGCACTTTCCCGTACGCATTGGGCTATGGTGTAGATAATGTTTTTACTACCATCATGGCCTATCAAAGCGCGTTCAATGTCGATTATTGGGCGGGAAAGGTTTACAAATTTTCTAGCCCGGACTTAATTTGCAAAAATTTGCCTTGCGGTGTTTCTCGTACAGATAGTGTTAATGGTGCCGATGCGCGTTACACCTTAAGCATAACTGCGCCCCAAATAGCGAAGTTTTATTCAGACGTGGTTTCCAGCGCGAGTTCCAGCTCTGTTTCTTCAAGCCAAAGCTCTACAAGCTCCGTGGCTTCTAGCCAAAGCTCGCGGCAATCTTCATCGAGTTCATCAAAAGCAGCTCCTGGAAAAACCCGGTTGGCAAAAGATAAATACGATGCGGCTTTGCTGGACTTGGCGAATAACACGGCGCTGGCTGATAAGAAGTTTGCTAACGAGGCGGCTCTAAAGCGGGATTTGGACGGTGCTATTGCGGCTTTGACTCAGGCTAAGGCAACTTATGTTCAGATGTTCGGGCAATATAAGGCTTCATCCGCGACTTTAGCGACCTTAAAAGCGCAGCTAGACAGCGCATTAGACGTGATGAATAAAGCAGGCGGGAAGAATGAAGACAAACGTAAAAGCTATTTGGCTTTGGAAGCCAAATACAAAGATCAGCTCGCTAAAGTGCAGGTACATTCAAGTTTGGCGTTGAAAGCGCAGGCTCGTTTGGATGCATCTACTGCGGCGCTGTCCAGCATAAATTCCTCCTATTCAGCTGCGCGTCATGCCGCTGAAGAAGCCAGAGCTTTGGTTCAGGTGCTGCAAGAAGTGGCCAAAAAGGCGCTCTCAGACTATAAGGTTGCAGCGGTCACCAGCACTAATTGATCTGTGGGTCTCTTGGGTTCCGATGTGAAGTCTAAAAGCCTCGATGTTTTCGAGGCTTTTTAATTTGTGGAAGCACATTATTGACAGCGTGTTTGGTTTGGGTTTCAGCATTGAAAGTAGCGTATAGATTGGTCGATTGCGGGGGAAAAAGCATGAAAAGGTCGACTAAATGTGCCATTTCGCGTAAGGTAGCGACCCAAATAATGTGCCGATAGGTTGGACAATCTTACCTCCTCCTAACGAATCACTTCATGTATTCCGTGGTAGCGCACTACCCACATATAGAGCTAATAACTGCTATGAATCTGAATTATCTGGATTTTGAACAGCCCATCGCCGAACTTGAAGGCAAGATTGAAGAATTACAGCTGGTTGGCAACGCAAGCGATATCAATATCGCCGATGAAATTGCCAAGCTGCGCCAAAAAAGCAGCAAGCTTACCGAAAGTATTTACTCCAAGTTGACCTCTTGGGATATCGTAAAAATCGCTCGTCACCCGCAACGCCCTTACACCTCTGATTACATTCCCCGCTTGTTTACCGATTTTGATGAGCTTCATGGCGATCGCCATTTTGGTGATGACAAGGCCATTATCGGTGGTGTAGGCCGCTTGGATGGTAAGCCTGTTATGGTAATTGGCGAGGAAAAAGGCCGTTCAGTACAAGAAAAGGTTATGCGCAATTTCGGTATGCCCAAGCCAGAAGGTTACCGTAAAGCCTTGCGCTTAATGGAGATGGCAGAGCGTTTTAAAATGCCTGTTATCACGCTCATTGATACCCCCGGTGCTTACCCAGGTATTGACTCAGAAGAGCGCGGTATTTCTGAATCTATCGCGCAAAACCTCGCCGTGATGTCGCGCTTGCGCACTCCGATTATTTGTACCGTGATTGGTGAAGGTTCATCCGGCGGTGCCTTGGCGATTGGTGTGGGTGACCAGCTCAATATGCTGCAATATTCCACCTACTTTGTTATTTCCCCAGAAGGCTGCGCCAACATTATTTGGAAGACAGTTGCCAAAGCGCCAGAAGCTGCGCAGGCGATGGGTGTTACCTCTAAAGTGTTGCAAGATCTCGGTATTGTTGATGAAACCATTCCAGAGCCTTTGGGCGGTGCGCATCGCGATGTGGATGCCATGGCGAGCAAATTGCGTGAGCGATTGGTTCAACAAGTGGATAAGCTCAGCAAAGAGCCGCTCGATTCTCTGCTGGAGCGTCGTTACCAACGCCTGATGAGCTACGGTAATCCTTAAGTGTTAAAAAAATTCAAAAAGCCGCTGGTGAAAATCAGCGGCTTTTTTGTTGGCGAATCCAATCTACATAATTTTAATAAGAAGGAGTTAAGGGTGTTAAAAAAATCCGTCCTGCTAGTATTTTCTTTTTGTGTATTGCTAACACATCCCTTTGCATTTGCAGCAAAACCATCGTTTGAGCGCAAAGCCGCACCTTATCTAGAAGAATCTTACGCCGCATTGCGCAGCAAGCAAATCAGCGCTGTTGATTATGCGTTGCGCGTAGAGCTGGATGAGTCATCTACCTCCTTTGCAGGTGATATCACCATCAATTTCAATCTGACTAAAAACAACAAAATGCCGTTGACGGTAGATTTTGATGGCGGTGAGGTTTTATCTGCAGAGTTAAATGGCAAACCGATACAGTGGAAGCATGAGAAGTGGTTCATAACCTTCGCGCCTGAATTATTTCTGGCTGGAAAAAATAGTTTACGTATTCGTTATACCCATGCCTTCGCTACTGCTGGCGATGGTTTGCACAGATACAAAGATCAGGAAAGTAGCCGGGTTTATTTGTACAGTAATTTTGAACCTTACAACGCGCATAAAATGTTCCCACATTTTGATCAGCCGGATATCAAAGCCACCTATGTATTGGATGTTATAGCACCAAAAAAATGGCAAGTAATTTCTACAACTCGCGAAAATAAAATCGAAGAAACGGCTGATAAAAAGCATTGGTCCTTTCCGAAAACGCCCTTAATGGCATCTTATGTATTTTCACTCCACGCGGGTGAATATGCTGTATGGGAAGATAAAGCGGGCGACATTCCGCTGCGATTATTTGCGCGGCAGGAACTTGCGCAATACGTTAATTACAAGGAATGGTTTTTGTTCACGCAACAATCCTTTGCATTTTACAACCGCTATTTTAATTACCCCTATCCCTATGGAAAATACGATCAATTGGTCGTGCCCGATTTCAATAGCGGTGCTATGGAAAATATCGGCGCTGTCACCTTTAATGAAGCCTACATAAGCCGCAGCCCCAAAACCTATTTGCAGCGCATGCGTAACAATACGGTGATCTCTCACGAAATGGCGCACATGTGGTTTGGCGATTTGGTGACAATGAAATGGTGGAATGGGCTTTGGCTAAATGAAAGTTTTGCAACTTACATGTCGTATTTGCAAATGGCCGATAACTCGGAATTTAAAACCGATATTTGGAGCGGATTTTATAACGATGCCAAGCTATCAGCCTATGGCGCGGATTTCCAAACCACTACGCATCCGATTGATTTGCCGGTTGCAAATACGGCTGAGGCGTTCACCAACTTTGATGCGATTACTTACGGCAAAGGCGCCTCCGTATTAAAACAGCTTGCTATTTACGTAGGTGAAGAAAATTTTAGAAGCGGCGTAGGTGCCTATTTAAAAAAATATGCAAACAGCAATACAACGCTCAAGAATTTTATGGATGAAGTTGCGAAAGCATCGGGAAAAAATTTGAATGCATGGTCTGACGAGTGGCTATCAACCGCAGGCTTAAACACAATAGGTGTCAAATATAACTGTGCTAACTCCGGCGAAAAGTCAGTTGTTAAAAGCCTAGAGATACTTCAAGTTGGAACTAGCACTCACAAAACGCTGCGCCGCCAACGTACTCAGTTGGGTTTATACAAACTCAGTTATGAAAAGCTGATGTTGCAGAATAGCATTCCTGTAACTTATAAAAGTCTAAGCACTCCTGTTAGCGATGCAAAAGGTTTGGAGTGCCCTGATTTTGTATTTGGTAATCTGAATGATTGGGCTTATGTAAAAATTGCGTTGGATGAAAAACAGCGCAATTTGGCAGGGCCGCACATTAACAATTTTGATAACTTAACTCGCAGAATGCTATGGGAACACTTGTGGGATGAGTCGCTGGGCAGCAAACTTCCGCTCATTGATTTCGTCAAATTCGTCCAACAAAATCTTGCTGGCGAAACTGATCAACGTCTTGCTGCATCTGTTGTTTCACGTTACGCAACGGCAGCGGGCTACTTTTGGTTGATGACAAATGCAGGGCAAGATCACAAAGCTGATTTGTTAGAGATGGAACGTTTTGTATTGCAGCGTTTGGATGCAGCACCTGCAAATTCAGATCTTCAAAAAGTACTATTTGATATTTACGCTAATATCGCTTTCTCACCAGAGGGATTGGAGCGTTTACATTCTTATCTGCTCGGTAAAAATCTTCCACAGGCATTTGTGGTTGACCAGGATCGTCGCTGGTTGCTTTTACGCCGATTAAACCAATATGCCTATCAGGATTATCGCGAATTGACCGATGCCGAGCAGAAAAAAGATTTGTCTGATCTCGGGCGGCAAATGGCGCTTGTCTGCGAAGCCATTCGCCCTGAGCTAGCAACCAAAGAAAAATGGTTCTCGTTGTTGGTGGCAGAAAATAGTCCTTATAAATTTGCGACTCAACGCATTCTTATGCGATTCCTTTTTCCCGTTGGCCAAAATGATTTACGTAGTCAGTTTAACGGGCGCATTGAATCCCAACTGCCTATCATACAATCGCGTAACAACGATCGCTTTTTAGCAGCTTATACAGATAACTTGGTTTCACCACGGCAATGCACGCTTGAAGGAAAAGATGCGCTGGCAAAAGTGCGCGATCAATACGCGTCTCTCGGTCCAGCCGTATTTAAAAATTTGAGCAATGCCGTGCAGGATGAAGAGCGTTGCGTGAGTATGATGAAATTAATGGCTAAATAGTGGATTGACCGTGAGATGCACTATCAGCCACTTGTGGTGGCTGATAGTGCGCTGAATATTTATCGTTTGGGTTTTTGCGGTTTTGAAGCTTTTGGATTTCCGGTTCCTGTACCTTTCGTATTTAACTGATTGTTAAATTTTCTCGCGCTTTCAAACTTATCACCAAATGCTTTTGCCGCTGGTTTTTTAACGGTAGTTGCTGCGGCATTCTTAGTGCGAGTGTTTGTGCTCGCTTGCGCGCGCGCATTGGGTGATGGATTTCTGCTTGCCGGTTTTGTGTTGCGATTATTGGCCTTTGGATCTTCCGCTGGAATTAATGCAGAAGCAGCAGAACCAATTAAATGGCCTTTGCGCATTTTTACCAGAGCCTCACGAATCATCTGCCAGCCGGCGGGGTCGTGGTAGCGCAGCAAGGCTTTTTGCAAACGACGTTGCTCCAGCCCGCGTGGAATGGTTATTTTTCCGCTTTTGTAGGTCAACTTTTTGAGCGGGTTGCGCTCGCTTACATACATAGCCGTTGCCAAGGACATAGGCGATGGATAAAAGGTTTGCACCTGATCCACTTCAAAATTATTTTTCTTTAACCACAGCGCCATGTTCACCATGTCTTCATCTTTGGTGCCTGGGTGAGCGGCAATGAAGTAGGGGATCAAATACTGTTTTTTGCCTGCTTCCTTGGAAAACTTATCGAACATTTTTTTGAATTCGTAATAGCTGCTCATTTTGGGCTTCATCATTTGCGCGAGCGGGCC
>NZ_JAXMGC010000008.1:0-104008 GCF_046347455.1 Cellvibrio sp.
CGGTAATTCGTTTCAAGCCCCAGCCTTACTTCGTTTTACCGCTCGCTTTCAGGTCACCCCTGAGCGAGGCGCGCATATTACGCTATTTTTTTACTTTGTAAACCCTTATTTTCATTCAGTTTTTACAAAGTTCGCCAAACCGCTTCTGTTCCGAAGAACAAAACCGCCTGCTCAGCGAGGGCGCGAACTATAGGCACCCATCGCATCACTTGCAAGCTTTTTCGGTGAGATTTTTGAAGAGATTTTGTCGCTCCGCTCAACACCTGAACAGATGTATCGCGAAGCGACCAATACGCGGAATTTAAGATCAATTACTCAGGCTTAAGCACACCAGCTTTTTGCAAAAGCCAAATAGCAGGAGCGGACAAACCATAAACAACCGAAAGCAACAGCAACCCTTCTTCGCGATAAATAATTAGCAACGCGAAGGCCATTACGACTAACAACATAAAACCAAAGGGTACGCGACCACGAAAATTAACGGTTTTGAAACTGGTGTAACGGAAGTTGGATACCATCAACAAACCCACAAAGGCGGTCAGCAAGGCCAAACCCGATTTAGCCCACAGGGTTTCCGGTTGGTAGTTGGACATTGTGAGCACGGTCGCAGCGATGACTGCGGCGGCCATTGGGCTCGCCAACCCAATAAAATATTTCTTATCAACCACACCAATTTGGGTATTGAAGCGTGCAAGACGCAAGGCCGCACAGGCCGTGTAGATGAACGCGGCAGCCCAGCCCCAGCGCCCGAGGTCGTGCAAAATCCAGCTGAACATAACCAGCGCGGGCGCTACACCGAAGGAAACCATGTCCGCAAGACTGTCATATTGTTCGCCAAAAGCGCTTTGAGTGTTGGTCATGCGCGCGACGCGACCATCCATACCGTCGAGCAACATGGCGATGAAGATAGCGACGGCGGCATGGCCAAAATTGCCATCCATACCCGAGACCACCGCATAGAAGCCACAAAAGAGCGCGCCGGTCGTAAATAAATTGGGGAGCAGGTAGACGCCGCGATGACGGACTTTGCGCCCGCTTTCCTGAACTTCTTCTACGTCATCAAACACGTCCAACTCTGGATCGGTGGATTTTTGGTGTTCGGGGTTATTGCTATTCATAATCACCTCGCCTCAAAAGAGCGGCCATTGTACACACCAATTGAGAAGTGAACATATTGGATTGCCAAAAATGCAAAAGCCCCGCAAGAGCGGGGCTTTCAGGACTAATCCGGGGATTAGTTTTTGGATTTATCAACGATTTTGTTCGCTGCAATCCAAGGCATCATAGCGCGCAGTTTCTCACCTACCACTTCGATACCGTGAGCGGCGTTGTTACGACGAGCAGCGGTCATTGAAGAGTAGTTGGTTGCACCTTCAAGGATGAATTGCTTGGCGTATTCACCAGTTTGAATGTCTTTCAAGGCTTGACGCATTGCTTTGCGAGATTCTTCGTTGATTACGCGTGGGCCAGTTACGTACTCACCGTATTCAGCGTTGTTAGAGATTGAGTAGTTCATGTTGGCGATACCGCCTTCGAACATCAAATCCACAATCAACTTCAATTCGTGCAAACACTCGAAATAAGCCATTTCTGGCGCGTAGCCTGCTTCAACCAAGGTTTCGAAGCCCATTTTTACGAGTTCAACAGCACCACCACAAAGAACCGCTTGCTCACCAAACAAGTCGGTTTCAGTTTCGTCTTTGAAAGTGGTTTCGATGATACCGGTACGGCCACCACCTACGCCTGATGCGTAAGAAAGCGCAGTATCTTTCGCCTTACCAGATGCGTCTTGGAAGATCGCGATCAGATCAGGTACACCGCCGCCACGTACGAATTCAGAACGTACAGTGTGACCTGGTGCTTTTGGCGCAATCATGATTACGTCCAAATCTTTGCGTGGAACCACTTGATTGTAGTGAATTGCAAAACCGTGGGCGAAGGCCAAGGTAGCGCCTTGTTTGATGTTTGGCTCAATCTCTTCTTTATAGAGTTTTGATTGGAACTCGTCTGGAGTCAGGATCATTACCACGTCAGCTGATTTAACAGCAGCAGGAACGTCCAATACTTTCAAACCGTGAGCTTCTGCTTTCTTAACGGTTGGCGAGCCAGTGCGCAGACCAACAACTACATCAACACCTGAATCTTTCAGGTTGCACGCGTGCGCGTGGCCTTGTGAACCGTAACCAATGATGGCTACTTTTTTGCCTTGGATGATAGAAAGATCGGTATCTTTATCGTAGTAAACGTTTAACGCCATGACAGACTCCTGCATTAATGATGATGTCGAGATCGACAGGTTTTAACAAAGGCGCGCAGTGTAGAAAAAAACCAATATCACGTAAAATGATATATTTGCATGTTAATGTTGCGTTTTATGCAACGCGCGCAGGTCAGGATCATGGATATCGCCAAACTCAAACTCTTTTGCGCCCTCGCCAGCAGCCTGCATTTTGGCCGCGCAGCCAGCGCTTGCCACGTTAGCCCATCGACCTTGAGTCGAAACATCAAACAATTGGAAGATGACTTGGGCGTGAGCTTGTTCGAACGCGATAACCGCTCCGTCGCCCTCACCCATGAAGGCCACAGCTACCTGCAATTTGCCAAAGAAGTGTTACAGCAATGGGAGGCTTATCAGGAATCCCTACTAGCGAAAGCCGATCAGCTACACGGCCAACTCAGTATTTACTGCTCGGTGACGGCGAGCTACAGCTTCTTATATGACATCCTCACCGAGTTTCGCGTTAAGCATCCCGGCATCGCCATCAAGCTGCACACCGGCGACCCGGCGCAAGCGATTGAGCGCGTTCAATCAGGCTATGAAGATATTGTAATTGCCGCAAAGCCAGAAAAAATGCCCGCCGGCATTAGCTTTAAACCCATCACTAATTCACCGCTGGTTTTTATCACCGCAAAAAATGTGGATTGGGAAAACTGGAATCAGATTCCGCTCATCATTCCTGAGGAAGGCATGGCGCGCGAGCGGCTGGACAATTGGTTTAGAGAACAAAAAATCACACCCAATATTTACGCCGAAGTAAAAGGCAACGAAGCCATCGTGAGCATGGTGAGTTTGGGGTTCGGCGTGGGTGTATTACCCAAAATTGTGGTGGACAACAGCCCTCTCGCCGACCGTGTTGAACCTTTTAAAGAACAACCGGATTTGGGGCCATACTCCATGGGAATTTGTGTGATGGAAAAGCGGTTGAAAAGCCCGATATTGAATGCGTTTTGGGCGCAGCTGACGACCGAAAAATAAAAAGGAATTTATGATGCGGAACAAAATAATCGTGGCGCTTACTTTTATAGGGTTCGCAACCCTTATCTATTTCGGGTACGAACAAGATGACATTCGGCTCAGCAGCGCAACATCAGATATATCGCCAGCCGAAAAGATCGAGTCGCCCGATGAATCAACAACGCAGTTTGCCCGGAAAACAACACCACCCGTGTTGAGCCCCGCTGACAAAATTTTGATGGACAAGAATAAACGATCCGAATATCAAACATGGAGGCACGATCGCGGTTACGCAGACGAGAACACAAAGAATAATTACGATGCCTACAGCGACGAAATATTAGTTTCGCTCACGAAGCAAAACGATATATTTGCAACACAAACCCTAGCCAAACGACAATACGAAAAAGAACGCGACGGTAAGCTCGACTTTATTAAAACCAAAGCCCTTTATTATCGCGCGGCAGCTCAAGGGTCAACCTATGCGCTGGACGAGTTGAGCATCTTAGATGCTCAGTTATCTAGTGTTTACCAAGAAAGCAGCCCTGCACTGGCTTACAAATACTCTTTAGATGCACGAGCTTGGGCAGAAGTTAAGAAAATGCGTGGCGATACATTTTCAAGCTTTTTAGGAGCAAAAATGATTCCGGAAACATTTGCCGAAACAGAGCTGATTGAAATTCGGGAACAAGCAAAAAATTTATTTGATGACCTTTCCAGCCAACGCCAACAGTTAAACCTTGGGGCATTCGACAACGCCGTCTCAGAATGGGACGCAGCGATGCTTGAAAAAATCAACACCGCAAAGGTATCGCACGAATCAAAATAAAATTTCGGATTATTTAAACGGTTTACTTAAAAAAGGTGAGTTAGCCAAACCAAACCGCCAAGGTAAATCAACGGCTTTTGAAATTCCTATTCGAGAACCAGACACAACATCAACGGATTTTGCGGCGGGAATTAATTCGAAAGGCGGCTCATTTAACGGCATTCCGTTGTAAGCATGCACAATGGCCAATGCCTGCCCCACTTTGCCAGGGCCAGAACACAGTTCACGCACATTTTTTACGCCGCGTCGCTCGTGCATTTGTAGCAAGCCAATCACGGGTTCAATCGCACGAATTAAAACACCGGCGCCATGGCCTTCTGCTTCGCATACAAAATTCAAACACCAATGAATGCCGTAGGAACGATAAACATAAGCGCAGCCCGGTGGGCCAAACATAGACGCATTGCGCGCAGTAGGCCCAACGAAAGTATGTGAAGCCGGTTCGCTTTGATCGTAAGCCTCTGTCTCAACAATAATTCCACCAACACCATTTAGGCTGAAGGTGGCACCTATAAGTTCGTACGCTACCTTATGGGACTCTTGAGAAAAATTAATCATTGCGCCTGTGATGCCTAACCGTTGAAAACAGAAATAGGTTAATTTTTTCAAACAATTTGCTTCCCTTTCGGTACGATTGGGCACGCGGAAGCAACATATTCGCACCAAGCAAGAAATAGCATTGGTGGATTTGCGGTGTTAAATCGTCATTGATACACCTAATACTTTACATCGCCAAGATAAAACTAATGAACGGAGCGAGAATGCCTTTAATAATCGTTTTAATGACCCTATTGTTAAGCGCTTGCAATACATCTGAACACCTGACGAAATCGGAAGCAGACTATGATGCTGTTGTTGGTGGAGATGGGCACAACGCATTTCCCAGCTTACAGGCAGCAATAGATGCAGCCCCCAAAGATGAAACCGTGCACTACCGAATTCTGGTAAAGCCGGGGCGCTACAAAGAAAAGGTTAATATCTTGCGTTCAAACGTCACCATTAAGGGTGATAAAGCAACCAATACACTTCTTTATTTTGATGCTTACGCCGGTAACTCTCGTCACTATCGTGCAGATAAGTGGGGCACGCCGGGATCTGCAACGCTTTCGATAAACGCGACTGACGTTTCAATTTCCGACATCACCATTGAAAACACCTTCGATTATTTAACAAACGACGCTAAGCAAGCGAGCAAAGATCCGAGCGCCATTTCAGAAAGTCAGGCAGTGGCTGTTTTATTGGATACAGCAAGCGATCGCGTCAGCTTTAACCGCGTTGTTTTGAATGGATATCAAGATACGTTTTTTGCTAACGGTTACCGCGCTTATTTTCGTGAAAGCACCATCAGCGGCAATGTCGATTTCATTTTTGGAAAAGGCACGGTGGTATTTGAAAAATCAAAAATTGTAACCAGACCACGCAATAGCCCGTTTTCCGCAGGGGAAATACAAAGTTTTGTTACAGCGCCTTCAACCGATATAACCAGCGCGCACGGCCTCACTTTTATCAATTGCGTGTTAACGCGCGAACAAGGCGTACCTGATCGCAGCATTACACTCGGTAGACCTTGGCACCCAACAACGACCTTTCCCGATGGCCGCTACGCTGACCCCAAGGCTATCGGTAAGACTGTGTTCATTAATACTTTTATGGATCGTCATATTAACGAGGACGGCTGGTCTAGCATGCCGGGCACGGCGCGCGATGGAACCAAAACCCTGATTTTTACGCCGGATAAATCACGCTTTTACGAATATAAAAGCACCGGCCCTGGTGCAGCGGTGAATGCAAAGCGGCCGCAAATTTCAAAAGAGGAAGTTGCTAACTATTCAGTCGCTAAAATATTGGGTGATTGGCACCCGCAGCTATAAGGCAACACACACATTACATACAAGAAATACGGGAACGCCATGAAATATTCACATCGCATTGTATTTATATTATCGGCGTGGCTTTGCGGTTGCTCTACGCCATCGCCACACTCCCAATCACCACATTATGAGAACACCTATACCGCCGAAAATCGCTTTGCGCAGGATGTTAAGAGTTTTCCTAACATCAGCGTCGCCAGCAGATCCGTTCCGCCAGATGTTATTGAAACGAAAGATATTACCTACGTGCGTTATGGAAAACGCGAACTGCAATTGGATTTATACAGACCCGCAAATGCACAAACTGGAAAACCAGCGCCCGGAATTGTGTTCGTCCACTGTGGGGGATGGAATTCCGGCTTCAGAACTCACCTAACACCTGTCGCCATTGAACTGGCGAAAGCAGGCTACGTAACCGCAACCATTACTTACCGCTTGGCGCACGAAGCGCAATATCCTGCAGCAATTCATGACGTGAAAGCCGCTATTCGTTGGATGCGCACGCACGCGGCTGAATACGGCATTGATCCCTATATGATTGCCGTTGGAGGCTCATCAGCGGGAGGGCAAATCGCTAGCCTGACGGGCATGACGAATGATCTCAATCGATTTGACCCGCAAGCGAGCGAGAGCGAGGTCTCCAGCGCAGCGCAGCTCATCTTAAATATTGATGGTTTGTCTGACTTCACATCGCAACAAGCGCGCAAGTTTGAAGATGTGCCCGGAAAGTCAGCTGCGGCCATTTGGTTTGGCGGCAATTACCTGGATAAGCGCGACCTCTGGCATGAGGCATCCCCCACTTATTATGTAGGAGAAACAAGCCCGCCCATTCTGTTTTTGAACAGTGCGCAAGAGCGCTTCCACGTGGGCCGAGATGAGATGGTCGCCAAGATGAAAATCTATGGCATAACCTCCAAAGTCGTTACACTGCCGAACACGCCGCACACATTTTGGCTCTATGAGCCTTGGGTAAAACCGGCAGCCTCCGAAATTATCCAGTTCTTGAACGAGCAATTTCATTACCGGCCCTAGCCTAGCGCCTTCCCCTTAACTTCGGCCCCTGTTCAACGGGGCATCATCTATCCTTCAAGGAGAACGCCAAACAATTTTTGAGGTTGACTGGCGGAAATTCCGCTCTCAATCGTCAAGATGCAAAACCCCCGGAGTTTACCGGGGGTGCTTGACTCCATTAAGGCATAAAAATAACTATGAGAGAAAAAGAGAGCTTGGAGAGCACCTACCTTGCTATTCGAAACGGCCTAATCCGCGCTGTTTCGAGGCTAGTGCCACCAAAAGAAATAGAAGATATTGTTCAAGAGACTTACGTGCGTATTTGTGCGGTAAAAAAGAACGTGCAAATCCAACACCCGCGTTCGTTCCTATACAGAACGGCTCGCAACTTGGCGCTTGATCATCTCAAGCGTGCAGAAACGCGAACCAGTGTAAGCATGGCAGATGAAAGTTTGGACTTGGATGACTATGTAGACGATGTAGATCTGGTCTACTCCCAAGTCTCCGCGGCACAAGAGTTCGAACATTTTTGTGAGGCTGTACGACATTTACCCTTGCAGTGCAGAAGAGCCTTTGTCTTGAAAAAAGTGTACGGCTACTCGCAAAAAGAAATTGCCGACAATTTAAATATCAGTGAAAACACAGTAGAGAAACACATAGCAATGGGTCTAAGCCGGTGCCGCCAATTCATGATGCGCGCCGCAGCAAATTCCACAGAAGAATCAGGCTCTGATAAGAGCCAAGAGATACAGTAATGGGCAATGTTTATCAATTCCAAACCGAAAATCAGATATTCGACGAGGCGAGTCTTTGGATAGCACGCCTCGACCGCGGCTTATCTGAAGAAGAAACCAAAGCGTTACGCCAATGGCTGGATACCAGCTCACGCCATAAAGAATGCTTGATGGAAATGGCCTCGCTTTGGGACCGCATGGATAATCTCTCGGTGCTCTCAGAGTTGTTCGATGCACCCGCAGCGCAGCGGCAGGAGAAAAAAAGATTTTTACGCACTGCTTGGTCAATTGCTGCATCTGTTGCCGTATTGCTTGTGGGCATCCATTTTTTTGTGCCAGCCACATCCCAAATTAAAACGGCACCGCAAGTTGCGCAAACACCTGCTAGCAAAACATCCAACGTATTGTACGAAACGGGTATAGGCGCTCACTCCACAGTCAGCTTGCCCGACGGAACCAAAATGTTTCTCAATACCAATACACAAGTGTCGGTAACTTACATGGAGAAAGAGCGGCTATTGGTTTTAACAAAAGGAGAATTATTGGTTGAAGTCGCACACAACAAGCAGCGCCCACTGCATGTAAAAGTGGGCGAACGAATTGTTGAAGCCGTTGGTACTGCATTTAATGTTTACCTCAAAAACAATAATGATTTTGATGTAATTGTGACGGAGGGTCGCGTTAAAGTTAAACCTGCTGTAGCTAATGCAGCCACATCAACGCTTTCAAATAGCCAAAAAATTATTCAAGAGCTTGGTCAAGGTGAAAAATTAAGTGTTCACGAAAGCGAAACCACACCGGTAGAAGTTATTGGTGACGCACTTATCAATGATCGCTTGTCTTGGCGCAATGGCAACTTAGTGTTTAGAGGCGAGCGTTTGGAAGATGCACTTTTTGAATTGAGCCGCTACACGCCCGAGCGTTTTCGAATTGCAGATCCGCGCATTAATGATCTGCGCATTGCGGGTTTATATAAAGCGGGAGATGTAGACGGCTTGCTCTCCGCGCTGAAAGAAAACTTCAATATCGTTTATGCACGATCACACGATGGAGTTATTGATCTTTCGTTAAAATAAAAATCATCACACATCGTGATGATGGTATGGAGGAAAAAAAAAGTTAAATCGTCTTTTGTATAGCGGTGAAAACCGCGTTGGAGAAAACCGGATTGAACAGAATATTTTTGGCGTTGGTTACCTGCAGCTTAGTGTGTAGTTATCAAGCGCGTGCAGAAAAAAATAATCTATCGCAAATTGTTCATTTCAACATCTCCGAAAATAGAGCTGACATTGCTCTCACTGAATTCGCACGCCAATCCAACCTCACCATTATCGTGCCCTACGATAGAGTTGTATCGGCAAAAACACATGAATTAGTGGGGAATTACTCGGTAATAGATGGCGCCATTACTCTTCTTGAAGATTCGGGCCTGTATTTATCCGTGAGCAACAGTGGTCAACTCTTTATACAAACTTATAACGATTTAGAGGGAAAACACTCCATGCTGTACAAAAATAAATTATCCACTGCAGTGGTTCTTGCAATGTCATCACTGGCAGCGAGTCAGGCAATTGCTGAAGACGCGCAAGCAAAAGATGTTGAAGAACTTGTTGTAACGGGCTACCGCGGCTCGTTACTCAAAAGTCTGGATGAAAAGCGCAACGCCATCAACTCCAAAGAAACCATCATGGCGGAAGACATCGGTAAATTTCCCGATTTAAATATCGCCGAATCTATTCAACGTGTACCTGGCGTTGCCATCTCCCGCGAAGGCGGTGAAGGCCGTAACATTACTTTGCGTGGATTTAGTCCATCTTTCACACGCACCACCCTAAACGGAATGGAAGTCCCTGCAGGCAGTGATGGATTAGATTCTGGCGGCGTTACGATTAACGCAGGGCGCGCTTTTGACTTCCACGTTTTTGCGTCTGAGCTGTTCAATCGCGTTGATATCCAAAAGACAACCACCGCAAAAATGGAAGAAGGCGGCATTGCCGGCACTGTGGATTTGTATTCTGCAAAACCATTTGATTTCGATGGCTTTAAATTTGCGGCATCTGCGCAAGATAGCTACAACGATTTGAGTAAAAAGAACGATCCTCGCATTGCCCTCATGGTAAGTAACACCTTTGCGGATAATAAGTTGGGCGCTCTTCTTTCGGTTGCTTACTCTGACAGAACTGTGCGTCAGGAAGGTTTTGGTACTGTTCGTTGGACAACGCCTATTGCAACGAATGACACCTACCCTGCAAGCGCTAAACCCGTAGTAACGGGTCAAATTGCCGAGAGCAATTGCGCGCTCAATGGCAGCTCAGTCGCAGCGATAAATTGCTTGTGGTCACCACGCTTGCCGCGTGCAGATTATTTCGGAAATGATCAAGAAAGATTGGGCATCACCTCATCGCTCCAGTACAAACCCTCAGATTCAGCAAAACTGACGTTCGATATTTTGCATTCAGAACTTTCAAACACGCGGCTGAATTACAATTCAATGGAGTGGTTCTTAACCCATAACGAAGTAACGCCTTTAGCGATTACCGTAAATCCAGACGGTAAGCGAATTCTCGCCGGAACTTTTGCGGACGTTGAATCCTGGATTGAAAGCCGCGATCAAAGTTCAGATTCAAAATTTGATCAATATGTATTATCTGGTGAATTTAACCTGAGCGATTCTCTCACGCTAAACGCTATGGTTGGTAAAGCAACCAATGAAGCAGACCGTGAGGAAGTTCGTTTCTATGCGGTTTCAAAATCACACACTTATTCGTTTGATTTCAGTGATAACGCAGACATCCCAAAAGTGTCTTGGGGCAGCGGTTACAACTACAACGATCCAGCCAATTACAACATGACAACGGCAAACAACCGTTCCAACTATGTCAAAAAGGATAACCTGACCTCTAAAATTGATTTGAAATTTACGCAAGACAATTATTCTATTGATACGGGCATTGCGTACAATGATCGCAAAGTAGAATCACGTGAAGGTACTGGAAAATATCCTGCTGCGTTTTCTGCCGTTGGTTACACCAAAGCACTTCCCGTTTCTGATTTTGGAAAAGGATTGGATGGCACACTGGTACCTTTCCCTGTTGCCGATTTTGATGCAATTTATAAAGCGAATATCATTGCCAAAGAATACACCGATAAATTATCTGCTGCGTGGATTGTAGGTGAAGAGACCTTGGCCGCTTATGTCGAAGTCAACAATAAATTTGATTTAGGCTCCATGCTGCTGCGCACAAACTTCGGTGTTCGCGCGGTGGATACCAACGTAAGCTCTCAAGCTTGGTTGAATACAAAAGCTGTTGATGTAGAACGTAGTTACAAAAACTTCTTACCTTCAATGAACTTCTCGTTGGATGTAACAGATACTTTGGTAACTCGCCTGTCGTACGGTAAAACAATGACACGCCCCGATATGGGCTCATTGAACATTGCTGGGCCGAATTTCGGTTACACAACACGTACCGTTAGCAACCTCGGAAACCCAGGCCTGAAGCCCTATGAATCTAACGATATAGATTTTGGTGCGGAATGGTATTTTGCAGAAGAAGCTTTATTAGCGGCGAATTACTTTTATAAAAACGTAACCACCTCGTTAAAAACAGACATTGTTGAAAAGCTCATTGATTCCGAGTATCACGATGCAATTTTTGCAGATCCACAATATGACGCGGCATACAATGCAGATCCTCGCACAACTCTCTACACACATTACATTCCTGTCAACGACAACAAAGGTTTTGATGTAAAAGGCTACGAGCTTATTTATCAACAAACCTTTAGCTTCTTGCCGGGCTTCCTCGCCAATACAGGTGTTGTCACTAACTTCACTCATGTTTCAGCAGGCGATATGACAGGCTTATCGAAAAACTCATACAACTTCACGCTTTATTATGAGCAAGATAAGTATGGCATTCGCGTGTCTGCAAACAACCGCGATAGCTACCTGCTCAGCAAGCCGGGCGGCAATGGTCACGTTGCGGAAATGAAACAAGGGCCAACTCACATCGACATGTCTTCATTTTATAACCTGAACGATAATCTAAAGCTCACGGTTGAAATGATTAACATGACCGACGAAGAGGAACGTATTTATGGCACCGGTGACGGCACCATGGATATGACCCGCGAAATCAATCACACCGGAAGACAACTCTTGGTGGGCGTTCGCTACTCACTCTAAGTTATCAGGCAAGGATTGCTGCAACTCTGTGGATGGCTAAGTGATAAGCCTCCATCGCTATTCCCAAAGCAACATCACTAGGCTAGCTTTTAAGCCGGGAGGTCAAACGACCTCCTTTTTTCATTAAAAGCTTTCTATTTAAATAAAGATGGAATTTAGTCCCAGTTAAACATTCTGTACGTTGATTGATCTGTTAAGATAGCAACACAAAGGTCACAACCCGACCAACGTACAACAATAAAAACTCTACGCATTGAACACTCAGCCAAGAGTTACGTTTTTCTCGGACATCGCCTGTGATATCGACCATTTACTCACGCAGCTTTAGATTTTGTTTGGTGTTGTTTAGCCAAGCCATGCTCTTGCTGTGTGCCTTAGCCTGCCACGCAGAGACAGCAACACTCGCACCCGGGCTTGAAATTAATTTACCCAGCGCACTCTCAATCCAATTGGAACAACAAGATCAACGCGAATTTCCGACGCTAGTGGGTGAAGTCAATGGAACACAAAGTTATTTTATGGCGGCGACGCTCATTAACATTTGGGAGCGCGATCCCGTTTTGTGGAAAAGACTTGAAAGCAGTATTCGTCAGCAGAGCGGCGCAAGTGAACCGCTATTAAGAATGGAAGACACTCTGACAGCATCACCTCACGGCGCCGTCAGCTATAAAATTTACGAATACGAATCCGAGCAACAAAAACATCTGCAAGCCTATTTTCTACTGAAGGGCGAACGAAGCCTGTATTGGATAAGCCTAACCACAGTGCCCGACACAGACATCAATACTGTTATACCTCTCGCCCAAGCGTTGATTAGCCGAATGCGTTTTGTAAACTAATACGGCTGTTGTTCAACCAGTAAATCAAATTCCAATTTTTGCGCAATCTTAGGGATCAGATCTGACCGACTGGCCACTTCAATTTTTATATTGCGAAGCTCAATGCCGCTACGAGCATCAACCAAGATTAATTCAACACTATCCATCCCGTCCAAATCAGATACCCGGCTTTCAAGTACCCATTTCGCGCCGAATTCTTTAAAGAAATAAGGAAAGGGATTTTGCGGTCGCGAGGCAATGGCCGAATTGGAGAGCAGCTTCACATGGGGAATTTTACGCGCGACCAGAACTATATTTTGGCTTATGTCGTTCGCAAGAATTTCAGTTTGTGGACGATCAAACGAAGTTGGTAGTACGGCTAACTTAATTTGATCGCCAGCAGATCGCCCAACCCAACACATGATTGACACTGCAACGAGTAACGAAGCCAAAACATAAAGCCCGCCGTTGATAAAACGATTGCTTAACCAGCGCGGAAATGTATTCGACGAGGAAGGGATTGAGCCCACCACTGTCTCAACTGGGATACTTAACGCCTGTTCTGCATACGGCGTAATCTCAAGAACCCATCTGTACCCACGCTTGGGCAGCGTTTCAATGAATTTGGAAGAATCATCAAGCTTAGCCAGTTGTGCACGTATATCCGAAACAGCCCGCGTCAACACATCATCGCTCAATATTTGATTTGGCCAAACTGCATCAAAAAGATCAGCGCGACTAATAACTTCGCCGGCATGCTCCATCAAATAAGCAAGCAACTTCAAATTAACAGGGCTCAGCCGCTGAACGTCACCACGGGAATTTTTCACAGCACCTAGCTCGAGGTCGAACTCGAGCCCAGCGCACCTGAGGTGGGTTTTATTAGGATTATTCTTTGTCATAGACGCAGTTTAGCAATTTAACGGGGGCGTCAACATGAGGTTTTTATTTACGGAGCTTTTGCGGATGTTTTCCTCAGATGCTTTCACCACCTGTGTGCGAGAGTTAAAGTGTTAACCACCGAGGAACACACTATGATTCGCACGAAATCCCTGTTATTTAAAATAATTACTCGAAGCCTGTTGGTGATCGGAGCGGGCATAGGTATTGTTTTTATTCCTAACCTATCCCTTGTTGACGAGGCTTTGCTGCCCGAAATCACCGAAATATTAAACAAGCCCGTCAACGCAAACATAGAAGGGAATGCCGTTTATTCCCTTTATGGCTTTGCAGCTGCTTCAGATAAAGACCCACACACCGTGGGCAAAGCGGTTGTAGAAATGCTGCAATCAAAACACCCCAAAGGTAAGTTTGCACATTTGACAGAAGATGAATCTACTTCGCTCTACGGTGACAACAAAAAATGGGATGAGGAATGGTCGTCGCTCTATCCAGCCACCAACTGTAAGCCTCGGGAAAGGGGAAATTGTTTTGAGCTTTTGCTTGCGGAGGTTAAAGAAAAACCCCTCACACATCCTCGCTTACTCACACAATTGGAACGCTACCACAGGATCGTCCAGCTTCCTCACTTCATCGAAGAAACCCAGCTGATGGATTACACATCACCCGTACCCAATTTCTATTTGATGATGCAAATGGGAAAACTTAGTCAGGCCGATGCGTACCTACATAATGGTTTGGATGGATTGATTGCCAACAGCCAAGCCGATATGCAGTTTTGGCGAATGGCTCTATCAGATAGCCGAACGCTAATTGGAAGAATGGTCGCCATAGCATCCTTGCGCAGAAGTCTATCGGCACTTTCTTATGCACTTGGTTCAGAACCTCATCTATCGCAAGCTCAAGAAACCAATTTACGAGCGCTTCTTGCTCCACTCAAGCCAGCGGAAATAAGTAGCAAAAATGTACTCACGGGAGAATTGCGGTTTGGTGTAGAAAACGCAAAAACTGCTCCTCAAAAGCCGCCAGAGGATATGCTATTGGTATGGATGTTAAGCCAACCCACGGCAACCGCAAACTGGCATTATCGCCAGAGCCTAAAGCCCGCATTCGCGCTTGACCAATTATCGCCAATGGAGTTTTACGAGCGTGCGCAAACCTCAGCACCTTCGTTGGAATTTTCGCGATTCAATCCTTATAACCTCGGCGGCAAACTTAGCCTATCCAAAAATTGGCAGTATGTGAGTTATCTCGGCCGAGCACATGACCTAGCAGGAATTTATTTGCTCATTGCCTTACAGCTGGAATTAAAAATAAATCACCCAGAAAATACAGGTGCAGCAGTTAAATCCTCGGCATTCAGAAATCCCTATACAGGAAAGCCCTTCGACTATGATTCAGCAACGAATAGCCTTGGATTTCAATGTTTTGATGTGAAGGATGTTTGCAGGATTAATTTATAAATAATTTGATGGTAGCCGGATCGAGGGATTCGGCTTTATCTTTGAATCGCTTTTACTAAAGGGGTCGTAGTGATTTATTTATAACCAATCACAGCCACCGGTCTGCCTCGCTTCAAAAAACCAATCTTTCTTTCCAATGCAACTTCAATCTGTTCTTTAAATTTTCCGGATCCTAAAACTTGATTAGCTGAAAGTGATTCGCGCGTTTGCATGCAAGTCTGGATCAACCATTGTTCTAAATAACTCACGAATAGAGTTGTTGGGCATTTCTACATGGATACGGAGAAGGATTTAAATTCCAATTGATCAAACAATGGGCCCGGCCATTTGCGAAGGATAATTGCTCAACAATCGGCGGCATTTTCCCGTGCAGCCCCAAGCAACCAGTTTAGATTTTGTTTCGATAACACGCCAACAAATAATTTTCAGCATCTACCATTGCGGATCGCGCACTTCTACCCAACAACACCATCAGGCGCTATAGGTTTTATTAATCAAACATACTGGCGACCAATGTGTTGCAAAATTCGATTAATTACATCTGTAAAATCGCGAGCATTAATAAATGTAACGGTTTGTCATCTGAAATACCAGCGTGCAATTTGTGTTTAACGGCTAACCCCTGCCAACGCTGGCTTTATAAAATTGAAAATCTTCTTCTGCAAAAAATGCAGGATTAGTGCGCATACCTTTTCCGGTTTCATCGCAGAACGAGCGCATCGGTGATTTTCTTGATAAGTAAATCCTCGTTTTTGACCACAAAATCCCAGCTGGCTAAAATTAAATCACTACGAGCCCTTTAGTGACCTAAAAATTTTATTTTCATCGGACGATAAAATCCGCGATCAACATCCTGTCAAAATTGCTGTGCGAATTTTAATCCATACCGGATCATTAAAGCAATATATTTCTGTCCCATATCCAAAAGAGTATCGACCTATTTAATTTTTGTCATAATCGCAAATGCATGTAATATTCCGCCAAAACAAATAGCTTTTACATCCAAACTTATCTGATTCACCATATCTTCTCAAGCGATTTCATTTGCCACGATGGCTGATTAATACTTTTCCATAAATATCTAATCGATGGATTTGATCCATCCATATTATATTTTTCATAACGAACCATCATCCTGTATCACCACCAATATATTTAATATCGTAACTTTTCCCATCATTTTTATCGGTATATCGAACAAATCAACCCCATCAACAAAGGATATTTCTCAATGAAAGCAATTATTAACCACCCCAGCATTTTGTTTTGCGGCGGGTTCATACTTTTTCAAGGCCGCCTTCAGCAGAACAATTTGAAGTTGCTTAAACCTAAAATACCCATAAATGTTAGATGAGAGAGCAATTATCAGTACAATGTGACCTTATTAAGGCAATAACCTCTCAGCTTCAACTTCCGCTTATCGGATTGTTATTCGCTAAAATTCTATTAGGAGTTCATTTTAGATTTTTCGTTTATTTCAATCTGGGTACAGAACGCTGGCTTTGGCAATCAAGAGCCCTTCCGTGGACAACTTTTAATGATCAACTCTATTCAATCACTTTTACTCTGTTACGCCCATGCAGGGTGATAATTTGAAGTTGTTACCATCTACAAAAATTTCACTTTTTTTCAGGAGAACATGAGTCAGCAATTACACGTTGAAAGCGAGTTTTTCATCCTTTGGATTGCATCTGTCGAGATTTAATCCAAACTCAAGAGAATATTTTGTGAAGGAAAGGTTTCAACCTTCACTTCTAATTGCCAAAACAGACTGTTCCATCTACAGGCTCTGCTAAACGTTTTCAGCAGCCACCGCGAGAAGTTGCTTTGGTCCCGCCTTCGCGACCCCATACGCAAACTAATCTATCTCTCCAGATCTAGTTGGCTGAACAATTCGATAATTAATTTGTTTAAGAGAAATCTTAAAAACCGATTCACTTTCATGCCGATTTTCTGGCAGCGTGTATTTTACAAACTCAACACTTTCTCACCGCGTGATATTCCACTCACACCGCTACGCACGACTTCGATAATCGCCGCGTCGCCCACTGCTAACAAAAAGGCATCGAGCTTTTCGCTCGCGCCGGTAATTTGAATGGTGTAGAGCGAGCTGGTTACATCGATGATTTGGCCACGGAAAATATCAACGCAACGTTTTACTTCCGCACGCTGTGCGCCTGATGCTTTCACTTTAATCAGCATCAATTCACGTTCAATGTGTGCACCTTCGGTGAGATCTACTAATTTCACAACATCCACAAGCTTATTAAGATGCTTGGTGATTTGTTCGATTTTATGATCATCGCCAATAGTTGTCAGTGTTAAACGCGACAGCGTTGGATCTTCTGTTGGAGCAACGGTCAAGCTTTCGATGTTGTAACCGCGTTGTGAAAACAAACCTACAACGCGAGACAATGCACCGGGAGCGTTTTCTAATAAAACAGAAATAATACGTCTCATTATGTACGCTCCTCTTTGTTCAAGAACATGTCGCGCATGGAGTGTTGCGCAATCTGCATGGGGTAAACGTGCTCAGATTGATCAACCATAATATCCATAAACACAACGCGATCTTTCAACGCAAAACATTCTTCCAATTTCGCTTTGAGCTCTTCTTTCTTGGTCACACGAATACCCACATGACCGTAAGCTTCTGCAAGCTTGATAAAGTCCGGCAATGAATCTTCATACAAACTTTCGGCGTAGCGACTGGAGTACTGCATATCTTGCCATTGGCGAACCATGCCGAGCGCTTGGTTGTTCAAGCAAATAATTTTCACCGGCAAATGGTATTGCGTACAGCAAGATAATTCTTGAATACACATTTGAATGGAACCTTCGCCAGTGATGCACGCAACAGTTGCATCGCGATGCGCCATTTGTACGCCCATGGCCGCAGGCAGACCAAAGCCCATGGTGCCAGACCACCGGAGTTGATCCAACGGCGTGGCTTATCAAATGGGTAATATTGCGCCGCAAACATTTGGTGCTGACCAACGTCGGACGTAATAAACGCATCACCTTTTGTCACTTCCCAAACCGCTTTGATAACGTCTTGAGGTTTAATCAATTCGCTGGTGGTGTCGTAACGCGGCTTCGTATACAAACCATGGCGCTCGCGCCATTCGTTGATTTGTTTCCACCACGCGGCGATGGCTTCTGCATCCGGCTTTTCGTTAGATTCTTTAATCAGCGCCAACATATCCGTCAACACGCTTTCAACCGAACCTACGATAGGTACATCGGCAACCACGGTTTTGGAGATGGACGCAGGGTCTATATCCACATGGATAATTTTTGCGTTCGGGCAGAACTTGCTAACGGCGTTAGTTACGCGGTCATCAAAACGTGCACCCACTGCAAGGATGACATCACTGTGGTGCATCGCCGTGTTCGCTTCGTAAGTACCGTGCATACCCAGCATGCCGAGGAAGCGTTTACCGGTTCCCGGATAAGCACCCAAGCCCATGAGCGTGTTGGTTACGGGGTAATCCAGCGTATCCACCAATTGCGTCAGCAAATGCGATGCATTGCCTTGCACTACACCACCACCGGTATAAATCATCGGGCGCTTGGCAGCCAAGAGTAACTGCACCGCTTTCTTGATTTGGCCAGCGTGACCGCGCGTTGCGGGCGTATAGGAACGTAACTTCACCTTATCCGGATATTCGTACGGAAAGGTAAACGCCGGGTGAGTCAGGTCTTTAGGTACATCAATAACCACTGGGCCAGGACGACCAGTAGACGCGATGTAATAAGCCTTCTTCACGGTTTCGGCGATTTCGCTTTGATGTTTGATCATGAAACTGTGTTTCACAATCGGGCGGGAAATCCCCACCATGTCCGTTTCCTGGAAAGCATCTTCACCAATCAAGTGACTCATCACCTGACCAGAAATGACCACCATCGGAATAGAATCCATGTAAGCCGTCGCAATGCCGGTGATGGCATTGGTCGCACCTGGACCTGAGGTCACGAGAACAGTACCGACTTTGCCGGTAGAACGGGAGTAACCGTCCGCCGCGTGGGTAGCGGCTTGTTCGTGACGAACGAGAATATGTTTAACGTCTTTTTGACGAAAGATGGCATCGTAAATATGCAGTGCAGCGCCGCCTGGATAGCCGAAAATGTATTCAACACCTTCGTCTTTCAGGGCGCGGATGAGCATATCTCCACCGGATAGCATTTCCACAGTCATTCCCCTTTTAGAATGTCAATAAAACGCACCGCTACACGCGAAGCAGCAAAAAGTTGCAAGTTGTAAGGCGTATAGAAGCACTAAAAAATACGCTGAGACTCAAGTCTACCAACGCAATATGAATGATCCACGATCAAAACCCGGCAAGGTCAGGATCGGACCAGCGAAAACCGTGCAGGTAAACAGCGGCTTTCTTGGCTGCATCCAAGGTTTTTGAACGCAGGCCGCAGATGGGTCGCCAAGAGGGTGACTTGGCTGGGCGCAGATGAGATTCCGAGCTTATCGGTCATCTTGCAACCATCTGGAGGAAGCCGCAATTTTCGCAGGTAAGGCGGGGATGTCAAGAAAAAAGCAGGATTTCAAGCTTTTACTTGAGAGAAAAGGCCTTTTGAAAAGGCCTTTTTGGATTTAGGCCGATTTGCGCATGCGCAAACCCACCAGACCGATTAAGCCTATCAAAGCCAAAACCAAACTGGACGACTCCGGTACGGCAACAGATATTGATGGCGCAAAACGAACATCATCTAGAAAAGTGAAATAATCGGTGCCATCGGTACGATCGATAATGATTTTGCTAACCGCTGATGAAAAATCAAAGCCCACAAACGCGTTATCAAAATCGGTAAACGAGAGAGATTCAACCAAATTCCCAGAGCCATCATAAGCACTGACTACTGCAGATAATTGAGAGCCTGCACCGTTACCAAAGTTCATCCCAAAACGTGTGATCGCACTGTCAAAACCAAGCTCGATGTCGTTTTTTGCATCGGGATACAGACCAAAGCTGTTAAATGCATAACCGCTCGTCCCCAGCAACCAGCCGGTATTTTGGAAGATGTATGAGCCAGACTCTGTACTAAAAATCACCCCGGAGTTTTTATAAGTACCGCTAAAAACCCCTACCGACACATTGTCGAAATCAACAACCGTCTCAGAACCATCAAAACTGGACAGCGGTATCACTGCTGCCCGAACACTCAAAGACGCAACCAACAAGCCCGTCAGAAATAACCAATGTATAGTTTTCATTTTTTATCCCTTTAATGAAAAATGCGAACCAATAAACACAAATAATGTGAACTAGTTTGCATTTTACGCGCCAAGATAAAAATCATTTAAAATCAGAAGGTTATAATTTTTCACAAGCCTGGAAAAATTATTTTTGTAAAATAATTCGACACATAAGCCCACCATTTAGTTAAATTTCTTTACGATCATCTTTAAACAAGGTGAAAAATTAGGTAGCAGCCCACAATCAAAACCGATCTTTAGTCACGTCACAAAAATGCACTTCTAGCCATTCAGGCTGACTAAGCCATACCAAACATAAGGAGTTGTTGCTGCGCCCCGAATGACTTTAAGGAAGTTTTCAAATGACAAAAAGGAGCCTTAGAAATCTCGGCCCACGCTTGAACAATTCGAACAGCGGCACGCAAGCTATAAAAAGGCCAGCGCGTGAGGCTGGTCTTTTTAGCGCTCAGATCACTAATGATTATTACGGTTTAACCAAATCCAGCATTTTTTTCTGCTCAGTCGCAATTAAATTAACAGCGACTTTACTGAACAGTGCAGCGTCTGTAATGGAAACCACTGCTTCCAACTCTTTGCCATTTGCCAGCGAAAAAAAGTTTGAAATAGCTGCGACTGGCTTATCGATAGTAACCACAACATCACCATCTTTTGCTGACTGGCCTTTATCATTCTTACCTGGCTTTTGCGATTTACCGTCTGCAGTTCTAAACGCAATTCGACTCTGCCACTCCTGCACGCCCAAACCAGCACTGGCCGTACCGGATGTAGTTTCCGTTGTCGTGGTGCTATTGGTACCCTGATATTGATCACCCTCAACCGAATAGTCGTGCGCAACGCTCAAATCCAATTTACCCAAGGTCAGCACAAAGTTTGCCTTTAACACATGAGCATTTAATTCCTTTGCAAGTTTGGTTTCCAAATCTGGCACCTTCCACGCGCCAACACCCAGCGAAAACTTAGGCCCACCTTCAGTCGAACTACCGCCATTAAAAGGTACTTGTTTCACCCAGCCCGGAATATAGGTAGTGACTTTTCCATTTTCATAAAAGTCACCCAGCTCAATCGCATAGGGCATGTAGGGTTTTAAGGCGTCGGGGCCGGCTAAGAGCACATCACCCTGCGAGTTGTAGTATTTGGAAGGGTTGCTAAAACCGGATTCTTTTAACAAGGCTTGGTAAGATGCTGCTGCAGTGACCTCAGCCTCAGGAACCACCTCAAAACCGATTGCAATCAAATCTTCCTGCAATTTTTTATACACATTGTTGGCCACAGTTTGTGCAACAACGGGATCAAGCTCCAAGCGCATAAATCCCGTTTCACTGGTTTTATCGTGCTTTAATAAACCACCCAAACCGTATTTGGCCACATCTTTTCCGAGGCTTGCCGTAGAGATTGTTTGACCGGTAGAGGTTTGAAAAGAAATCACCACTTCAGTAATGGCAACGCGCTTATTAGCACTCAAAGAGGCAGCAGTACTACTGGTAAACACCGCAACAGCAGGACCGCTGTTCTCAGGTTTTTTGTCTGATTTTGCCAAAGCAACTTCAGAATTCAAGATCAGGGCGCTTACGACAGCAAAACTCGCGGCAGATAACTTAAAACGCATAAATCACTCCTTAACTCTCACATTTTCAACGAGGAAACGCTAAGACTAGTCCTGCTCTAACGTACCCCTGCAGGCCTCGGCCTTAACGAGGTTATTGGCGGTTAAACCAGCATTCATCTTATTCCACCTAAAATAGTAAGAGCAACAAGGCTATTTGATGATTCCATCAGGTATTAAACACTCATCCATAGCACATTGAGTATTTAAGGTTTAATAGAGCGCCCAATACCCCTCTCAAATCGCTCAACCAAGAAATCAATAAAGAACCTCACCTTAGGGGCAATGTATCGCTGTTGGGGGTAGACAACCCAAACACCTGTGTCGGTGTAGCGGTAGTTATCGAGAACGGATTGCAGGCGGCCGCTGGTTAGGTGTTCGTCTATGTAATAGTCGGGTAATTGGGCGATGCCTATGCCTTTGAGTGCGGCATCCAGCAGGCCGGGGCCGGAGTTGGCTTGCCAGTTTCCACGTACGACTACATCTTTGCGCACGCCGTTTTGGGAGAGTAGCCAGGTGCCACGAGAGCCGATGAGGCAGTTGTGTTGCTCCAAATCTGCAAGCTTTTCAGGCTTGGTATGGCTCGCAAAATACGCGGGCGACGCAACCAGATATTCCTTTCGGTCACACAAACGCCGCGCAATGAGCGTGGATTCTTTAAGTACACCCATGCGAATGCCGAGATCAAATCCCTCATCAATCAGGTCTACTTGGCGGTTACTGAAGTACATGCTGACTTTGATTTGTGGGTACATAAGTGCAAAGTCGTTTACCAGCGGCGCTATGTAGCGGTCGCCAAAGGTGGTTGCGGCGGTAATTTTGAGTAAACCTGCAGGTTGGCCTTGGTGCTGGTTTAGCTGTAGCTCGGCTTCTTTAAAGCCATCGAACAATTGGCGGCAGCTGTCATAGTAAAGCGTGCCCGTGTCTGTGAGCCGGATTTGGCGCGTCGTTCGGTAAAGCAGCTGTGTACCGAGCTGTTGCTCCAGTTGTCCCACCAAACGACTGATGTGTGAGTTGGAGACTTGTAGCTGACGGGCGGCACCCGCAAAGCTGCCATTGCGCACCACTTCTACAAAAGCTTCCACACGATCCCAATGCTGCATTATTGCTCCTCGGCAACAATTAAGTGATTTTTAAGGTGGTTACCACCTGATAGGCACTAGTCTACACTCTTCAGCCCTGTCTGCGGCGGTTGCCGCGAATCTCCTATTTTGAATCGAGAATCGATTATGAAATCACGCGCTGCTGTTGCCTTTGCTGCGGGCAAACCTTTGGAATTGGTGGAAATTGATGTTCAGGGCCCTAAAGCGGGCGAAGTGCTGGTGCGTATAGTCGCTACCAGCGTTTGCCATACAGATGCTTACACCCTGTCGGGCGCAGATCCGGAAGGCTTGTTTCCAGCCGTACTAGGCCATGAAGGCGCAGGTATTGTTGAAGCTGTTGGCGAAGGCGTGACGAGCTTGCAGGTAGGCGATCACGTGATTCCGCTCTACACGGCAGAATGTCGCCAATGTAAGTTCTGCCTTTCTGGCAAAACCAACTTGTGCGGATCGGTACGAACAACCCAAGGTAAAGGCGTTATGCCGGACGGAACCTCTCGTTTCTCGCTCGACGGCCAGCCGCTGTTTCATTACATGGGCACGTCAACATTTTCTGAGTACACGGTTTTGCCGGAAGTATCTTTGGCAAAAGTATCGAAAGACGCTCCGCTCGACAAAATTTGCCTGCTCGGTTGCGGCGTAACCACGGGTATTGGCGCTGTGTTTAACACCGCCAAAGTCACACCGGGTTCAACAGTTGCCGTGTTTGGTTTGGGCGCGATTGGTTTAGCAGTCATTCAAGGTGCGCAAATGGCAAAAGCCGGACGCATTATTGCTATCGATATCAACCCAGAAAAATTCGATTTGGCGAGACAATTCGGCGCCACCGATTTCGTTAACCCAAAAGAATATTCAGACCCAATTCAGCAGGTCATTGTGAATATGACCGACGGCGGTGTGGATTATTCGTTTGAATGCATTGGCAACGTTAATGTGATGCGCTCTGCGCTGGAAGCCTGCCACAAAGGCTGGGGCGAATCGATCATCATTGGCGTGGCTGGCGCGGGACAAGAAATTTCTACGCGTCCATTTCAACTGGTGACGGGCCGCGTTTGGAAAGGTTCGGCGTTTGGCGGTGTTAAGGGGCGCACACAACTTCCAAATTACGTTGAACGTTATATGAAAGGCGAAATCAAAATCGACGAGTTTATTACTCACGAAATGCCTTTCGAGAAAATCAACGACGCGTTTGATTTACTTCACGAAGGAAAAAGTATCCGAACGGTTTTGCATTTTTAAATGCGTTTTAATTTGAGACTTTTTATGTCTGACGACGAATCGAGCTTAGTTTTAATTTCTGCCACCAAAAGTTTTGGTGGCTGGATCAAACGATACAAACACCGCTCAGCAACGCTTAATTGCGATATGGTGTTTGCCATTTATTTACCGCCGCAAGCGGAGACGACATCTGTTCCACTCTTGTGGTGGCTGTCAGGCCTGACATGCACTGACGAAAACTTTATGCAGAAAGCTGGCGCGCAACAAGTCGCTGCGAAATTAGGCATAGCGATCATCTGCCCAGACACCAGCCCACGCGGGGTAAACATTCCCGGCGAAGACGAGACTTATGATTTTGGTTCTGGCGCAGGTTTTTATGTGAACGCAACGCAAGAACCTTGGGCGAAACATTACCGCATGTACGACTATATTGCGGAAGAATTGCCAGCACTTGTTCAAGCAAATTTTCCGCTCAACGGAAAAGAAAGTATTAGCGGCCATTCTATGGGAGGGCACGGCGCGCTGGTGTTGGCATTGCGTCAACCGGGCCGTTTTGCATCTGTCTCTGCGTTTGCGCCTATCGTCAACCCAAGTACAAGCCCTTGGGGCCAAAAAGCCTTTAGTGGTTATTTGGGTGACGATCAAAGTACTTGGGCAGAATATGACGCCTGCGCACTGATTAAAAAAGGTCTGTCAAAACAACCGTTGTTTATCGACCAAGGCACCGCCGACAATTTCCTCACAGAGCAATTGCGCCCGGAATTGCTGGAACATATTTGTCACCAGCGCCAACATCCCATTGTGCTTCGTTATCAAGAAGGTTACGACCACGGCTACTTTTTTGTCGCAACCTTTATTGATGACCACTTACGTTACCACGCGCAACATTTGTCGTAACCTAAACCCCCTCCTAACCTACCCCTTAAAAGAGGTTAATTTAAAAAAAAAGCCCCGGCAGATTTCTCTACCGGGGCTTTTTATTCAGCTTAATTTATTTGTTCGCGAATTTTTTGCGGAAAATATACAAGCCAGTGAAAACAACAATCAACACTGCTGGGAACAGCGCGAGGTTTTGCAAGGTTGCTTGACCAGCTGCCAACTCTACAGCTTCGGGCGCTATGCCTTTTGCAGCCGCTTCTGCTTTAGCAGCATCTAACCAACCGCCAATCACGGGATTCCAAATACTGAGAGAGAACATGCCAGCGCCGCCCATTAACGACATACCGAGCGCACCGGTTTTTGGTTGGTATTCGCTGATGAAACCAATCATGCACGGCCAGAAGTAAGTTACGCCTATAGCAAACACCATCGCTGAAACATAAATCAACGCGCCAGACGCCATGCTCAATAAATAAATACCGATGGTGGTCACAATTGCTGACATGAGCAACACACCGACAGGATTCAATGCTTCCACGATTGGACCTGCGAAGTAACGACCTAATGCCATCAAACCAGTCACTAAGGCCAACACCAACATTGGGTGAGCACCTGATGCTCCGAAAATACGATCAACCCATTGTTGTGTACCGAATTCAGACGCAGCAGTTACAGTCATCACCAACAACATGAAAATAAATAATGGCGAGAAGAGCGCACGAATATTATTTTTGGTTGATGTTTCGGTGTTAACGGGCACAGGGAATGTTTGGCCGAAAATCATGAAACCGTAAATCGCAGTTGGCACCAACATAATCGCAATTTGCGCTTGCCAACCCATGTTCAATTTAGTCATCAATGCTGAAATCAATGAACCAATTACGATACCGCCTGGGAACCACATGTGGAATTTATTCAGCTTGGTAGTTTTGTTGGTGTGGTAAATATCCACAATCAATGGATTACATGCTGCTTCAACAGAACCGTTAGCAAAACCAATGCAGAATGACGAAAGCAACAAGCCCCAGAAACCGCCTGCAGTAATCGTGAGAATCAAACCGAGCAAGTGACAAACAAACGCGAGATACAAAAGCGTACGCGCGCCCAAAGCGTTATACAGCAAACCACCCACCATCATAGCGACCGGAAAGCCCAGAAACGCCATGCTGTTGATCCAACCTAATTGCGCATCAGTGAACTGAAAGGTTGCGCTGAGTTGCGTCAAAATGCCTGCGCGAATAGCAAAGGTCATTGCGGTGACGATCAAGGCCACGCAACACGCCGTAAATAAGCGATTTGGGTTAATCGTATTAGACATAGTTGTACCCTTTTTATTGTTGATAGAATTATTGTTAACTGCGGTTTAAAAATTGTTACTGTGATTTAAAGCAGCGAGAGCTTTAACTCTCGCTGCTGTGCTGTACAGCAATTACAGCGATTTCCAACTACCATCAGCCTTTGATGAATCAATCATGGCTTGAATAAACTTCATGCCTTCAACACCTGTATCAATTCCAGGCACCCAGTCTTGCAAATAATGACGCTCGCCCGCTTGATGCGCAATTAAAATATCGGCGATGTCGTTGTACAAGTTGGCGAAGGCTTCAAGATACCCCTCAGGATGGCCACCCGGTGTACGCATGCCACGCGCCGCGATGTCGCTACCAATATCGCCGCGGCGAGTCACGCGTTGGCGCGGTTTGTTTAATTCGGCAAACCACAATTCATTTGGTGTTTCTTGCGCCCACTCAATACTCGCTTTATCGCCGAAGACGCGAATGCGCAAACCATTTTCACAACCGGGTGCAACTTGGCTGCTCCACAGCATACCTTTCGCGCCGTTTTCAAAACGCAAAAGTGCATGAACGTTGTCATCCACTAAACGACCATCAACAAAGCTCGCCAAGTCAGCGCTAACTGCAGTCACTTTTTGCTGACTAATAAAACGCGCTAATTGAAACGCGTGCGTACCAATATCACCAAGACATCCACCAGCGCCTGAACGAGCTGGATCAGTACGCCATGAGGCTTGTTTGTTATCTGCATCGGCCGCAACTGTGAGCCATTCTTGTGGGTACTCTACTTGCACAACGCGAATTTTCCCGAGCGCGCCCTTACCTACTAATTCACGCGCGTAACGCACGAGCGGATAAGCGCTGTAGTTGTGAGTCAATGCAAAATAAGCACTGCTTTTTGCAGCGACTTGTTGCAACTCAAGCGCCTCTTCAAGCGTGCGCGTTACTGGCTTGTCGCAAATCACATTAATACCAGCTTCAAGCGCTGCTTTAGCAACGGGAAAGTGCATGTGGTTTGGTGTAACGATCACAACAGCCTGAATACCATCTGCACGTGTTTTTTCGACGCGCAACATTTCTTCGAAAGAGGTGTAAGCGCGATCTGGTGCGATATGTAAATCAGCAGCAGACGCTTTTGCGTTCTCTGGGTTAGATGAAAGCGCACCAGCAACCAATTCATAGCGGTCGTCCATACGCGCAGCGATGCGATGCACAGCACCGATAAATGCACCGCGTCCACCACCAACCATTGCATAACGAATTCTTGGAGTAGTCATAATTAAACTCTTCATCAACTCTAATTTTTACGGGGAGTCGTCATCCTCGCGTAGCGGGGATCCAGCTTTTTCACGCTAGAGAAAACTGAATTCCTTTATGCAAAAACAACGCTATAAATATTCACATTAAGCTTTTAATTTTTTAGATTTTATTTCGCCTCTTGGCGAACTCCTTTTCTTTGCTTCGCCAAAGAAAAGGAGTCAAAAGAAAGGCGACCCATGGCTTTGTTTTTTCCTGCGCGCTTCAGAAAATTGTCGTCGCTCCGGTGCGACATCCATGTCGCATCGTCACTCAAACGCACTTCCTGTGCGTTAGCCGGCAATTTTCTTCCAGTGCTCGGCAAAGCCAAAAGGGAGTGAACGTCAAACGCAAAAGCAAAAGCAAAAGCAAAAGCAAAAGCAAAAGCAAAAGCAAAAGCAAAAGCAAAAGCAAAAGCAAAAGCAAAAGCAAAAAAAACTATTTATTTCAAACCCAAAATACGACGATTTGCTGCGTGGTCTGTACCGCCACTCGCAAAATCATCAAATGCGCGCTCAGTCACTTTAATAATGTGTTGCGCAATAAATGGAGCACCTTCTGCCGCGCCAACTTCTGGGTGTTTCAAGCAGCATTCCCACTCCAATACGGCCCAGCCTTCGTAATTGTAAGCAGCGAATTTTGAGAAAATTTGTTTGAAGTCCACTTGGCCATCGCCGAGTGAACGGAAGCGACCAGCACGATCAACCCAGGATTCATAACCACCGTACACGCCTTGTTGTGCAGTTGGATTAAATTCAGCGTCTTTCACATGGAACATTTTGATGCGGTCGTGATAGCGATCGATAAACGCAAGGTAATCGAGTTGTTGCAATACGAAGTGCGATGGGTCAAACAAAATATTGCAGCGCGGGTGATTATCTACCGCTTTCAAGAAACGTTCGAAAGTCGCGCCATCATGCAAATCTTCACCGGGGTGAATTTCATAGCAAACGTCAACGCCAACTGCATCAAACGCATCGAGAATTGGTTTCCAGCGTTTTGCCAATTCAGCAAAACCAGCATCCACTAAACCAGCGGGGCGCTGTGGCCAGGGGTACAAGTAAGGCCATAACAAGGCGCCAGAGAAAGTGGCATGGGCTTTCAAGCCCAAGTTTTTACTGGCTTTGGCAGCCAGCATCATTTGTTCTACTGCCCAAGCTTGGCGAGCGGTTGGGTTGCCACGAACAGATTCGGGGGCAAAACCATCAAACATTTCGTCATAAGCGGGGTGAACAGCAACCAATTGGCCCTGTAAATGAGTGGATAGTTCGGTGGGAACCAAACCGTGCTTGGCCAAAGTTGCTAGGAACTGCTGGCAGTACTCGGTGCTGTTGGCAGCTTGTTCGAGGTCGAAAACGCGTTTATCCCACGTTGGAATCTGCACGCCTTTAAACCCAAGGCTGGCAACCCAACCGGCAATGCTGTCGAGACTGTTGAATGGAGCCGTATCGCTTAAAAATTGCGCCAGGAATATGGCTGGACCCTTAAGAGTTTTCATGGTTTCACCCTTTTATCTTATAAATATGAACTGTCATTATGAACATAAGCACCACGGCTTACAACACAGCCAAACCGAGGTGCGATAAGTGAGACGGTAGACCCGAGCGCGAAGGATTAGTTGCTGGAATATGCGCTCAAAGTCGAGGATGCCTGTTATATCACGCAGCCTCGGTCAGGCAAATAAACTCTTGGAGCTTTGCGGGGAACTTTGCAAATCTTGAGAAACTTGCGCAAGTTTTATGCGGAATGGCTTTTAAGCACGCATAAAAAAGGCCTCATCCTGGTTCGTTAGGTCACTGCAAACTAAGGTTTACGCGAGCGAAATTTTTTGAATATTATGTGAATAAACAAAACCCAAACTTTGTATTTGTGAACAGCGCACGCCGTACAGGATAAAATGACTACTACTCGGACCAGACTCCTAAGTCTAACCAGCATAACGCTTATAGGTGTTGCAATATTGCTGAGCGCCATTAAGCCTCTAAACATGTCGATCTTTTCTGCGATTAATTCCGCCCTGCCCTCAAAAGCGCTGTGGGTAACCATTACCAATAGCGCTGATGTTATTTTTGTGGGATGCCTTTTATTTATTACTTTACGAAAACATCAGCGATTATTGACTTGCGCTGTGCTATGCGGAATATCCATTCACTACATTGTTAAGTTCGCCAAAGATAGCTTTGCAATACTTCGCCCCGAATACGGGGGCTTAGACCATATAGTCAGACTGGGACCAAAACTCGCATCGAATAATTACGCCATGCCATCCGGCCATGTAGCGAGCGCGTTTATGGCAATTATTTTTATTATCTTTGCTCATCAATTGAAAGGATGGAAACTGCTGTTACTGTTTATTTACGGTCTATTGGTTGCACTTTCGCGCATGGCGGTTGGAGCGCATTGGCCTGCAGATGTGTGCGGGGGGCTGCGATAGGCATAACGCTAGGTTTAATTTTTGTTGAACTCGCCAACAAGGAAAGCTTTTGGTTTGATCAACACATTAATGTTAAAAAAACAGTGCAATATCTAACGCTCCTTGCCTACATTCCATTTGTTGTTCTGGCGATCACCCATGCCAAATCTATTCATGGTTTCACCAGCTTAATTAACCAGGGCATTATGGTTTTGATTGGTTTAGTCGCGCTAGGATTCTGGCTTGTTAGTGCAGCATCCTTGATGAATAAAAAAGCCCCGCTAGCAGAATACTAGCGGGGCTTTTTTAGTTTAATGCCTAGCGATTAGAAATTATAAGTTGCGCCAATTGTTAAAGCAGACAACTTGGTGTCATCCCATTTTGCGTATTGGTTGTATTCTGCACGCAAGGCGATTTGTGGCGTCAAAGCGTAGCTTGCACCTACACCTACCAAAGCTCTGGTTTTGGATTCTGAATCTTTAATCGGTGCAGGATTGTTGCCGTCCGGATAGGATGCCGTGATTTTGTAATCTGCATCAATTGATGCCACACCTACGCGACCGAAAATATTAAAGTCTTCGCTAATTGGCAATTTACCTACAACAGAAGCTTGCAGAGCAGTTGCGCTTAGTTTTTCTGAATAGAGATAAGAGTCGCCCAAGTCATCAACATCCATACCGCTGTCTTTAATTTGACCTAAGTCACGGTAGGCAACTTCAACAGCAAAAAATTGATTGACGTTATAACCAGCACCCAATGAAAAAGTTGTGTCTGTTTTGCTGAGCGTAAAATCACCGGAGGCGTCTCGATTTCCATTTTGCCTTGGCCCACGTCACCAAACACATAAAAGTTGTCCGCCAATGCTGGCAAGGTAAATGCGCCCAATACACATTGCCAATAAAATTTTCTTTTTCATAAAATATTCCTTAATTGCTGTAAATTAACGATTCGAAATACATTCATAAATAAATGTATTGAAGCGAACTTTAACAACCAGGAATGAATTTAAACTGAACGCACTTAAGGATAAAAAGGCTTTAGTAATTCATGATAAATGTCATGCAAATTTACTTAACCAAGGGATAGGTGAACATGAAAGGAGAAGGGAAAAATAAAAAGTTAAAAATAAAACGTCTTGCAGAAGAAAGAGTGTGTTGCGGTAAAATAAGTTGCGAGCGGCTTCGCCAACTCGCAACTTGAAGATGTACAACTAAATATTTATTGCGTAGAGCCCGTGATGCGCAAGAATAAATAGCGTTTTCTTATCCTTACCGCCAACTACTAATTGGATAGGACGCTCAGGCACGGTGATTTGATTAATCATTTTGCCATCCGGTGCATAAACAAAGACTTGTCCATTCGCCACATAAACTTTTCCATCTTGCCCAACGGCAACACTTTCACCGCCGCGCTCAGCAAAGACTTTTAAGTCAGTTACAACGCCGTTTGAACCAACCAACCCGTGATAAGTGCGATTCTCTGATGAATTATTCAGGAACACGCGCTCACCCACTTTAGCGGTGACAAGACCCATGGTGTCCATGGTGTCGGAGAAACGCCAATCGCCCTGACGGAATGTGCGAAACGCAGGCAATACAAGGCTGCCATCGGGCGACACATATTCGCGCGTTTTGGGCGTACCCATACCTTTGATGAATTGCTCCGCCAAGGTTGAATAACGGTAGGTTACGTAATCAAGCTGATCCTGAAATTCGCCGTCGTTTTTCCAAATGTTGCCTGGTAATGCAACCTGCACATTGGGTCGAGCTGCGGCAGCAGTGGGTTGAATGATATCGATCTTATCGAACGGCGTATCTGGTTTGAACGAGTACACAGTGATCTCAGAACCTTGTGGCGACATCACCATCACGTTGCCGGATTTGTCGATGGCAAGGTTAACCGGGTCCAGCGTGTTGTCACGTACAATTTCCAAGCCTTTGGCAGGCGTCCAGCGATAGATGCGCTGGAAGTAACGCTCCACAAAATAGAGATTTCCGTCCGGCGCAACAGCCGCACCTGAAATCGAATAGAAGTCATCTGCGATTTTCTGGATTGGCGCTGCGGTGTAGAGCGGCGCAACAGGTTCAGTCTTCGGCATATTATCGGTCACGTCGAACACCGCAAATTCGCGCTCACGTATATCCCAACCCGCAGTCACATTGCGAATGGCGTTTTCAAAAGGAAATTTGCTCGCGCGCAAATAAGGCGCGCAGCCATTTTCATCGCACATTGCAAATCCACTTTCCGCGTTTGAATGGAGATTGCGGAAGCGTATGTCCGTTGAATTTTGCAGCCGCACTGCAAACGCATTTGGCTTAGGCGAGCGAGTCACGCGGTACGCGTGGTAATTGGCAAAAAGAATGTTGCGTGAATTGCGCACATCGAGGCTATTTGCGTCGGAGCTAATACGCACTTCTTCCTCGGTTTGAGGAGCAAGGAACTCCCAGTTCTCCACACCATCCAAAACGATTTCATTGCGGAAATGGTGTTCGGTAGACAACTCGTAAACATGCCCAGGCGTTTTGGTATTAGACACATAGAAACCAGCATGGGCGCTCTCGTGCGGTGTCCAAATATCAATGAAGGTTCCGCCACCGCCATCCGTAATCCAAATACTGGGGTACTGTCCATCATCGCGCCCTTTAACCGGCTGATCGCGTTGATCGCGCGGTGTGCCTGCGCCACCTTGAATTTTTACGTCATCAACCAAGGAATCAACGCCTGCCTTCCACAACAAACCCATTGCGCGCGGATTGGTAACGCCGGTGTAAATACCAAAGCCGCTCACAATAGCGTTGCCACCTTTAGCGCTTTCCACTACAGCTTTGGGCGTACCGAGACCAGCAAATGCGGGCGAATTTTCGGGAATAATCAATTGTGTTTGCGCGGGGTGCAAGCCAACTAACACCGTATCTTTCTTCAATTTCAGTGTATCGTTGACGATGTAGTTACCTTGCGGGAAGTAAACAACTTTGTGCGAATCTATAGCGCGTTGAATTGCGGCTGTATCGTCTGTTTTACCGTCACCTGTCGCGCCCGAATCGTGCACGTTGAACCATGCAGTGGTTGAGGGTAACGGACGAATTGCGCGTTTTGCTGCTGGCATTGCGCTCAAGGGTTCTGCCTGCCAGTTGGTTTTGATTTGCCCCATCGCACGCGGGTCATTTATGGTGAGGCCGTAATTAAATTCTTTTACGCGGTAGCCTTTGCCAACACCTTCAATGGTTTTACCGCTATCACGGAAACGCGCAAAGGTCGGCACATTGGTCGCTAATGCATTTTCAAAACCAATTTGGGTGAACACGCTATTTTCTGCGCTAATTACAACCGCGGCTTTGGAAACATTATTGAAGCGAACGTCTTTGCCCCACAGCGAATCTGAATAGCCTTCGTCAATATCAATTCCCACGGGAACATCACTAATGGAAACATTCACCATTGTGAGGTCAACTTCATGCTCACGAATAGCGGCTTCGCGCTGGCCGTCGAAGCTGCTATCGACAAGTGTGAACTGCCAAGCAGGCGATGTTTTTTCCGTGAGTATGCCGTAGCGGCCGCCGTGAAAATGAACATCTTGCATAACGTTACCTGCAAGATAAACACCCGCCAAGCCCGAGCCTAATTTGAAATCCATATGCGACAAGAAAGCATGCTGCGCAACGTGGAAACGCGCCGCCACAGCACCGGCATTGCCATTGCCGATTTCGATATCAATATTCGCCATGGCCGAATAGAAGGTGCTTGAGTTTGCATCAAACAACTTATCGTTAAAGGGCACTACGGTTTTGGGCGGGAATGGTGGCTGCTTGTTGCCATATTGGTCGTTGCCGACAAAGGTAAACATGGTCGCAACGCCTTCGCCAAAACCGGGCGTGTTATCGCCCAAGATAACGACTGGACGCGTTTTACCAACACCGTAGAGACGCACCGCTGGCGGCATGATGATAGTGCGGCTGATGAGGTAGCGGCCAGACGGAAGAAACACAACGCCGCCCCGCCATTTATCCACTACCGCCGCATCAATTGCGCGCTGAATCGCTGCCGTATCATCGGTGCGACCATCGCCCACAGCCTTTACCATTACAGCCTTGGTGTCGTTTGGTATGGTTTCGTAGACAGAGTTGGTCGCCGCATGCGCACATAGCGACGCTCCCAGCAGCCATGATGCCGTCATTAATTTAAGATTCACGTGAATACCCCTTGTCTGATTAACGATTATTGTCGACATCGGCCGGCGAGGAACGCACTAAGCAATTGGTTGATTTGCTATCCCGGCTGATTTCATTCTTTGCCTGATGCTGCTCCCTATGCAACGGAGCTTTTAGATCTTATATTTGTTTGCGCTACCATTGCTGTTAGAAGTAAAGCCGACAAGCACTTATTGCTGATAATTTGAAAGCGCGTGCGCCATGGTAGCGCAACCATGTTCTTGCAAATGAAAAACAACGTCAATAGCGGGGTGACGTTTACATTTATTGACCCTTGCAGGCCCGCGAAATATGAAGGGATAAGAGAAAGGGCCACCATGCAGCCCGTACCACTTATTTGGGCAAATGCCCGGCAAGTTGCCCCATAAGACTACGCCAAGCCAATGCTCACCTTCATGCACCGCCTGATCGAAAAGGCTGGTGCATGCAGCTTGCGCTGAGCACCGCTCAACGCGGCTTCCAACTTTTCGCCCTCCGGCGTGAGCTTAAGACATTTTCCGCGCTTATCGCTGGCGTGCGGTGAATCTTGAATCAAGCCCATCGCCATCAGCTGACGCAAAGGCGCGTGGAGCGCTTGCTTGGTCACGCCCAAGATGGCGAGCAAACCGCTTACGCGAATCTCTGGGTTGCGGCCAACAAAGTAGAGGATGCGGTGATGAACGCGCTGCAGACCGCGCGCTTCCAAAAGCTGATCTGGCTTGGCGGTAAAGGCGCGGAAGGCAAAGTGAAACAACTCCAAGCGCACGGTTAAGCTCATCTTCACGAGCAGTGGAATGATATTTGATTGGTCAACCATATTGACTTTTCTCTCGAACAGGCGAATTATAGGTCAATATACATGACCAAATTTATTCAAACAACGAGTCCAGCATGGCTTCTTCGCAACTTCCGCCGCCCCAATTGTCCGAACGCATTACTCGCCTAACTTCATCACTGGTACGCGAAATTCTGGCCGCCGCCCAAGCGCCGGGAATGATTTCCTTTGCGGGCGGCCTACCCAGCGCAGAAGCCATGCCGCTTTTGCGTGACATGCCCCACTCCCATGATTGGATGAGCCCCGTGTTCCAACAATACGGGCAAAGCGAAGGCGAGCCGATTTTACGGGCGCGCTTGGCAGATTGGTTAGCGGAATGCGGCATGCAGGTTTCGCCGCAACAAACGCTGGTTTTATCTGGCTCGCAACAAGGTATCGACTTAGCCGCCAAACTCTTTGTAGACCCGGGAACGCCCATGCTGTGCGAAGCACCCACCTACTTGGCGGCGCTGCAAGCTTTTCAATTATTTGGTGCGAATTGTTTAGGCCTACCGCTCACCGATGATGGCATTGACCCAGCACTCCTAGCGCAGATGATTGAAACCCATAAACCGCGCGCGATTTACTTAATTCCAACTTTTCAAAATCCATCAGGCCATTGTTACAGCGCAGAGAATCGCCGCGCCCTTGCGGAAGTGCTCGATCATTACGCACTGCCCTTAATTGAAGACGAACCATACCGCGAACTCATGTACGACGAGGTAGATCGCACACCTATTTGCAGCTTGCTCAAACGCGCGCCTTGGATTTATTTAGGCAGCTTTTCCAAAACATTGTGGCCGGGTTGGCGCGTGGGATTTTTAGCGGCATCGTCCGATTTATTTCCGCATTTGTTGCGCTTAAAACAAGCAGGCGATTTACACACCAACCGCCCCGGTCAAATTCGTGTAGCGAATTGGTTGGCATGCAATGAACGACATCAGGATTTAATGAACCTACGCAACACCTATCGGGCTAAACGCGACGCCATGAATGACGCACTGACAACAACCTTCGGTCACTTAGCAGATTGGGAAACGCCAGCGGGTGGATTATTTTTTTGGCTGAAATTGCGTAACGGAAAAGATACGCGACCACTGTTAAAAATTGCGCTGGAACATAATGTGGTGTTTATGCCGGGTGAAGCGTTTTATCCTGCGAGTGGAGAGCCCGCATTTGGCACCATGCGTTTAAACTTCAGTCACGCTAATGCGGATGATATGAAAAAGGGATTGGCGACCTTGGCGAAGATTTTTGAGGAATATAAATAGGGGGTTTTTTAGATAGTTTTTATTTCGCCTGCTGGCGAAATAGAATTTAAATTAAAAGAGAATGTTGGGCATTTCTACCCAACCTACAAACGAGAAAAATCAGTTAAACTTCATACTACGGATTGCTTCTTTAGCTAAGTCCCTATGCTGCATGTAAGTCATTGAAGCAGGATTTAGCTCTAACGCTTTACTAAAGTCATCAAGCGCATCCTGATAATTACCCATATTCATATTACAAACTCCGCGAAGATCTAAGGAAAAGGAATCATTTGGCTCTGCAGAGAGGGCTCGAGACAAATAATAAATTGCGGTTCGCAGGTCTTGCTTTTTAGCATAGTTAAATCCCAAGAGAGCATTTGCATGGGGATAATTGGGACGAAGCTTAACCGCATTTTCAAGATCGCTTATTGCCATTGGCATATTGTTTAAATTGGTATATGCCTCCCCCCTCATCCCATAATAAAACCAATAATCCCCAGATTTAACTGCTTGATTATAGTAATTGAGCGAATCTTGATAATTGCCTTTTAGCAATTCCTGATCGCCCAGCTCAGAAAAAACACGACCATTCAAAATTTCTAATTTCTTATTTTTCGTATAAAAAGGCTTTGCCAACGAAATTTCATTCTCCATTTCAATAACAGAACCACCCCATCGCGGCAAAAGAGATGAGAGATAATATGTACGAGCAGTGAGGCTATAGGGATTTATTTTTAGCGCCAACTCTTTTAAAGGAGCTATTTTAGCCTTAGAACCTAAGGCCATATATATTTCCATTTCATAACAATATATATGCACCAAATTTTTGTTTAATATCTTTGCTTTTTCAAAGTCATTGATAGCTTTTTCAAAATAAAATTTCATACCATCAACTTGTTCTTTTTTCGTCTCACTAATGTACTTACTTCCTCTTGAACTCCACCCCATTTTCGTAAAATAAATGCCTCGGGCCAGATATGCAACGGCAGAGTTAGATTGCTTGTTAATCCATTCATCATAAAATGTTTGCAGCAAAGGATCTGCCCGATAAAATGAATCCAGTGCAATATCCAACTCCCTTTCCCCTTTAAAATCTTCTTGATACTTTTTTACAAGAAAATTTAATTCGGCATCTAACAAAAGATAATCCTTAGAACGTAATAACTGACTCAGACGATCATCTATCGATTCTACACAATGAGCATTTATTGAAAAAAACAAAAGTAATAGCAAAGAAATAGATCTAGCCAAAGATTTATTTAACATTTTAAATTCCTTTAATAGTTATAATTAAAACCTAAAAAAGTAGGTTCGCTTAACCTACACTTTATTCAGTTTATTACCTAATGCAGCCGTCCTTCCGTATACAGAAACCATGTTGCCTAACCACAAAAAACGGGCTGATTTCTCAATCAGCCCGTTTCGGTTTTAACAATTAATTAATCATTAAAAAACTTCTTAACCCCATCCAACCAACTCGATTGTTTGGGCGAGAACTTCCCGCCTTTCATACTCGCTTGGAAATCTCTCAGCATTTCTTTTTGCTTGTTAGTGAGATTCACCGGAGTTTCCACCACCACGCGACAGAGCAAATCTCCCACTCCACCACCGCGCACTGGCGTTACACCTTTGCCGCGCAACTTAAACAATTTACCGGTTTGGGTTTCTGCTGGGACTTTTAATTTTACGCGACCATCCAGCGTTGGAACTTCGAGCTCACCGCCAAGTGCTGCATCCACAAAATCAATCGGTACTTCGCAATACAAATCTGCGCCTTCGCGTTTGAAGATGGCGTGTTCGCGCACGTGAACTTGTACGTACAAATCGCCCGGTGGGCCGCCTGCTTCGCCCGCTTCACCTTCGCCACTTAAACGAATGCGATCGCCTGTATCTACACCCGCTGGCACTTTTACTTGCAGTGTTTTGGTTTCTTCTACGCGACCTTGGCCGTGACAGGTTTTGCAGGGGTCGGCGATGATGGTGCCGCGACCACGGCAGTTAGGACAGGTTTGTTGAACAGAAAAGAAACCTTGTTGCATGCGCACTTGGCCGTGACCGCCGCAGGTAGTACAAGTAACAGGTTTGCTGCCCGCTTTTGCACCCGAGCCGTCACAGGTTTTACAGGAAACCAATGTGGGCACTTTGATTTGTGTAGTGGTGCCTTTTACAGCATCTTCCAAGTTTAATTCGAGGTTGTAGCGCAAATCGGAGCCACGAGTCGGCCCGCCGCGACGGCCACCGCCGCCACCAAAAATATCGCCGAAGACATCGCCGAAAATATCGCTGAAGTTGCTGTAGCCCGCACCGCCGCCACCGCCTGCTTGACCGTCTACACCCGCGTGACCGAAGCGATCGTAGGCTGCGCGTTTTTGGTCATCCGATAGAACTTCATAAGCTTCATTCGCTTCTTTGAATTTCTCTTCGGCTTTTGGGTCATCCGGATTTCTGTCAGGGTGATATTTCATCGCCACGCGGCGATAGGCTTTTTTCAAATCAGCAGCGTCTACGCCTTTTTCGACGCCGAGCACTTCGTAATAATCGCGTTTTGCCATAATTTAACCAATTGGATTCGGTAGCTTTTATCGGGAAATTAAATTTTCCCCTCTCCCCCTACCCCTCTCCCACAAGGGGAGAGGGGAGACCGAGACTGAAAAAATTCTCTCTGTTTCTTACGTGACAAATGCGGGCAAGCCCGCATTTGTTTTTAGCCCCCTCTCCCTTGATGGGAGAGGGCTGGGGAGAGGGTGAGTTTTTCTTGCTGCACCATTCCCTCATTAAACTTACTTGTCTTTTACTTCTTCAAACTCAGCATCTACAACGCCGTCATCTTCTGCTTTGCCGCCAGCTTGTTGTGCACCTGCACCACCTTGCGCGCCAGCTGCTTGCTGTTCTGCGTAAAGTTTTTGGGCGAGTGAGCCAGAGGCTTCAGTCAACTTGGTAGTTGCTGCTTCGATCTTCGCAAGATCATCGCTCTTCACAACATCGCGCGCTTCAGTCAAAGCCGCTTCAATTGCAGATTTTTCTTCTGCAGTTGCTTTATCGCCTGCTTCTTTCACGGTTTTTTCAGTTGCGTGAATCAAACCATCGAGCGTGTTGCGTGCAGTGACTACTTCAGCAAACTTGCGATCTGCTTCGGCGTTTGCTTCTGCGTCTTTAATCATTTTTTCGATTTCAGCATCGCTCAAACCTGATGATGCTTTAATCACAATGCTTTGCTCTTTGCCGGTCGCTTTGTCTTTCGCGCTTACGTTCAAAATACCGTTAGCGTCGATGTCGAAAGTCACTTCAATTTGCGGCATGCCACGTGGTGCTGGTGGAATGTCGCTCAAATCGAAACGGCCCAACGATTTGTTTTGCGCAGCTTGCTTACGCTCACCTTGAACAACATGAATCGTTACAGCAGATTGGTTGTCATCCGCGGTTGAGAACACTTGTGATTTCTTGGTAGGAATCGTGGTGTTCTTGTCGATCAATGGAGTGGCAACGCCGCCCATGGTTTCAATACCAAGAGTCAACGGAGTTACGTCCAACAACAATACGTTGGTGGTATCGCCAGACAACACAGAACCTTGAATTGCAGCACCAATGGCAACTGCTTCGTCAGGGTTTACGTCTTTACGTGGCTCTTTGCCGAAGAAATCTGCTACGGCTTTTTGCACCAATGGCATACGGGTTTGACCGCCTACCAAAATTACGTCGTCGATTTTTTTGATATCAACGCCTGAATCTTTAATCGCTTGTTTTACTGGCTCCATTGAGCGAGTAACCAAATCTTCAACCAAAGATTCGAGTTTTGCGCGAGTCAATTTAGTTACCAAGTGTTTTGGACCAGTAGCATCAGCAGTGATGTACGGCAAATTCACTTCGGTTTGTTGGCTTGATGACAATTCGATTTTCGCTTTTTCTGCCGCTTCTTTTAAGCGTTGCAATGCGAGTGGATCGTTGTGCAAATCAATGCCGGTATCTTTCTTGAAAGTGTCCGCAAGGAATTCAATCAAGCGCAAGTCAAAGTCTTCACCACCAAGGAATGTATCACCGTTGGTTGAAAGTACTTCGAATTGGTGTTCGCCATCTACGTCTGCAATTTCGATAATAGAAATATCGAAGGTACCACCACCGAGGTCGTATACAGCGATAGTGCGGTCGCCTACACCTTTATCCAAACCATAAGCCAATGCGGCAGCAGTTGGTTCGTTGATAATGCGTTTTACATCCAAGCCAGCAATACGGCCTGCGTCTTTGGTTGCTTGACGTTGCGAGTCATTGAAGTAAGCAGGAACAGTAATTACTGCTTCTGTTACGGTTTCGCCGAGATAATCTTCAGCGGTTTTTTTCATTTTCTTCAATACTTCAGCAGAAATTTGTGGCGGAGCTTTTTTGTCGCCTTTCACTTCTACCCATGCGTCGCCGTTATCGGCAGCAACGATTTTGTACGGAACCATTTTGATATCTTTCTGTACAACGTCGTCTTTAAATTTACGGCCGATCAAACGTTTTACAGCATACAAAGTATTGTGCGGGTTGGTAACTGATTGGCGTTTTGCAGATTGGCCAACAAGAATTTCATCGTCGTTAGTGAACGCAATAATGGATGGCGTGGTGCGATCGCCTTCGGCGTTCTCGATAACTTTTGGCTTGCCGCCTTCTAATACTGATACGCAAGAGTTGGTGGTGCCCAAGTCAATGCCGATAATTTTACCCATAATATTGCTCCTGAATTTCTCTGATACTGACTTATGAACCTTTCAAAAAAAGCGAACATAAGTACTGTGTTAATAGATGGTGGTTTTGCGCAGTTTCTCCTGCAATTTGCAGCGAGTTACCGGCTTTTTCCAACCGTTGGAATCTATATTGGAGCTGACAAATGTAATTCAAGGTCAACCCTAAAAAATTCCTTACAAAACTTATTACTTTTAAAAAAGCTTAAGGCGCTTTGGAAACCACAACCATAGCCGGGCGAACCAAACGACCGTGCAGCGTGTAACCTTTTTGGAAAACGTTGATCACGGTATTAGGCTCTACATCGGGGTTGGGCACAGCCGAAACGGCTTGATGCAAATTGGGATCAAATGGCTCGCCGTGGGGATTCACCACAATGACTTGGTGGCGCGCCAAGGCGTCGATAAAGGATTTCAACGTGAGCTGAATGCCTTCGGCAATTGCACTTAAGGCTTCGTTTGATGCGTCAATGGTGCCTAGGGCGCGCTCAAGGTTATCCACTACCGGCAACAAATCATTAACGATTTTTTCCTGGCCGAACTTGTGGGCTTTTCGATATCTTGCTCTGCGCGGCGGCGGGCATTTTGTGCATCGGCTTGTGAGCGCAAGGATTGTTCTTTTGCCGATTCGTAAGCAGCGGCCAAGGTTGCCAGCTGAGCTTGCAAACCTTCAATACTTACCTCAGGCGCTTCGTTAGCTTCTGTATCTGCTTGGGCATTGGCTTGGGCATCAGCGTTTTGGACGTTTTCGTATTCTTCAGTGGACACAGCCTTCTCCTAATATTTTCACGCGGTTCGCTTACCGCAAAACAAATCAGTGGTCGCTATATGGGGTTGGGATTACAGGATTCAAGCCCGCCCGCTTCACCACTGTTCCGGGTGTTTTTCACGCCTAAAAAGTGCCCGCGCATAAAAAAAGGCGACACCCTCTCGGGCATCGCCTTTTCAACGGGTTTCCGGCTTACTTCGGCAGAAGCGCCTCCCCGGTTACGGTTAAACGCGCCGCAGCGGTTTTCGCGTATTTGGGCTGACCACCCCCAAGGTGCAAGGTGTAATCGCCCGCTTGTACTTTGCGAATACCTTTTTCATCCACCAAGGACAAAGCGCGAGCATCTACCTTCAAGGTAACCGGCTTGGTTTGGCCTGCTTTAAGGTTTACGCGCGCGAAACCTGCCAACACGGGGTTAGATGTATCGTTTGGTTTGGCGATGTAGAGTTGCACCACTTCGTCGCTGTCCATTTTGCCGGCGTTGGTGACATCAACCGTCACATCCACCGCATCACCCGCCTTAATAGTTTTGGCAGATACGCTTGGGATGGCGTAGTTAAAGGTGGTGTAACTCAAACCGTGGCCGAAGGGATAAAGCACATCGCCCTTAAAGTAACGGTAGGTGCGGCCATCCATTTTGTAATCGCTAAAGGCTGGTAACTGATCGGCAGACTTGTAGAAAGTCACAGGTAAGCGACCGGCTGGGCTGTAGTCACCGGCGAGCAGTTGCGCAACGGCAGTACCGCCTTCGCTGCCGGGGTACCAAGCTTCAACAATCGCTGGGACTTTTTGATCTGCCCAGTTAACTGACAGGGCGCTGCCGTTCATCAACACAAGAACCATAGGTTTTGGTTGCACTCAAGCGCTCCAACAGTTTTTGTTGCGGTGCAGGCAAATCAAGGCTGGTGCGGTCGCCGCCGGTAAAGCCTTCGGCTTGCACTTTCATTTCCTCGCCTTCAACACGGGCAGACAAGCCGCCTACGAACACAACCAGATCGGCTTTCTTGGCGGCATCAACCGCCTCTTTGCCCAAATCACCCGGCAGGCTCCACACAAGTTTTTGGTCGCCGATGGGGCCAATTTGGAAGGCTTCCACTTTAACAGGATAGATCTCGCCAGCTTTCAGGTTAGTAGCGCCAGAGAGGATGGAAGGTGCGTCGCCCACCCACCATTCATCCACCACCAACTTATCGCCAACCCACACGCGGTAACCGCCTTCACTGGCGAAGCGGAATTGGTATTCACCCGTTGCAGGTGCTTTCAAGAAGCCAGTCCAACGGATGGAAGATGCACGCTCTTCACCCTTCCAAGCGAAATGCGCACCTGTGTCGGTTGCAGCTGATGTTGGCTCGCCAGCCAATTTAGGTGTTGCGAAATGCTCAACTTTCAAACCAGCGGTCTTACAGGCGGCATCTTGGCAATAGGCCGAATCAGGAACTGGGGTTTCAGCGGGGCCAACCAAGCCAGTACCTTCTACGTGAATGATTTTTGAATCTGGGAAGCGCGCGCGAATACCGTCCAACACCGTAACGGGGTCAGATGGTTTGCCGTAGTAGTTACCGACCAGCGCATCGTAGCTGTCGGCGTTGGGGCCAATCACGGCGATGGTTTTGGGCGCTTTTTTCAATGGCAACAAACCATCGTTCTTCAACAACACCATGGCTTTCTTGGCCATTTCAAGGATACGGCGTGGTTAGCAGGCGTGTTGTAATCGGTCTTTTTGATGTCAGCGAATGGCAGTGAAGGCTCGAACATACCAAGCTTGATACGGCCAACGAACAGACGAACCAAGGCTTGATCCAACACAGCTTGCGGCAACATGCCTTGTTTAACGGCGTTGATAATGGGCTGAACTTCGGTGGTCATATGGTTGCGATAATCACCGCAAATCAAATCCATACCCGCTTTCAACCCGGCGGTAACCCCCTCTTCGGCGGTCTTTTTGTAGTGCAGGCTGTCTTCGCGGTAGATATTGGCCGCAGCGCCGCAGTCAGACACTACGTATCCTTTAAAGCCCCAAGATTTACGCAGGTAGTTCTCCATCAACTCTTCGTTCGCACAGCCGGGCACACCGTTAACCGCGTTGTACACGCACATAGCAGATTGCACATTCGCCTCGGTCACAGTCGCGCGGAAGGCTGGCAGATAGGTATCTTCCAAATCGCGCGGTGTGGGGAAAACGCTTTCTTTGTGGCGATTGGATTCTGGGCCACTGTGGACCGCAAAGTGTTTCGAGGTGGCGATGGTTTTAAAGAACTTGGGGTCGTCGCCCTGCAAACCTTTGATGTAGCCGATACCTAAGCGCGAGGTCAGATAAGGATCTTCACCGTAGGTTTCCTGGCCGCGCCCCCAGCGTGGGTCGCGGAAGATATTGATGTTGGGCGACCAAACGGTGAGGCCGCGGTAGAAATCTGAGCCGCCGTTAGGGTGCAAGGTTTCAAGGTACTTGGCACGGAACTCGGTACTCACCACATCGCCGACTTTTTGCATCATGGGTTCATCCCAAGATGCCGCCATACCAATCGCCTGTGGGAATACAGTCGCGAAACCGGCGCGCGCAACGCCGTGCAAACCTTCGTTCCACCAGTTGTACTCAGGAATACCCAAACGTGGAATCGCAACCGCAATGTGCCCCACTTGGGTCGCTTTTTCTTCCAAGGTCATGCGTGAGACCAAATCTGCCGCACGCTCTTGCGGGGAAAGTGTCGTCTCCAAATATTTACACTTAGTGTTTTTGCAGGCCGCGGGAGTTTCCGCCTGAACCGCAACCGTGGATAAGAGTAGGCCGCTTAATAGCGCTAATGGCGCTAGGCTAAAGCGGCGGCTGAATGGTAATGACATGGTTTTCTCCTGCAAAGACGCCGGTTATATGCTTAGCCCCCAACGGAAGGAGGTCTTTCGCGAAACATTCTGTTTGCTAACCATGTTTATAGCCCACAGGACGGAATTAAGCGCATTTACTTGACGATTTTTTACAGCATTGCGAATAAATTGATCATTTCGCCCACGCTTTACCTAGCTCATATAGGTCAGATGGAGATTACATGGGATTAATAACTAATTTCCGCCCAAAAAAAGACCCGCGGGGAAGGGCGGGTCTTTTTAGCATCAGGCAACCTAATTAAGCTTTGCGTCTGCGCAGAGCCAAACCAAGCAAACCCAATCCCATTAAAGCTAATGGAGCAGGCTCTGGTACATCGGTGTGGAAACCGCCATCGTCAATTTTTCCACCGATTAAACCAATTGTAATGGCGTTACCTGTTGGCACATAAGTCTCGTAGGCTGTGAAGGTAGGACCAAAGTTACTAAATTGGTTATGAGTAATGCTCGCTCCTGCAATGGTACTCAAGGTTAATCCTGTTGCAGTACCCGCAGCTGTTGGCGACATGCACGAACCATCCCCAAATTCAGCTGAGCAAGTGGTCAAATCAGATGCTGCAACATTACCCACAGGCGGAAGAAAATCATAAAAGCTCTGCCCCAAACCCTGATGAGTATTTACGAACAATGAACCGCCCGCATTGAAAAATGAAGCAAACTGAGACGCAGCCGCGTTCATGGCTGCAGAATTGCTGGGACTAATGAAGTCCCAGCCAGAACCTATAACGAGAACATCGTTTCCATCTGTGAATGCATTGGTCCAACTTGCATCATTTACATCGTATTGCTGGAAGTTGTCGTAGTTCCCTAAGTATGAATCCAGACCTCCCGCCCAGTAAGAACCGATATAGCCCACACGTGCGGTTGTTGTATTATTGGTTAATAGGTTCAAACCCCAGTTCATAAAATCTGTTGCACCATGATCATCAGTGTCATGACCAGTCAATATGATATTGCCCGCGTTTGCAACAGAAGCAGCCAAGGCGAAAGCGCCAGCAGCCATAAATTTGACTAGAGAAGATTGAGAAAAGTTTTTCATAAGATGTCCTTAAGTGTGAATTGATGTTAGCGCGAATTCATATCCCCCGCGTTGACACTCTGTCGATTAGCAAAAACTTAACCAAAATATAAATACCCTTAAATTACAAAAACTTAAAAACAAAAAGGTCATTAACCCAATTTATAAAATCAAGAGCATGGAAATAATATCGACTCAGGGACGATCAATTATTAAGCAAATCGAATTTGAATTATTCTACTTCGTCATAATTAAGATTTTCGATTTTGCAAAAAAGCAAAAAAGACTGTATAAACAGCCAGATGAAATTATTCGTTCGGAGCCGCGCCAATGCTCACTCACCTCAGCATCCAAAACTTTACCTTGGTAGAAAAACTAGACCTGGACATGAAACCGGGGATGACGGTGATAACGGGAGAAACCGGCGCGGGTAAATCCATTCTGCTCGATGCCCTAGGCCAAACCTTGGGCGACCGCGCCGAGGCCGACCGTGTACGCCTAGGCGCAACCCGCGCAGACATTACGGCCAGTTTCGATACCAGCCGCATTCCCACCGCGCAGGAATGGCTGGTCGCTAATGATTTGCAGCAAATCGATTCACCCAACGAATGCCTTTTGCGCCGCCTGATTAATAACGAAGGGAAATCCAAATCCTCTATCAACGGCCAGCCCGTTACCCTCCAGCAACTGCGCACCCTCGGCGAAATGCTGATCGACATTCACAGTCAACATGAACACCAATCGCTCTTGTTAAAAGACACCCATCGCCGCCTGTTAGATGAGTTTGGCGGCCACGCTGAACTCGCCAAACAAGTTCGCCTCGCTTACCGCGAATGGCAAAGCCGGCTCGAACATTACGTTCACCTGCGCGATAACGCTGCCGAGGTGAGCGCGCGCTTTCAATTACTGAGCTACCAAGTCAACGAGCTTGATCAGTTGGGCCTGCAACCCGGCGAATTAGATAAGTTGGAGGCTGAGCAACGCAGCCTCGCCAACGCGGGCGAGATTTTACAAGGCAGCCACGAATTACTCGCTCTGTGCAATGACGACGAACAAGGCTTAAACACCAACTTGCATCGCGCGCTTCATATCTTGCGCGATATGCCAGAAAAATCTGCCGCACTGATCGCGGCAGAAGAATTACTCACCAGCGCGCAAATTCAGGTGGAAGAAGCCTGCCATGAAATTGATCATCACATAGACACCTTTAACCTCGACCCTGAGCGCCTGCAAATTGTTGAGTCGCGCCTGAGTGATATTTACGACATTGCACGCAAACATCGTATTCGGCCGGAAGAGTTAGCGGAATTTACCGCGCGCTTAAGCTTAGAGTTAGATCAATTACAAGGCGGCGACGCCAAACTAGACCAACTCGCCAAACAAGTAGCCGCAGCCGAGAACGCGTTTTTACAACTCGCCGGCCAGCTCTCTAACAAACGACAAAAATCGGCAACCAGCCTGGCCAAATTGGTGAACGATCAACTCAAAAATCTGGCGATGGAAAATGCAAAGCTCACCGTAAATTTGCATTCACTGGAAGACAAACCTTCTGCGAGCGGTTTGGAAGAGGTGGAATTTTTAATCAGTACTAACCCCGGCCAAGCGCCAAAACCGCTCGCGAAAGTTGCGTCGGGCGGCGAGTTATCGCGCATCAGTTTGGCGATTCAAGTCATCACCGCGCAAACATCCGCAACACCAACATTAGTGTTCGACGAAGTGGACGTAGGCATCGGCGGCGCAACTGCAGATGTTGTGGGCAAGCTCTTGCGGCAACTCGGTGAAAAAGGCCAAGTGATTTGCGTAACCCACCTCGCGCAAGTTGCGAGTAAAGGCCACCAACATTTACTCGTGAGTAAAAAATCCACCAAAACCAGCGCTGAATCCACGCTGGTGCTTTTGGAGGGCGAAGACAAAGTCAATGAAATTGCCCGCATGCTTGGCGGCGCGAAAGTGACTGAGCAATCCTTGGCGCATGCGCGGGAGATATTGGAGAGCCGTTAGCTGCTTCACTAAAAATGGATAAAAGAAGCCACGCAACTCAAGTCTGGCTTTTCTTTTGAAAAACCCTCTGGCATCTTAACCCCGTTTTCAACATGCAAGGAGTTGCTAGGGGCTTCTCAAGCACTTGCTTGTACAACAAGAATAATACCCAGACGGAGTTTGAACATGGATATTAAGCGCGCCCTCATCTGTATTTCTTTTTTATTCACCACAAGTGCCACTACCTTTGCTGCCCCAAGCGCTAGCGATTACGGAGCTCTTCCCGTTACGCAAATGGTTGCCATTTCGCCCAACGGAAATCTAATTGCTTTTCGCCGCGTCGCCGATGGGAAAGACCTCATCATCGTAAATTCTCTCAGCGAAAAGAAAGCTGTATTCGTTGCCGATGTTTCTAAAATTCAGCCACAAACCATCCAGTTTTTCACAGACGACAAGCTTGAGCTTATAGCTTCGGAATTTAGACGTTTGGATGGTTTCCGCGGCTATTTTGATTTGAGTACCGCTTATGTTTTGGATCTCAATGACAAAAAAATTCGCCAACTATTAATTCCCGGCGACCTGATTTTAGCCGGACAAACTGGATTGGGACGTGTAGTGGGTTTAAGTCCCGATGGTCACTTTGCTTATATGCCTGCATGGTCGCAAGTTGATAACCATTTTCCCGACTCCGAATACAATCTCTACAAAGTCGATTTAACCCGAAAAAATGTTATTCCCGGGACACGCGGCGGCCAACGGGTAAAAGATTTTTTTGTGGATAAAGAAGGCGAAACCATCGCCATTGAAGAATTCGATGAACGCAACAGCCTCCACAAAATTCGCGCCAAAGTTAACGGTGGTAAATGGGCAGAAATCTTCACCGAAAAAACAACTATTCGTAAAAAGAATTTTGTTGGCTTAACACCTGATTATGCATCTGTTGTTTTCGTAGAAAGCGATGCAAATACCGGCAGAGATACTTATAGCTTAATGAAGCTTTCAGACGGAGCTATCACCGGCTCGGTCTTGGGTAGAGAGGATGCCGACATAGAAGAAGTACTCGTTGATTTGCATCGCGTTGTGCAAGGTGTTCGCTTCTCTGGTTTCTCGCCCAGCTATAAATTCTTTGATGCTGCTGTGGATCAAATAATGAAAGATTTAATAGCACAATTTCCAGAGCAATCCCTATACCTAAGCGATTGGTCACCTGATTGGAAACATATTGTTTTTAATGTTCAAGGTTCGGCCTATGCGGGCGATTACTACCTCTCAAGCCCAAACCAAGCGCCCGTTTTCTTAACCGCGAGTCGACCACAAATTCAAGCCGCTGATATTAACCCTCTGGGGAAAGTGAAGGTGACGGCGCGCGATGGATTGAAAATTCCGACACTCATTACCATTCCGCGCGATAAGTCGACCGAGATTAAAAAATTGCCTGCTGTTATTTATCCTCACGGTGGCCCGGCATCCTACGACGAAATCAGTTTCGACTATTTTGCGCAAGCACTTGCCAGCCAAGGTTACTTGGTCATTCAACCACAATTTCGCGGTTCATCCGGTTTCGGCGCAAAATTTAGTAACGCCGGCTTGGGCGAGTGGGGCAGGAAAATGCAGGACGATATTACTGATACCGTGAAGTTTTTTACCGATAAAGGTTACATAGATCCTGCAAAAGTGTGCATCGTCGGCGCAAGCTACGGCGGCTATGCGGCCTTGGCAGGTGGCGCATTTACACCAGACTTATATAAATGCGTAGTGTCCATTAATGGTGTTGGCGATTTGAATGAAATGCTGGCCTAAGATCGCTATAACAACAAAGAAAAGAGTGAGGCAACCGCTTATTGGGAAAAACAATTGGCAAATGCCAATGGGGAGATCGATAAAAAGGATTTGGAGAGCAGATCACCTGAAAAATTTGCGCAGCAATTTAAAGCGAATACGCTTTTAATTAGCTCAGCTAACGACAAAATTGTTTCGCCCGAGCAATCGGAAAATATGTATAAAGCCTTAGTGAAAAATAACAAGCAAGTTGAGAAAGTGGAGCTGGACGAGGACGACCATCACCTTCAAAAGGGTTCGACGCGCACCAAAGCGGTAGAAGAAGTGGTGAAATTTGTGAATGCGCAGTTGAAGTAGATAGGAAAAGCGCCTCCATGTGAGGCGCTTTTTTTGATCAGGATTTCTTAAGCGGCTTAACGTAAAGAACCAAGCTGTGATCGGTTAATTCATAACCATGTTCGTGGGCGATTCGGCGCTGTAAGGCTTCTATTTCATCATTGTGGAACTCTATGACGGTTCCGCTATCTATATCGACCATGTGGTCGTGATGCTCGCCACGGGCAACTTCAAAAACTGAGTGGCCGCCGTCAAAGTTGTGTCTTACCACCAAACCTGCAGTTTCAAATTGGGTTAATACACGGTACACCGTTGCCAAGCCAACATCATCGCCCTGCTCCATTAAGGATTTATAAACATCCTCGGCGCTCATGTGATGTTGCTCAGCGGATTCCAGCATTTGCAAAATTTTGATCCGCGGGAGGGTGACCTTAAGGCCTACTTTGCGCAACTCTTGGTTTTCGTCTGCCATTTTTCCCCCAAAACCTTCTCAGTATTCCTGTGGTTCGGGTATTATCCGTGTTCAAATAATTTAGTGGAAGCCCTCTTATGAAATTAGCCAGTCGTATTTTACTGGTCACTCTCTGTGCATTATCGCTGACGAGCTGTAGCCTTTTCCCCAGCGTGCACAAACTCAACATTCAACAGGGGCACATTATAACCGCCGATATGGTTAACCAGCTGAAGCTCGGCATGAGCAAACGTCAGGTTCGCTTTGTATTGGGTAACACCCTTTTACCCGATACCTTTAACGACAACCGTTGGGATTATTTTTACAGCGTGAAAGTTGGGCGTACGGGCGAATATGTTAAACACTTGTTCACCGTGTACTTTGAAAATGACAAGCTAGTCAAAACCGAAGGTGACTACTTGCCCGGTAAAGCTCCGTTGAGCGAAGACAAGTCAGAGAAATACTTGGATAACGTGAGACGCGATATTCCTTTGCCCACCAATATTGAGAAGAAGCCTGAGCCGGTCATTGACCAACCCAAATAGTTTTTTCGCGAGCCCAAGGATGGGCAATCCTGACTTTGACACCCATTGTGGGTCTAACGCCCATCCGCTTGACACCCTCCCTGCCTGAACTAGTCTGAAATAGATAAAGACTTTTGCGCGAACGTATTTTGAATTTGTAACAGTGGAAGCACGTGGCACATTTGAGCAAATGCTAGGGCTTTATGCCTTGGCACCAGTTTCGTGAAGGCTCTCTAATAATACGTTCCCCCGTTTACCTTGAACGGCGCGCCCTGTGCACAATCAGCGTGAAATCTAATGAGCTATTTCGCTAAATATTGGCGCCATGTCATTCGAAAATTGGTGGTTCAGCTCCGTATTTATGAGGCTGAGCCTGCCGTTGCAGCAACATTTCGCGCCCAGCAAATTGGCGCGATTTTACGTTTAACCCCTTTCACCATGCTCGCCAATACGCTGAACATGGTTATTTTGCTCGTTATTTACTGGTCTACAGATTCCTTTCGGTCTGTTGCGGTATGGGCAATCTTCCTAGTGGTGGCTGTATTGCTCGGTACGCGCGCGTGGATTTTGCAACGCCGCCGTCCTGCTCCTACCCAAGTCTCTAAACGAGCACTTAAACGCGCTACACATCACGCCACTGCGCTTGCGGCCATTTGGGGAGTACTTCCAATACTCGCGTTCGATAGCCAGGCAGACGCGAACAATACGTTGTTGCTTACAACTATCTGTACCGGAATGATGTGCGCTGGCGGATTCGCACTGGCCACAGTGCCGCAAGCGGCCATCAGCTACGTTTGTACTATGGCGCTGGGATGTATGATTGCCATTTGGCGAGATAGCATAGAGGCCCACTGGGATTTGGCAATTCTGCTGCTTATCTACGCAACAATTATTTGCTTTGCTGTGTTCGCTTCAGCAAAAACCTTTGGGGCGCGCTTAATGGCGGAAGCCGCTGCCGAACACCAACAGCAGCTCATCAGCCTCCTGCTACACGACTTTGAATCCCACGCGAGTGATTGGTTATGGGAGCTTAATAGCAAAGCTCAACTGCACTCACCTTCAAAAAAGTTAGTCGCACTTCTGGGCACCAATCTTGCGAGCCTTACGAACACCACATTCACCAGTCTTTTTGACGCTAAATACGCGCACGACGAATTTGGTGATGAAAACCCTATCGCACAGCTAGAACAGCACTTGAGCGAGCACACCCCATTCCGTGAGTTGGTGCTACCTATCCTGATCCACGGGGAGCGACACTGGTGGCAATTAACCGCAAAACCGTTGTTTAACCACAAAGAACAATTTGTCGGCTGGCGAGGCGTAGGTTCGGACGTGAGCCATAAATACGCCGCCGAATTGGAAATGCGGCGTCTGGCCAATATAGATTCGCTGACAAGCCTCGCCAACAGACATTACTTTTACATGCAGTTAGAAGCACTCAAAAAGCAAAATCAATTTCCATCCTTTGTATTGCTTTTTTTGGATTTGGATAACTTTAAAAATGTAAACGATTCACTGGGCCACGGTGTTGGCGATTTGGTGCTCAAAGAGTTTGCGCAGCGCTTACTTAGCTCTGTGCGCAGCCATGATATTTTGGCACGATTGGGCGGCGATGAATTTGCGATCATCAGTTACGGTGAAGACTCGGCCGAACAAGCCGCTACGCTCGCGCAGCGGTTACTCAACACATTTATTGCGCCCTGCGTCATAAATGGCAATAGCCTAAAAATTGGATGCAGCATTGGCATTGCGCTCGCGCCGCAACACGGCAAAGACACGGAAACCTTATTAAAAAATGCCGACATGGCACTCTATGCCGCAAAGTCCGCCGGACGCAATACTTATAAATTTTACGAACCGGGAATGGAAGTAATTGCGCAACAGAAATTACATTTGCTCAACGATATGCGTGCGGCGCTTGAGGAACACGCCTCTACCCATAAATTACTGAACAAAGCCTTCAGCGAAGACCTTGTTTGGCCTCAAACACCCATCACCGGACAGTTCGAAATTCTTTTTCAACCGCAAATAAAATTAACAACGCAAGAAATCTCCGGCTTTGAAGCACTTATACGCTGGCGTCACCCAGAGCTTGGGCTCATTTCACCGGCACAATTCATTCCACTCGCAGAAGAATCCAATCTGATTATTCCCATAGGTATTTGGGTGCTCGTGGAATCCTGTAAATACGCTGCTAAATGGCCCAACAACTGGCGCGTTTCCGTTAACTTGTCAGCTGTGCAATTTCGCGAAAGTAATATTGTCGACATAGTTCGGTGGGCATTGCGAATTAGTCGACTCGCACCCGAACGATTGGAACTGGAAATCACCGAGTCTTTGCTCATTCACGACAATTTCGCCGCGCAAGATATACTTGCCGCGCTACGAAAATTGGGGGTGCGAATTGCGTTGGATGATTTCGGCACGGGCTACTCATCGCTCGCCTATCTGCGAAGCTTCCCTCTCAACAAGCTTAAAATTGACCGCTCCTTTGTGAGCTCCCTGACCAAAGATACAGGCTCGCTGGCAATCATTAATGCCATTGTTCAGCTTGCCGATGCACTTATGCTGGAAACTACGGCAGAGGGTATCGAATCCCAAGTGGAAGCAGAAATTCTGCGCAACTGCGGCTGCAGCGATGCACAGGGGTTTTATTTTGCCAAACCCATGCCACTGCATGAAGCTCTTGCTTATGCGCGTCAGTTCGAGCAACACCCCATGTTTTGATAACAGGCGCTGAAAACATCGGTAAATATTCTAAGGACTCGTCAAAGCTCACCTATACTTGCACCATAAGATTTCATTTTTTAGCTAACGAACCATTATCTGATCAGTTGCTGAGTGCCCGAGGCCCGTTTCAATGCTCAAACGTATTGCCGTCAAAGATGTCCGCATGGGAATGTTCATTACTGAACTCTGCGGCTCTTGGATGGAACACCCCTTCTTCAAGACCAAATTCTTGTTGGAAGACAAAGAAGATTTAAACAGCTTGTTAAAAAGCGGTATTAAAGAAGTTTGGATCAACACTACCAAGGGCTTGGACACTGACGAAATTGTTCCGGGCAAAACCCTGTCTGATATTGAGCGCGAAACCGAGCAAATGTTGCGCGAGGCCATGCGCGCCAAGCGCACCGAAAAAACCACCATGGACGAGGAGGTGCGCCTTGCCCAAAAGGTTTGCAGTAAATCAAAAGCCGCTGTTATTTCCATGTTCAATGATGCGCGCATGGGCAAAGCGGTCGAAGTGGCCCAAGCAAAAGAACTTGTAGAAGAAATATCAGATTCAGTGCTACGCCAACCTCACGCACTCATCAGCCTTGCACGATTAAAAAATGCCGATGAATATACCTACATGCATTCTGTCGCCGTATGTGCACTTATGATTGCACTCGCTCGCCAATTAAATTTGGATGAAGATTTAGTGCGCGAATCGGGGCTGGCCGGTTTGTTACACGATTTAGGCAAGATCGGAATTCCGAACAAAATCTTAAACAAACCCGGTAAGTTGACCGATGAAGAATTCAACACCATTAAATCTCACCCGGAGATAGGTGCAAATATTTTGATGGACAATCCACTGGTAAGCCCAATGGTGTTGGACGTGGTTTTACATCACCACGAAAAAGTGGATGGTAGCGGTTACCCGCACAGACTCACTGGAGACACTATTAGTCTATTCGCCAAAATGGGTGCCGTGTGCGATGTCTATGATGCCATTACATCGAATCGTCCTTACAAAAAAGGATGGTCGCCCGCCGAATCTATTCGCAAAATGGCTGAGTGGAGCAAAGGTCATTTTGATGAGGCTGTTTTCCAAGCATTTGTTAAAACAGTAGGCATTTATCCGACTGGTTCACTCGTTCGACTGGAGAGTGGGCGCTTGGGTGTAGTAACCGAACAGAGCGAGACTTCGCTGCTCACACCTAAAGTAAAAGTATTTTTTTCCGCAAAATTGAAAACACCCATTCTGCAAGAAACGCTGGATCTGTCGATGCTGATTGGTAAAGATAAAATTATTGGCCGCGAATCACCCGAGGATTGGGGTTTTCGCAATCTCGATGAATTGTGGATGGCCTAAATACTTAATAAAAATTGTGATAAGTGCTAGATCAATTCACAATCGGAAATTCTGCGTAAAACGTGCTTCCTTCACCCAAGACTGACGAAAAACCAATTCGGCCATTCATACGTTCCACAATTTCTTTTGTGATCGCCAACCCCAAACCTGTGCCACCTTTTTTACGCGTGTCCGACGAATCCGCCTGATAGAATTTTTCAAACATATGGCTCTTACTTTCATCATCCATACCCACGCCGGTATCAACTACCGACACGCGCGCGTATTGGTCAATAACCTCCAGCTTAACCAAGACATCAGAATCGGGTTTAGAAAATTTTGCTGCGTTGGATAAAAAATTGGCCATGACTTGTAAAAATCGAATATCTTCAACATTGATACGAGGATCAGATTCTGTCGGCACAATAACAAAGCGAACCTGCATTTGATCTGCGTAAGCACGGTTCTCCGTGACCGCACGCTCAATCAACGGCATGATCAGTTGAACTTCGCAATGGAATTCGAGTTTTCCAGCGAGCAACTTATCCATATCCAGCAAATCGTTAATCAATAACTTTAAACGCTGCGCATTTTTATAGGCGATATCCAACACCTGTTTTGCGTTGTCAGGTAAAACGCACAATGCACCGCTCACAGCCAGCCCCAAGGCACCGGTTATTGCCGTTAAAGGTGTGCGCAACTCATGGCTAACTGTGGATACAAATTCAGTTTTAACTTTGTCCAAGCGTTTGCGCTCGCTAATATCCCAACAGGTACCAATCATTGAGACAGCTTCATTCGCCTCGTAAATAATTTTTGCACGCGAGGCCACGTAATGAATGCTGTGATCCGGCCAAACCACACGATACTCGGTGTCGTAGCCCTTTTTACCTTCAATGGCCTGCGCAATTTCTTCAAATACACGTTGGCGATCATCGCTGTGAACACACATAAAAAAGCGATCGTAGGTGAGCTTGGTGTTATCACCAGACAAACCAAATAAAACATACATGTAGGAATCCCATTGCAGGGCATTGTCTGCAAATTGCAAACTCCAAATACCCATGGCAGAGGATTCCAACGCAAGTTCAAAACGTTCCTGACTATGTTTCAACTCAACATTTTTTACGCGCATATCAGCGGTAATAGCACTCGCCAAGGCTAGTGCACGCTGACGCTGGTTTACGATGACGTAAAAAATGGCACACAACAAAACGCTCACTACCACACCAAAGCAGAGCGCAATCAAGGCTCTATTGGACGTGCGCGCAGTTTCAAATGCTTTGTCGCTGACGCTCTCCAAAAGCCAGGATTGACCGTATAAATCCATGTGTCGACTATTTTTATAAGCCGGCGTGAATCGAGGCTCTACACTTGGTGTGGAGTCATAGAGGCGTTGGTCCGCACTAACACTGCCCGCATAGAGTCGGAACCGCATATCCAAACGATTTTGTTGCAATATACCTTTCATCAGATCTTCTATACGAAAACCTATGTACACAAATCCTTGCAGCGCGCTCCAGCGCCGGGCTTCAGTGTCCAAGGGCAAATTCTTTTTGAATACGGGCAAATAGAGCAACGCTCCCGGATAGGTGTTGCCCGCCTTCTCTTGCACAAGAACCACTTTGCCAGACAAGCGTGTGTGGTTATCAATAACCGCAGCACTCATTGCCTGACGCCTTACAGATTCCGAAAACATGTCAAAACCAAACGCCGCCATATTTCGATCAGCGAAAGGTTCCATGTAGATAATTGCGGAGTAATAATCGCGCTCACCAGCGGGGCGAACATTAAATTGCGGAAAACCCTGTGCGCGAACCATCTGAGTAAACTGATCAAGCTCTTGCGGTTTTATCCACTGCGTATAACCAACAATTTGAATGCCTGGATAATTTCTTTTTAAATCAAGCGGAGCTAAGTAACGGTTAAATTCCTCTCGGCTAACGGAATCGCTCGCATCAAACAAACCTTTAGCACCCAATAAAAGCTGCTCATGATCGCGCATACGCAGCTCAATGCTTTGTACCAATTGCTCGACTTGTGAATCAAAAGCTAATTGTACGTAGCGCGAAGACTGCCCCTGCATAGCCAAAGCAATAATGAATGTGATCGCAAGCAAAAAAGACAGCAAAAGGCCAGTAAGCAGTTCGCTACTTTTACTTTGAAACCATTTATCCATGAGCCAGGCCTTTAATAGTTAGCCAATACAGCAAAGCACTTTCAGCTTAGGTATTTGTTTGAATGCGAGCCCATATCTCGCGCAACTGATCTGCCAAGGTCATGGGATCAAAGGGCTTTGCAATTACACCTACGGCGCCTAATGCAAGGTAATCCTGAACTTCTTGCGGCTGCACTTTGGCTGTCATAAAAACAACAGGAGTGTGCGTGAACTCCGGCAGCTTGCGCAGGGCTTGCAAGGTTTCCGGGCCATCCATGCCGGGCATCATTACATCGAGCAAAATCAAATCCGGATTAAAGGCAACTGCTTTACTCACCGCCTCAGCTCCTGACGAGCATGCGAGCAGCGTAAATCCGCTAATTGCATCAAGCACCATTACCGCAATCGCCTGAATATCAGGGTCATCCTCTACGTACAAAATTTTATCGAGGTTTCTAGTCATACTTGTGTCCTTTCTATCTATTAAAAATCTGTTTGCTATTAAATATCTATTTCGTCATTGGCAGACGACACCCGTTGAATCTTTATCTATATCTATGCGCGCGAATTCTGCAAAGAACGCCGCACCGCGCCCCGCTTCGCTTTCAAAACCAATGTTGCCGTTCATGCGTTCCACGAGTTCTTTACTGATTGCCAAACCTAAGCCCGTACCACCTTTTTCGCGCGTATCTGACGAATCAGCCTGCGAGAATTTTTGAAAAATATGGGATTTAAATTCCTCCGGAATTCCAGGCCCCTTATCCCGAACAGTGACACGAACATTAGCGTGAATATTCTCGATAACAACATCCACTTGCGAATGCGGTGGAGAATATTTGGCGGCGTTGCTTAAAAAATTATTCAATACCTGCTGAAAGCGGAATGCATCTACCGATATCCGTACATCGGGTGCGCGATCATCCAATGCAAAACTAACCTGATATTTATCGGCGTAAGAACTGTTTTCGGTTACCGCTTGTTGTACCAGCTTTGCTACAGCATGTTCGGCAATGTCAAATGACATTTTTCCAGCAATTAATTTTTCCATGTCAAGCAAGTCATTAATCAAAAAACTCAAACGCTGGCTGTTTCGGTAAGCAATATCCAACATGCTTTTGACTTTTTGCGGCAATTCGCCCAAAACACTGCTCGATATCAAACCCAATGCGCCCGATATGGAGGTTAGCGGAGTTCGCAACTCGTGACTCACAGTGGAAATAAATTCACTTTTCAAACGGTCTATACGTTTTTGTTCCCGAATATCTTTAACGAGCGTCCACCAAGCCTGACCGTGACCTTCGTGGATATTAATAAGGAATCCGCTGATTTCTACCGGAACTATGGCACCGTTCTTATGGAGGTAATTTTTTTCAAACGGGCCAAAGCGCCCGGTTGCTTTAATTTGCTCAACACTCTGGTTACTCTTCCACCAATCCTGCTCGGGGGTAATATCCAAAAAGTGCATGGATTTTAATTCAGATGGTTTGTAACCCAACATACGCGATATTTCGGGGTTGGCCGCTAGAATTTTTCCATCGTCGCCTACCTGCAAAATGCCGATTGAGGCCGATTCAAAAAATTGCGCGAGTTTGTTCGCCATGGCGCGCTTTTCATATTCGCCATTGATTCGTGCTTGAATATCCGAAATAAAGCCATCAATAAATTCCAGCTCGCCTTTCTCGTTATAAACGCCGCGACCTATTTCGTGTACATAACGCCAGGTACCATCTGCACGTTGAAGCGCATATTCGAGTTCAAAGGCGGTTTTATTGGTTAGCGCCTCTTTCGATATTTCATCCAGACGCATCACATCGCTCTGATGCATAAGATCGACGATTCTCTTGCGCGGCGAATGCATAAATGCGCTGACACCATAGCCAGTCAATTGCTCCACCTGTTCACTTAAAAACTGCAATGTGCGCTCTTTATCTGCAAGACAACGGTAAGCAGCGCCGGGAAAATTTTTTAACAAGCTGCTTACCAACTTTTCTTTTTCCACAATAAGATCATGGGCTGAGCGCAGGCGCAATAATTGCACCACTTGGCGCGCCAAGGCCAAGAGCACATCGCGCTGAGGTTGACTTAACTGGCGAGGTACATAATCAATGACACACAAAGTACCCAGTGCAAATCCTTCGCTCGTAACAAGCGGCGCACCTGCGTAAAAGCGTATATAGGGCGGCCCCGTTACCAAATCGTTATCGAAAAAACGCTGATCTTTTGTTGCATCTTCCACAACCAAAACATCGTCGGGCGTTAATATAGCGTGCGCACAAAAAGCCACATCTCGAGGCGTTTCTTCCGCATCTAACCCCAGACAACTTTTGAACCACTGGCGGTCTTTATCAACCAGGGAAACAACTGCAACAGGCACCTTGCAAACATGCATGGCGGCCAGAGCAATATCATCAAAACTCTGCTCGCGCGGGGAATCCAAAATTGCTAAATTTTGGAGTGCTTTTAAACGAAGGGCTTCATTGCCGGGTAATTGCGCTTTCATTGTCCGGCTCTCACTGATTAATGGCTGTTTTCACAGCGGCGATGATGGCGGCTGCGGACTGGGGCTTCTGCAGCCACTGCACACCGACGAAGGTGTTTAAATTTCTGTGTGCCATGCGTTCTGAATCCAGGTTAGCGGAGAGAACAATTATCGGAATATCTTTTGTGGCCGCATCGCTACGCAATTGTTTAATAAGCTCTATTCCATTTATATCGGGTAGCTCCAGATCCATTGTTAAGGCGTGATAGGTATATAACGCCAAGCGTTCCATTGCCGATTGCCCGGAGTATGCTATATCGACACGATAATTTTGATTGCGGAGCATAGTCGCAAATAATTCCGCGACCTCGGGGTCATCCTCAACTACCAGCAAGCGTTCTCCAGTTGGCGAACGCGCTGCTTGGGTTGGCTGGGTGGATACATATTCTTCTGTGGGCAAATCAAAATAAAATTGCGAACCTTTTACCCCATCTGACATAAAACCTATTTTGCCGCCCATACGCTCAATGATTTCTTTGCAAATCGCCAAACCCAAACCCGTTCCACCTTTTTGACGAGTATCGGACGAATCTGCCTGCGAAAATTTCTGAAAAATTCTGCTGCGGAATTCTTCGGGAATGCCGGGACCATTATCAATTACCGACACGCGAACCGTGTTAAAAACATATTCAATTCGCAATTCTACGGTTTCATCTGGCGGTGAAAATTTAGCTGCGTTTGAAATAAAATTAGCAAGCACCTGCAGTAAGCGTTGAGCATCGACATTCACTCGAATATCGGGACGAATGCGACTGTCGAGTTTAAACTTCACATTGTATTGCGCGGCGTAGGCTGCGTTATCTTCGAGTGATTGGGCGACTATGGGTTCGAGTGGTTGCGCTTTGGTATCAAAGTGCATTTTTCCTGCCGTTAGCTTTTCCATATCCAGCAAATCGTTTACCAAATGGATCAAGCGCAAACTATTTTTGTGAGCGATGTTGAGCATCTTAACGGCGGTATCGGGAATTGCACCCGCAGCCCCGTTGACAATAATACCCAAGGCACCACTAATAGCCGTAAGCGGGGTGCGCAGCTCATGACTTACCGTTGATATGAATTCGTTTTTCATCCGATCAATGCGTTTGAGTTCGCTGATGTCGCGCGCGAGCCCAAGAAAACCGGTAATGTCACCGTCTGCACTGCGCAGCGTACTAACAGACAATAGGACGGGAACATGCGAACCATTTTTTCGAACGTACGTCCATTCATGTTCATCATCACTGCCTTCACGCGATTTCGCGACAAAGACATCAAACCCTGGCTGTATTTCTACACCGAACTCTTGCGTTAGTGATCGCGCGCGCGCGCCGACTTCCTCCGGAAGGTGAAAGGGCGCGGGCGTCATTTTGTCTATCACTTCTGCGGCAGAATAACCTAAAAGATCTTCTGCGCCCTGATTAAATGTTTTGATAATGCCGTTTGGATCCGTAGAAATAATCGCAACACTGGCAGCATTAAAAATGGCTTCGCGGAGGGCGTTAATATCCTGCAGCTTAATCGCAGCAAGTTTTTCTTCGGTCACTTCCTGGATGTATCCATTCCATAATGTTGCGCCGCTTTTCAATCGCTCAGGCCGCGCTTCACCACGCACCCAAATTTCGCCACGTCGCGGATGCATAACTCTGTAAGTTGCAGTCCAATCTTTAAGAGTCGCCGCAGACGTTGAAATACTTTCACCCACCCAACCCAGATCGTGCTGATGAATGGTGGAAAATATCGCCGTTGCGTCACTCGCCACGTCTTCCGGTGTCACACCGTAAATTTCTGTAATGCCTGAGCTAGCGAACGGGAATAAGCTGGTGCCATCAACATTCAACTGGAATTGATAGAGGAAACCTGGCAGTTGATTGCATAATTTTTCAAAGCGTTTGATGAGCGATGTCTGTTCGGATTGGTATTGCCAGCGCTCAAGAGTAACGCCAACCCAGCGCGAAAAAAGATTCATGAAGTCGTGATCAAGATCATCATAGTCTTGGTGGCGGCTGCGTTCGGAATCAAAACTTACTACGCCGTAAATTCTTCCGTGAGTCCATACGGGCACACCAATGTAACTTTCTATTTTTTGGGTGTTATAGGCGTAGCTGTCGATATATTCGCTTTTTGATAGTTGATCACAACAAAAAATATCTTTTTTGTTTAACGCGAGCTCACAATAATAATTAGAAAGCGGCGTGATTTCCGCATGATCACGCTGTTTTCCCAATTCAATTTTTATTTGGTATTGGTGCCCATGAACTTCCGCCAAAGTACCGTGAGGTAAACCTAAACAACGCGCCGCAACTTCGAGCGCGCTGCGCAATTGTGCTTCAACATTGGGGGCGGGTAGCGAAGCAATTTCATTAAGTGCGCGCAGCGCCGCCTGCTGGCGCGCAACGATAATTTCGTTACCCTTACGCTGGGTGATATCGGTGTAGACGCCAAGCATCAAGGTAGCTTTTCCATCGGGTGCCCACTCCACCACTTTGCCGCGCGTAAAAATCCATTTATAACTACCATCGGCCACACGTAGCCGATATTCGTTTTCAAACATGGGGGTTTCGCCTTTTACATGGCGAATCATTTCTGAGTAGCTAGTGCGCTTATCGCTCGGGTGAACGCGCATCAACCATTCTTCCACGTCAGCACTGCCGTCGCTCGCCGCATTCGCAACCATTGGCAACCCACACAGCTCACGCCATTCTTTCGAAAATGTCACACGATTGGTTGCTATATTCCATTCCCAAAAACCTGATTCGCTGCTAACCAGCGCGAGCGTTAGACGATGCCGAGCCTGATCGCTCAGGTCGCGTTCTTTTTGCAATTGTTTGCTGTGCTCGCGCAAGAGTTGCACAACGTACTTGCGATTGAACCGAAACAAAATCCAAAGTACCACCACAGTAAATAACCAACCCGAGAGGTATTTTTTTAGTGTGTTTCTAAAACTATGGTCAAAGGCTTTTTGTTCTTGGGTGATATCGCTCCAAGCCAAAAGCAATATTTGAGGTGTTGTCGCAAGTGATTGGGGTAAAGCAAAACCCTCAACAGGCAAAACACTGAACATGTAGGTTTTGGCATCTTCCTGGATGATTCGAGGCGTTGGAGTTCGTTTAGTCACATCATCGAAAACACCGCTTTGCTGCCAGGCTTTCACCAGCGGGTGACTGCTCGACTCCACATACCAAGGGCTAATGCGGTTCTTGGAGTTTGCAATAGTTTGTCGTTGGGCTGAATCCCAGAGAAATTGGTTTGCAACAGTCGAACTAATCAGCACCGCCTGACCTTGGTTATTACGCATGCCTTGTTTGGGAGTTAACCCCATACCAATCTCAACGGCTGCAATCACCTCGCTGGATGCATCAGACGCCGTCACTGGCGAGAACGCACGGTAATTTGCACCGTAATGCCCGAGTTCCATACCGCTGGTAGCAACGCCCATTTTCAACGCTTGAGCGAGCAATGGGCTAATTTGTGTCTGGCTATCGCCAAAGCGGTCTGGGTTATTCATACGCAGAAAAACCGTGGCCTGACTGGCGAAATGTATATTGAGCTCGCGTACCCCCAGAGGGGTTATGTCTTTCCAATAATGATCAAGCACCTGCTGCAGTTGCAAACGTGCTTTTGCGACTTTTTCCGCGTTGTCGTTGTGGGATTCCGCCGCGTATATTTCTGCAGCGCGCCGCACCTGAGCGAGCAGATCTTTGTCGTGCGATATGAGCTGTGCATAGCCGCTTGCTTGTTGAAGAAAGTGCTGTTGCGAAACATTTAGCGCCGACTCGGCACCAGCTTGCTGTATACGCAGATGGTTGTGCCAATCTTCTTCCTGATGCGTCAGCTCATTCTTGAGCAGCAATGCAAACAGAACCGAGACCACCACGGAAATCACCCAGGGCAACCAGCTATAAAATGCCTTATTCTGTAGTTCCATCGATAATCTCATGCATACAAAAAGCCAGCGCCCATAAGGTCGTTGGGGTTCTCTATTCAGTGTAGTGCAGATTTTTAGACGGGCATGGATTTGGCCACGACTAAGGCCAGAAAATACTGGCTGCGAGTCTTTAGGGCGGCCTTATTGACAGGAGAATCGCAAACGGGGGCTATACCTTGTTGGTAGCGCTTTTTTCAGCGCGCTTGCGCCTAACTTCTTTAGGGTCAGCGCTCAAGGGACGATAAATTTCCACGCGGTCACCTTCATGCAGCACATGGCGATCTGCCGACTCCAAGCCTTTGGTTCCCAAAGCTTGACCGAAGATGCCCATTTTGGCGTTGGCGAGATCAAGATCGGGGAAGTAGCGGGTAATGCCAGAGCGCTCCGCAGCCTGCGCTGCGGTAGTACCAGGTTCCACCAAGAGGGCGATGATTTTTTGCTGATGCGGTAAGGCGTAAGCCACTTCTACCCGGATTAAATCGAAATCAGCCACGGTCGTTTTCTCAGTGGATATGGTTAGGCATAGACCTGACGGGCACGTCCGCAAAGTGCGTCAACTTGGTTATTGGCAACCGTCTCGAACAATTTGCCAACCGCCAAACCAATCAAGCGATTTTGCATTTCAAACTCAAGCTCAAAGCTGACCTTGCAAGCATTGTCGCCCAGCGGCGTGAACGTCCAAGCGCCATTCAAACGTTTAAATGGCCCATCCACCAAGCTCATGCTCATGCGAAGCGGCGGCTGTAGCTGGTTGCGGGTAATAAAGCTTTGGTGAACTCCGGCACGGCTCAAATCTAAACGAGCCTCTAACCAATCGCCTTCGCGTTTGAGGATTTTTGCACCTACGCAACCGTCCATGTATTGCGGGTAGGCTTCAATATCGTTGACGAGATCAAACATTTGCTGCGCGGAGTAATTCACCAGCGCGGAGCGATTAACAATATGCGACACAGACCCTACTCCGCGACCCGTGTCGCAATGGGGAAAAACAAATTGATGATGATGGCAAGCACCGCAATGGGCGATACGTAACGCAACACCCAGCGCCAAATGGCTAACAAGCGCGGGTGATCTTGCTGCATTTCATGGGCAATGACCTCGCGCTTCATTTTCCAGCCCACGAAAATCGCGGTGAGGAAGCCGCCAATCGGCAAGAGCAAATTGGTGGTGAAGAAATCTAAACAGGAATAGAAATTCATTCCCCACAGCAGTTGTTGCTCAGACCATTCATTGAAAGACAAGACCGACCCCAAGCCCAGCAACCAGGCTGCACCCGCTACCAACAAACTGGCGCTAATGCGATGGAAGCCAAAACGCTCGTGGAAGTACGCCACCGCCGGTTCCAGCAGCGACATAGTCGAACTCCACGCCGCCAGCACCACCATACCAAAGAAAGCGATACCAACCACTGTACCCATCGGCATAGCGCCGAAAGCAACGGGCAAGGTTACAAACATTAAACCGGGGCCACCGCTGGGTTGAATGCCGGGGGTTGCGAAGACGAACGCAAAAATCGCCACACCGGTGAGCAAGCCGACCATGACATCCAAAATCGCTACTGTGATAACTGTTTTCCCAATAGCCGCCGTGCTGGGCATATAGGCACCGTACGCCATGATCGCACCCATGCCGATACTCAAGGTAAAGAACGCATGCCCCAACGCAATAAGCGCCGAATTCCAGGATAAATCCGCTGGGTTAAAGCTGAACATAAAGCGCGCGCTAGTGACCATCTCGCCGGTGGTGTAGGCATAGCCGAGCAGAATTAACAGCAACAAAAAGAGGCAGGGCATCATAAAACGTACGGCATTTTCCAAACCCTTGGTTACGCCGAACATTAATACTAAGGCTGTGATGGCGATAAAAGCGGTGTGCCATTGCACCAAACGGCTTTTATCTGCCAAGAGGCCATTGAATAATTCGTTGGAAGAATCGCCATTTAAACCGGCGAATTTGCCTTGCAGGGCAGAGACAAGATAATCGAGCGTCCAACCCGCAATAACCGAGTAATAGGACAAAATCACAAAACCCGCGACCACACCCATCCAACCGATAATTGACCAAGAGCGCATAGCGCCGGCATCGCGGCTGATATTGTCGACTGCAGTGATAGGGTTTGAACGACCCTTACGGCCGAGCATGATCTCGGCCATCATAATAGGAATGCCTACCAGCAAAACGCAGACAAGGTATAAAAGCACGAAGGCTGCACCGCCGTTTTCGCCGGCGATGTAAGGAAACTTCCAGATATTGCCCAAGCCAACTGCTGAACCGGTCGCCGCTAGAATAAAGCTGCCGCGCCCCCATATCGCATGTTGTTTAAGTCGCTTCACGCACAAAACTCCAAATGGAAACCTCAGGGCTGGGATTGTAACGGGAATATGGGCACAACATAAGTGCGCCCAGTTCACGCCCCCAGAGACTTATAGGTCAAGGGCGCGAAATTTCCGCGCAAGTCTGCGTATAATGCGCCCCCTGCCCAGCGCAGACCTTGACTCAACTCATGAGCAAGGCGATTGCTACGCATAGGCGAGGCGCTCACCCTTTGAACGTAGAGCGCCTGTTAATAGGAGTCTCACCGACCTTATGGCTAAAAAGAATTCGCAAAAAAACAGCGGCACCACGATTGCCCTGAACAAAAAAGCCAAATTTGAATTTCACCTAAGCGACCGCTATGAGGCGGGCGTGGCTTTGCTGGGCTGGGAAGTCAAAAGTATTCGTGCCGGTAAATTACAGCTAACCGATAGCTATGTATTCTTCAAAAATGACGAAGCTTGGCTTTTGGGCACACAAATCCAACCCATTAAAAGCGTATCTACCCACCACGTGGTAGACCCTATGCGCACCCGTAAGTTGCTGCTCAACCGGCGCGAAATCACCAAGCTGCAAGAAGCGTCGCAACAAAAAGGTTACACCGTTGTGGCCACCGCTATGTACTGGAAGGACTACCTGGTGAAGTGCGAAATTGCCCTCGCCAAAGGTAAGCAAGAACACGATAAACGCGAAACCGAAAAAGAACGGGATTGGGCACGTGACAAGCAACGGTTGTTTCAGAAAGGTAACCGGGATTAACCCGGTGACACTCAACACTTGCCAGCGCATTAGCCAAGCCCAATAATCTTCTTATCTTTCGGTCATTGATCCGCCGAGGTCACCCCCATGAACGCCACTGCACCCGCGCTTCCACTGGACACCCTGTGGGAATCCATTCGCAGCCAAACGCGCAAGCAAGCCGAGCAGGAGCCTGTGTTGGCGAGTTTTTTGTACGCCACCATTCTGAATCACGATACCTTGGAAGCTGCCCTGAGTTTCCACCTCGCCAATAAGCTGGATACCCCAGCACTACCCGCCATGCTGGTGCGCGAAGTGATTGAACAAGCACTCGCTGCGGACCCGGGGATCAGCCTTGCCGTGCGCGCGGATTTAATGGCCGTAAGCGAGCGCGATTCCGCCTGCTGCTCACTGGTCACGCCTTTCCTGTTTTTTAAAGGCTTTCATGCGCTTCAGTCGTACCGCATTGCCCACTGGTTGTGGACGCAAGACCGGAACTCGCTCGCCCTGTTTTTGCAAAACCGTATTTCCAGCGTATTTGCGGTAGACATCCATCCGGCCGCCAAAATCGGTAAGGGCATTATGTTCGACCACGCCACAGGCATTGTGATTGGTGAAACCGCGGTGGTGGAAGATAACGTCTCCATTATGCAATCCGTCACCTTGGGCGGAACGGGCAAGGAGCATGGCGATCGCCATCCTAAAGTGCGCAGCGGCGTGCTGATTAGTGCCGGAGCCAAGGTATTAGGCAATATTGAAATTGGCGAATGCGCAAAAATCGGCGCAGGTAGCGTCGTCTTAAAAGACGTGGCCCCACGTACGACTGTGGCGGGTGTTCCTGCCCGTGAAGTGGGCGCTAGCCCCTGCGTGCAACCGGCCAGAGACATGGATCATCACATCAATTAATGCCTCTTGGCTCTCAGAATAGTTATTTTAAACGCTAATTTTGGTTAACCCGCTGGACGCACAGGGGTATTTGCCACATGATCGGTGAATACCTCTAATAAAAATCCGAAGCTATGCTCCGACTTCTTTCAGGTCTTACACTTTTCTTTAGCCTCCTATTTGGGTTCTCGGCAGCATTTGCTGAGGAGCCCGTACTCATTGCCGTTAACGAAGATATTCCCGCCGACTACCGCCGATTTCTAAACGGCCGCAATCCACTGGACGTTCAAACCTTTGACACTGACGGTGCCCGTCGCGATATCGTTGAACTCACTCTTTTGATGCAAGCCCTTCATTTGGGGGGATTCCACAAACCCATTGAATTACGGGTTGAGCCAAGCTATTTACGCTTATTGCGCGGCGTTGCCGATGGCCGGTTTGTCAGTTCCGGTGCACTAATGTGGAAAAACGACATAGATCTGCTGCGCGCAAACCTACATATCAGCCAACCTTTAGTGAAGGATGGCGAATTTATCGTGGGAATTTACACGCCGCAAAAAAACATTGAGCGCTTTAATCGGCTTTCCATCGCACAAATCAAAAGCCTGAAGGTGGTCACCAACTCCCAGTGGAAGAGTGATGTAGACACCCTGCAGAATCTGGGTTTTAACAACATTACCTACTCACCCAACTGGGTGAACATAACCCGCATGCTCGGTGCTGACCGCGCTGATATCACTCTCGCCCCCTTCCAAACCACCGACCACATGACGATTACCGTGGGAGATGTAGTCCTCTACCCGATTCGCGGCATCAAAGTCGCTATTTCAGGTTCAAGACACTGGCCAGTTAGCCGTAAGCATCCCGATGGAGAAGCCTTCTATCAAGCCTTGGAAAGCGGACTTTCCCAGCTTGAATCCAAAGGAACCATCGCCCGCGCCTACCGCGAATGTGGTTTCTTTCATCCAGATGTTGTTCACTGGACGCTGATAAAGCCAGACAGCAAACCATCCAGCAAATAAAAAAGCCCGCCGAAGCGGGCAGTAGTGCTACGAGGGAGTGAAACAAAAGCAAGTGAAACAAACAGGCGATAGCGCGGTTTGTACCGCGCTAAGGGCTAAGGGCTAAGGGCTAAGGAACATAAAAGACCTTAAAGTCAGCGACTTGCAAATCCAAAGTTATCTTGCCACCCGTGACAGGCAGATTCTGCAAGGTCACACGATCTTGCACGCTCGTTACCGACCCCATGCGCGTAGCGCCAAGATTGATCTGTACGCCAGTTTTAGCCGTCATATCCGTGTTAAACACCGCGACAAACTTACCGGCGGACGTCACCATATCGCGTACGATCACCCCGCTGGTTGAGCTGGCTGCAGCAACCTTCAAACTCGGCTGAGCAGGCCACGCGAGGTAAGCCGCATTAAAGCGTCGCAAATCCTGTGGTGCTCCTGTGTTAAATGAGTTGCTAGATAGGTAGCCAATCCAGTAGGGATCAGCGTTGGCGACCCCCTTCACTTCCGCCAGCATGGTGTAAGGCGTGCTGCGCTCAACATCGCTAACAAAATAGCCGAAATGCCCGCTCATTGGCCAATTTTTGAAGGAGCCATTGGCGCTATCGTTGGTGAAATTGCCAGTTCCATCGTCTTCGTTGAGCGGGAAGTGATGCACCAGTGCCATACCCTTCTGGGTGCTAAATTTCTGCAAGAGCGCAGGGTCTGCAACCGTGTATTGGCGACCATAAGGCATGGTCATAAGCACACCTTCGCCATTCTGGTAGTTCACCGGGTCTGCCGGTGGCGTACCGTGTGCCATTTCGTCGTAGGAACCCGTGCCGGCAAATTGCGCATCTGTCGGCAAGTTCATGGCTGATAAGGTGGTTTCATAGCGCTTGTCGCTAAGCCAGGTGAGGTAGCTGATCGGGCTGTAACGATACTGCCAACGGCTATCACCATTGATGATAGACCAGGAATTGGTATCGTCAGTCACCACGCGTGTATCGCCATAGTTGGGCGCTGGAATCGGCAAGCCTTCTTCGTGGTAACTGGTGAAAAGTACATCGGCATTGGCCACACCATTGTTACCGGCTTTACCCGCGCGGAGATAATCGCGAATGGCGGTGAGATAGGCTTTGCGTTTGCCGTTCCACCACACGTAGTAATCTGCACGCAGACTGCTGCTTGCGCGCAGATCGGCTTTGGTAGGTGTAACCACATTGCGGTCGGCTGCGTAGCGGGCGCGGGTTGCATCGCTGAAGCTGATCGGCCAGGAGCCAACCCGAGTGCGGAACCACACACCAGCAAAACTGGCAGTGTCTTTTAAATCCAACACGTTGGCAGCCACGAGTTTTTTCACATCTACCAAGGCATTAGGATCGCTGACATCCACACAGGCTGTTTCAGCCCATGAGTAAGGTGTGTAGCGCTTTTCCACACGGGTTAAGGGTTCGCAATTTTTCTGCGAGCCATAACTCGGCATAAAGCATTTGGCCTGGGTTTGCCCCCAAGGCTTTTTGCATTGGTAAGCCGAATCCAGAAGGTTGGAAGCGCAGAAACTGTTGCCGGCCGTATCTTCGCTTGGGCAGCTGGTGGTACTGAATTGGCCATCGCCCATAGCGCCGTAATACTCAAAGTAAGGCATGACTTCGAGGCCATAGGTCGCCGCTTTCTGAACCATCTCCGGCCAGAAGGCCACGCGCGCAGAGTAGTACCACTGGCTGCCACCATAGTTGCTGGTGTTGAAGCCTTGGTTGTGACCAAACTCCAGCAAATCTTTGGTGAACACATTGAAACCCAACACCTTGGAGAGCTTCATTTTGTATTCCAACCAAGTGTTGGTGGTCGTGCCCGGGCTGGTACCCGTGGCGGGGTTACAGACGCCCGCATTGGCGTAGGTCGCGGAAGTAGGATCTGTATTCACCACGCTATCGCCACGCTGACAAAGCGCGGTGCTGTCGTTCATTTCCTCACGCCAGAAGGTGCGCCTGTGCGGCAAATTACCCGGTGGATAGTTAATCGCAAGCGTCGCACTGGCGGTATCGTTAACAGCGTAGAGCCGCACTTGCCCCATAACCGCACCTTCGTTCGTTGGGTTGCCATAGGGGTTAAATTGACCCACCGCCACCCAAAAACCATCCGCAGGCCCGTAGGGGCGTTTGGTATCCACCTCGTTGCGCACCGCCGCTAAAGGTTGGAAACGATCGTGCAAAGTGAAATAGAACCTGTAGGTTTTCCATTGGTTGGTGAGTGGATAAGCCATAGATTCCGGATTGGGATAAGCATACTGTTCGCGGTTATCGCCAAGCTCTTTACCCGTCGCGACTGTGCGCACCAAGTCCGCCCCGCGATTTAAAAACACCATATGGCGTGCTGCATCGTCCGGGTAATCAAACTCCAATACGTAGGCTTTGCCTGCCACCAATCCTTTGTTTTTGCCCACCAAAAATGCCGCGTAACTCGCCTTCATACTGCCCGCGGTGTTTTGTGGTGTAAGCATTAAAGCTTGGCGACCCAAAATTGTCGGCGTGGTAAAAGCGCCTGCGGGTTCCATTTGGGTTTCGCGGGTGCCCGGTGACACGGGGTCAAAGCTATCCACTAAGGTCAGCGTGCCAAACTCGGGGTCAATTTTGGTTGAGCCGATACTGGATGAAACGCTTGATGCAACACTGGAAGACGAGCTGATAACGACGACACTACTGGAAGAACTGCTCGAGGACGACGAGCTACTGGAGCTGACGACAAGGGAAGATGAACTCACGGAAGACGAACTTTTTGAGCTCGAACTGCTGGAAGCGACCACCGCGGACTTGGTGTATTGCAGCATCCAATCGTAGACGCTCATGCTGTAACGATCCCGCCCCGTAACCACTGCGCTCGTCATGCCCGACAAGTTATAGGTTTGCGTCCAACCATCGTGTCCCACACCGGTATAAACCGTAAGCTTGGGGGCTACAGGCGCGGGGCAAGCTTTCAGGCCGTCATAGGGCGCAGTGGCATGGCTAAAGACTTGCGCGGTGCCATCATTTTCACCGAAGAATAACCAGGTAGGGACGCTCTTCCACATGCAAGGCGCGGGGCTGCCGGAGAAGCTGTAGAGCGTATCAATAGGCACTGCCGCTGCAATATCACCGCCGCTGTAGGCTTCCAAGTACGCAAAAAATGGCCCGCCACCACCGGAAATACCGGTGAGGTAAATGCGATTGGGGTCGATTTTGTAGTTGGCTTTGGCGAACTGGATGAACTTATCCAGATCCGCTGCCGTGCGGGTTTGCCAGTTCATTTGGGGGGCGAGCACCACAAACCGTTTGGCCGGGTCCCAAGTTCCCTGGGCAACCTGTTTGGGCAAGCCATCATCGTCAATCAATTGAATATCAGTCGCGCTCCCCGTTCCAGCCTGACCATTCCCGTTGAGGAAGATAATCACGGGCCAATTGGACTGGTTGGCGTAATTTGCGGGAACATATTCTGAATAGCCCAAGCTCGCACAATTGCTGCCTTTAGCAATCAACTTTTGCGTATTCGGGGTCGGCGTCGTAATGGCGGGTGAGCATTTGTAAGGACTTACCACGGAACTCGAGCTTGAACTTAACGCGCTGCTCGATACAGAACTACTTGAAACTGAAGTACTTGAAACTGAAGTACTTGAAACTGAAGTACTTGAAACTGAGATACTTGAGACGGCGCTACTGGTGGAACTATTGGATGACGATGAGCTACTGGAGCTAAGAGCAAGAGACGATGAGCTTGAACTCAATTGGCTGCTGCTTGAACTGACCGTAACCGAAGACGAACTCGACGAAGCTTGAGAACTTGAGCTTGGCGAACTGCTAGACACAGCGCTGTTTGAGGAAGTGCTGCCTAAGGAACTCGTCGATAGGGAAGAACTCGTTTGACTGCTTTTGCTTAGGGAAGAATTCGAACTCAAACTGGAAACAGAACTTTGCAAAACTACTGCTGAGCTTTGCTGGCTGCTCTGCTGAACAGAGCTTGCAGAGCTGGTCTCTATCGAACTGGCGAGGCTGCTCAAAGAACTCGCAGCGGAAGACACTGAATCAATAGAGGATGCGGAACGCTTCGAGCTTGATGCTTGCACACTCAAAGCCGAACTTGAACTGATTACCGCCATGCTACTGGACGCTGTGGAATCTGGCGAAAATGAAGCGTTGGGACCACCAGCACCGCCACCACAGGCGCTTAGCAAAGTGCCGGACACAATAAACACGCCCAACTTAATGGGTGATAAAAAACGAGGTTGCATTTGTCTCTCCTTTGCCTCGTGATTACCCGTGCGATAGCACTAGGTCCCAAGGCATATTGTTGTGAGTAGACAAGCTAGCTAAAGCCACCAAAACCGTCGTTTGAACTTCCGCAATACTTAAACCTGAACCTCAGGATGTGAACTATCTCAAAAAAAAGCCCCGCTACTTTGGCGGGGCTTTGAGTGTTTTTAAGGGTGGCATTACAGCGCTTCTAATTTGGCGTATTGCATCACCAATCGCTTGGAGCCGACGTCGCTGAAATTCACTTGGATAACGGCGTTATCACCAGTTCCTTCAAAATGCAAAATCACACCTTCACCAAAAATGGCGTGTTTTACGCGCTGACCTAAACGGAAGCCGGTGCCTTCGCCGGTGTCGTACATGGGCTGGCGATTAGAGGCTTGAGTGAGGGGGCGATTGAACGACACCGGGCGCGTTACCGCCGCTTTTAAACGGACTTCTTGAATGGATTCGGACGGAATTTCTTTCACAAAACGTGACACCTGATTAAATGTTTCGCTGCCGTATAAGCGACGGGTTTCAGCATAGGAGATGTAAAGTTTTTGCATAGCGCGAGTAATACCCACGTAGCAGAGGCGACGTTCTTCTTCCAAACGGTCCGGGTCATCAGCAGACATCTTATGCGGGAACAAACCTTCTTCCACACCCGCCAAAAATACCAGCGGAAACTCCAAACCCTTGGCCGAGTGCAAGGTCATCAATTGCACGGCATCTTCAAACTCGTCAGCCTGGGTTTCGCCCGCGTCGAGCGCGGCTGTATCCAAAAACTGCTGCAGAACGCTGAGCTCTTCGTTTTCTTCGTCGGCATCGAAGGCGCGGCAAGCGGTTATCAATTCTTGCAAGTTTTCGCCACGCGCCTGACCTTTTTCGCCTTTTTCACTTTGGTGGAACACGAGCAAGCCGGTGTCGTCCAGCACCTTTTGGGCGATTTGGTCGAGGCTGAGCACATCGCCGTGGATATCGATTTCACTGGCTTCCTGCGCCAACTTGTCCACCAAACTCAGAAAGCTTTGGACTGCGTTGCCCGCACGCGCAGCAAATACGCGTTTTTCTAACATTTGCTCCGCTGCGTGCCACAAGGAACAACCTTGCTCACGCGCAAAGGCGCGGATGTCGTCCACGGTTTTACCGCCAATGCCGCGCGTAGGCGTGTTAATGACGCGCTCAAAGCCGGTATCATCGTGGCGGTTGGCGATCAGGCGCATGTAAGCAACAGCGTTTTTAATTTCGAGGCGATCATAGAAACGCTGACCACCGTAGATTCGGTAAGCGATGCCTTCTCGCAAAAGCGCCTCTTCCAATACCCGCGACTGGGCGTTGGATCTATACAAAATCGCGCAGGAATTATTGGGGTTGCCTTTGCGAACCCAATCCTGAATACGCTCAACAATAAAGCGCGCTTCGTCTTGCTCGTTGTAGGCGGCGTAAAGCGAAATAGGTTCGCCTTTGTCATCTTCCGTCCACAAATTCTTACCCAAGCGCCCGGAGTTGTTGGCGATAACGCCGTTAGCCGCCATCAAAATATTGCCCGTCGAACGGTAATTTTGTTCAAGGCGAATGGTTTGGGTGTGGCTGAAATCGGTCGTAAAACGCTGGATATTTTCAATCTTTGCGCCGCGCCAGCCGTAAATGGATTGGTCGTCATCACCCACCGCTGTCACGCAGGATTCTTTACCCGCGAGCATACGCAGCCAGGCGTATTGCACGCTGTTGGTGTCCTGAAATTCGTCCACCAAAATAAAGGGGAAACGGTTGCGGTAATGCTCAAGAATATGCGGCTTGTTCAACCAGAGCTCGTGGGCGCGTAGCAATATCTCGGCAAAATCGACGGTGCCGGTGCGCTCACAGTCAGCTTCATAGGCGCGATAAATCTGCAACATGGTGCGAATAAACGGATCGCCCGTTTCCTGAATATGCTGCGGGCGCAAACCTTCGTCCTTCTGCGCATTGATATACCACTGCGCTTGCTTCGGCGGCCATTTGTCTTCGTCAATATTCAGGTTTTGGCTCACGCGTTTGATCATGCGCAGCTGATCATCGCTATCCAGAATCTGGAAATTCTGCGGTAGTCCGGCATCTTGCCAATGGGCTTTTAGGATGCGGTGCGCAATACCATGGAAAGTGCCCACCCACATGGCGCGGGTGTTTACATGGGTGTGATTTTCGGAGAAGAGTTCATCCAAGCGCGCGCGCATTTCACGCGCCGCTTTGTTGGTAAAGGTCACCGCCATTATCGAATAAGGCGACAGCTGCTCCACTTGTATCAACCAGGCAATGCGATGCACGAGTACACGCGTCTTCCCACTACCCGCTCCCGCAAGAATGAGTTGATTACACGCGGGCGCCGAAACCGCTTCGCGCTGGGCATCGTTCAGCCCTTGGAGGAGATGTGAGAGTTCCATGGTATTTACACGAGAAGAATGAGATAGCGGGATTTTACTGGCTAAATGTACATATTGCTATGCGTGGGGGAATTTGCGGGACAATCTTCGGAGTTACATCCCACGCAACAAGGATGTAACTCTTATCCAACTAGTAAGACTTGCTCGGTTGCGGTAAATCCGGCAACGAAGGAACAGTGAGTTGCAAAGCGGCTTGGTAAACCTCAGTGCTTTTTTGCACGTCACCCAAACTATTTAACAAGCGCGCCAATTCAGCATAGGTTTCGGCATTTTTTTGCACAACCAGGCTGCGCTGGAAATAATCGCGCGCCAAACCCCAGAGTTGATTGCGTAAATTCAAACGACCTAATGCGCGTAGGAGATAAGGATTTTGCGGATAGTATTTCAGCCAGCTTTCTGCGGTGCTAATTGCACCAGCGACGTCGACGACACGCAGAATGCCGTAGAGATCAATCAAAGCATCATCCCAAGTTTTCGATAAGGTTTTGCGCAATACAACTTCAGCTTCGTGATCTTGCAAGTTGTGAATCAAGGCTTGCGCATAAGCGCCAACGACACGTGGGTTGCGCTGCAAAAAGCTGGGCACCTTGCCCCAGGCTTTACGCAATTCATAAACACGTTCAGAAATAGCTAAGCGCTCCGCTGAATCACTCGCTTGTTTTAATTGGCCGATTGCAATCAGCGACTCCATTGCAAAGGTATCTGCGACAGAACATACCTTGTATTTTTTAACAAGAGGCGCAAGTTCGCTCAATGCCAACCAGTCATTGCGTAACTCATACAATTCACGCAAGCAATTTATTACCAGCGGATTTTTGGGAGCACGTTGCTGTAGGCCTAGCAAAATAATTTTTGCCTGCTCATAACGGCCATCACGAATTTCCATTTTGGCTTGAGCGACGCCAATAGGCACAGCGAAAGTCGTGTATTTCTTTTGCGCTTCTTGCAAGATTTTTACCGCTTCTTCGTGATCACCCATTTCATAACTGGCGCGCGCAGCCGCCAAGTAATTCACCAAAGGCGATTCTACTTTGGTGGCGGTACGCAATAATTTTTTGCGCGCATGAACCCAATCGCCAGATAGAAAATCAATCATGCCACTCGCAGCACGCTTGCTCGCACGCTCGGTAGTGCCAAACACAAAAAAGTCGGTGAGACGTTGTGCGATTGACCAGCTGACGTGAATAAAACGCGTTGCCAACCACCAGATTACCGCAATGGCTAAAACAGCAAAGCAGGCAAACCACAAACTGGTTTCAACGGTTTTTTGTCCGAGGATAACGAGCACATAGCCCGCATCAGGCAAAATTACCCCAAAACCCCAGAGCGCTAAAAAAATTAAAGCAATAAAGAGGACAATCAGTTTTTTCATTGACTGCCTCCGTGACGGCTAAATGCCAAGCGATCTTTTTGACGCAAATATTCTTTAACGAGTGCAGCTGCGCCAGAAAAATCTGGCAGCGGTTGCTGCACGTTATTTTTCTTAAGCTGCTCCAAATCATTCAATACGATTTGTGCTTGGTCGTTGAGCGGATAGTAATCGCGAATCCAATTCTGAGCTTTGTCTAAACTGGCTTGATAAACATGTTGTTCTTCGCGCAACAAACCAATTTGTGCTTGCTCTAACATCAAGCGCAAATTTTGTTTTAAGTACATTTGATCTTCAGGCGGAAGAATTGCATCCACACGACGACCTTGGTCGCGAACACGTACATAAGCACTTAATTTATGCCACACGCGCTTACCCATATTTTTCACGCTTTGCAACATGCTGGTGTTAGCGGATTCTTCACCTTGCTCCATAGCAGCAAGCGCTTCTTCATCTTCTTCAACCAGAGGTTCAATAAGGGGAATAGCTTCAATTTGTTGCGTGAGCGCTAACAATTGCAAATAAATACCTTCGCGGTCTACTTTACTCGCAAGTTTTAATGCTTCGATTTCTTCACTCAGTTTTTTGCGCGCAGGAAACAAATCCGCATTTTGCATTTCTGCCAAAACGCTATTGGCAGATTGCGCAAGCGCCAATGAATTGGTGGCCTCGTGCTCCATCAATATGCGTTGGTTTGCCATGCGCAACAGGAAATCAACCTCAGCCAACTTCCAATCGTCATGACTCATGTTGGTGAGAGCAAGAACCTTGGAGGAGGTACTATCCAAACGCTGGGTTAGTTCGGTGACATCGCCTTGCACTTGTTTATTTTGAGCTGCCAAATCTTCAGCAACTTTGCTTTCCAGCGCTTTGCGTTTTAATTCAAAAGACTGGTTCTGCTCGCGCATGTCGCTAGTTAGTTTTTTGATAGCTTGATGCTGGTACCACATGAGCACACCAACAGCCACTACCAACATTAACAACACCAACATAATCCATTGGCCAATGCGCGATTTCGCAGGTTTCATTTTGACTTGAGTTGAAATTGATCGCGTTTCATCAGCTGGTGCCGAAGTATTCAGGTCACTCACAGTTGTATACCTTTTTTAACGTGCGTTTAAAAATATCGATTATTCATTTTTTACAGATGGGATTAGAGGCGTGTTAAACCAGCGCATATTCCCGTTTTATATCGAGTAATCCTTGCAGCATGCTGGCTTCCGTTGCATTTTGCGCGGCAGCCACTTTGGAAAACCCAGCCGCTTTTGCCAGCTCCAGAATGCGTTGGCTTGGCACCAGCACATGCATCTTTAGCATGATTTGCTCAGGCGAAACCGTCATCTGGCGAACAATCTTTTGTAAATTTTCCAGCGCTTCTCCGCTATGTATTACCACTACTAGATTGGCGATATTTTGTGATAGTAACTGAGTAAATTCCGCAGCAGACTCGCTGGGTAAAACGCGCTCGTAAAGCTCGCAATAATCTACCTGAGCACCGCGCTCGCTCAGTACCTCACCTATATGTGGCCGGCCGCCAAGGCCGCGAAAAATTAAAATCTTTTCGCCCGCAACAGATTGCAAAGCTGGCGATTGGAGCAAAGTTTCACTCGTCATGGCGCCTGTTTGCGACTGCGCCAAATCGGTTACCTTAAATCCACGTTCTTGCAACTGCTTGGCCGTGGTTTCCCCCACAGCAAAAAATTCTATTCCGTAAGGAATTTGCGGCCAGTAATTTTCCAACCAATCTACACCATGTTCCACCGCATTTTGGCTAACAAATATGGCTTTGCGATAAAGATCAAAATCCAGAATGCGATTTTTAATGGCTTGCACTTGCGATTCGTCGCTCACCGGCACAATTTCCAAAAGAGAAATGATGCTGGTGGTCGCTCCCTGCGCACGCAAACGTTCAGCCCAAGGTTCAGCTTGAGCGCGAGGTCGTGTGACAAGGATATGTAATCCGGTTAATTCACCCATGCGTTAAACCGTAGAATTTCACGGGGCTAATTGGCGACGCCCGTGGCGTAAACCTCGGCGAGAATTTTGTCTGCGCCAGCAGCGAGCAAACGATCTGCCAATGCAATTCCCATAGCTTCACCGTCGGTTGCCTTGCCGCGAATTTCATCGCTGAGCATTTGCTTGCCGTCTGGTGAGCCGACTAACCCACGCAGCCATAAGCCTTCATCGGTGTGAACGGCATAACACGCAATGGGCACCTGACAGCCGCCCTGCAAACGTCTGTTCATAGCGCGTTCGGCAATCACTTGTTGTGCGGTTAATTCATGGTGTAAGGGGGACAATAACTCCTGAGTTGCATCGTCATCCATACGGCATTCAATACCAACCGCACCTTGCCCACCTGCTGGGAGGGAAAATTCCACGCTAATATACGAACGAATCCGCTCGCTCAGTTCAAGTCGAATCAGCCCCGCAGCGGCGAGGATAATTGCATCGTATTCGCCGTCATCCAGTTTTTGTAAACGGGTTTGCACGTTGCCGCGCAGGAACTTTACGGTTAAATCCGGGCGTGCGGCCAAAAGTTGGCACTGGCGGCGCAAACTTGAGGTACCCACAACGCTACCGGTGGGAAGCTCATCAAAGTTGTTGTATCGATTGGAGACAAAGGCATCGCGCGCGTCTTCACGTGGGCAAATCACACACAAGCCCAAACCTTCGGGGAATTCCATGGGAACATCTTTCATGGAGTGCACCGCTATGTCGGCCTGGCCATCCAATAACGCCTGCTCCAACTCCTTCACAAACAAGCCCTTACCACCCACTTTGGCGAGTGGCACATCCAAAATTTTGTCGCCGCGACTGGTTAGCGGCACCAATTCAATACTCAAGTCGGGGTGATGCTTAAGAAGTTCTGCCTTTACATATTCGGCTTGCCACAGGGCGAGCAGGCTTTTACGGGTGGCGATGCGCAGGCGGGCGGGTGAGGCGGACATAATAAACTTCGCTAACAACAGAATTGTGGCGAATCATACCAGAGCGGAGATCAGCAACCAATGAGGCCGCAGAGCCACCTTGCTGATGAAATAAAAACTGGATGAGCCTCAAAAAAAAACGCCAGGACTCAGCCTGGCGTTTTAAGATCGACATATCTCTCAAGAGATCTAGGCTTGCCCAGCCAATTTGTAATGCTGACCATGGCGATTGACAATAATTTGCTTCATCAAAGACCCCACCAACATCCCCACCAAAGCGGCGACCAAACCCGCCAACTGCGCTGGAAATACTTCGCCATAACCGGCCACCATAACACCTATCCAGAAAATCAACCCAAGCGCGATGGAGAAGATGGCACCTTGGGTGGTAGCGCGCTTCCAATACAAACCAAATACGAGCGGAACAAAGGCCGCCACTAAAGTAACTTGATAAGCGCTGGATACCATTTCATAAATGGACGTACCTTCTAAGGCAATTGCGTAAGTACACACCGCAACACTGAACAGTAATACAGCAATGCGCATAGTAAGCAGTTCTTCTTTATCGCTAATACGCGGAACAAATTGTCGCCAAATGTTTTCGACAAACGTCACCGAAGGCGCGAGCAAAGTTGCAGATGCAGTTGACTTGAGAGCAGATAAAAGCGCTCCAAAAAATACGACTTGCATTACAAACGGCATGTGCTCCAATACCAATGTTGGAATAACTTTTTGTGGATCTTCCGAAATTAATTCTTGCGCTTTTTCAGGCATGATAATTAAAGCACTGGTCACCAAAAACATAGGGACAAACGCAAATAAGATATAACTAACACCACCGATGATCGGTCCGCGAGTCGCCGCTTTTTGGTCTTTCGCTGACATCACACGCTGGAATACATCTTGTTGCGGAATTGAACCAAACATCATGGTAATGGCAGCTGCCACAAAGAACATAACATCGCTTGCGTTTGGTTCTGGCAAGAAGCGGAATAAATCTTTGCTTTGCGCAAGCTCAATCACTTTGCCCGCACCGCCTGCCAAATCTGCTGCCACAAATGCAATGATCGATAAGCCCACAACCAAAATAATCATTTGCACAAAATCGGTAACTGCTACTGACCACATACCACCAAATAAAGTGTAAGCAAGAATAGATACCGTTCCAATTACCATACCGAGCGATACACTAATTGCGCCCGCTGATAACAAATTAAATACCAAGCCCAAGGCAGTTACTTGTGCAGATACCCAGCCGAGGTAACTCAAAATAATGGCGATGGAGCAAACAATTTCCACCGTGCGGCCGTAACGTTCGCGGTAATAATCACTGATGGTGAGCAGCGTCATTTTGTAGAGCTTGGCAGCAAAGAATAATCCCACCAAAATCAAACAAGTGCCCGCACCAAAGGGATCTTCAACAATACCGTTTAAACCTGACTCTACAAAACGCGCAGGAATCCCCAGCACCGTCTCCGAGCCAAACCAAGTTGCGAAAGTAGTGGTAACCACCATAATCAACGGCAAGTGACGACCCGCAATAGCGAAGTCCGCCGTATTTTTTACGCGCTTCGCAGCCCACAAACCTATAGCGATAGTGACCAGCAGATAAAGAAAAACCAAGCCTAGTAGCATGATGAAATCAAACCTCCGGAAATTAAATTTCGTGGATAAAGCGCTGCAACTTGACCGCTCTCCATCTCAAGGGCACGTCATCGCGAGTGCGAGACATTTGCGATACAACTATGAACGGGAGAAAAGCCTTCCTTCAGAACGAAGGGACAACGCGCTTATTATTGGACTTATTTGCAAAAAATTTACCAACGTGAACTCAGTTGGTGAAAAATTCCCAAGCGCTTAAGACGCGGCATTTTAAAGAGTTTTACCCGGCAAAATCCAGCATTGCGCCGAGAAATCAATCAACGGAAAAAAATAAGGGAATAAAAACAATTTGACCCCGAAAAGCGGGGTCAAATGCGGAGCGGTTGCTCTTTTAAATGTTCTTAAATGGGGCGACCGCCGTAATCAGGGCTTGGCTTTTTTGGTGGATCTGCGGTGACATTTGCAGGCACTTCGTTAATCTTGCCACCACGCGCTAAAAAGGCTGCAATTTGATCTTCCAATTCATCGCGAATCTTTTGACGTGATGCGATACTGAAATCTTCAAGCGCTTCTACCGCGGCCGCTTTACTACTTGCGGTGTAGCTCGCTTCATCACTGTCTAATGGCTCATCATCGGTATCTTCGGCTTCACCATCTTCAATGGGCTCTTCGATTTCGTCTTCTTCGTTAATGAGATCATCGCTCATACTTTCACCTGCATGTTCATTTTCACTAGTTACATCGACACGATTAGATCAGCCAAAGGACTTGAGCTTGGTGCCAACTCTTAATCCTGATCTTTTGCTCTAGTATATAGTCCAGACTTTGTAAAACGTCACGGATACCACAGTCAATTTTTAGTCTTTTTTTCTCTTTAGGTCAACCAGTGCAACGCTTAGCTCTGTCGCCCGCTGAACGCCGCATTTTACTGTTCCAATTGCCAAGCGCAATCACGCTCTTGTAAAACTTAAGCTAAAAAGCAAAATTAAAATAAAAATCTGTTTTTAATGACCTAATGGTGCTCGCTTTTTACACAGAACCACCCCAAAAACACACACTTTTGCGCCAACACGTAAATTGCAGGCAAAAAAAAGCGCACTACAAAGTGCGCGTTTTAGGTCTGCGATCTTAAATCGCTTCCGGGCCTGTTTCACCCGTGCGAATACGAATAATTTCTTCCAGCGGCGCGATGAAAATTTTACCGTCGCCAATCTTGCCAGTATGTGCAGCTTTGCTAATAGCTTCTACGGCTTGCTCAACCATTGAATCGTCTACCGCCAATTCCAATTTTACTTTTGGCAGAAAATCTACAACATATTCAGCGCCGCGGTATAACTCGGTGTGGCCTTTCTGACGCCCGAAGCCTTTTACCTCTGTCACGGTCATGCCAGTCACGCCAACTTCTGAAAGTGCCGTGCGGACATCATCTAATTTAAAAGGTTTAACAACAGCGGTTATTAGTTTCATTGTTTGTTCCTTTGTTTATGGTCTCATGAGTGTAGCGCTTTTTGTTAAAAGAACGCCCAAATTGTCTTCTTCAACTAATTCAAAAAAACCTAAGATACACCTTAGCTTTAGGAAAAGCACCTGTCCCTAACCTCACTAAGCAACGACAGGGATAATGTACCGTCTTTTTGAATCCTCTATTAATCGCAAATTACATCCTGAAGGGTTAAAAAAAGCCCCTTGGTTAAATCACAAGGAGCTTTTTTTCATACAGTCAACTCAAAGGATTATGAGTGGTAAGCACGCTCACCGTGCTCAGCAGTATCCAAACCTTCAGTCTCAACTTCTTCTGTCACACGCAGACCGATGATTACATCAACCAATTTGTAGGCGACAAAAGATACAAAACCAGACCAGATGACGGTGATTGCAACTGCTTTGGCTTGAATCCAAACTTGAGAAGCAATACCTGGTGATGCATTCCATGTACCTGCAACATAGTCAAATACGTCTGTACCACCAAGATCTGGGCTGTTGAACACACCAGTCAAGAGTGCACCCAGGATACCGCCGATACAGTGTACACCGAACACATCCAAGCTATCGTCGTAACCCAACATTGCTTTGAGCTTCAACACGGCGAGCATACAGACGAAACCACCGATCAAACCAATTACGATACTACCCATTGGACCCACCCAACCACAGGCTGGAGTGATGGCAACCAAACCGGCAACAGCACCAGAAGCAGCGCCTAACATGGTTGGTTTACCACGAATTGCCCATTCACCGAAGGCCCATGCCAATACAGCAGCGGCAGTTGCCAGGAAGGTGTTGATGAACACTTGAGCAGCAAATGCGTTAGCTTCGAGGTTAGAACCTACGTTAAAGCCGAACCAACCTACCCACAGTAATGCTGCACCGATCATAGTGAAAGGCACACTGTGCGGAGCAAGAGATTGAGTTCCGTAACCTTTACGCTTGCCTAACATCAAACAGCCTACCAAACCTGCAATACCAGCGTTGATGTGCACTACGGTACCACCCGCAAAGTCCAAGGCACCCATTGCAAACAAGTAACCAGCACCGGCAGTTGCAGCATCAGCAGCTTCTTTAGTGGTGTAAGCATCTGGACCCGCCCAGAACCAAACCATGTGCGCAATAGGCAAGTAGGCGAAGGTGAACCACAACACCATGAACACCAACACTGCGGAGAACTTCATACGCTCAGCGAAAGCACCTACGATCAAGCAAGGAGTTAGAGCGGCAAAAGTCATTTGGAATGCAGCGTAAAGGTACTCAGGAATGTAAACGCCTTTGCTGAATGTAGCCGCGGCCGTCAAATTACCAGCTGCGTCCAGCATCCCCTTCAGGAACAAGCGATCCAAACCACCGATAAAAGGGCTGCCGGAAGTAAACGCCAAAGAGTAGCCGTAGATTGCCCATAGAATCGCAATCAAGCAGAAGGTTACAAAAATTTGCATCGACAGTGACAATACGTTCTTCGCACGCACCATACCGCCGTAGAAAAGTGCCAAACCTGGAAGCACCATGAACAACACCAACAAGGTACTGGTCAGCATCCAAGCGATGTCACCCTTGTTAAACTCAGGTGCAGCAGCGGCAGGCGCAGCGGCTTCAGCCGGAGCTGCAGCAGCGTCAGCGGCCGGAGCGGCGGCTTCAGCAGCGGGAGCTGCAACTTCAGCGGCTGTACTGCTGGCGGATGCTGCATCTTGAGCGAATACGCTACCCGCCCCCAATACGAGGGCGAAAATGCCCAATATCACGACGAGCTTACGGCTCATTTCAACAATTTTATTCACGGGAATACTCCTAAGTGATTATCTGATACAGCGGGTTGCCCCGGTTTGCATCTGTTATTGGTTTTAAAGTGCTTCTTCGCCAGTCTCGCCGGTACGGATACGTACTACCTGCTCCAGACTCGACACAAAGATTTTCCCATCGCCAATTTTGCTGCTGTTGGCGGCTTTGGTAATTGCTTCAACCACGCGATCAACTTCAGCACTGGATACAGCAATTTCCACTTTGGTTTTTGGCAAAAAGTCCACCACATACTCTGCACCGCGGTAGAGTTCAGAATGTCCCTTCTGACGACCAAAACCCTTCACTTCTGTTACTGTCATCCCATGGACCCCAATCTCGGACAATGCTTCACGCACTGCATCGAGCTTGAACGGCTTAATGACTGCTGTTACTAACTTCATTCTTGTACTCCTCAAAAAATCCTGCACCCATAGGGCAGAAAGCACCGGAAATACCACTTTATTTAAAGATGGAATCCACAAAAGCCGCACCATCAAGCCCCGTCGGACTCAGTTTGGAATACGCCTTTATATTCAGAGACGGTTTTGCATATTGCAGGCCAATTGCAACTTACCCTTAAAATTCAATAACCTATACAACACCATAGCGCTTGTAGCCTATGTTCGATGATCTCTTTTTAAACAAATCGCACCAACTTAATGCATCACCCCGTGCGCACAGCACCAAATTGGTGTTAGCGAAAGATAAATGCGATATGGATCGCAATAGAACGAAGGTGATGTCACCTAAATCATCAGAATCAAGCCTTTATGAAGAGCTCAGATCGTGGACTTTGAAAACTCAGTGACGCTAACACCGATCAGCCGTTAAACTGCACCAAACTACGCCGATCCGCGCCGAGGAAATTCCCATGATTAGCCAACTAGCCCAGCGTTTAAGCCAAGAATTGCAAGATGCGATCCCCTTTATTAGCGGACTCATCCCAAAAAAAGAACTACAAATAGGCTTACAGGCGGCCTTATCCAAAATGAATCTAGTTACCCGAGAAGAATTTGATGCGCAAACCGCAGTACTCCAACGCACCCGCCAAAAATTGGAAGCCTTGGAGTTGCGCTGCGCCGAAATGGAGCAAAGCTTAAACAAATCGGCTGAATAAGCTGCTACTTTGCTTTCGCTAATCAAGTTGGTTATATTTCACCCCTGATTTAATAAACCTAAGTGGCTAGGAGCCGCTCACTCTGTAAAGGAATACGCATGTCACTCGCTATTGTCTTCACACGCGCAAAATTAGGCGTTAATGCACCGCTCGTCACCGTTGAAGTCCACCTTTCTGCCGGTTTACCAAGTCTTTCGATTGTCGGCTTGCCCGAAGCCGCAGTAAAAGAAAGTAAGGATCGTGTGCGCAGCGCCATCCTGAACAGCCACCTCGAATTTCCCGCGCGCCGGATCACGGTCAATCTAGCCCCCGCTGACTTACCAAAAGAAGGCGGCCGATTCGATTTGGCGATTGCTTTAGGCATTCTCGCCGCCTCGGGGCAGATTCCCGTTGCCGCCTTAAAACACTACGAATTTTTAGGCGAATTGGCGCTTTCCGGAGAGTTACGCTCTGTCAGCGGTGCCCTACCTGCAGCGCTTGCGTGTGCAGAGCAAAAACGTGAATTAATTATCGCCAATCAAAGTGCCAGCGAAGCCGCGCTGAGCACGAGCTCCCGCGTTTTCGGAGCGCAAAGTCTTTTGCAGGTTTGCGCGCATTTGCACGACCGTGAACACTTGTTCCAAGCACAGCCCGTAGAAGCTCTGGATTTAGAACACCTCACCGACATGCAGGATGTAAAAGGCCAAGCCCAAGCCAAACGCGCATTGGAAATTGCGGCGAGCGGTGGACACAACCTCCTATTTTTTGGCCCTCCAGGTACCGGAAAAACCATGCTCGCTAGCCGACTTCCTGCAATTTTGCCGCGCTTGAGCGAACGTGAAATGTTGGAAGTAGCTGCCGTCTATTCGGTTGCAGCGCAAAGTCATCATCAATCATGGCGCACCCGCCCTTTTCGAGCGCCGCACCACACCGCGTCGGCAATTGCATTGGTAGGTGGAGGAAGTAATCCCAAACCGGGGGAAATTTCGCTCGCGCATTGCGGTGTACTTTTCCTCGACGAGCTTCCCGAATTTCATCGACAAGTCTTGGAGGTATTGCGCGAACCTTTGGAGAGTGGCGAAGTAAGAATTTCGCGCGCAAAAACTCAAGCAACCTTTCCTGCACGTTTTCAGCTGATCGCAGCGATGAATCCGTGTCCGTGCGGCTATTACGGCAACAACGATGATCGCTGTCGCTGTACACTCGATCAAGTACGCCGTTACCGCGATCGAATTTCGGGCCCCATGTTAGATAGGATCGACATGCACGTTCCCGTTCGCGCACTCAAGCAAGGTGAATTGCATGGAAAAAGTGATGGTGAAAGTAGTACAGACATTCGAGTTCGCGTTGAAGAAAGTCGTGCACGCCAAATCGCTCGACAAGGAAAAGCGAATAATCTGTTAAGCGCACCTGAATTGGAAAAATATTGTGAATTAAAAGACGCGGACAAAGCTTTACTTGAACATGCGATTCATAGAATGGGTTTATCAACCCGCGCTTATCATCGCGTATTAAAAGTAGCGAGAACACTCGCCGACATGCAAAACAAATCGCATCCCGATACCGAAAATATCAGCGAAGCATTGAGCTATCGCACGCTTGATCGTCAATAAATGAAGATTCGGCATCATCGGTCTGGTAGCGCTCGAGCGTAGCGCAAACATCTTCCAGCGATTGCGGTGGAGCGAAATAAAAACCTTGCATTTGATTGCAGCCAGTCTCTTGCAGCCAACGTTTTTGCTCCACCGTTTCGACGCCTTCTGCAACAACAATTTTGCCAAGATTGTGCGCGAGATTAATCATAGCGGCCACCAAGCGACGATCACTGGAATTACGCTGCAGCTCCGTCATCAGACGCGATGCCAGTTTCACGGAGCTAATGGGTAAGCGTTGCAAATGCAAGAAAGAAGAACTGCCAGTACCAAAATTATCTAGCGCGAAATTAATACCGAAAAATGCCAACGGGCGCATACACAAACTCACCAAATCGATATTTTCCATAAAAGAAGATTCGGTGAGTTCAAATTCAACATCTCCCGCTTGGATATCAAAATCTTCAAAAATACTCGCAATTTCCTGCACCAAACGCTCATCCTTAAATTGGCGCATGGAAATATTTATGGACATGGTGATGGTGTTGCCAAAGCGCGCATGAATCACTTTTAAATCATTGCACGCTTGGCGAATAGCCCAATAACCGATGGCGGTAATTAAACCTGTATCTTCCGCTGCGGCGATAAAATCACTGGCATTGAGCAAACCTAAATCAGGACTATCCCAACGCAGTAAAGATTCCACTGCGACGACTTTTTGCGTTTCAACATCCACACGCGGCTGGTATTGCAAAAAAAATTGATTTTTCTTTAACGCCTTGCGCAAGTTGGCTTCCATACGCAATTGGCGGCGAACATTTTTGTTCATCGCATCGGTAAAGAAACAAAAACTGCTGCCATCTTCTTGCTTAGCTTTGTACATCGCCATGTCAGCATTTTTTAAAAGACTGTCTGCATCGCGCCCAGCTTGCGGATAAATCGCAATCCCAATACTGCAACCGACCACAACTTCATAACCGTTAATTTCTGCGGGTTCCGACAAGAGCGCAATAATTTTTTCCGCAATGTGCGCAACGTCGGTGTGATTATCAATATGCGATAACAGCAAGGTAAATTCATCACCACCCATACGCGCAACGGAATCGCTGCGGCGCATGCACGCGCTTAAACGCTCAGCGCAAATGCGGATGATGGCATCGCCCGCATCGTGACCAAAATTATCATTAACTTGTTTGAAGCCATTAAGATCAATAAACAACAACGCGAAGGATGTTTTATCGCGATTCGCCAAATGAATTAAATGTTCCAAGCGATCACGAAATAAAATGCGGTTGGGAATGTCGGTGAGCTGATCGTAATGTGCAAGGCGAGCCAAATACATTTCGGTTTGTTTGCGCTCAATGGCGTAGCGCAAGGTGCGTTCAAGCAACTGATGATCGATTTGGCCTTTAATGAGGTAATCTGAAGCGCCTGTGCGAATCACATCGCGGTCAACTTCAATCTCCATTTCATCCGTCATAATGACGATAGGTGTTTTATTGGCTTGCACTTTTACGCTATTGAGCAGATCACGCGCACTCAAATCACCCCAATAAAAGTCCAGCAACACAACATCATATTCACCCGATAGAATTTTTGAGGCAGCCGTGTCCAGCTGGTCACACCAAACCAGTTCATAGTTGACGTTGCGCACGTGCGACAAAATATCTGCAATCAGCAAATACTCGCCGTGTTCACGGTCAATAAATAAAATTTTGATGGTTCTTTCCATAAACTGGCTGACTATAACCTCAGTGGCTTAGCAACCTGACGGCAGGTTGAAGCTTATTCTCGGGTGTTTTATAGGGTTATTGCCAAAGACTCTACACGCTGCCTCGACGATAATAAATAACATTCCGTTACATATAACAAATCAAGAGGATGTCGTTATTTTTAAAAGTATAGATTATTAAAAACGAACAATTGCATCGATTACCTTCGTTGTTACAATAGCCTCCCTCTCGCGCATCTGACAGCTACAAACGTGACTCAATTAAACGCCCGCCAACAAGAAGCCGTACTTTATATCGACGGCCCATGCCTCGTATTGGCTGGTGCGGGAAGCGGTAAAACCAGTGTAATTACCCGCAAGATTGCCTACCTCATTCAAAAATGTGAAATCCCCGCGCGCCATATAGCGGCGCTGACCTTTACTAACAAGGCCGCCCGCGAGATGAAAGAGCGTGTAAGCAATCTGGTACGCGGTAGCGCGGCCAAAGGCCTAACCGTTTCGACTTTCCACAATTTGGGGCTGAATATCATTCGCCGGGAGTACAAAAGCCTGGGATTTAAGCCCGGCTTTTCGATCTTTGACGCCGAGGATGCTCGCTCCTTGCTCAAGGAATTGATGCTGAAAGATGGCGATCTCGATAGTGATCATCTGAATCTGGTGCAAAACCAAATCTCAAATTGGAAGAACGATCTCATCACCCCCAAACGCGCACTGGAACTGGCGCAAAGCCCCGGCGAGCAAACCATCGCCTTGGTTTACCAGCAATACAACCAAGCCTTACGCGCTTACAACGCCGTGGACTTTGATGATCTCATCCTGATTCCCGTGGACTTGTTTCGGCAGCACGCTGAAATTCTTTCACGCTGGCAGAAAAAAATCCGTTATTTATTGGTGGACGAGTATCAGGACACCAACTCAAGCCAATACCTTTTGGTTCAGTTGTTAGTGGGCAATCGCGGCGCACTCACTGTGGTAGGCGACGATGATCAGTCTATTTATGCATGGCGCGGCGCGCGGCCAGAAAACATGGCACAACTCAAAGTTGATTACCCCCAACTGCGCGTGATTAAGCTCGAGCAAAACTACCGTTCAACGAGCCGCATTTTGCGCGTCGCCAACCATTTGATCGCCAATAACCCGCACGAGTTTGATAAAGCGCTCTGGAGTGAAATGGGGTTAGGCGACCCAATCCGCGTGGTGCGTTGTGCAAACGAAGACGCCGAAGCCGAACGCGTCGCTACAGAAATCCTTACCCAGCGCTTGCGCAAACAGAATAAATTCCGCGATTACGCCGTACTCTACCGCGGCAACCACCAGTCGCGCTTGCTGGAAATGAAGCTTCAACAGCACCAGATCCCGTACAAAATCAGCGGCGGCTCGTCTTTTTTCGCCAAGACCGAAATTAAAGACATCATGGCCTATCTGCGTTTGCTGGTGAACCCTGACGATGACAACGCCTTCTTGCGCATCGTCAACACACCTCGCCGCCAAATAGGCACAAGCACCTTGGAAGCTCTGGGCAGCTACGCCAGCCAACGCCACATCAGCTTATTTGCTGCGCTAGATGAAGTGGGGTTGCAGAGCCATATCCCCGAAAAGAACCTAGAACGCTTACTACGCTTTTCCCATTGGATGAAGCAAGTGGCAATCAACTGCACAACCCGCGACCCCATCGGCGGCGTGCGCGAGATGATTGACGATATTGATTACGTCGGCTGGATGCATCAGAACTCCCCCAGCAGCAAGGCGGCAGAAAAGCGCATAGAAAACGTGTTTTACCTTGTGGAATCACTGCAGAAAAGTTTGGATAAAACAGTGGACGAGGATGAAGATGACGAAAAACGCATCCAAGACGCGATTGCCAAACTTGTACTGCGGGATTTACTCGAGCGCCAAGAGGAGGAAGACGAGAGCGACCAAGTTCAGCTTATGACGTTGCATGCCTCTAAAGGGCTGGAATTTCCGCACGTGTTTATGGTGGGCATGGAGGAAGATCTGCTGCCTCATCGCAATAGCATCGACGACAACAATATAGAAGAAGAACGCCGCTTAACCTACGTAGGCATCACCCGCGCCCAAAAAACCCTAACCATGACACTTGCCGGCAAACGCAAACAGTTTGGCGAATTCAGCGAAACCACCCCGAGCCGATTCTTGGATGAGCTGCCAAAGGAAGATGTTGAATACGAGGGCTTCGGCGAAAGCAGCGTGGAAAAAAACACAGCTCAGGGCAAGGAAACTATATCCAGCCTGTTAAACCTTTTCGATTAACCTCATTCGAGCCATAAAAAAAGCCAGCGCATGGCTGGCTCCTTTCTACGAACGGAGGAAGGTTATTTGCTTCCGTCCACCATATATTTAACAGCACCTTTGATTTCATCATCGGTACAGGCCGCACAAGTACCTTTTGGTGGCATACTGTTGAAACCACCAATCGCGTGGGTATAAAGTGTATCCAGCCCCTTGGCCACACGTGGCCCCCAGTCACCTGCATTCCCAAACTTTGGCGCACCTAAAACACCGGTGCCATGGCAGTTAGTACATACACTTGAGTACAAGTCTTTACCCGATTTCGGCCCAGCGGATGCGGGAGCAGCTGGCGCGGCAGCACACGGCTCGCCAGACATACAAACCTTACCTACGGGTGCAATACGCTCTTTAACCGTATCGACGGCTTTGCTCTCGCTGTAGGCAACTCCAGATGCAGCCACCAAGCCGGCAACCATCAACATTCCTAACAATTTCTTCATTGGGATCACGGTTTTTTCCTCATCGATATCTTTACGCGACTGAAGCGCATTTGTAATTGCTGCTGACATCCAGCGGCTCCCAGCCATTATAGCGAAAAGCCTCGTTTATTGCTTACCCCTGTTTCGAGCTTAATTGCAGTCTAGCAGGGCTTTCGCCGCGTCGTTTTGATCTGGATCGCCTCAATGTTATGCTTAGGTCAATAATAACTTCGGAAATCATCGCCATATGGAATACGCAGAAGTCACTTTTACGGCTTACCTTAGCGCCGCCATCGTTTCCACCTTACTAACCGTTACCTATCTATACCAATTTTGGCATCAGCAACGCGGGAGTGCTTTTGCGGTTGCGGCAGCCATAAATACCCTGCATTTGGCAGCTATCGCACTTTCCTACACGGATCGCCATTTAACAACCAATTGGCTGCTATTTATTGAGTGTTTGCACTACAACATTTGGGTTTTGGCAATTGCACTCAGCTTACGTAAACACAGTCAAAAGCAGCAGTTCCCGCGCAGCCTTCAGATTCTATTTGGAATTGGCTGGCCCCTCACCGGCTTGATTCTGGCTTTAGCCTTAACAAACAACAGCACTATTTTTGCCTTCACTCCTTGGTTTGCTCTTGGACTTGCTGTTATCAGTTTGGTCAGTGTGGAGCAACTTTATCGTTATGCCGCGAGCAATGATCGCCAAATCAAATTACTGTGCATGAATCTGGGCGCGGTTTTTATTTACGACATATACCTTTATACACAAGGCCTCATTTTTCAGGGTGTTGATCCGCAGCTATGGCAATCTCGTGCGGCAGTCGCCATAGCTACCTGCCTGTTTATGGCGTTGGGTGGATTGGTTCCCCTTCAACAATCCCAGCGGGCTGCAAACTTTAATATCTCTCGTCCAATCGCTTTTTACACGACCTCATTGATAGGTGTCGGACTTCTTATCACTTCTCTTTCGCTCGGTGGATATTACGTACGTTTGTATGGCGGCAACTGGGGCACGGTGATTTATAGCTTCGTCTTGGTAGCGGCGGTATTGATTATCGCTATGGTTTTCGTGTCAAACAGCCTGCGCTCAAAACTTTCGGTATTGATCAACAAACATCTGTTCCGCCATAAATATGATTACCGTAGCGAATGGCTCCGCATCATTAACTATCTGGCGCAACCAGCAGAGGCAAGCGAAGTAAACCAGCGGGCCTTTTTCGCCGTGGCTTCGACCACCAAGGCACCGGGCGGGGCTATCTGGTTGCTCAAACAAGGATTTTACGAACCTGTATACCAAGTCAATTTACCCAGACTTGTCGATTTGGAGGAAGAGCCTGCAGACAGCCTCTTCTGCCAAGCCTTTTTGGATTTGGAATGGGTATATTTCCCCGATAGCGGTGACAACGAAGCGCTGAGCCAAAATAACCATCTTTTGCCCTATTGGGCGCGAAATTTTCCAAACCTTTGGCTGATATTCCCGCTGATCGTGGGTGAAGAACTGGTGGGATTCATGGCGCTTACCAAGCCCGCTGATGACACAGCTCTTACTTGGGAAGACTTGGATCTTCTGAAAACCATTGGCCGCCAAATTGCCAGCTATCTTAAGCGCCACCACCAAGCGGATCAGCTGGCGGAAGGTAAACAATTCGACACATACAATAAGCTGGTCGCCTTTATCATCCACGATTTGAACAACCTGATTGCTCAGCAAGCACTCATGGTGAAAAACGCCGAGAAGCACAAAGACAACCCTGCTTTTGTAGAAGACGCCATCAAAACCATTAGCAACTCGGTTGACCGCATGAACAACTTGCTGAAAAAGCTACGCCGCGATGAGTCTGATCTGGTGAAATGTCTGAGCATGACCGAGATTGTCGAAACGGCAGTTTCTGAATGTCGTCGCAACAATCCGCAGCTAACCAGCAGCATCGAAAAGGGGGACTATACCCTGAATGCCGACCAAGTTCGTTTGGTGATGACCATCACGAATTTCATCAAAAACGCACTGGAAGCCACACCAACCGGCGGCAGAGTTCATGTTACACTCACCTACAACAACAATCGGGCGGTCATCACTATCGAAGACAACGGTTCCGGCATGGATTGGGATTTCATCCACAACCGCTTATTCAAACCGTTCGAAACCACAAAATCCGGCAAGGGAATGGGTATAGGGGTTTACCTGTCGCGTGAGTACATCAGCGAATTGGGCGGTTCGCTCAACGTGATGAGTACCGTAGGCGAAGGCACCACAATCACCATCTCCCTTCCAATGAATAAGATGGACTAAGCCACCCGCATGAACAAACCTGTAAATCAAAAGCCCATCCTGTTAATTGTTGAAGACGACTTGGGATTGCAAAGCCAACTACGCTGGCATTTTGATCAATACGAAACCATCTTCGCCGAAAACCGCGCAGACGCAGTTGCAGCACTGCGACTTCATGAGGCTTCCGTCGTTATTCAGGACCTAGGCTTACCACCCGATGAAGATGGTGTGGATGAAGGCTTTAAGTGCATCCAAGATATTTTGCGCATAGCGCCTTCCAGCAAAATTATTGTGATGACGGGTAAAACCGACCACGAAAACGCCATTCGCGCTGTCGGCATGGGCGCTTACGATTTCTACCACAAACCCGTTGATCCAACGACGCTCGACCTAATCGTTCAACGCGCCTTCCATATTTTCGACCTCGAAGCTGACAATCGCCGCCTCACCATAACCAACCAAGCGCCCCTAGAGGGGCTAATCAGCAACGATCCGCAAATGCTGAAGATCTGCCGACAGCTGGAAAAAATTTCTCCTACCACCGTGACATGCACCCTTCTGGGTGAAAGCGGAACAGGTAAAGAGGTCATGGCACGTGCTATTCATCAGTTGAGCCCGCGCAAAAACAAACGCTTCGTCGCCATTAACTGTGCCGCTGTGCCGGAAAACCTCATTGAAAGTGAACTTTTCGGTTATGAAAAAGGTGCCTTTACGGGTGCGAACAAACTCACTCTAGGCAAGGTGGAGACCGCCAACGAAGGTACACTCTTCCTCGATGAAATCGGCGATATGCCTTTGAATTTGCAGGCAAAACTACTTCGTTTTTTACAGGAACGCGTTATTGAGCGCGTTGGCGGACGCGCAGAAATCCCCGTGGACGTGCGTGTGATTTGCGCCACCAATAAAGATTTGGAAAAGATGTCTCGCGAAGGAACATTCCGAGAGGACTTGTTCTATCGCATTTGCGAAATGACAGTCAATATCCCGCCGCTCCGCGACCGGCAAGGCGACAAAGCTCTATTAGCTCGCCATTTCCAATTGAAATTCGCAAAAGAGCATAGCCAAAACGTGACCGGCTTTACGCCTGATGCCATTGAAGCCATCGAAGGATACAACTGGCCGGGGAATATCAGGGAGATGGAAAACAAAGTAAAACGCGCTGTCATCATGGCAGAAGGAAAATACATTACGCGCGAGGATTTGGGCTTAGCTGAGGCGGGTGAGCTTTCACTCAACTTACGCCATGTCCGCCAGGAAGCTGAGAAAAGTGCCATGTTACGCGCATTAAGCATGACGGATCATAATGTCTCTGCAGCAGCAAAACTGCTGGGCATCACACGCCCCACCTTTTACGATTTGATCAAGAAGTATGACATGCAAATCGGCATATCGAACTTCGACGAAAGTTAATCTGGTAATCTCTCGTCGCCTAAATACACTTATAACAAAATATGCTATATCTTTTATGTTCGGGTAAAACTACTCATCACAAAATTCGCGCATTGGCTCTCCAAATTGCAATTTTGCCCTAGCAAAGTCGCCCCAATGTTTATAACACTGCTACAAATAACGAAAAGCGTGGTCTGGGCAGCTCAGATCGAACGCTTCTAATGCAGCACGCAGTAGGTTGATTATCAATGATTAAACTAACCCCTCCATTAAAATCCACATTATTTATAGCGCTTGTTATAAATGTGCTTACTGCGTGCGGTGGCGGAGGAAGCGGAGGTGGAACCGACGGTGGCGGGTTTACCTCCAGCACGCCTATTATAAAATCACAGAGCTCGGTTAGTGCTAACAGCGCCAGCAGTGTAGCGGCTAGTTCAACAAGCATTTCATTAAGTAGCATACCCGCAAATGGATCCAGCAGCTCGGTGCGTACGCCAGACTTTACTGCACCTACGGCACCGCAGAACTTCGAAGTAGGACTTAAAATTTACGATGCAATTGGATTGAATTGGGTAGCCGCGACTGACAATGTCGCAGTGGTGTCCTACAAAATCTACCGAGACAACGTCCAAATTGGCGACGCAGGTGAAGTAGATTTCACCTATCTGGATTTTGATGTCGCACCCGACAGAAACTATACATACGGTATTGCTGCGGTGGATGCCGTTGGCAATACCTCTCCGCTGCAAACTCTATCCGTGCGTACGCCGTCAGCGCCGGTCTACCCCGGCTCATCTAGCAGCACCTCGACAGTCAGCTCACTATCTAGCGCAAGCACCTCATCCAGCCTTCTATCATCAGCAAGCTCAACGCAGGCTAGCAGCCTAGGCTCATCCTCTACTTCTAACGCTGCAAGCAGCGTTGCGTCTTCATCGAGCCAAGCTAGCAGCCTAACCTCGTCGACCTCATCATCTGCAGCCCCTGACACCACACCGCCGCAAGCACCACTGAGCCTTACAACCAAAGCTTTGGCCTCCTCTCAAGTGGATTTAGAATGGACTGAAGGAACCGATAACCAGTCGGTAGCAGCCTACCGCATTTATCGCGACGACCTGCTCCAAGCGTCTGTGAAGTCAACCGTTCTTAGCTACTCGGATACCAATGTAATCCCGAACAAAGCTTACGTGTATGCCATAGAAACGGTGGATGGCGCAGGGAATGTGTCCTTAACGCGCAAAACCCTCAACGTTTCTACCCCTTCGGCCTCAACCAATGGAGATGTCACATTCTATTGGGTTGCGCCAACGCAAAGAGAAGACGATTCAACACTAATGAGCACCGATTTAGGCGGGTATGTGATTCGCTATAAGCTTAAAACCAGCACCACTTACTTGTCTTTATACGTCACTGACGGAACAGCAACTTCATATATCATTCCCAACCTTTTGGGCGATTACGACTTCCAAATAGCTGCTTATGATAAGGACAAATTGTTCAGCAAATTTGTGGACCTTCCTCCGCATTGATCCACATAACAGCCAAGATTGAGGATTGATTCTCAAAAAAAATGAGAAGCAATCCTCGTTTTTATGTCGGTTTTTTTTACAGCAACCACTTTTTATCAATACAAACAATAATTAACTTATTGAAAAATAACACGTTTTTTTATTGGCATGCAATCTGCTTGTCAGTTCTGGTAGGTACAATCAGCCTTTTCTAACTGCAACCAGAACTCATGAAAGGATTATTTTATGAAACGTTTATTATCTTCAGCGCTCTTGGCTTCTGCCATTTTCGCTTCCACTGCAGCTAGCGCTGCGACCATCAATTTACAAATTAGCGACCTTATTTACTCTAGTGGCTCAACAGTTGATCTCACCGCTACACGTGTAGCAGCTCAAGCGGCAGAAGCTTCTTTTTTGAGTTCTCTGAATGGCCCAAGCGTTGCCGAGAATTTTCAGTCAATCCCGGTTGTTAATCCAAATCCTGCTGGCACCAACCAAAACACAAAATGGGTTTCAGCAAGCAGCAGCTTTAACACAGCAGTGGGTACTTTTGCACTGACCACCCCAGGTCAAGGCGGTACTGCATGGAACAATGGCACCAACGCTGCCAACAATTTGTTAATGATTGAAAACGGTAATACCGGTGAGTTCGGTAGAGAATCTTTCAAGTCAATAGACGATCAGTGGCTGGATAGCAATGATGCGAAATTAGTAACTTGGACCTTGGGCGCACCTCTTAGCGGCAGTTACAATGCATTTGGCTTTTACTTGTTCGATGCACAAGACATCTCTGGTAAATTAACCCTTAAGTTTAAAGATGCTTCAACAGCAGACTTCGATCTTGAAACTATCACAACCAATAGAACCGCTAACGGCAACGTTCGTTATGTAACCGTATTGAGTGATTCTTCTATCGTTGGTGGCACCTTCACGTTTAAAGCAAGTGACTCTAATGACGGCTGGGGTATCGACGATATCACCGTTGGTTCTGTTCCAGAGCCAGGCTCAATCCTATTGATGGGCTTGGGCTTGTTAGGTTTGGGCGCTGCTCGTCGTCGCATCAAAGCTTAATTAGCTAGTTAAGCTCCAGAAAAAAAGCCGACCTTGGTCGGCTTTTTTGTTGCTCAGCAAAAACAGATCAATCTATTAAATACACCCTAGATCGGGTAGACTTCACAGAATTTTTTTGCTCGGATGCTGGCGAATGGAAGTTATCGAAAGACCCGCGGTGAACAACAATAAACGCTACGTTTCCTATCTGCCCGTTTTATTAATTGCGCTGTTGGTAGCCTTTTTTTTTCCGTCTTTTCAGAGCTTATTTCAACGCTGGATTAAGTGGGATGAATCACTTTCCCATGGACTATTAGTCAATGCATTTTTTGTCTATTTGATCTTCAAAAGCACTACATTCAAGGTTCACCAAAATTCAAAAGCAGTTTCAGCTGTTGTTCTCTTAGGGCTTGGGCTCTGCTCCATCAGTTGGTTTTTTTTCCGCACTGCAAGCATTTCCGTATTGGAACAAACTTTATTGCTTGCTCTGCTTTTTGGTCTTTATGCCGCAGTTTATGGATTAAAGACGGCGTTTTCTCTGCGACTTTTATTGTTGCTCCCGATTTTTACCATTCCCGTTTGGGATCAACTGACAACCCCCTTAGTCAATCTGAGCGGCTTAGTAGTTGGCAAATTAATTCAGCTTACCGCATTACCCGCTGTTATTGAAGGCAACAGCATTTTTATTCCCTACGGACAAATTGTCATTGCAGATGGCTGCTCAGGGTTACGCTACCTCGAGATTGCATTGGCACTCGCCTACATCATCAGCCTGCTAAACAATTATAAAGAAGGAAAACTTTTAATTGCCCTCGTCATCGCGGGCGCTCTCGGACTAATTGCAAACTGGATTCGTATTTTTATTCTCGTTCTTATTGGTTACGAATCCAAAATGACAAGCTCACTCATGGCCAACCACGAATATTTTGGCTGGATGTTATTTGGAGTAATGTGCTTACCCACTATCTACTTGGCCCCCGTCAATAAATCCGCTATCAGCCTATCCAACAATCAAGAGACCTCGCTAAAACCGCGACTAATAATCCCTATATGCGTATTAGCAATAGGTCCATTACTAAACCTACTGCTTTCCAGCACACCAACCCAGCACAATTTCACGAAAGTCCTCTCGTCAAAATCTGAACTTATCCCTGAACGAAAAATGCCAATGAGTGTTCTGGTTCCAGAGGGCAGCTTTAAGGAAAACGTCTTATTCGATCGAGACAACTTTCAGATATACGCACAAGTCGATCAATATCAACGTGCCACAGCAAATGACAAGCTAGTGCCCTATATACCAAAGCTCTATAATTCAGATGAGTGGCTTTTGGTTGATTCATCCATAGAAAACTTGTCCGCAAAAAAAGTGAAACTGTCCACGTTCAAAAGAAAAGCTTCTGACATTAGAGTTATCCAGCTCCAATGGCTGGAGGTTGGTGGCTATAATGCAACATCAGTAACCACAGCTAAATTCTTACAAATACCTGCATTACTAAAGGGTGCAAATTCCTTCCGTATTGTTACCTTACAAAGCCTTTGTGTACAAATAGACTGCTCATCCACTGGTAAGCAATTAATAGATAACGCAACGGATGTTTTTGCGAACTCAACCCTGCAATAGAAATTGCCCAAAAAGTCCGAGACGATCCATGACACTTTTATTTTGGCTAAGCGCTTTAATTATTTTTTATATTTACATAGGCTATCCAATTCTTCTGCGCTATCTACCAAAAAAGCCGCTCCATTTTAGCCATCAGAGCAATTTACCCAAGGTTACCGTTCTCATTCCCGCATTCAATGAATCAAAGGTTATTGAAGGAACTATTAAGAATAAATTCTCGCAAGATTATCCGGCAGAATTGCTAGAGGTCATCGTTATTTCTGACGAATCAGAAGATGGCACAGATGAAATAGTTACGCAGCTCGCTGCAACAGAACCTCGCTTAAAGCTTATACGCCAAGTACCTCGCCAAGGCAAAACTGCGGGTCTAAATTTGGCAATGCAGCATGCACAGGGAGAAATTATCGTTTTTTCTGATGCAAACAGTCATTACGAAACCCAAGGACTCAGAGAGCTCGTCAATTGTTTTAGCGATCCGCAGGTAGGTTATGTCACAGGCAAAATGGTTTACGTTAACAGTGACGGAAGCTTGATTGGCGACGGGTGCAGCGCTTACATGAAATATGAAAACTACATGCGCGCGCTGGAGACCCAAGTGGACTCAGTAGTGGGAGTCGATGGTGGCATTGACGCTATTCGCAAAGAACTATATCAACCCATGAATTCAGATCAATTACCAGACTTCGTTCTGCCGTTAAAAGTCGTCACACAAGGCAAACGTGTCATTTATTGCGAATCTGCCCTACTCAACGAAGAGTCTCTCAGCAACTCACAATCCGAGTTCCGCATGCGCGTGCGTGTTTCTTTGCGCGCCTACTGGGCGATGAAGGATATGAAACATTTGTTTAATCCTTTTAAATACGGACTTTTTTCGCTTCAATTAACTTCGCATAAACTTTTGCGCTACCTTGCGTTTATCCCGCTTATTTTGGCCTTCTTAAGCAATGGATTCCTGACCTACAACGGCTTTTACTCTTTTACCTTTTTAATTCAAATTATTTTTTACGTCGGCGCCGCATTCGTATCCTTGAATGATGGCACAAACAATCGCTGGCTCGGTCTTGCAAATTATTTTTGTCTTATCAACATTGCTTCTGCAATGGCGTTTTTAAAATTCATCAAGGGCGAAAAAATTGTACTGTGGAAACCACGTGTTGGTTAATTAACAACATATTCGACAATTACAAAGGAGACTGCACTTGAAATTACTTGATTCGATAATTGGCAAAATTGCTTACATTTTATGGGACGCCAAAGAAGGTAGTGTCCGGCTAAGTGAATTCTCCAAACTCAAACAACAACAGTACTGGCCGCAAGAGCGTATAAAAGCACTGCAATCTCAGCGATTTAATAACTTAGTCAGGCACGCCTACACTACCAGTGAGTGGTATAAGAAGGTCATAGAAAAAATTGGTCTCGACATAAACAGACCCGTTACGCTGGAAGATCTGGCGCGCTTTCCAATTACAACCAAAATCGACATTCGCGAGAACCTGAATTCCTTCATTAGTAGCAGTTACAACGCTGATAAAATGCCTAAGGCTAAAACTGGCGGCTCAACAGGCGTATCTTTGAATTTATTTTTTGATGAGAACTGTCAAAAACTGCGTAACGGAGCCCAGATGTTCGCGGATTCATTTAGCGGTTGGACACCCGGCATTCGTGTTGCTGCGGTCTGGGGAAATCCGCCAGTACCCAAAACATTTAAAGCCAAATTAAGATCATTCTTGCTCGAGCGGATGATATATCTGGACACCATGGATTTAAATGAGCAATCCATGGGTGCATTTGTTGAGAGATGGCGAAGCTTTGAACCAGAGATGATTTTTGGACATTCGCACTCGATTTACATTTTCGCGAAATACATCAGAGACAATAAAATCACTGATCTTCGTCCTCGCGGAATAGTCGCAACCTCTATGATGCTACTGGATCATGAAAGAGAAATAATCGAATCCGCATTTCAATGCAAAGTGAGCAACCGCTATGGTTGTGAGGAAGTGGGCTTAATTGCCGTTGAATGTGAGAAGCACGAAGGCATGCATATCAACAGCTCTCATATTATTCTTGAATGTCTTGATGAAAATAACCAACCCGTCGCTGCGGGGCAGCCCGGCAAGTTAGTCATTACCGATTTAAACAATATGGGAATGCCGCTCATTCGCTACAGAGTCGAGGACGTAGGCGTTTTAAGCAACCGCCAATGCAGTTGCGGTCGTACTACACCGCTGCTGGAGCGCTTGGAGGGACGCGTTGCAGATTTCCTCAAAAAGCCTGATGGCGGACAAGTCGCCGGAGTTTCTTTAGTAGAGCGCACGCTAACAAAAATTGCAGGAATCGAACAAATGCAATTAGTGCAGGAAAAACTCTACGAAATCATTATCAACAGAGTAAAAGGACCTGAATATACCCTCGCCACCGATAACGAGCTCGTCGCAGAATTTCAACGGGTGTTCGGTAGCGATGTGAATTTCATAATTAACGACGTTAGAAAAATACCCCAAGAAAAGTCAGGCAAATACAGGTTTTCCATATGCAAGATCTAACATCCACCCAACCTCTTGTCAGTGTCGTTATTGCCACTTACAACATGGGGCAATACCTTAGTCTGGCTATAGACTCTATCTTGCAACAAACATGGAAGAATCTTGAAGTTATCGTGGTAGACGATGGATCAACCGATAGCACAGAAGAAGTTATGGCGCAGTACCGCGACAACACTAAAGTGATTTACATTAAAAATGAGAATCAAGGTCAACCAAAGGCCAAAAATTGCGGCATTAAAAATACCAAGGGCGATTTTATTGCTTTTTGTGATGCAGATGATTTTTGGGAAAAAAATAAATTAGAACTACAAATACCCCAATTCGCAAACCCCAAAGTTGGCGTGGTTTATAGCGAAGTAAGTTTTATCGATGAGCATAATAACCGATATACCAAAGACGACCACGAAGTGCGGTACTCTGGCAAAGTCACCAACCAAATGCTTATCGAAAATTTTGTCCCTTTCGGAACCTCGGTCATACGTCGTGAGTGCATCAACCAAAATGGAATCTTTGACGAAGAATTCCGTATGGGCATAGATTGGGATTTATGGCTTCGTTATTCGCTCGAATGGGAATTTGTATATGTTCCGCAACAAACCTATGTTTATCGCGTTTGGTCAGGGCAGATGTCAAACAACTATCGCGGAAGATACGATCATGCAAATCGTATTCTAAAAAAATTTGTTAGCCAACATGGTAATAAACTGGACCATAAATACGTCCGCAAAGCATGGGCTGATATGTATATGCGGGAAGCAGCCGTCTACGCCAGAAATGAAAAGCAATTTTTTAAACCGCTCAAAAAAATACTACACGGTTTAGCGCTAGACCCGGGCAAATTATATGGCTGGAAAGTCTTGGTTAAACTTTTTCTGGGTAGATGCTAAACATGAGAGCCATAAAGGCCTTATTACTCCATTTTATTGAGCTCCTTGGCGGCTTTTATATCATGCGCTTGCTCAAAAAAAATGAACCGGTGGTACTCATGTATCACCGAATTATCGATCATCCTTTTGTCAGCGGGCTAACCCCTGAAGAGTTCGAACGTCAGATAATTTATATAAATAAGCACTTCAAGGTTGTGCCCCTTCAACAACTGATCAATGACCTTGTTCAGGGCAGCCTTCAGCCCTACAGTCTCGCGCTTACTTTTGACGATGGCCATTACGACTTTTACGCAAACGCTTGGCCGATTTTAAAAAAATACAACTTACCTGCAAGCATTTACGTCACAACCGGGTTTGTCGATGGCACAACATGGTTATGGCCAGACCTACTGAAACATATATTGATAAACAGTAGAGCTCCCCAATTGAATTTGGAATGCGCGAACGCTTCACATCTAGGAACTATTTCAACCCAAAAAGACGATCTCTACAAAAGCTGGCACAAGCTTGGGGATTACTGTCTCACACTCAAAACGGATGAGCGCAACCAATTTTTACGAGCCCTTGCCAATCAAGCACACGTCGATTTGCCGACATCTCCGCAGCCACCGTTTCATTCGATAACCTGGACTCAACTTAATGAAATGGCTAGAGATGGACTGGATGTCGGCAGCCACACTGTCAGCCATCCTATTTTGAGCTCATTGAATCAGGAAGACTTAAATTACGAATTAGGCATTTCAGCCGAGGCTATCCGCCAACATCTAGGAATATTGCCAATGGGAATTTGTTATCCGAATGGAAGACCTGAGGATATTAACCAAGGCGTCATACAAATAGCACAGAATCTTGGTTACACCTATGGTCTTATGGGACGAAACGCGACAATAAAAAAGACATCACTTTTTAAAATCGGCCGTCTTGCAGCGAATAAAAATTTCTTCTACTTCAAATGGACCTTGGCTCGTCGCAAGGAAGACATTAATAGCAGTTACATTCAATAAATATTGTTTAAACAAAAGGCGCGCATAAGCATGCAGCAAAGTTTTCTGGATAAATATTTAGCCTTGGTCTTGGTAGCAACCGCCCTTGGCATATCTCTGTATTTTAAGCTGTCGCTTATAGGTATTGGTGCACCTTATACAACGATTGATGACTACACATTATTCAACGCAGGCTTTCTAGTTTGGTTTGGAGAAGCACCTCCGCAACGTATGTATATGGAGAGTTGGTTAACAGGGTTCACATCGATTTTAACCTACGTTTCACATCTACTTTCATCCGGCCAAATATCCGCACTCGGGCTGAACTTAGTTGCCGATGCCTTCAGAGATTTCCAAAGCAATCCAAAAGA
>NZ_JAXMGC010000009.1:0-91798 GCF_046347455.1 Cellvibrio sp.
CATTCAAACCAATGCGAAAACTTTATTTGAAGATAAAGGAAGCTCCAGCCTTAAGCGTTTTAATTTTACGAGCATTAACCTGGGCGATTTCCTAAAAGTTTCTGGCTATAACAATGAAGGAACTTTCATTGCGACCAAAATTGAGCGCGAAGACATTCAAAAGGAAAACGCAACAGAGTTAAAAATTGTTGGCATTGTCTTGGGCATTGGCAGCCATAACTTCACGCTTTATGGGCGAACTATAGTGACCAACGGCCAAACTGAGTTTAAAGACACCAAAGGCGATAAAATATCTGAAACACAATTTTATCTCTTGGCGCTTGGGCAACGAGCCAAGGTAGAAGGCGTGCTCAAAAATGGCATTTTTACCGCAACAAAGATTGAACTAACCGAAGCAAAAAATGACTAGCTCACAAGCTCTCGCAAACGTGCTTTAGATCACATTCTGGCAACGAAGTTGGACGAACTTCGGCTGCCAGCTTGTCGGTATACTTAACACTTCTTGAAACCAATCTCAGTTTCACAGCAGAGATAGGCTTGATTTCATTACACAAATTTTTATTGGCTTGCATATTGCTCTAGCTTACCTGCAATCAACATTTTGATTTCTGCATGGATCGCCAGACAGCTGCTTTAAGGATGACGTGGTAGCTCAAGGAAAGAGCACCAGCTTGTCGTAGATGACAAGCTGATTTGGTTTACACGTGGGTTGGGTAGACATAGATCTGGTCGCCCAACACACAAGGAACCTCCCGCTAAAAGCTTTTATTTATTTCCCTTTTAACATCTCTGCCAAGCTTGCCCCAACCAATGCTGCGCCACCTTGCGCCCAACCGCCATCTACCGGGATGATCGCACCACTAATATAGCTCGCATAATCTGACGCCAGAAACATACAAGCATTGGCAATATCCTCTGCAGAACCCATGCGTTGTAATGGAACCGATTTGGTCACCGCTTTGCGAATTCCCTCGGTAGGCGCCAAGCGTTTCATACCTTCGGTATTATCAATTGGCCCCGGAATAATCGAGTTAATTCGTATACCTTCGCCCCCCCACTCCAAACACAGGCTTCGGGTGATCATATCCACACCCGCTTTTGCAGCACACACATGCGATTGCCCCACCATAGGAATAAACGCTTGGGGAGCAGAAATATTAATGACCGATGCGCCCGGTCTAGTGAGAAAGGGGTAAACCGCCTGCATTACGTGGAAGGTGCCGAGCAAATCAATTTCCACTACCGATTTAAATGCGTTTGCGGACATTCCCATTGCCAGCGCCGGGAAATTTCCCGCCGCTCCCGAAACAACCACATCAAAATTTCCCCAGCGTTTATGAAGCTCCGCTACACCGGTTTTTATTGTTTCAAGTTCACGCACATCAGCTGCAAAGCCCGTTGCGTCAGCTGCGCCTTTTTGTTTGAGCGACACAATAGTGTCATCCACTTTTTCTTGTGAACGACTCACCACCGCAACGCGCGCACCGGCTTTTGCGAAGCTTTCCGCAATGCCGCGATTGATGCCGCTAGTACCACCAACCACGAGTACATTTTTATCTTGAAAATTAAACGGAGAGGTCATGATATTTGCTCGCTATTTCGCTGATGATTGTTCAAAGCCCGACTTCTTATTCGAATCTCGAAAAATCCGGTGTACGCTTTTCAAAAAACGCTGTTACTGACTCTTTGCATTCATCCGAATTTAACCCTTCCGCAAAGCCGATAAATTCAGCAGCAAGCGCCGTTTCAACACCTTGATGTTGAGTTTTCTTTAACAAAGATTTTGCTCGGCGTACTGCTGCGGGCGGTTGGTTGGCGAGACGTTGAATTTTGGTTTCGGCAAAAGCCAGCAATTCGTTTGAGGGAAGAGCTGCATTCACAAAGCCCATTTTTTCGGCATCCTTCCCGCTGAACGATTCGCCCAACAACAAAAGCTCAGCTGCTTTTTGTTGCCCCACCAAACGCGGCACCAAATAACTACTGGCATACTCAGGGCACAAACCCAAATTCACGAAGGGGAGCTGTAAGCGCGCATCTTGCGCGGCATAGACCAAATCGCAATGCAATAGCAGTGTGGTACCAATTCCCACTGCGTGCCCCTGCACTACCGCGACCACGGGTTTAAGGCAGTTCTGCAACGCGACCATAAACCGCACGACTGGGTGTTTGTCATGGATTTCAGGTTCATTCATAAAATCCAGCAGATCATTGCCACTGGTAAAACACTCATTGACGCCGCTAAGCACCACAACTCTCACATTGCGGTCGGTACTGGCCGCATGTATGACATCGGCCAAGGTCGCGTACATGGCTAGAGACAGCGCGTTTTTACGCTCCGGGCGGTTAAATTGAATGCGTAAAATCCGTTCATCTTGCGCGACCAGAATCTGGGGATTACTGCTGGTAATCGTGCTCATGGCAACTTCCTTCGGTAGTTATGGCGAACTGGCTATCAGTATAGGGTACAATTCGCCCCCTCACTTATTAGCCAGAAATACCAGATCAAATCCATGAATATTCGCGAATTGCTCAACGAAAAAGTCCTTAACGCCATGAACGCTTGTGGTGTTCCGGCCGATCTACCCGCCTTAATCGCTCCTGGCAAAAAAGCCGGGTTCGGCGACTACCAAGCCAACTGTGCGATGGGCGCCGCTAAAGCCATGGGAACCAACCCACGCGAGCTGGCCACCAAAATCGTGGCGGCTTTACAACCCGAACTCGCAGGTATTGCGGACAAACTGGAAATCGCTGGCCCCGGCTTTATCAATATCGATTTAAACCCAAGCTGGTTGGGCCAACAAATTGCTAAGGCGCAAACCGACACACGCTTAAGTATTGCCACGGTCGAAGCTCCACAAACCGTCATCATCGATTACTCAGGCCCCAACCTCGCGAAAGAAATGCACGTGGGTCACTTACGCTCGACCATTATTGGTGATGCACTCGCGCGTTTGTTGGAATTCCAAGGTCATAAGGTGATTCGCCAAAATCACGTAGGCGACTGGGGAACGCAATTTGGAATGTTGATTGCCGAATTAGAGGAACAGCTGGGTGCGAATAAAGATGGCGAAATGGCACTCAAAGATTTAGAAGTTTTTTATCAACAAGCCAAAAAACATTTTGATGATGACGAAGCCTTCGCCGACAAAGCACGCGATTATGTTGTGCGATTGCAATCCGGCGACGAACAGATGCTTAAACTCTGGCAGCAGTTTAAAGACATCTCCTTGCACCACAGCACCGAAATTTACCAACAATTAAATGTAACCCTCACCGATGAGCACGTACGCGGCGAAAGTTTTTACAACAACGACCTCGCCCCCGTGGTAAAAGAATTACAAGACCAAGGCATGGCCGTTGAAAATGACGGTGCGCAAGTGGTGTTTTTGCAAGAGCTGGCAGATAAAGACGGCAACCCCTCGCCTGTGATTGTGCAAAAACAAGGTGGTGGATTTTTATATTCCACCTCTGACATTGCGGCCTTGCGTTATCGCGTTAAAACGCTGCATGCCAATCGCATTATGTATTTTATCGATGCGCGCCAATCGCTCCACATGCAGCAAGTGTTCACCATCGCACGCAAAGCAAAATTTGCAGACGACAGCGTGAGCTTGGAACACTTGGCCTTCGGCACCATGATGGGCAATGACGGCAAACCTTTCAAAACTCGCACCGGCGGAACTGTAAAACTCGCTGAGCTTTTAACCGAAGCTGTGGAACGTGCCGACAAATTAGTTCGCGAACGTAGCAGCGATTTAAGCGAAAATGAAATTACCGAAATTGCGCGCAAGGTAGGCATTGGTTCGGTGAAATATTCGGACCTCAGCAAAACCCGCACGAACGATTATATTTTCAGCTGGGATAGCATGCTGAGCTTCGAGGGCAACACTGCACCTTATATGCAATATGCGTTTACCCGAGTACAAAGCATTTTTCGCAAAGCGGGCGTTACGCCAGAATCTTTGCAAAGCGACATTATTGTCGGCACCGAACAAGAAAAAGCACTCGCAATTAAATTACTGCAATTTAGTGAAGTGCTCGACCAAGTTGCTCGTGAAGCTTTACCGCATTTGCTGTGCACCTACCTTTACGATATTGCCAGTTTGTACATGAGCTTCTACGAAGCTTGCCCGATTTTGAAAGACGGTATCGAACCAGAAATCCGCGACAGCCGCTTGCGTTTGTGTCATTTAGTGGCACGTACGATTGAGCAAGGCTTGGATTTACTCGGCATCGAAGTAATGGAAAGAATGTAAATTTTAAAGCATAAAAAAAGGCGACTATTTAGGTCGCCTTTTTATTTACCAAGAATAAATTACTGAATCTTCCAACGGTATTTGATAATTTGTTTGCAACCCACCGCCGCGTCGCCTTTGTGACAGGGTTTAAAGCTTAGATTTTCGGTAGCTTGTTTTAAGGCAGCATCATCCAGTTCAGCAAAACCACTTGAGCGACTAATTTCGCCGCGCTTAACCACGCCATCTTTATCAATATTTAATTCCAAACCGACAAAACCATCGGCACCTAATTTTTCAGCTCCGGCGGGAACAGTCGCAATACTTTTACACGTGGGTGAGCTCGCGTAATACAAAGAAGGCGCCAGCTTGACTTCTTTAGGTTGAGTTTTTGTTGTTCCATCTTTTTTATTTGAGGAATTTTTTGCAGTATCGGTTCCTGTCGAGTCTGCTGCAGGCTCCTCTACGATTGGCATACCGAGCTTTGGAGCTTGCTCGTTCAATACCTTCACGCAATCTGCGGTGGGAATCGCTTCATAAAAAGTTAGGCCTTGCGCAGCTGGCGCGGCGTAAATATCCATTTCATAGACTTTGTCACCGATTTGTTTTGCATGCACACGCCAGAAGCCGTAAAACATTCCGATATGAATAATTACTACAACAGCGATGCCGAGCTTTAAACGGCTTTTGGTGCTCATTACTTTAAACGAAGACATTCAAATAAATCTCTTAATCAATCTACCAATAAATACACCCCCACTCTGTTAAGAGCGGAGGTTAAATACGAATTAATGTTTGCGGCGCGCCGATGCAATGTTCGGCAATTGATTTAACTTGGTCAGAATACGGCTGAGCTCATCAAAGCTGCGAATTTCAGCGGTGACTTGCATATCCACGGTATTTTTGCGCTTGTCCGATAAGGTTTGCATGGCGCTGATGTTAATGCGCTCGTTATCCAACAAGGTGGTAATGTCGCGCAACAAACCGTAACGGTCATAGGCCTCAATAATAATATCTACCGAGTATGAACTTTGCGGCGCATTGCCCCACTCAACTTTAATGATGCGCTGTGGCTCATCCGTTTGCAGCTGCAAAATATTCGTACAATCCTGACGATGAATTGAAACGCCTTTGCCTAAAGTAATGTAACCCGTGATGGCATCACCCGGCACAGGATTACAGCAGTTGGCAATTTGCGTAAGAAGGTTACCCACGCCTTCAATGTAGAAATCGGAATCCTTTTTCTTGGTCGGCGATTTCGCTTTAAACGGAATGAGCGGTTGCTGCGGATCCGCTTCGTCCAATTGTTTTTGCGCCGCGTTTAAAACTTGGCCAACGCCAATATCACTCGCACCCACTGCGCAATACAAGTCATCCAGCGAATTGAATTTTAATTTTTTGGCGAGGCTTTCAAAATCCAAATCCAATAAAGCCAAACGTTTAAATTCACGATCAAGCAGCGTTTGACCTTCGGCAATATTTTGATCGCGTGCTTGCTGCTTAAACCAGTGCTGAATTTTTGCGCGAGCGCGTGCTGTGTTTACATAACCCAACGCAGGATTTAACCAATCACGACTTGGCGCTTCACGTTTACCCGTGAGAATTTCAACTTGATCCGCGTTGTTCAATTGATAATTCAGGGGAACAATGCGGTTGTTAACTTTTGCGCCGCGGCAATGGTGACCGACATCGGTATGAATGCGGTATGCAAAATCCAGCGGTGTTGCCGTGCGTGGCAAATCCACGACGTGGCCATCGGGAGTGAACACATACAAACGATCTTGATCTACCGCGCGCAAGTCATCTTGCAATTGCGCGCTATCGCCGCCCAGCTCTTCATGCCACTCCAACACTTGACGCAGCCACGCAATTTTTTGCTCGTAGCTATCTTGCGCTTCGTTGGTATCTGTACCTTTGTAACGCCAATGCGCACAAACGCCGAGTTCAGATTCTTCGTGCATTTCGTAGGTACGAATTTGCACTTCGAGCACTTTGTTCTCAGGCCCCCACACAGCAGTGTGTAGCGAGCGATAACCGTTTTCTTTGGGCGATGCTATGTAGTCATCAAATTCGTGCGGAATATTTCGCCACAAGCTGTGAACGATCCCTAGCACCGCGTAGCAATCTCGAACTGTTGGAACAAGAATACGGACAGCGCGAATGTCATACACCTGCGAAAAGGGAATCGCTTTGCGCTTCATCTTCCGCCAAATGCTATAGATGTGTTTTGCGCGACCGGAAACTTCGCCATCAATTTTTGCGTTTTGTAATTCGCCGCGCAAAAGCGCGAGCATCTTGTCGATGTATTCCTGACGCGCCAAACGACGCTCATCTAACAAAGTGGCGATTTGTTTGTATTCTTCCGGCTCAAGGTAACGGAATGAAAGATCTTCCAGTTCCCATTTGATGTGGCCGATACCGAGGCGGTGCGCAAGCGGGGCGTAAATATCCGATACTTCACGCGCAACTTGACGGCGACGTTGAGCGCTTGCGGTTTTTACCGCACGAATCGCGCAGGTACGTTCCGCCAATTTGATGAGCGCAACACGAACGTCATCTACCATCGCCACGAGCATTTTGCGGATTTTTTCAGCTTGGACTTCCGCTTGGTTACCCAGTACGCGGTCTTCATTTTCGTTGCGCTGATAGCTAATCGCCGCCATGCGCAGCACACCTTTCACCAACTTGGATACAGTATCGCCAAAGCCGGTTTGAATTTCGCTGAGAGTAATTTTGTTTTCGCGCACGGCGCGATAAAGAATGGCTGCCACCAAGGCATCTTGATCGAGTTGCAAATCCGCCAGAATCTCCGCCATTTCCAAACCAATGCGGAAACAACTGAAGTCTTCACCCCAATTGTGGTCGTCTTCGCTATGGATATTAACGAGCGATAGGCTGACTTGCGCTGCGCGCACTAACTCAGCGCGAGTTGCGTCAGTTTGCGCGTGGTGACTGTTGAGGCGGTCAATCCAGGCTTCAATGTCTACCTGACCATCTGCCGCTATGGGATGGTCTTGACGAACTTTAACCATAAAAGCTCCACATTCTTATTGTTAGATACCTTTGCACGAATACTGCGCTCGACATTACTGCGTTAAAAATCATTAAAAACTGCTCATTTACTCCGTGTAAACTCCGCTTTTTTAATGATTTTTGCCTTGTTCTGTCATCGCTCGTTACTTCGTGTAAATGTCTCTGTTAGCGGCTCACTCATAGAAACCTAGCGCCGAACAAACAGCGCCATAGATTCCACATGAGAGGTGTGGGGGAACATGTCCAACACTCCCACTGAGTCTAGCTGATAGCCGGCGCTGGTCAGTATTTTGGCATCGCGCGCCAGGGTAGCGGGATTGCAGCTGACGTAGACAATTCGCTTGGGCGAAAGTTGCGGCAGCTTTTCCACGATCTCCTTAGCACCGTCGCGCGGAGGATCCAGCAATACTGCATCTACCTTGCCACAGGTTTGATTCAGGCGATGCTCAGACATTTTGGACAAATCTGCCGCCATAAATTGGACGTTTGTGATGCCCGATTTAGATGCATTTTCACGCCCGCGCTGCACCATGGATTCCACGGCCTCAATACCGATCACTTGCGCGCACTTAGACGCCAAGGGCAGCGTGAAGTTACCAATGCCGCAAAACAGATCCAGCACACGCTCGTTCCCCTTCAGGGACAAAAGCTGCAAAGCCTGCGCCACCATCTGCGTGTTTACTTGCGGATTTACTTGAATGAAATCCAAGGGATGAAAACTGAGCTGAAGACCGCTCAAATCGTATGAAAGGCGGGGATCAACATCCTGACCCGACAAATCCTTAAGCTGCGGTGATTCGCCGCCTTTTAACCAAACATTGAAGTTGTGGGCTTGGGACAAGCTGGCAAGCTTCGTCAAATCTGCCTCTTCGAGCGGTTTAACATGACGCAGCACCACAGCAGTCTGATCCTGCGTTTGAATGAGTTCCAAGTGTGTAACAGCTTCCGCTGCGACCAAGCTTGCCAACCAACCTTTAAGCGGTGCCAAAAGTCTATTGAGCTCGGGCGACAAGACACTACACTCCTCAACTTGAACGAGCTGGCGACTATTGTTTTTACGGAAGCCTAAGATAACCTCGCCGTTTAGGTAGCTAATACCAAGCCGCGCACAACGACGGTACCCTTGGGGTTCTGATTCTATAGGCGGCAAAACCTGCTTGGGCTTTACACCGCCCCAAACTTCCAGCTGTTGTAAAACGGAAGTTTGCTTGAAGCTGATTTGCCGGCTGGCATCGAGATGCTGCAATTGGCAGCCGCCACATTCTGCGTAATGCGCACATACCGGTTGAACGCGATCGGGTGACGATTCCAACAGCTTATCCAATCGACCTTCCGCATAACGCGCGTGATCGCGCACTAACCGCGCGCTGATTCGTTCACCCGCGAGAGTACCACCGACAAACAATGTTTTACCGTTCCACTGGGTTATACCGCGGCCATCGTGGCTCATGCGGTCAATCGTAAATTCGCCCAAACGCATGTCATTAAGCGGCTGCGCCTGCTTTTCAACACGCGGCTTATTCAGGCGTGGCGCATTTTCTTCTTCAAAGGCGAAAGGCTTATCGGCCGCCATGCGCTCTGCCGTTTTGGATGAACGCGGCTTCTGCCCCAGCTTGCCCGGTTTGAAGGTAGATGGCTTGTTTGGGCCTTTGCGATTGGACATGTTTACTCTCAGTTAAAAAACGAACCCCTCCGGCACCTGGGGCGCGGGAGGGGCATTTTACGCTAACTGCTGTAAAGAGGTTTAACTATTACTGCAGTTGAGAGTCGATCCAAGCGTTACGCTCGCGTTGCCAGCGAACCATCTCGGTCACTTCTGCAGAATAGGAACCGCGCGGAACATGCATAATCCAACCCGCAAAATCAGTCACCGACCAGATTTGGTAGTTTGCTTTTTGTTGCTTATCTAACCAAGCACCGCGTGCCTCAGCATATTGAGCAAGGTATTCAATTTTCCCTTCGCTTTTTAGCTTCGTCCAACGCTCTTTAACTTTGGCAACAAAAGCAGGGTCTTGGAAAAAGCGATCGTACCAAGCCGCTTTGCGAATATGCCAACCGTAGGATTTATCAACGTCATTGTACCCGGCGTTGCCCATAGAGAGATCGAAATCCCAAATAGGCCCGAAGAAGAATTTTCCGCCACGTTTTTTGTAAATGAAAAAGCTGGAAGCCGTTCCATCCACGTTTTTAAGCACTTCATTAGCAAGGTAATAATTCACCACTGAATCCACATCGACATAAGCCGCGTAACCCACGTTGGGATCTGTGAAATTGCTACCGAAAAGCGCTGCTTCAAAATCGTTGTAATACTTTACGATGTAGTCGCGTTGCGCTGACCAAGCAACATCGTGCAGGGTGTCAGGATTAGACAAGCACACCGGATCCATTCCGTGGGTAGAATCTATGCAGAAATCCACATCGCGCGAAGTATTCACTCCATTCTTACATACCGGATCCCCAGAACTGGTGCTGCAGTAATTTTTATTGTGGCGGAAATCCACCTCGAGCAAATAACCACCGGTGATTTTGTCCGCATCTGTATCTGTTACTTTCATTTCCGGAATATTGACCCGGCTTTTGTCGATACGAATATGTTCTACCAATTGGTATACGCCTTGATACGCACCATTTAAATTAAGCTCAACATATTGAGATCTGGGCGTATATTCCATACCCAGGTTACGACTGAACATAAAGGCAACATCGTTGCGAACCATGGTTTTATCAGCATAGTTGGCTAGCAACACCCAGTTTTTTCCAGCAGGCATAGCTAAAAGAGCAGTCGAGTTTGTGAGCTTCAACCGATAGGGCTTCTTGGGCCAATCCCAAGTAGAGTTACCACGACCGCGAACTTCCAGAGTGCCATCCACCGTCGTACCATCAGTGTCTTTCAGTGAAAAGCTACCTTTCAAATAATCAACTTTTGAAATGATGGGTGCTGAGTTGTCCGTTTTTAGGTTCAGCACGGGCAAGCTATCGGCGGTACCTACAGGGTAATCTGCGGGCATACTGCTTGAACTTTTGCTTGAAGAACTCGAACTTATGCTGGAAACAGAACTTGAAGATAGTGATGCTTGAGATGAGGCAACGGGGTCTGTCGAGCCGCCACCTCCTCCACCGCCACCACAGGCTTGGAGAAGCAAAGCAACCGCAACAAACACAATGTGTTTAACCGACATATAAACTCCTAGTTATTGTTAAAAAAATTCCGCACAACCTTGAAAATTTTATTGGTTTTAATTAACCCAATTTTGCTTCCCACTTGCTCTCCAAATTACATGCCTCTATTTTTTAAATTCACATCATTCATTAAATAGCCCAGACGATAAATAGCGGTCACCTCGGTCGCAAATAATCGCAACTATAACCGCGTTACTCACTTTTTCACTCAACCGTAGAGCAGCGGCAACAGCTCCTCCGGACGAAACGCCGCAGAAGATACCTTCTTTACGTGCCAGCTCACGCATAGTGTGTTCTGCTTCTTGCTGCGACATACCCACAATGTCGTCTACGCGATTTTTATCGTAAATCTTAGGCAGATATGCCTCGGGCCAGCGCCGAATACCAGGGATACTTGCGCCGTCATCCGGCTGAAGCCCAATAATTTTAATCTCGGGATTTTTTTCTTTGAGATAACGTGATGTTCCCATGATGGTACCTGTTGTACCCATAGAACTGACAAAATGTGTGATGCGGCCTGCCGTTTGCTGCCAAATTTCAGGCCCCGTAGTTTTGTAATGGGCTAGCGGATTATCGCCGTTACCAAATTGATCGAGCACTTTCCCCTTACCCTGAGCTTGCATTGCCAAAGCAAGATCACGTGCCCCCTCCATGCCCTGCTCTCTGGTAACCAATATCAATTCAGCACCATAGGCCGTCATAGCCGCCTTGCGCTCGGCGGTACTGTTATCCGGCATGATAAGAATCATCTTGTAGCCTTTAATCGCCGCCGCCATCGCCAACGCAATGCCCGTATTACCGCTGGTAGCTTCGATTAAGGTATCGCCCGGTTTTATATCACCGCGCAATTCGGCCTGCTGAATCATGGACATCGCCGGACGATCTTTCACCGAGCCCGCGGGGTTATTGCCCTCCAATTTCACGAGAATAGTATTCGTCGTCTCACCCGGAAGCCGCTGCAAGCGCACCAGAGGGGTGTTACCAACAAAAGCTTCAATTGTGGGGAAATCCATAAGAGCCTCTAACAAAATCTTGAATGTACAGCATGACAAAGGGCAGCTATTCTAACGCTCAACCACCGGCAAGCACTACTGCTAGCAACAAACTAAGGGGCATTAAAACCCCGATAAACGTATAAGAATTTTTAGCCCAGTTACACTCTGTTTAGAGCGAAGGATTACTCCATGGCCAGCGCCTCAAAAAGTTTTAAGTACAATGTTTGGCATTTGATCTTCACGCCCGCGATTGCTGTCGTTCTACTACTGTCAGTATCACTCGTTTCATTTTGTTTGTACGAGCTGAGTAAGTTCGTTGACATGCGCGGATCGGCAATGACACGCAAAACAGCACACTTGGTTTACTCGCCTATTATTCGTAACGACAAAGTTTTGTTGCAAGAAATTCTGGATGGCTCGCTAGAAGATCCTTATATACGTGCGGTGCATGTTCGCTTGGAAAAAACGAACGAATCTTTTCACAGCGGGCCAGAGTTTTTACCCACCAATGACGTGGGTTTATCGCCCAATAGCGCAGAACCCGTGCGTCGCGAAACGCGGCGAACAATTTTATTTTCGCATCCAATCGTTGATAAAAGTGGAATGAATCCCATCGGTTGGGTTGAAGTGGAAATGCTTTCCTCTCCCTACATGGTGATTCACTACCAAACCATTTTAATCACAGTTGCCATTACAATCGCGTGCTTAATGATGGCGGGCTTCCTCGCCGCGCGATTGTTTGCCAATATCACCGAGCCTCTAAATCACATTAAAGAAGTAATCAACCACCTTGCCCAAGGCAAGCTGCAAACGCGGGTTAATCCTCAAAAAAGTCGCGAATTTATTTATCTCGCCGACGCCACAAACACCATGGCTGATTCATTAGAAAGCGCGCAACAGGATTTACAAAACCATATCGAACAATCCACAAAAGACTTAATTGAAACACTAGAGACTATTGAAATTAAAAATATCGAGCTGGATATAGCGCGCAAAGAAGCTATTGAAGCAAGCAGGATTAAATCAGAGTTTCTTGCAAACACCAGCCACGAAATTCGTACTCCGTTAAATGGCATTTTAGGTTTTGTAGGGCTTGCGTTAAAAACCGATATTGACGAACAACAAGCAGAATACTTACATACCATTCGTGACTCGGCGCAAAACTTGTTAACGGTAATTAATGGCATTTTGGACTTTTCCAAAATAGAAGCAGGCAAACTTACACTTGAATATGCACCGCTCCCCTTACGCCAAACAATTGATGAAGCCTTACATATGATGGCGCCGGACGCGCACGAAAAAAATCTGCAATTAATTGCGCAGGTCGATCCCCACATTCCCACCCAACTTCTTGGCGACTCATTAAGATTCAAACAAGTACTTTCCAATTTGATTAGCAATGCCATTAAATTCAGCGAACACGGCACTATTCGAATAAAAGTCTCGGCGATAGCGCAGCAAGAAACACATTTAATGCTGAAGATTAGCGTTAGCGATCAAGGTATCGGCCTTACAAGCACGCAGCAAAAAGATTTGTTTAAACCCTTTTCGCAAACCGACTCATCCAACTCCCGCGAACAGGGCGGAACCGGTCTCGGACTCGCCATCTGTAAAGGCTTAGTTGAACGCATGAACGGAGAGATCGGTGTTGAAAGTGAACTAAACGAAGGCTCAACATTTTGGTTTACGGCAAGACTTGGCATCGATCAAAAGCACCATATCCAACATGCTCTACCAAATCTCGGCCAACATAGAGCGCTTATTTGCAGTAGCAACCAAGCGTCTTGCGAACAACTCGAGATCTTGCTAGGCGAATGGCAAATGCGTCACACCTCTATCAGTGAAATTCACGACATATTCCCTCGCATCCGCGGTGCTTATGCGACAGACCCGTTCAAAATTTTGATGCTCGATATTGCTGCAGATGAACGAAAAATAGCCCCCTCTTTGCTAAATAATTTGAGCGAGCAATTGGCGGAAGAATTTGGCTGTACTGTTATTGCCTGTTGCACTCCGGCGCACCAGCGTCTGCTGCGAACTAACGGACAAAACATGAATACGCCGTTTATTAACAAGCCCATCGCCTATGACGTACTGTTAAAATTGCTGTGCGACAAGCTCAATATAAATTTGTCGCAAACTCGCAATGAATACCCACTAGGCCAAAAAAACGATGCTCCACTCGCATCCGTTCTTCTCGTTGATGACAATCCAGCAAACTTACAGCTTGCATCAGAATTACTGCGCGGGCTCCACACTCAGGTAGTCCAGGCATGCAATGGTTTGCAAGCAATAGATGCCTGTAAAACCCAAAAGTTTGACGTAATTTTTATGGATATCCAAATGCCAGGCATGGATGGCTTCCAAACCACCAAGCGCATTCGCGAAATGGAGAAAGATAACCAGCGCACACCAATAATTGCTTTAACGGCACACTCACTCACAGAACAAAAAGCTGAGCTATTAATTTCGGGAATGGATGATTGCATCAGCAAACCAGTGAGCGAAAGTCAGCTCGCACATATCATCAACCGCTGGACATCACTCAGTGGGAAAAAAGAGATTGTGATACCTAACGCCGCCCCCAAAGAGCAAAATAAATTGCCACTAAGAGATACGGACGCGAGTGGCTCTGTGGACGTCAGCTTGTGTTTGAAATTGGCGAACAATAAACCACTACTCGCGCGCGACATGCTGAAAATGATGTTGGATAGTCTGCCCAACGAAAAACAACAGATTAACCAAGCATTTGAGCAAGGTAACACAAACTTATTTGGCGAATTAATACACCGTCTTTATGGAAGCAGCTGTTACTGCGGGGTTCCACGCCTTAAAAGTATTAGCGGACTTTTGGACAAACTGATTCAAGCTAAAGATATTGATAACGCAAAAGCGGCAATCCCATCGCTCAACCACGCAATAGAGGACATTTTAGCTTGGGGAAAAAACCGGGATTTAAACGAGGTTTTTGGTATTGAGATTGCGATAACTAGCTAAACAAATCCCGGCTGGTGAGTGGCTTTGTGCCTAGTAAAGGTTTGAGTAACGCGCGAGCTATATGCTTTGCAGTTTTTTTTACGTCAGCGTTTGAAAAATCACCTGCCGCGACTGCCAGCAAATGTCTGCCGGAATAGGTTGTGCTTGGTGGCAAATCGGGATCGATCAGATAGAATCCTAAGTTTGCATCAAGACAGTAATATTTTTCTTCGGATATGTGAAGACCTGTTTTTGCGTCAACATCAAAAGGGATTCCATATCCCAATTCGCCGAGCAATTCGAATTCGAAGTTGCGTAATATTGGTTCTAAATCTTGTTGCATGTTGAGCATGCGCAAGCTCTGCTCATAAAGCCCATATATCTCTTGGTGCGCATCCAATTCAGGTAGTAGCCGCACTAAAAGTTCATTTAAATAGAAGCCGCTAAATAAGTGTTTGGCGGCCAAGGTGGAATGCTCGCCTTCGGCCTCGAAATGCGTAAGCAGTTTTAAATCGGCTTTGCCTTGAAAAGAAATTAATAAGCGCGTGAAAGGATTTAGCAAATTACGTTTGGGCGCCTTACGTGAACGAACCCCGCGCGCAACCGCGGTGATACGCCCATAGTCAGGGGTAAAGAAATCAACCAACATACTTGTATCGCGATAAGGACGCGTATGCAACACGTAAGCCGGCTGAAGCTCAACACTCATTGATAAGCTCTGCTGATTTTAAAAATCATTATAACCGAGGCTGCGTAAAGCACGTTCATCATCTGACCAACCTGATTTAACTTTCACCCAAAGTTTTAACATAATTTTCATATCGAAGAGTTTTTCCATATCTTTACGAGCTTCTATCCCTATTAACTTAATACGCTCGCCTTTTTCACCGATCAAAATCCGCTTTTGTCCATCGCGCTCTACTAAAATCAACGCGCCTATATTTAATAAATTTCCTTCTTGTTTAAACTCTTCTATTTCTACTGCCATTTCGTAGGGCAACTCATCACCCAATTGGCGTGTGATTTTTTCACGAACAATTTCTGCAGCCATGAAGCGAGAACTACGATCCGTAATCTGATCTTCAGGGTACATATGCATACCTTCCGGCATGCGCTCGACGATCAGCTGTTCCAGACGATCCAGATTGATATTCCGTAACGCAGACAGCGGAACAATTTCAGCCACATTTAATTTTTTGGATAAACTCTCAAGGTGTGGCAAAAGTGTTTCTTTATCTTCTACTTGGTCTACTTTATTAACAGCCAAAATTATGGGGCAGGAAGCATGCTGCAATTTTTCTGCAACGGCTTCGTCTTCTTCAGTCCATATAAACCGGTCAACCACAAATACAACCACATCAACATCTTTCATTGCTGTGTTGGCGGCGCGGTTCATGTAGCGATTAATCGCTTTTTGTTGTCCGAGATGCATTCCCGGTGTATCCACGAACATAATTTGGATATCACCCTCGGTTTTAATGCCCACAACATTATTGCGCGTGGTTTGAGGCTTACGCGATGTGATGCTGATCTTCTGCCCAAGAATATGATTGAGCAACGTAGACTTACCCACATTAGGGCGACCAACAATAGCAACATAACCACAACGAGTCGTAGATGAATCAGAATGATCTGACATAAAAAAACCTGAACGGAAAGATAAATAGAACCAGGAATTACTGGATATCAAGCAATCGGAGAACTTCAGTCGCCGCGATTTTTTCAGCTTCGCGACGACTACTGGCTTGTGCTCGTACGCTTTGCTTCAACAAAACAACGCGACACTCAACCGTAAAAATCTGGGCGTGAGATTCGCCTGCCGCTTCAACAACCTCATACTCGGGGAGAGGTTTGCGCAGACTCTGCAGATGTTCCTGCAAACGTGATTTTGGATCTTTTGCAGAGGTGTCTACCGTTAAGGATTCCAAGCGCTTAGCAAACCATGACAATACGTGCTTACGGCAAGTATCAAAATCAGTTTCGGTATATATAGCACCAATTAATGCTTCCACCGAATCCGCCAAAATAGAATCGCGTCTGTGCCCGCCGGATTTCATTTCGCCTTCACCGAGAATCAAGCACTCACCAAGCTCAAACTCACGTGCAATTTCTGCAAGGGTTTCACCCTTAACTAATTGCGAGCGCAACCGGCTGAGCTGGCCTTCACGAACGTTCGGGAAACGTGTAAACAGCGCGTCACCAATAACAAGATTTAGAATGGAATCGCCCAGGAACTCCAGCCGCTCGTTATTGTGCGCACCATGACTGCGATGAGTCAGCGCTAACCTCAGTAAAGACGGCGCTTTGAATTCATAGCCTAAACGTTGTTGTAATTGTTGAAACTTAATGCTTTGCACGCTGATCTGCCGCAGGTTTACAACATAAACTTAAGTGATCACCATCCAAATGGTTTTGAAAGGTAGTAACAATATCAATGTTGTAAAACAAGTTAGTACGATTTTCGTAATCAATTTTAATTAAAAGATTTTTTGATCTACGATCGATTACGATATTTTGCGGACCATCACTGCGCACGTTATTAACAAGATAAAAGTTTTGAATGCGTTTTTTAATTTCCGAGTCAGACATTTCATTAACCTGAGCACCGGGTTCTGCCAATGTTTTTAACGCGTTAACAACATACATATTTTCTGCGTACATAGGCACCACTGCAAACGCAAACATTCCACAAAACGCCAATATCGCTATAACGAAAATCCAGCTAATTAAGGTGAGCCCCTTCTGCTTCTTAAGGCTGCGATCTAAGATGCGTTTTTGGTTTAACAATGATTTCATAGTGGCACCTGTTAATTTTTTAATGGATTATTTAACAACACCTACATTCGAAAAACTGGGGATGCTCAGCAGCTCTTCCCAATGCATCCAAACCGCAAAAGCCTTACCTACAATCGCATCTTCGGAAACAGTGCCCCAGACGCGACTGTCAGCACTATTGTCACGATTGTCGCCCATCATAAAATAATGGCCATCTTCGACAACCCAAGTTCTATCGTCCGCGCTTAATCCACTTGGTTCATCGCACTTCTGCATTTTATGGGGCACACCATCAAGCATTTCATTGACAACAGTAAGCTGCTGTCTGTGATTCATGCAGAATGAACCTAGCTCAGGCGATGCCTTCTGAACATACTCCTGCTTAACTTCTACGCCATTCAAGTAAAGCACATTATTGGCGTAACGAACGCGGTCGCCCGGAACACCAATCACGCGTTTAATAAAATAGGTTTTAGGCTGATGCGGAGGGAAAAACACCATGACATCGCCGCGCTTTGGCTTACCCACAGGAATAAACGTTTTATTCAACACAGGAACGCGCAAACCATAGGCGAATTTGTTAACCAGAATAAAATCGCCTACTTGTAAGGTAGGAATCATAGAGCCTGACGGAATTTGGAAGGGTTCCACCAAAAAAGAGCGGAGAAAAAATACAATAAACAATACGGGGAAAAACGACTTCGCGTATTCAACTGCGACGGGCTCTTTGCCCACCGCATCCACTGCGGTTTGATATGCCGCTTTACGATGCTCGTCTGCAGACTCGATGCCGGGAAACTGTTGCTCAACGGCAGCAACTCGCGCTTTTCGCGGTTTAGCCAAAAACAGAATGTCGAAGAGCCAAATAACGCCCGTGATCAATACCGCGAGCGTAAGAATTAACGGAAGATTTATACTGCCCATGAATGTGGAAGCCTTTTATGGTTGTTGGTCAGCCTGACGATTGGGGTCGCAGCCCCAAAATCCTTAGGAATCGATTTTAAGTACGGCAAAGAATGCGGCTTGTGGAATTTCTACACTTCCCACCTGCTTCATGCGCTTCTTACCGGCTTTTTGCTTTTCGAGTAGCTTTTTCTTACGCGTTGCGTCGCCACCGTAACATTTCGCCGTTACATCTTTGCGAAGCGCTTTTACAGTAGAGCGCGCCACAATTTGCCCGCCAATTGCCGCTTGAATAGCAACATCGTACATCTGGCGAGGAATGAGTTCTTTCATTTTATCGGTTAACGAATGGCCCATGCGTTGCGCTTTGTCGCGATGCACAATAATCGCCAGCGCATCTACTTTCTCGCCGTTAATCAATACATCCAAACGTACAAGGTTGGCGGGATCAAAGCGTACAAAGGTGTAATCCAAAGACGCGTAGCCACGGCTTACTGACTTCAATCGATCGAAGAAATCCGTTACCACTTCGTTCATAGGTAACTCGTAACGAACGCGCACTTGAGAACCGGTGAACTGCAAATCTTTTTGCACACCGCGCTTATCGATACACAAAGTAATCACGTTACCCAAGTGTTCTTGCGGCACCAAAATATTGGCTTCAACGATCGGCTCGCGCATTTCTTGAATTGAACCCGGATCGGGCAACTTGGACGGGTTATCAACGTAGACAACTTCGCCGCCACGTTTTTCAATCTCATAAACTACCGTGGGTGCCGTGGTAATCAGGTCGAGATCGTATTCGCGCTCCAAACGCTCTTGAATGATCTCCATGTGCAGCATGCCGAGGAAGCCAACACGGAAGCCAAAGCCCAAGGCATCCGAACTTTCCGGTTCATAGAACAAAGAAGCATCGTTCAGAGTCAGCTTGGCGAGGGCCTCGCGGAAGTCCTCAAAGTCATCGGAACTGATCGGGAACATACCCGCATAGACTTGCGGTTTGATTTTTTGGAATCCAGCGAGCGCTTCAACATCTGGCGTTTGTGCATGGGTAATGGTATCGCCCACGGGTGCGCCCTGAATGTCTTTAATACCCGCCACAACAAAGCCCACTTCACCGGCCTTGAGTTCTTTCAATTGAGTCAACTTGGGGCTAAATACGCCTACGCCATCTACGATTTGGGGCTTGCCGATGGTTTTGGCGATAATCTTGTCTTTGAGGCGCAAGGTACCTTGTTTCACACGAACCAAAGACACAACGCCGAGGTAGTTGTCGAACCAGGAATCAATAATCAATGCCTGTAAGGGTGCATCAACGTCGCCTTGAGGCGGAGGAACCAAGCGCACTAGTTCTTCCAGTACGTCTTCCATACCCATGCCAGATTTAGCCGAGCAGCGTACTGCTTCGGTGGCATCTATACCGATAATATCTTCAATCTCTTGCGCTACACGGTCTGGCTCTGCCTGTGGCAAATCCATTTTGTTAAGTACGGGAATAACCTCTAAACCTTGCTCGATAGCGGTGTAACAGTTAGCAACTGACTGCGCCTCCACACCTTGGCCCGCATCAACGACGAGCAACGCACCTTCACAGGCTGCCAACGAACGAGATACTTCATAGGTGAAGTCCACGTGGCCGGGCGTATCAATAAAGTTGAGCTGATAGGTTTTGCCATCCCGCGCCTTGTAGTGCAAGGTCACACTGTGGGCTTTAATGGTGATGCCGCGTTCGCGTTCCAAATCCATAGAATCAAGTACTTGCGCCTCCATTTCACGGTCGCTCAAGCCACCGCACATCTGGATAAAGCGGTCGGCGATGGTGGATTTACCGTGGTCAATGTGGGCGATGATGGAAAAGTTACGGATATGGCTTAAGTCAGTCACAGGCAATCAATACTTTAGGAGGTTGAGAAGGAACAGAACCGCTTGAAAAGGGGGCTGTCGCGAATGGTCGGCATTCTAGCCTATTTGATGGTGCAAGCGTACAGGCGTTAGCCGAGCACAAAAAAATAACGCGCCTTTAAGGCGCGTTATTGAGTGATCCATAGCGAGGCATAATTAGTCACGGAGCAAGCAGTTCAGCTCGTCCACAACCTCTTCCCAATCTGAGTAAGGCTGACGCGCCTCACGTAAAAAGGCGGCTTGCTCGGGCGTCCAAAAACTCGCATTAGCGAGAGGCTCAGCTTGGGGAAGCGGACGGTGACGCTCAATAAACGCCTCTATATCCTTGTCAGAGTTAGGTAAACCTAGCTTTGCAAATAGATCTTTGAGCGAATACAGCATACTAGCCTCCTTTAAAACAATCGCACTATCAACAAGATATGCCTTTAGCATACCTTGAACCACTAAAATTTTCTGCGATTTTATGAGCGAGATTGCATCTGATTTAGCAAAATATCCTTTTCCTCCCAGATTTGATTTACCCAAGCCTGAAAGCGCCCGCGAAATTCGGCATCATTGATGTAATCGCCCAACATCTCTTCCGGTATTGGGCGTTCACGCACATCAACCCGAATCAGACCAACTTTGCCACAGGCATAATCCCAATAACTTGGGCGCTCTTCCGGGTAAAAGATTGTTACGTCTAACAAACTGTGAAGCTGCCCGTTCATGGCCGCCAAGGTGAAGGCTAAACCGCCTGCCTTGGGCATCAGCAAATGCGTGTAACTGGATTTTTGCTGCGCGTACTTGGCAAGCGTGAACCGAGTTCCTTCAAGGAAGTTAATGATGGTCACGGGGTTATGACGAAACTTTTCGCATGCCTGACGGGTTTCCTCAATATCCTTTCCTTTGAGCGCTGGGTTCCTTTCGATTTCCGCCTTGGTGTAGCGGCGCATAAAGGGAAACTCCAACGCCCACCAAGCCAACCCCAGCAAGGGCACCCAAATCAGGGATTGTTTAAGAAAGAACTTCAAGTAAGGAATGCGGCGATTAAACACGCGCAGTAGAACCAAAATATCCACCCAGGATTGATGGTTCGCAATCAGCATGTACCACTCGCTTACCTTCAAATTACCTAAGCCTTCTACCTCGAGCCTGGTCGGCAAAATCGCTGCTTGATGACGAGCATTGGCGTCCATCCAGTGACTTGCTAGCCAATCGAGCCAACGGTTACACAGTACCCGCCAAGGGTTGTAAGGAATTAACCATTTCAAAAGCGCAAGCGGCATGAGCGGAATAAACACAATAACAGTAATCACCACAAACAACGCTGTGGTGACTATGCCGAGCAAATGCCGAAAAGGTGATAAAAGTAATGACATGTCTGCGTTGGATGAACTTAGTTTCCAGAGTTGAGTCTTTAAACGCATTGTAACAGCTTGAGATACCGCTTAAGGAGAAAACCGTGAAAACCAGTTGGGCAAACCTTTGGAAAGAAAATAAGTCATTTATCTTTTTCCTGAGCTTAATGTTTATTTTCAGAAGCGCCTGCGCGGATTGGAACACGGTGCCCACCGCATCGATGAAACCGACAATAATGGAAGGTGATCGTATTGCTGTTAACAAAATGGCTTACGATTTGCGCATCCCTTTCACGCACGTTTCACTCATTAAATTTGGTGATCCGCAGCGTGGCGATATAGCAGTATTCGATTCCAAAGTGTCCGACAAACGTTTGGTAAAAAGAGTGATCGGTGTGCCCGGCGATGCGGTTACCATGATCAACAATGAGTTGATTATTAACGGTACGAGCATTCAATACGACAAAACACCAGGCAACCAAGATCAAATAGAACATCTCTTCAACACAGCGCACATTGTGCGAATTAGCAACCCCGAAAATCACGCATTTGCCAACTTCCCCACGGTGATTGTTCCTGCAGATCAGTATTTAATGATGGGCGACAACCGCGATGTGAGCGCTGATTCACGTGTGATAGGTTTTGTTCCGCGCGATGAGTTTGTAGGTAGATCGCGCGCCGTAGTTATATCGCTCAATTACGATAATTTTTATTTGCCACGTGCAGATCGGTTTTTTAAAAGTTTATGATTAACTCTTAGAAATAGCTGATGCAGATACTAAGAAAGGAATCGTCATCCTCGCGCAGCGGGGATCCAGCTTTTGATTTTAGTTCTAACAGCCGGATCCCGCTGCGCGAGGATGACAAAAAACAAATTAATAAAACAACAAAACAGCCCGTATTTCTCGCTTACTCAATAGAGTTATCTAAAAACATCGCCCCCACTTCCAACCAATTATTCACCCGCACATCCGCCGCTTCATTCACATTATGCGGAGCAGTAAATAGCACACCCTGCCCGGAAAAAAACTGAAAATGGCGCGAGCTGTCGTCAATTAAATAATCTGCGTTAACAATGCCTTTATTGCCACAAAAAATAAAATTCATGGGCGATAAAAATGGCAAATGTTTTACCAACCATTCGTATTTTGCGGTAAAGGATGTGGGGTGCTCCATGGCCGCGGTGGCTATGTAAATATCGAAACGCTGGCTCAACTGCTGGATAGTGCAAATCGCATCCGGTAATGGCGCTAAGTCCACAAAAAAATCTGGGTTGTCGGGGTAAGAACGAACGCGCGCTTCGTGCTCCGCAGGAACGCGATGATAAATTTTTGTGCCCATTAAATCTTGTTTGGTAAGGCGCTGGCCAAATTCCTGATTGTACCAATCCAAGTGGCGCGCCATGGTGTCACAAATGGTTTCATCCATATCTATCGCAATTCGTTTACGCATCATGTCCCCTCACAATTTTAAAACGCAGAATTAAAACCCTTAAAATAAAAAAGCCCCTAAAGAGGGGCTTCAACACAATTAAGCTTTTGGCTTAAAAATTGGTTTCCACCAGCGGCGATGTCTCTGCATCATAATCTACGCCGTCGATACCGAAACCGAACAAGCGCAAGAACTCAGCTTTGTAGCCAGCAAAATCCGTTAACTCAAACAGATTTTCTTCAGTAACTTGATCCCACAATGCTTCTACTTTAGTTTGCACAGAAGGATGCAATTCCAACTCGTCAACACGGTAACGCCCTTCTTCATCCAAACGTGGATTAGCTGAATACAAACATTCAGTGAACAAACGTTGGATTTGCTCAATACAACCTTCGTGAGTGCCCTGCTCTTTCATCACTTTGAACAAAATGGCCAAGTACAAGGGCATTACCGGAATTGCAGAACTCGCTTGGGTAACAACAGCTTTTAACACTGCCACGCGCGCTTTACCGCCGTGTTTCGCACTCAAGGCTTTAGCAGCGCGATCCAAATCTTCTTTAGCCTTACCGATAGTCGCTTTGCCATAAATTGGCCAAGTCAACTTGTCACCGAGGTAGGTGTAGGCAACAGTTTGGAAGTTATCGGCAAGCAGACCGGCATTTTTTAACGCATCAATCCACATTTCCCAATCTTCACCACCCATCACTTTTACGGTGTTGGCGATTTCTTCTTCAGTTGCGGGCTCAATCGAAACGTCACCAATTTTCAAGGTGTCGGTATTCAAATTTTTGGAAACGTAGGATTTTCCAATCGGCTTAAGAACGGAGTTGTACACCTCGCCAGTTTTGGGATCGGTGCGGCGGGGTGACGCCAAACTATAAATAACCAGGTCAACTTTACCAATGCCGCTTTTCAGCTCATCGATAACTTTGGCTTTCATTTCATCAGAGAAGGCATCGCCATTTAAGGTGTGCGCGTATAAACCGGCAGCTTTAGCAGCATCGTGGAATGCTGAGGTGTTGTAGTAACCAGCGGTTGCTGTTTTAGATTCAGAAGGCTCTTTCTCAAAGCACACGCCCAGCGTATCTGCTCCGCCACCAAAGGCTGCAGTGATACGTGATGCCAATCCGAAACCGGTAGAGCAACCCAATACCAAGACTTTCTTAGGCGCGCCCGCAATGGGGCCTTTGGCTTTGGTGTAAGCGATTTGCTCTTGCACGTTGGCAGCAGCGCCTTGTGGGTGGGCATTGGTACAGATAAAACCGCGAACTTTTGGCTTGATAATCATGGAGTTAACCTTTTGATGTTAAACAGGTTTGAGCAGCTGATGCGCCCAAGCTAAATACGGGAAACGGAAAATGGGGCATTATACAGAAAGAAGGCCAATCTCACAGGCACCTGAACTTCCCCGAGCAACAAGCGCAATATCCTTTAAAAGAGGTTTTTATGATCTATCCCATGTTCGCCATGATTGTGCTGACTTTTGTAATTGCGATTTATATGCTGAGCTTGCGAGTTTCCGCCGTAAGGTCTGGCCGCGTCAAACTGAGTGCTTTCCGCCTCAATAATGAAGACACTATGTCGCCCCGCATGCTGCAAGTTGCGCGAAACTACAGCAACCTTTTTGAAATGCCGGTACTCTTTTATGCTGCTGGAGCGGTCACCTTAGCGCTAAACCTAAACTCGATTGCGATAAGTATTCTGGCTTGGTTATTCGTGGTTAGCCGTATTGTTCATTCATTGATTCACATCACCAGCAATAATGTTATTCGCCGTATGCAGGCGTTTATGGCGGGAAACCTTTGCATTCTTTTAATTTGGATGTTGATTGTGTGGGATTACACAGTTCATTACGCCTAACCAGACAGATAAGAAATGCGCCAGTTTATGTTGGTTTTGCGACGCATCTGGCATTTGCGCGCTTCCGCCACGTCCTATTCATTTTTAATTCAGCCCCGACCACATAATTTGAACAACAAACATAACTGGAGATAACTATGCGTAAATACATTCTTTCCCTTTCCGTTCTTTTAAGCTTACAGGCTGCACCCCAGAGTTTTGCGGGAGATTTGGGAATTAACGTTATTCTCTCGGGAGAAATAAAGCCGGGCGTCTACGGCGAAGTGCAAATTGGCAATGCCCCACGTCCAGTTGTGGTTTACGACCAACCTCGGGTAATTGTTGTGAGCAAACGCTACATAAATGAACCGCCAATTTATCTGCACGTTCCACCAGGCCACGCAAAACACTGGGACAAGCATTGCGGCGAGTACCACGCCTGCGAACGCCGTGTTTATTTCGTGCGTAGCGAAGAATATGACTCTGGGTATGTGCGCGAAGATGATCACAAAGAGCGCGGGCATGGCAAGGAGCACGGTAAGGGACACGGCAAACATTAATTAGTTAGCATCCAATACATGCAACTGAAATGCGGTAGCGCTCAACAGCTCTACCGCATTTTTTTAATATTTATAAAGTACGATGCGTTGATTTTGATATTCGCCATAAGGGAGATTTAAATGGCGGCCTTGATGGCTTTCATCACCATTAAGCAAACGCCCCGGATTCCAAGTTGGCATGTTTGAACTCTTATCGCGGGTGTAATCGCCCTCCCAAACAGATTCAATTCCCAAGGTGTTTTTCTGAGCGGCATCTTTAAAGGTCGCCACCACACCCGATCCGGCAAACAAAAATTCTTTTTCGCTCAGGCGAATAATCAATGCACCTACTTCGGGCCAGATTTCTTGCTTCGCGCCAGACGACCAAGACAGCGTGAATTCGTGTTTCAATGTAATTTCGATATCACCGAAAACCACTTTGGCAGATTGACGTTCTTTATCCAGCAAAACACCATCGATAAGATTTTCTTTGCCGACAGAATTCATTTTTGCTTGCGCAATGAGTGGCGCAATGCTCGCTAAATGGCGATAGGCTTTTCCTAGCGGAATTTCTTCAGGCTTGTGCGCGGAGTCAATCGAGAAAGGTGAAAACCCCATTGCCTTGTAATGGCCGATGGCAAAATAGACTTTTGCTGCATTGCTATCTTCCATTTTAATTTCGGGGATAAACAACGGGTTTTCATCGCTGTAGAACAAATCATTCCACTGGGTAAAAAGCGGGTTGTAGAAGTCAGGGGATAAAATATCTATATGAGGTGTAGCCGCTTTCCAAATCGAAAACAAGTGTGGTAGGGGGCCGCCACTGGGATACTGGCCCGGTAATAAACCTGCTTTGTTCAACGCCGCGTTCACGTAAGTTGGCAGTGGATAAATCGCCTTGCCCGCTGCTGCAACTGCGTTTGTGTAACGCGCCAAATGCCATGCAATAAAAAATTCTTCTGTTGCAATTAAATCACCGAAAACCTGACGCCACGAACCGCTGGTTAAACTGCCTTGCTTGTGCCAAGCGTTGGTAACTGCATCGGACTTTTTGGTGGTTTGCAAATAAGTAATCAACTCGATGGGAACTGCAGCATCATAAGCTGCGTTGGCGGCTGGGCTGAAATCGCGTGCATCTGGCAGCATGCCTACTTCGTTTTCAACCTGAACCATAACAACCGTTTTTTCGTTGTCCACTTTTTTCAAGTAAGAAAGCAAAGCTGAATAGGCGCGAATATCGGCCTGTAAATTGTTACTTGAAAAGGGACTGAGTATCGCCTGCTTTTTTCCATCACGATTTTCTACCAAGGGAAAACGAGTGGGATCATTTTTAACCCATGCAGGCGTATAGCAGGACATGCTGTTTTTCCAAGAACCGAACCACAGAAAAACGAGTTTCATGTTCGACGCGCGCGCGTTTTTAATCGCCGCATCCACCAAATCAAAATTAAACTTTCCTTCTTGCGGCTCCATGAGCTCCCAATACACAGGCACCAAAACGGTATTCAGCTGCAAGGCTTTTAGCGTCGGCCAAATTTTAGTTAAGTAAGCGGAGCTGGCGCCACTGGAATTCGCCAGCTCCCCTCCCAGCATCAAATATGGCTGACCATTTACAAATAATTGCTTGGAGGATTTGTCGATGTAAGGAACAGACGTGGTCTGTTGCGCAATTACCTGACTTGATAGGAACAGGCAAACTAAAGCAGCAGCCGCACATCGTATTTCTTTTAAAAACATCAACATTTCCTCGATCTATTTAATTTTTATTCAAACTCAATTGCTTTACGGCAGTACACCTAAAAAGCTCAAAGGAATTGGCCCCGTGCTCGCAACCAATTTTTGAATTACAAGATTATCATCCAAGCGCCACACTTTTATGGTGTGTTTTCCAGCGCTCACACCGATGAATGCAGTTTCTAGAATTCGCGCATTATTTTCCACGGCACGATTCCAATTGAACTGTTCCTGCAAGGTGGTTGCGTTGGGTGCTGGCAATAATTTATCAACAAGTGTTTGCATTGGGCCGTCATCTATAGAAACACCTACACGCAAACTGCCCCTTCCTGTCGTATCCAAAGTAGGCACAAGGAATAATTGTAGGCTGAGATCGCCCGCGGTTTTTACATTCACATCGTACTCAAGCCGCACCGCGTCTTGCTGCGTTGTTGGCTTGCGCCCTTGCGGAAAGGCTGTCACCGCGCCCAAGGTACGCCCCAGGTTTGGAATAACTTTCCACGTTAAATCAGCTCCGTTTACTGCACGACTGAAATTCGGAGCTTCGATGGCGATGGGTTGATTTTCTTTTTTGGTTTCGCTGGCAAATACAATCGGTTTAGCGTCTGTTTTTGCCTGAACGCGCTTCACGGCTGGCATGACTTGTACATCCGGTTGCTGCCAATTCGTGTAGCCAATGTGAGTTTGGAGCATCATGCCATTCCATTTACCGCCTTCAAGTTGGTGATACGCGTCCATTAAAACCTTGTCGCGATTAAATGCAGCTTCCGCTTGATCTGCAAACACATTTGCGCGTGCATCTTCAGCAGCCGCTAAACGGCGATTCCACGCAACCGCATAGTAAAGCTTGTAGAGATTCGACAAAGAAGCAATTGGATATTCAATTAACTGAAAATAAGCCGATTGTTGATTTGCCGGTAAAGACGCCTTGACTTTCAGCATATCTTTTTCCAAGGCTTCCCACTGCGCGACTAAATAACCAAACTCGCCGCCATCCAATTTGCTGCCCACGCCCTCGTTTAAACGGAAGCTGGTTGAGTCAATAAGCTCCGGCTTTTTGCGCGCGGCGTATTGGCTGTAACGATTCATTAAATCTGCAATTTCTTTCGCTTGTTTAGCACCAAAGGTCGCGCGCGCCCAAGCATCGGGATATTGCTTCAATGCATCCAAATTCATCGCCGCTGGATTCCAAGCCTGCTTCATAAAAAAGCTGATCGGAAATTCCAAAGGTTTGATATCGCCCACGTTAACAATCCACAAATTACGCGCACCGCGCTCGTAAGCTAAATCCATTTGTTGCCAGGTTTTTTCAATTTGAACCGTGTTGGTCCATTTGTAGTTACGCGGAGCACCTACGTAGTCGAAGTGGTAATAAACACCGTAACCGCCTTTTCGATTCAAATCCGTCATAGGCAGACGACGAATTTGTCCCCAGTTATCATCAGCAAATAATAAGGTAACGTCATCCGGTACTTTCATACCGTGATCGTAATAATCTTGTACTTCTTTATAGAGCGCCCAGACTTGCGGTGTTTGATCGGCAGGTTTGCCGGTCACCTCTGCAATTATTTTGCGTTGGTCAGTAACAATGGTTTCCAACAGTTGGGTTGCGGTACCTTCGCTCATGGCTTCATCGCCATCGCCGCGCATGCCAACGGTTACCAGTGTGTCGTAGGCTTGGCCATTTCCTTTAGACATCATGCGTTCAATACCGCCGCGCCAAAAGGTGCGCAAATTTGCTGCGTTAGTGGCGTAATCCCATTTCCCGCCCGTTACACCTTGTTCTGTATTTCTGTGCCATTCGTCGTGCGCGCGGGTCATAGGCTCGTGATGCGATGCACCGACTACAATCCCCATTTCATCGGCAATCACTTTGTTTTGCGGATCATCTTCATAAAATGCTTTAGGCGGCCACATGGCTGGCCATAAGTAATTTGCTTTCATGCGCAGCAAAAGCTCAAATACGTGCTCGTACATTTTGGCGTTGATGCCGCCGTAATGATTTTTTGCCCACGAACTGAACCCGGGGTCTTCGTCATTGATGAAGATGCCGCGATATTTAATTTTGGGTGCGTCGGTGAACGAACCGGCGGTCACGAATACATTAGATTTTTTCTGGACAGGTACATCAGCAAACCAGTACCAGGGCGAAACGCCCATGTTTTCAGAAATGTCGTAGGTTCCGAACACGGCTCCACGTCTATCTGAACCAACAATGACCAAGGCCTTGAGAATATTAGGAAAAGGCCGTTCGATAACGACTCGTTGAAAAGCTTCCCACTGGCCGTTAAGGCCGTCAATTTTAAGCTTGCCGCTACGAATTAATTCATCAATTACGGGACTTTGGCCCACCACACCAACAATGACGAGGTTGCCTTTTGCCCGCGCGATATCCGAAACCACGGGGGCGGACGAACCACCCACGAGACCTAAGTCAGCGGAAAAACTATTAGCGACCCGACGAACCGCAGGGTTAGCGTCCTTATCAACAAAAATGCTGGCCGGTTTACCAGCTTGGATAAGCTCGAAGTTGCCAGATTGCTTGGTAAAACACACCGAAGCGGGCAGCTCACAGGCGAAGGAAAGCGATGCCAATACACCGCCACACAATGCAAACAGACTATTAATAAAGAATTTCACGCGTCACCCCTCTGACAGTTATGATTTTCTTGGGCACTTGTATACAAGAAAATCATCCTACCGCTCCAAACGCTGGGGTGTCAATGCAATCAATGGTTAACGTGGCTTTACAGAGTTTTAGGTTCAGGAGGATGACAAAGATTAAGGCAAGTAACACTCGGAGATTAAGAGCGTGGGAGCAGAACCATGAGTTACACCGCCATTGTTTGGCGGGTGCAACTCATTCATTGTTTGGCAGGTGAAACCAAGGCAAAACGCGGATTAAAGGGTTTTCAAATATTCGATAATGGCGAAAGCGCCTTCTTTATTGTCAGACCAATTCAGCTTAAAGGTTTTTCCGTCCTGCTGAATGTCTTTGTCATGGCCTTTGTTGCTCATGGCTGGTGTCAGGCGAGTATCGAATTCGTAGCCTTCCTTGTTGGGATTCGCTGCATTCAAGTCCCACACAAAACCACCAAGTTTCTGGTCGTAATCCAAACGGCTTTTAACAAACGCAGCGGGGCGTTCATCTGGGACAAGCAAATGATACAAGGTTGGAACAGAACCGTTATGTAAATAAGGCGCTTGTGCCCAGAGCCCAACCAAAGGCAAGGCATTGTAGCCTTGTCGCTGTTTGGGCGGAGCCATTGCTAAACGCTTTTTACCTTCCAATGATACGCCTTTGTAATTAGCGCACGGCTTCAGGCTCCCACCATTAATGTTCACTCGCGTTTCAGTATTACAAATATCAGTGAAGCCACTTATGGCACCGATAGTGACAAACAGACCGGCAATTTTTGCGCGCCCCATGTCAGTTCCTATATCGGTATAGACCTTTCCATTATGTGGCTGATGGCAAGCCGCGCAATTTTCTGCAAACAATTGTTGGCCCTTTTTGGCCAATTCAACATCCACATCAAATGGGTAAACGGGTGCAGGTAATTGATCTAAAACTTGCTCCGACATGGCAGATACACCTATATCCACATTCTCGTAACCGATGGTTAACTGTGCAGCGATGTTTTTATAGATAGGCAAGGGAATATGACCATTCCACTGCCCGCCTCCATTAATTAAATGTTTTTTGTCTTTACTCCACACAGGATCGCGCAGGTTTTGCTCCCAAACCATCATAATGTCCGTTACGCCAGCGCTAGACGGCAATGCCAAGGATGCAAAAGGTTTGGTAAACAGATTTTCCTTTAAATTTGAATTTGCTTTGACGGTATTAAACCCAATGGCGTCTTCCATGCCGGGCAGGCCATTTAACAATTGTGGTTGAGCACCGGCGTAATACTTTTCTACAAATTTTTCCCAACCTTGGTATTCGCCTTCATGATGTTTAATAAATTGAGCAACAGCAGTATTCGCAGCTTGTTTAAATAAATTAATTTGCGCCTGCTCGTAATCAGCATCGAATTTTCGATTTTCGTAGACAAAGTTTTGGTAGAAATAGTTTGGGTTTTGGGCGTGGAGCTTATCTATCAATGCGTTAATTTTTTCGACAACTAAAGCAACGCGTTTCGCAGGATCAACTTCATTGCCGGTGATTTTTTTAAGCGTTTGTACAATTCGCTTACGATAGCCCACCACGTTGAATTCGGCGTTGGCACCACCGTCAAGGTAGTAATAGTTTCCATTATCCAAACGCATACGCCCTATATGGCAAGCCCCGCAGGAAAAGGACGCGTAATCAATATTTCCCTGCGGATCAACGCGCGACATTCCGCTAAAACCCATACCACGAGGTAATGGTGCACCAACTAAACGCTCGTCTGAAAACAACCCCATCACGCTTAAAAAATTATCTTCTGTACCCCAGTATTCGGGCGCGAGCAGCGGCAACAATTTTAAAATGATGTAGGGCGCACCATCCGTTTCACTTTGCGCGAAATCTGCAAAGCGATTATAGGCAGCTTGATGCTTGGCAATGTGCGCATCGCGCGCTGCCATTCGGCTTTGACGATAGTCAATCCAATTATCGGGAACTGTTTTAACAAAGGGCGTACCTTGGGGCGCGACCGGCGCTTCTTCAAAGCCACCATAAGCCGCGTATAGAAATATTATCGAAACCGTTACAAGCAGCCCGATTCCTGGCAACCATTTTTTCATGTGCAATCCTTGGGATATTGTTATCGTAAGCGCGGACCTCGTCGCTAAAGACGCAGGTATAAAAACCACCGAACTGTCGTCTAAGTTCGGCACCCGCGAACCCTAACACAGTTAATCCGGGCATTTGAATCCTTTTGGGACCTACTCCAGTGACCTCTTCGTGGCCTCGCACCGTACAAACGGGTAGAATGCCGGCACCGCATTGCGGCCAGCCAAGCACTCGCGACTTACTACCTGCGCCGCCCCTACGATTGATGAAACCTTATGATCCCACGCATTGACCAAACCTCTCCCCTGCAATCCCTGTACTTGTCGTTTATCGACCGCCTGCGCGCGCACGGCTTTCAAGGCGACCTGAGCCCCGACTACGCAACTCGCACAGTCTTGGCTACCGATAACTCTATCTATCAAGTGTTACCCCAGGGTGTGATTTACCCGAAAAATGCAGCTGATATTGTCATGCTTACCAAGCTCAGCCAGTTACCGGAGTTCACCGGTATAGTGCTCAGCCCACGCGGCGGCGGTACTGGCACCAATGGTCAATCGCTTACCGACGGCTTGGTGGTAGATACCTCCAAGCACATGAATCAAATTTTGGAGATCAACGCGGAAGAACGCTGGGTGCGCGTGCAATGCGGCGTCGTGAAAGACCAACTTAATGCAGCCATTAAGCCCTACGGTTTATTTTTTGCACCAGAGCTTTCCACAAGTAACCGCGCCACCATTGGCGGCATGATTAATACCGATGCATCCGGCCAAGGCTCATGCCGTTACGGCAAAACCCGTGACCACGTGCTGGAACTCAAAACAGTTTTATTAGATGGAAGTGAGTGGACTTCCAAAGCGATTAACGATGACGAGCTTGCGCAACTTTGTTCGCGCAAAGACCGCGTTGGTCAAATCCATACTCTCATTGACAACATCCAGCGCGATCACGCCGAACTGATTGCGGCGAAATTCCCGAAGCTCAACCGCTGCCTGACCGGTTACGATCTTGCGCACATTCGCGATGAACAAGGTCGCTTTAATCTCAACAATATTTTGTGCGGTAGCGAAGGTACGCTCGGGTTTATCGTTGAAGCAAAAATCAACCTGTTACAAATTCCAAAATACAGCGCACTGATTAATGTTAATTACCGCGATTTCAATGCCGCGCTGCGCGACGCGACGCAACTGATGAAAGCTGAGCCCACCTCTATCGAAACCGTCGATTCAAAAGTATTGAATCTGGCGATGAAAGACATAGTGTGGCACAGCGTTGCAGAATTTTTTCCTGAGCCTGCGAGCGGCGAAAAAATCCAAGGTATTAATCTCGTCGAATACACTGCGCATGATGAAGCTGAATTGAACGCAGCTGTTAAAAAGTTTACCGATCAGTTAGACGCCGAGGCCCAACAAGGCGCTTCTGTTCGCATTTCTTATTCCGTTGCCTGGGGCAATGAATCGGTCAATAAAATTTGGGGCATGCGTAAAAAAGCCGTGGGCCTGTTAGGCAATGCGGCAGGGGAAGCGCGCCCTATTCCATTTGTAGAGGATACCGCTGTACCGCCAGAAAATCTGGCTGATTTTATTTTTGAGTTTCGCCAGCTGTTGGATGAAAACAATTTGGCCTACGGCATGTTTGGGCACGTGGATGCTGGCGTATTACACGTGCGCCCTGCTATCGATATGAAAGACCCAGAGCAAGAAAAGCTGGTGCGATTTATCAGCGACCGCGTTGCGGAACTCACGCATAAATACAATGGTTTGCTGTGGGGTGAGCATGGAAAAGGTGTTCGCTCAGAATATGCGCCAAAATTTTTTGGTGAACTCTATCCACAACTGCAACGCATTAAAGCGGTGTTTGATCCGCACAACCAGTTGAACCCCGGAAAAATCGCAACGCCTGCACCTCATCTCGAATTATTAAAGATCGATGGCGTAACAACACGCGGGCAACTCGATAGAAAAATTCCCGTGCAAGTATGGGAAGGTTACAGCGAAGGCATGCACTGCAACGGCAATGGCTTGTGCTACAACTGGAACCCAAACGATGCCATGTGCCCATCCTGGAAAGGCACTCGCGATCGCGTGCACTCGCCGAAAGGGCGTGCATCGCTTATGCGCGAATGGCTAAAACAAATGAGCGAGCGCGGCGTTAATCCGCTCGTTGAGAGTAAAAACATCAAACACAGTAGCTTTGTGCTGTCGTTACCTTCACGCATCATTAACACCATCGGCAAACGCAACGGCGAGTATGATTTCTCCCACGAAGTTCATAACTCCATGATGGGCTGTCTTGCCTGTAAGTCCTGCGCGGGCCAATGTCCAATTAAGGTTGATGTTCCTGAATTCCGCAGTAAGTTTTTGGAACTTTATTACAGCCGCTATTTGCGCCCGCTGAAAGATTATTTCATCGGTGGGTTGGAATATATGATTCCTACCCTCGCCCGCGTGCCCTGGCTTTATAACGCTGCAATGAAACCTAAATTTATGCAGCGCATGCTAGCTAAAGTTGCTGGTATGGTGGACAGCCCGCTTCTCACCGGCATTAACTTACAAACGGCGTTAAATAACCTTGGTGTCCAGTGGGCAACCCTAGAAAACATTAACGGCCTGAGCGCAGAACAAAAATCAAAAGCCGTTATTTTTGTGCAGGACGCTTTTACAACCTATTTTGAAACACCGGTCGTATTGGATTCGTTAAAACTGTTAAAAGCGTTAGGATTTGTTCCCTTGGTTGCTCCGTTTAAACCGAACGGAAAACCACTTCAGGTTCACGGTTTTTTAAAAGCCTTCGCCAAAGCCGCTGATGCAAACGCAACACTGCTGAATGGTTTGGCCTCCTCTGGCATTCCATTGGTTGGCTTAGACCCGGCAATGACCTTAGCTTATCGCGGCGAATATCAAAAACTCCTTGGCGCTCACGCGCCCAAAGTCTTGCTCATTCAAGAATGGTTGGCTGCGCAAAAAGATCGGTTAACGGAGAAAAAAGAAAGCTTCCGCTCAGGTGATTATTCTTTGTTAGCGCACTGCACAGAAAAAACTAACGCGGTAAGTTCGGTAAAAGATTGGCAGCAAGTATTTGCACTATTAGGGCAATCACTCAAAGTGATTGAAACCGGTTGCTGCGGTATGTCCGGTACTTACGGTCACGAAGCCGCTAATGTTGAAACATCCAAGAAAATCTATCAATTATCCTGGAGCAACGTCGTCAATAATCCAGCGAACAGCGGCAAATTAACGGCAACGGGTTATTCATGCCGCAGCCAAACCAAACGTATCGATAAAGTTACCCTGCCACATCCTCTGCAAATTTTATTAGCGCAACAAAAATAACAGGCGAAAAAAAGCCCCGTTTAACGGGGCTTGAATAACTGGAAACAAAATCCAGAGCGGGATTACTAACTCACTTACAAACAAACACTAACAAAACATTAATAATTCTATAGTAGCCGCCTAGTTACACTTAAACCAAAAAAGTTTACGCAACTTAACGATGTCTCGCATATTTCTTGCAAAGCCCCGAATAGCTGATCGAGAATTTCTTATCCCTCAATATAAAATTCTGTAGCGGAAAAAAACTAGCGAAGAAACCTTCGCTAGCAAAAGGCCAAACACATCGGCTATAGGCTCCGCACCTAAGGCGCAACCCATAAACAGGTCGTCAGCTCAAGCCCTAAGGGCGTGATCTGCGTTGGACTAATAATATTACTTGTATACTAGTGCGTCAATAACAATAGCCAAAATAGACCGACACGCAGCTGGATGACTACGATTAGTAAAAAAGCTGCTTGCGAGCCACAGCTATACTTTTCAGGGCGAACCCATTAGCATCAAACCCTTAAAAACCAAAGGTGTTTAAACACCTAAAAAAAGCGTAATTGCTCAATTTTGTTGGTGGTTTAGTTTCATAAGCCCCATGTTGGAGATAAGAATGGCGAAACAGCCACCCATTACCCTTCGGTCAGATGCGAAGGGGCTTTCGTTTGATCGCCCCACCGCAATTCAAATATTCGGTTTTGTCCGCGATGCCATCATCAGTATGGATCTCAAACCCGGCCAAATGATTTCTGAAACATCCCTCGCTAATCAGTTTGGCGTAAGCCGCACACCTGTTCGTGAGGCGCTTATTCAGCTGGCAAACATAGGATTTGTGGAGGTGCTGCCTCAGCGTGGAACCTATGTAACCCGCTTCAGCATGGATAAAATTCTGGAGTCACGTTTTATTCGCGAAGCAATTGAAGTCTCGGTCGTTTCTTACCTCGCCGAAAACGTTACTGACGACATTATTGCGGAAGGTGAACAAATCATTTTGGAGCAAAAAGCAGCGGCCGATGATCACGATGCAATGGCTTTCCAGCGCTTGGACGACAAGTTTCATCAAACCCTGGCAAACCACACTAAGTACGCGCGCGTCGCTCAAGTTATTGAGGCTGAAAAAGCTCACATGGACCGCGTGCGTTGCTTGAGCCTGGAGTACCAAGATCAATTTAAGCGGGTTTTATCGCAACATACAGCTATCATCAAAGCCATTAAATCCGGCGTGCCTGAAAAAGCCAGCAAAGCAATGAGCGTGCATTTGAAGGATGTTTACAACGTACTCAAGGTGATTCCGCAAGAACATCCTGAATATTTTGTGTGATGGATTGAAATTAAAAAACGCAGCCTAGGCTGCGTTTTTTAATTCAGGTAAAAACTATCTAGCGTGTTTTTATTTAGCGTCTTTGGATCGCTTAAGAATAGCTACTGCATGTTGTACTTGGCTTTGATTAACCGCGACCAGCTCCCAACCTTCACGCCCCAAGCCATTTAATTGCTCTTCGAACGCCTCTGGGTTTATGCCTCCAGTAAAAAACCGGCGTTTGATTTCAATAATTTTATATTCCCAGCGCATTTAGTACTCCTATTTTTCCGGTTCAGGTTCGTTCTCGTCTTCCAGATGCTCTATGTCCGTTACTACTTTTTGAACCAATTTAACCCTTCCATTTTTGACCAAGGCATCGCGCAACACATATTCAATCTGCGCATTTAAACTGCGCAAATCGTCGTCAGCCCAGCGCTGTAACGCAGCCAGAACTTGTTCGTTAATTCTGAGGGGGTAGGCTTTTTTAGACACAATCAACACCTGTTAGCTTAGTAAAGGCTGCCCGCATTGATAACTGGCTGGGCACGCTGGTCGCCACACAAAACAACCAGCAAATTACTCACCATCGCCGCTCTTCGCTCATTATCTAACTCAACGACACCTTGCTCAGCCAGCTGATCCAATGCGTCAGACACCATACCTACTGCACCTTGAACAATGATCTTCCGCGCAGCCAATACTGCGCTCGCCTGCTGACGCTGTAACATGGCTTGCGCAATTTCAGGCGAGTAAGCCAAGTGACTTAAACGAGCTTCCATGACTTCCACACCCGCTTTTTGTAAGCGATCTTGCACCTCAACCAATAGCTTCTTCGCGATTGCATTTGAGTCGCTGCGTAGCGAAAGACGGCCGTCTTCCTGATCATGCTCATAGGGATAAGTCGTCGCCAAGTTACGCAATGCCGATTCGCTTTGAATGGTCACGTAATTCTCGTAGTTATCCACTTCAAACACAGCTTCTGCTGTATCCACCACGCGCCAGACAATAATGGCAGCGATCTCGATGGGATTACCGTTTGCGTCGTTAACCTTTAAACGACCACTTTCAAAGTTGCGCACTCGAAGGCTTACGGATTGTTTGCTGTAAAACGGATTAGCCCAGCGCAAACCGTTATTTCTATCGGTGCCCACATAGCGCCCGAAAAGCTGGAGCACCTTGCCCTGGTTGGGACCAACCATATAAAAGCCCCACCAGCACATAAACACGATAATGCCGACCAAGACAGATGCGACCTTAAGCAAGGGGGGCATAAAAACAACACCCGCAACAGACCCAAGCTGTGCCAAAAACAATACAAATAACAATACGTAGCCAGAGCCAGTATTAGCTTCAATTTCTTGATTCATTGCTTCACTCCCTAGGTTTGTCTACAAATATGATATCTATTAGATATCACAATGAATCCAAATTTAAACTGCATTTTTAGAAATGTAAATAGCCTCTGATCGGAAAAATCAGTTTCTTGGGAGATATAAAACTGAGGGGACGGGAAAGGATTAGTCGTTCAGACCTTTCCCCGCCAGAATGTCCGGAGTTGCTTTTTCGATGCGCGCGTCGCGGGTTTTGGACTGCTTAGCTGACGAAAAATGCAAAAGATAGGCGCGTTGGCGGCCGGGAGTTAGGGCCTCAAAGGCTTTTTTCAGTTCAGGATTACGTTTAAATGCCTGCTCAAGCTCCTCAGGAGTTGCGAACTCTTCTGTCTTTTTAAACTCGACTTTCAAGCCAGCCTGCTCAACCTTGATGGCTTCTTTGACGTATGACTTTAATGTGGATTGCAGCTTCGTGATTTGTTGCAAATCGGTAAAGCGAATTTGCCGAGCGGACTGAACGTTTTTAGTTTGTTGTATCAAGAGTTGCTTGGAATCTTTCAATAAAGCGCCCTTAAAAAACAACAGAGCGCAATATTCTTTAAACCCGTGAATTAAAACGACGTTAGCTTTTCCCAAGGTATAGCAGGGCTCACCCCACTTAAGCTCTTCGGTTAGCTCTGTATCGAGAAGAATGGTGCGGAGCGCCTGCAATTCTTCTTTCCATTTTTTAGCCCTAACAAAATATTCATCAACCTTTGGATTCATTGCGTTTCTCCTTAAGACGAGTTTGGATTGTTAAGGCTGGGACTCCACCAGTTTATTTTTTGGAGTGGGCTAGTAACCATTGATAAACGTCATCACGTGCGTACACACGCTTCCAGGTGTCGTGCGCCATATCTTCCTCTACCGTGAAACGAACTTCTTTATCACCAAGCTCTTCGAGTTTTGCTAAGCCCGGATAGAAATATTTTTTGTTGACTGCCGTATCGCGACCGCCGGCAAATGCCCACACGGGAACATTATGCGCTGCTATAGGTGCAATCAAATCGGGATGTCCCCAACCGACAACCGGAACAACAGCCGCGAACATATCCGGGTGTTTGCTCGTCATATACCAAGTACCAAAACCGCCGTAGCTCAAGCCCGTTAAGTAAAGACGGGAAGAATCAGTACGATAGTCACGTTGAACAGCAGCCAACATTCCTAACAAATCTTGCTCCACATAATCCCAACCGACAGGCAATAAAGGTGGAACGGTTTTCATGTCGTCTTGTGTGACAACTGGCGCGGGATAGAGCGCACCTTGTGTTGCAAAAAATGGATCACGCGCCGGAACACCCTCTGCCAAACGCTGCGGAATTTGCGCGCGAGTACGGTTAGCAATGTAAGGAACTTTTTCCATACCAAACATGGGCAACTGAGGCGAAATAATAATAAAAGGCAGATCTTTTTTCTGAACCCACGCTTCGTAAAGCGGCCCGTGGGAAATTACGTAATCCAATTCATCGCGACCGTTACCACGTTCGCCATTGCCATGTAAAAACAACATGACCGGCCATTTTTTATTAGGTTGGTCGGCGTAACCGCGAGGAAGGTAAACGAAATATTGGTGCACTTCTTTATCAACCGTACTGGTGTAATCCTTTCGCAACAATTGCTCAGTTGAAGATGATTTTTTCCCAAGCTGCGTTTGACACGCGGTCATAAACAAGCAACTCGCTGTTAGGATTAATGCCAGCCTTAATTTCATTGGAGCACCTCGATTAAAATGGAGTTTTTATTTTAAGTAAGTAAATAATTTTTTAGCGATGTCAGTATTATCCATAGCGCCTTGAAAGGTTTCCTTACCCTTTCCATAACTAAAAATCTGAACATCCTCTCCGGTGTGGCCTTTTGTCGTCCAGCCAGTTGAAGTGTATTTGTCAAAGAAAGTCAGTACCTGAGCCGTTACTTGGCCAGAAATGAATTCCTGATTATTTTCGTTTGCCTGAACAATAAGTGCATCCATTGCTTTTTGTTCATCCTCGGCCAATTTAATTTGAGTAAGCGATTGCCATACAGTTTTCCAATTTGCTTTGGAATCCAACAATTGCCGCGCGATACTCGGCGCTGTTGCTTTAATGTTGCGAACCACGCGAGCCTCCCACTGATAACGCCCTTTAGCTCCTAATGACAAACCGCCGGTGGAATGATCTGCAGTGGCAACTAAAATAGTGTTGGGGTTAGCATCTATAAATTGTTTGATAATTTTCATGGTTTCGGCCATATCACGCATTTCGCCCATCGCGCATGCAATATCATTTGCGTGACCACACCAATCAATTTGGCTTGCTTCCAGCATCAACAAAAATGGCTTTGGATGTGCGGATTTTTGGGTTAGTAATTCAAGGGATTTTTGCGTCATCTCTGCAAGACGTAGCGGATGATCACTCTCCACTGCAGGAGTCAAACCGCCTGTTGAAAATAACCCCAACGCTGGCAATTTTTTAACCTTGCGTAACTTATTAATGTCATCGATATATTTGTAGCCTTGCGCCTCAAACTCCTTAACTAGATCGCGATCTTTACGAACGAAATACTCTTGGCCGCCCCCAAAAATTAAATCGACTTTGGGTTTGCCGTTTATTTTCAAATCAATGTATTGATCAGCAATCGCCTCGTAACTTTGGCGACTATCGGAGTGAGCAATAAAAGCGGCCGGAGTTGCGTGATTCACTTGGCAAGTCACCGCAACACCTGTTAGGTAACCTAATTCACGAGCTTTATCTAATATGCTGATGACAGGTTGGTGCTGTGCATCCACGCCTATCGCGCCGTTGAAGGTTTTTATCCCTGTCGCCAAGGCAGTAGCGGCGGCGGCAGAATCTGTCACCTGATTGTGATCATCCGGGTAGGTTGTGGCCATACCGACCAACATTTCGTCGAAGATGGTTTTATCCAACTCAGGAGTGGCCAAGTTGTCTTGGAAAAGTCGATAGGCGCTGGTGTAAGCCACGCCCATGCCATCACCAATCAGAAAAATGATATTGGTTCTGTCGGATTCCGCGCCGTAACTCAATTGGCTTGCAAAACAAACCGAAACCGCCAATGCCAGCTTTTTTAATGTACGCACAGAGCACCTTATTTTTATCTTTGTCGTCGTTTTATAAACCGCGCCATTTGATGTGGTGGCGCGATCGAGTGACCAGCAGTATAACCAGTTTGCCAGAGGGATTAAGCAGCTATTTATGTAGCTAAAAATTTCTTTACACAGTGCTTTGACAATTGTCACTTTGAGCTTGTGACTTTCGTGGATGGCTGGGAAAACCGACATTAACCATAATAACCATACAAAAATTCGGGGTTCCTTGCCGCTACGGAAAATTCTAAGGCATCTATTACCACCTGGGGTAAACTATTGAAGATTGCCGCCCGCAAGGCTTTTACCGAAAATTTACGACTTATTGAGGCCCTAATGAAAACCTGTCGCTCTCCACTCTTTTTAGAGAAGCCCTGGATTTGGCTTGTTTTTAGTCTCTATTATTTTGTTCCCATTTATTACACCTCATACAGCGCAGCACAACTTTTCTTTCTTGTTGGCGCCTACATCGCATTCGTAGCACTTTATTTGCGCGCGACTGTGATGAATATTAAATACGTATGGCAACCCATCGCCGCCATCATTGCGCTCGCTCTTATAGTCACACCACTCTCCCCCGGCTCCAGCACCTTTTTTTCTTACGTCGGATTCCTGATTGGTTATTGCTACAGCACGCGCACCTATATGACCTTACTGGGCAGCGCTATTTTGATGATCCTCGGGTTGCATTATTACTACCAATATCAAGTTCCTTTCTTTGCCTTGCCTGCCATTTCCGGAATTGTGACCATCAGTTTGTGGGGTTATATCGAACGAATCCGCAACGCAGCGGCAGCGCACTGGCTGCAAAGCCGTCAGGAAATCGAGCAGCTTGCAGTTATTGCTGAACGCGAGCGTATTGCGCGCGACTTGCACGATATTTTGGGGCACACCCTTTCTTCTATCGCGCTTAAAGCAGAATTGGCAGAGAAGCTTTTAAAGCAAGAAAAAATTGAACACGTGGGCGAGCATCTTTCCGACTTACATAAAATTGCCCGTGAAAGTTTGAGCCTTGTTCGCCAAACCGTATCGGGTTACAAACATCGCGGCTTATCTGGCGAAGTGATTCAGCTGTGCGACAAGCTTCGTCAAAATGGTTTTTCAGTGGATCTGCAGGGCGAAATTCCTACGCTGTCTGCCCGCGCAGAAACCGCGTTAATTTTGGCGCTTACCGAACTCACAACCAACGTGCTGCGCCACAGCAACGGCAACCATTGCAAGATCTCCTTTCAATTGGATGGCGACAATGTCGTTATCAGCATGCAGGATAATGGTTGCATCAAATCAATCACACCCGGGAACGGCCTTAATGGAATCCAGGAACGACTCCACGCTTTGGCGGGTGACGTAAGCGCGCAAATTTCCAATGGTGCTCGCTTCGATATCACCCTGCCAGCCCACGAACTCACCACCCAGGCCTCCTGATATGAAAATTTTGTTAGCTGAAGACCAAGCCATGGTGCGCGGCGCCCTTGCCGCTCTCCTGAGCATGGAACCCAATTTTGAAATTACACAAGCCGAAGACGGTGACAAAGCTTGGCTTTTGTTAAAACAAAACAGCTACGATATTTTGCTAACTGACATTGAAATGCCGGGCCGGTCTGGCTTGGAATTGGCGCAATACCTTATTCAGCAGCAATCTCCCACCAAAATCATTATCGTGACCACGTTTGGCCGCTCTGGTTATATTCGCCGCGCTATTGATATGGGCGTGTCGGGCTTTTTATTGAAGGATGCTCCGTCCGAGCAATTGATCCAAGCCATCTACCGAATTATGGATGGCAAACGCGTTATCGACGGTGAACTAGCCATGATGGCGCTGGGCGAAACCGACCCATTGAGCGATAAAGAGCGCCGCGCTTTACGCCTTGCCAGTGAAGGAAAAACAACCGCAGAAATTGCTAACACCTTATTTTTATCGGAAGGAACCGTGCGCAATTATTTGTCGGAAGCTATCGCCAAATTGAATGCCGCAAACCGTGTTGACGCCGCGCGTATCGCCCGGCAGAAAGGGTGGATTTAATCCAGCCTTAGGTAAAAAAGCAGTTTTCTCTTTTCCACCGCAAACCTGTCACACGCTTGTCACACTTCTCACTCCCAAAGCTTCTTTAGAGCTAAGTATTAATTAACTTGGAAGCTACAGTCCCGCTTGCTAGAATCGCCCGCACTTGTGTACAACCTAGGCTTGCGTTGAATCACCTTCTGCTGATTTCGTAGCTGCTTTTGCGGTGCGATGTTTAACATCGTCTGCATAGGCGGTGAGAAGTTGCATAAAGGTGGCGAGTAGCCCGGGAAAGCGGTTTGCTAAAAAGGTAGCGACAATAACGGCAGCAGCAACCGCAAAGGGTGATAGCCCTGAAAGGCTCTCCACCACGGCGGTCATGTTTGCTGTTGCAATATCAGCAGCGTCGTTGTGTGATGAAGGCGACTGTTTAGATTGCCGAACAAAGGCTTTAATAAACGCGAATATCGTAATGGGTAGAAAGCAAATCAAACCCAGCACAATAGGGCCCCATACAGAACCCAGCTGTGTGCTCAGCCAATGATTGAGGCCGATACTGACCCAGACAAAACCAATGATCGTTGCGCCCAATAATAAGACCAATCCAATAAGGGTTGCGCGCAATTCTTGCAAGTGACCGAAGAAGTTAAACATAGGCAGTCGTCCTGATTAGAAATTTTTACTTTATAAAACACTGCGGAAAAATACTTACACTTAAAAAAACAGAAAATAGAAATCGACAGGAAAGAAAGAAAACAGAAGCATCATAACAATAACATCAGCGACACCGGCGGCCAAATTTCGAAAGACCTGACCAACATCAACCAACTATAACTTATTTATAAAAAGGAAAAATCCATGAACCAACCTGACCAAATCCGGCGACTGCCCGAATACGCGGAGCTCACACGCGCACGCAAAAAAATTGTATGGCCGCTTTCAATCGCCGTTACAGTGGCTTATTTCGCGCTCATCCTTGCTATTGCATTTTGGCCTGCCTCACTAGGCAACCCCATCGGTAAGGGCGTTACCTCTATAGGTGTAGCACTCGGCTTAGGTATCATTGTGTTCTGCATGATTATTACCGGTATTTACGTAAGCTACGCTAACCGCGTTATCGAACCTCTCACGCGTGCGATTGCGCAAAAAGCGGGAGAGTTGAAATGAAATTAAAAGCTTTATTCGCCTGCTCTTTAGGTTTCTTTTCGCTTGCCGCTTGGGCCGACTCAGCACCTAAAGCGCCCGTTAACATGACTGCGATCAGCATGTTTTTGGCTTTCGTTTTGGTTACGCTCGGAATCACCTATTGGGCGGCGCGCCGCACAAAAACGACTGCAGATTTTTATGCAGCGGGTGGCGGGATTACGGGTTTCCAAAATGGATTGGCAATTGCTGGCGATTACATGTCAGCTGCGTCTTTCCTAGGCATTGCCGGTTTGGTTTATACCTCAGGCTTCGACGGGTTGATTTACGCCATTGGTTTTTTGGTGGGCTGGCCCATTGTGCTGTTACTCATCGCAGAACCTCTGCGTAATTTAGGCAAATATACCTTTGCGGACGTTGCCTCTTTCCGTTTACAACAAAAACCCATCCGCATTCTCGCTGCTAGCGGCTCGCTTGTGACTGTGATTTTTTATTTGATCGCCCAACTCGTAGGTGCGGGCAAATTAATTGAAGTACTTTTTGGCCTTCCCTATCAATCAGCTGTGATTATTGTCGGCATCTTGATGACACTCTATGTGACCTTCGGTGGCATGTTGGCAACAACTTGGGTGCAATTAATTAAAGCAATTCTGCTATTGTCCGGCGCAAGTTTAATGGCGCTTTTAGTGCTTTGGCATTTTGGATTTAGCTTCGAAAATATGTTTGCCGAAGCCACTAAAGTTCACACCAAAGGTACAGCGATTATGGCGCCCGGCACGTTGGTTTCTGACCCCATCTCTGCTATTTCTCTGGGCATGGCGCTGATGTTTGGTACTGCTGGTTTGCCGCATATTTTGATGCGTTTCTTCACCGTAAAAGATGCCGTTCAAGCACGCCGTTCGGTATTTTACGCCACCGGTTTTATTGGTTATTTCTACATACTAACCTTCATTATTGGCTTCGGCGCTATCGTATTGCTTATCAATAACCCAGGCTATTTTGCTGACGGTAAATTGGTAGGCGGCACCAACATGGCGGCCATTCATTTATCGCACGCGTTGGGCGGCGATATTTTGTTGGGCTTTATTTCTGCCGTCGCTTTCGCAACGATTCTCGCGGTGGTATCCGGCTTAACGCTCGCGGGTTCAAGCGCAATTTCTCACGATCTCTATTCCACACTTGTTCTTAAAGGTGTTCGCAACGAGAAAAAAGAAATGCAGGCATCACGCATTGCTACTGTGTGCTTGGGTGTGATCGCGGTATTGCTCGGCATTGTGTTTGAAAACCAAAACGTTGCCTTTATGGTGGGCTTGGCGTTCTGCGTAGCTGCAAGCGCGAACTTCCCGATTCTGTTGCTCTCCATGTACTGGCGCAAATTAACCACACGCGGTGCGGTGATCGGCGGCACTCTCGGTTTGATTACCGCGTTAGTGTTAGTTGTGATTGGCCCAACCGTTTGGGTTGATACCTTACATTATGAAAAGGCGATATTCCCATTTAAATATCCTGCTATTTTCTCCGTAAGCGTTGCCTTTATCGCAATTTGGATTTTCTCCATTACCGATAAATCAGCGAATGCGAAAGCAGAGGAAGAAGCCTTCGACACGCAATTTGTACGCTCTCAAACCGGCATAGGAATTAGTGAAGCATCACAACATTAATGTTGTGACTATACGCCTTGTCCAAACAAACTCATGCTTGGACAAGGCTAAAGCAAAGGATCAACACGAGTATTTAAGGAGTGAGAATGAGTTTTTTATTTATTTCGGCGTTAGTTTTGTATTTTGTGGCTGGAATCTTAGGGCTTCAGCTCATAGGTCTGCTGAAAATCAACTTCTTTAATGGAAATAAAGACACTAGCAAAAAAGTTTTTTCATTATTTTTGTGGGCTGCATCTTTAATATTATCTTTATATGTAATAGCAGCCACGAGAGGTTGAATTATTAAACAATAAAACACCAATAAAAAAGGGGTTCAACTGAACCCATTTTTTGTAGGTTAGATTTTTTCTGGACCAAGCGGTTTGAAGATAAGCAGCAGCTTCGGCAGCAAAGTGAGTGTTCCTATAATTGCCGTAAACATTGCAAAGGATGTTAAAACACCAAAATAAATCGACGGGATAAATTGCGACAGCGCGAGAATAGAAAAACCGATCACAATGGTTGCAGACGAATAAAACATGGCGCGGCCAATAGATGCATGAGAGCGATGCATAGATTCGATATAACTTCCGCAGTGCGCGAACTCTTCTTTAAAGCGATAGATATATTGAATCGCCTGATCCACACCAACACCGACGACGATTGCCGCAATGGTAGTAGTCATCATATCCAACGGAATTTTTGCTAAACCCATACCGCCCAATACGATACCCGCGGCCAAAATATTGGGGAAGATTGCAATCAAAGCGATACTGATGGAACGGAACAAAAGCAACATCATCAGCATAATGGAAATGAAAACTACAAATATGGTTTTGATTTGCGACTCAAACAAACTTGCCAACATGTTGTTGTAAAGCGTGAGCATGCCCGTGAAGTGAACTTGTTCTGGTTGCAACTTCATTTGTTCAGTAGCGTAGTGACCGATACGCTCTACCAGCTCCGCGCGGCGCAAATTAGGCGTAGTTTCTTTTACGCGCAAAGTAATGCGCGCTTGCTGCTTTTCATCGGACAAATAAGGTGCAATCAAAATATCTTTAATGTCTTTCGATAAAGCGCTGCGCATAACGCCCAGTTCAAAATCGTTTAACTTACCGCCATTAATATCTTGCGCAACTTGGTAGCTAATCGCTAAAGATTGAACCTTACCCACCTCTGGCAAACTCTCAAGGTAATCATGCAGCTGCTTGATTTGATCTAAACCGCCAACGCTAAACCAGTAACTTTTTGGAACGGCTTTGGCTTCGCTGGACGAACCTGCTTCAACAAAAGGATCATCTGAATCGGCACTCGCTTTTGCTTGTGCTGGCTCCGCGAATGGATCTTCTTCGGCAGTCGCGGCTGTGTCAGCTTTTTCAGTAACGGCGGGTACTTTAGGTGCATCCAAAATAATTTCCAGAGTGGCGGTTCCACCTAATTGTTTATCGATAACCGAAAGCCCGCGATAGATTTCGCTATCGGAATGGAAGTAATCGATAAAACGGTTTTCAACTTCCAGCTTACTCAAACCCCACACGGAACCGAGCGAAAGAAGAATGGTGATCAATACAATTTTTCCACCATGGAACTCCGCCATGCGTGAGAAAGGCAAGGTTAATTTTGCGGACTTGTCACCGCCATCACGCGGTTCGCCTTTTGGCAATAACATCAAACCCGCAGGCACAATCACAAACGATAAAATAAACGCGACTGTGAGGCCGATGGTCATCATCCAGCCGAAATCAATCACCGGGCGAATACCGCTCATCACTAAAGACATAAATGCAACGATGGTGGTGAGCGCGGAATATAAGCACGGCTCGACCATGGCTTTAGCGGTTTCCATTACCAAATGCGCCTGCGACCAATCGGCGTGCTTTGCATGAATCTCGCGGTAGCGAACCACAACATAAATAGTGAACGCGAACGCCATAATCAATAACAGCGCCACGAAATTTGATGAGATAACCGTTAGCCGCCAATCGATCCAGCTGAGCCAGCCGAGCATGAGCGCAACCGAAGTTAAGCAAGTCGCCAAAGGCAAAATGATAAAGCGCCACTGACGGAAAATAATCGCGAGCACAAATACAATAAATGCAACCAAGGCTACGCCGAATACAATCAAATCACTCTTAATATAGGTGAGCATGTCGGAAGTAATCATAGTCACACCGCCTAAAAAGATTTCGGCGTGGTCGTGATATTTGGCGGCTATATGACGAACGATTTCTACACGAGCGCTATCCGTTGCGGCAGCGGCCGTACGGTATTGCAGATACTCTTCTGACACGCGCTCCAATTCTATTTTTTCTTCAGAACTTAAACCGTCGGCATCACGTTTTGCACGTAACGCGTCGCGTTTACGTACGAGTTCAATAGCGTGATTGTTAACGTCGAGATTCATCAACAATGCTGTCGTTTTACCATCTGGGCTCAATAGCATGTTGCGATAGATGGGGCTGGTTAAAAATTCCTGTTTAGCTTGTGCGCGGTCTACGCCGGGGGTTAACAAAGTGCGCGTCGATTCCTTTTGTTCGGCAAGCGAACGCATAGGACTGTAAATGAGCGGAACGTCGATCATGGAATTGACGCTTTGTACGCCTTCCACTTTCGCCAGATCATCGCGCAGGTTTTTTAAAGTATTGATGGATTCGTCAGAAAACATTTCCGCTTTGGGCGAGTAAGTCACCACCAAAAAATCGCCGCGCTGGTAGCGTTGGTTAATTTCGCGAAAGTAATCGATGGTGTCGTCGTGTTCTAAGGTAAGCGAATCCGCAGAAGCATCTAATTTAAAATTGGGTAAACCCAAAATCGCCAGCGTTGTCAGGGCGAACAAAAATGTTAGAACTGCAAAGGGGCGTTTGATAATGGTGGATTCGTAAAGTGAAGCAACAGTGTTGTGAAACTTTTGCAGTCGATTTGACATGAGGGGAAAAACCTTTTCAATTAACTCAATGTTTTAAGAAACCGGTTAGTCAGTTTCTACGGCGAGAAGCGAATGACATATGAGAATTTGTGCAAACTCACCAGCGGATAGCAAAAACCTATAGCTATTATGAGGGAGCGTGCCAGCGATGAGAATCTTTATTAATGGCTTCACCGCAAAGGGTGACAATTATCAGGCCGGCAACTGAACAGGAAATTAACAGGCGAATTATTCTGCGCCGTCAGTCTTTGACTTGGTGTGACCATCAATATGACCCAAGGGTTTATCCGGCCACAACAGGTCGCGCACGCGAACCTTGAGTTCCTTAGCCTCTGGAAAACCATTGTCGCGCTTGCGTTCCCAAATCAGCTCACCATTTAGCCAGACTTCAAATACACCGCCAGTGCCAGGCTTTAGGGTCACTTCGTGCAAATCCCCATCAAAAGTAGAGAGCAGCTCTTGTGCTAACCAGGCAGAGCGAAGCATCCAGCGACATTGGTTGCAGTAATGAATAATCACTTTATTACTTAACAATGATGATTCTGACGACAAGTCATTCGAAATGGTCATAAACAAACCTAATGTGAATTGCTACAATCGCGTTTATTATAAAACGTCACATTCGCCCAACGGAATCGTCAATGCTGAAACTACATTTCAAGGATAACCGCCAACCTGCAGTTTGGGTGACGGAGAAGCTGTATAGCATTGGATCATCACACGACAACCAACTCACCATCCAAGACCAAAGCCTCGATCCTGTACACGCGAAACTCGTTTTGGAGGATGGCAAATACGTTCTTAAAGACAACAACAGCACCAGCGGCTGCTTTATCAACGGTCAACGCATTACCCAAAAAGAGATCCTTCCAGGCGACATAGTGCGTTTAGGCAAAATCGAGCTGATTGTGCTCGACCCTCGTAAGCTTAACGATGACGAACCTATGCAATCTGCGCCTTGGCGTCTGGTTTCAGATAGCAGTTGGCTACCGGGTAAGACTTTTATCATCATGCCGGAGCGCACTGTTGTGATTGGCCGCACCGATCAGTGCGATATCACCATCCCCGGCACGCATTTGTCGCGCCGTCACACGGAACTGAAGATTCAAGGCTCAAACCTGCTTGTAAAAGATTTGGGCTCCTCGAACGGCACCTTCCTTAATGAAAAGCAAGTTACCGAGGCTGTCGCGCAAAATGGTGACCGTTTACGCTTGGATGTATACACCTTTCGCTTGGTGGCGCCGGATGTGGACGGTAACAAAACGCGTATTCGCGCATCTATAGATAGCATCAGCAAGCCTGTTGAGCGTAAACAAGCCAGTAACGAGCCCAAGCGTTTTAAAACGCGCCCGACCTCACCCGGCAACCGCACTGAGCCAACCTACGAAGAATCCTCGCCTAGCTCGTGGAAATGGCTGCTTATCGGGGTAACAGTGCTCGGGGTTTTAGCGCTCATTGCCAGCAAATTCTTGTGGTAGAATCCGCACCGATTATTTTTTACGACAACCTCCTTTAGGAACTGCAATATGAGTTTTGAAAAAGTACCGGCGGGCAAGAGCCTTCCAGACGACTTCTACGTTGTGATTGAAATCCCCATGAACAGCGCCATCAAGTACGAAATCGACAAAGACGCCGATGCCCTGTTTGTTGATCGTTTGGTAAGCACCCCCATGCACTACCCAGCAAACTACGGTTACATTCCACAAACTCTTTGTGGTGATGGCGATGCCGCTGACGTATTGGTACTTTTCCCACAACCAGTACAAGCGGGTTCCGTGATTCGCTGCCGCCCAATCGCTGTGTTGAAAATGACCGACGAAGCCGGCGAAGACGCAAAAATCCTTGCTGTTCCGCACGACAAGCTCACCACACTCTACAGCCACGTGAAATCATCTGCCGATTTACCACCTGTTGTTCTTTCACAAATTGAACACTTCTTTGAGCACTACAAAGATCTCGAAAAAGGTAAGTGGGTTAAGGTTGAAGGCTGGGGCGATTTGGAAGCTGCACGTAAGGAAATCCTTGATGCAGCCGAACGCTACAAAGCAGGCAACTAATGCATTATCAACGGCCGCCTCGCGCGGCCGTTATGTTTTACCTATAAATATAAGCTTTAAAAAAATTGAGAGATAAAAAGTAAAATAAAAGCGCTACGGAAAAGTGTTACATACAAAAAGAATAGATCTGCGCACTATCAACCCAACTTCTAAAAAATTGGTGCGTATCCACCTCAAATAAAGCGGAAAAACGACATGACAACCAGTACCAAGAACCCAATCTTGTGGGTGCCTTCCGGCTACTTCACTATGGCGCTCACCTACAACATTCTCACCGCAGCCTGCGTGATTATGTTTAGTAATTTGGGCATGGATAACGCGCAAGCTGCGGGTTACGCAAGTGCACTCGGTTTGGCTTACACCTTCAAACCCGCATTCGCGGCCTTTTTGGAAATGTACAAAACCAAAAAATTCTTTGTACTTTTAACTCAGGTTTTGCAAGGTGTCGGGTTTATTGGAATCGCCTTGGTACTAGGCTTACCCAACTATTTCATCCCAATGATGGTGCTTTTCTGGGTCATTTCTTTTATTGGCTCTGTACAAGACATCACCTGTGACGGTGTGTATGTAACCTCGCTCAACAACAAGCAACAAGCCACTTATTGCGGCATTCAAAGTTTCAGCTGGAACCTTGGTAAGCTCGCCATCACCGGCGGTATCGTTATTTTCACTGGTGTGATGCATCAATACGTGTTCAAGCACGATCCTTTAGTTAACGGCCCGCAATGGATTGATTCGTGGCAAGCAGCCTTTGTATTGTTAGGTGTTGTTATGTTGGTGATGGCGGCGTGGCACTACAAGCACATGCCTGATGGTGCGAAGTCGGAGAATGCTCCGCCAAATGCCACTAAAGCCGTGGAAATGTTGATCGACGCTTTCGTTACCTTTTTCCAAAAGAAAAGTATTTGGTTAATGATTGGTTTCGCGTTCCTATTCCGCATCAGTTACGGCTTCTTGCTCGCACCAAGCGCGCTCTTTATGAAGGATTCTGTGACGAACGGCGGTTTGGCTATGTCTAACCAAGAGCTTGGCTTGATCTACTCAGTGTTTGGCCTTATCGCCAACATTATCGGCTCCTTCATCGGCGGCCTGTACGTGGCCAAGCGAGGGCTGAAAACGGCACTTTTCCCACTGTGTATTTGCATTAACGTACCCAACATCACCTTCTTGTTGTTGGCGATTTTCCACCCCCAAAGTTACTTCCTAATTGCTAGCGGCGTGATTATTGAGCAATTCTTCTTTGGTATCGGGTCTGTCGGCTTCATGATTTACCTCATGCAGCAATTGGCACCGGGCAAATACGCAACCACCCACTACGCGTTTGGTACTGCGTTAATGGCGCTGTGTATGATTTTGACCGGTATGGTGAGTGGCTACTTGCAGCAAATGATGGGTTACATCAATTACTTCATCTTTGTGATGATTGCGACCATCCCCTCTTTCCTGATCTGCTGGTACGCGCCTTTCCACCAAAAAGACGATGCCTAACAAGCAAAACCAAAAACGGCCGCATTGAGCGGCCGTTTTTCTTTTCAGCTATCACAAACATCCATCACGATGTCTTAACTGAGGATAGGCCTCCATCTATATGGAGAATCTGCCCCGTCATCCATTTAGACTCGTCGCCCAGTAAAAAACTCACCATGGCCGCGAGATCTTCTGGTGAACCAATCTGCTGGAGCGGATGTCGCTTGGCAGCGGCTTCCACTTTCTCTTCAGTCGCTAACAGCTTTTGGGCGAGCGGTGTTTGCGTGAGCGATGGCGCTATGGCGTTCACACGGATTTTGGGTGCCCACTCTGCCGCCAGTGATCTTGTAAGCCCTTCTACCGCGCCTTTAGCGCTGGCGATGCTCGCGTGAAATGGCATTCCAACACCCACGGCAACCGTACTAAACAGCACAACACTCGCACGCTCCGCCTTCTTCAAGTACGGCAGTACAGCCTGTAAACAATTCACTGCACCCATGACGTTAACTTGCCAATCATGCACAAAGTCTTCCGCGCTTAGGCGATGAAACGGCTTGAGGTTAATGCTGCCGGGGCAGTAAACAACACCATCCAGCCGCTCGGGTAACGAACTGACATCCAAGCTCGCGGTAGCGTCATTCTCGCAGACCTCTGCGCCTTGGATTTGGGTTGGGGTGCGTGCCCATACGTGTACGCCATGCCCCTGATTGATAAGCGCGAGCGTTACCGCCAAGCCAATCCCCGATGTTCCACCCACCACTAAAAACTGTTTCATGAAAACTCCACGCTCATGCTGATGGGGTTGATACGACGATGCCGGAGTTTTCGCTCAATCAGTTTCCACATCCCGCAAAAACAAAAGTGGTGACTTTACCGAAAGTAACGCGAACCACACTGTAAGGCACCAGCTTAAGCAGTTTGCGCAAACTGGTGCGCAAAAAATGCGGCGGGATACCACCATGAACTGGCGAGCTTCTCCATAGTTCGCGCGAAAAGAGTCTTTCATTAACCCATAGAGTCGTCTAATAACCAATAAAGGTACTCAACATGTTAAAACTCTCAAGGTTGCTGGGTTGGTCAGCGCTGTTGGCCGCCAGCCTGTTCGCCACAAGCCTTCAGGCAAAACCCTATAAAGCAGCAGAAATCTACTCCAAGCAAACCTATAAATATGGTCGATACGAAGTACGTATGAAGGTCGCCAAGGGTAGCGGCGTGCTTTCTACTTTCTTCACCTACAAAAATGGATCAGAAATCGGCAACACCTTCTGGGAAGAAATAGACATAGAAGTCTTTGGCAAAAACAACGCAACCCAATGGCAAAGCAACGTCATCATCGGCTCCAACCGCCCAACAACAAAAACCGAGGGTTTGCACACCACATCCTCACTGGGCGACGGCTACCACACCTATGTGTTGGAGTGGACACCCAGCTACATTGCCTGGTACGTGGATGGCGGACAGGTTCGTCGTATCAATGGCGGCCAGTTTGTAACCAGCCTGACTAGCAACCAAGACATCCGCTTTAACATCTGGGCGGCCAATATTGCTGAATGGGTGGGCGCGTTTGATCCTAATATTTTACCGGTGTACCAGTTCGTTAATTACATCGAATACAAACCTTACAACGCATCCACCAACAGCTTCACCACCACTGGCAGCTGGCGCGATGACTTCAACAGTTTTGACACCAATCGTTGGAACAAAGCCAACTGGACATTCGCGGAAAACTACGCGGATTTCGATACCAATAACGTCGTCGTAAAAGATGGAACCTTGGTACTGGCTTTAACCAAAGAAGGCGCGACCGGTTTTAACGGAACCGTACCTGCCGATGGAGGCTCTACTCCGGCGCCGAGCGTATTTATCGAAGCAGAAAGCTTTAACCAAGTGGGCGGTAGCGTGACCGTTTCTGGTGGCACCGTGGGCTATATAGATGCAGGCGAGTGGATGAAATATAACAACATAAACATCCCCGCCACAGGTACCTACAAGGTCGAATACCGCGTGGCATCAGCCGTCACCACTGCGCAATTCACGCTGGATAAAAGCGGCGTTGGCTTGGGCACCATCAGCGTGCCTAACACGGGCGGATGGGGAACATACACCACCATCTCACACAACGTTTCTTTAACGGCGGGCGTACAAAGCCTGGCGATATACGCCAACACCGGCGGCTTTAATATCGACTGGATTAAGCTCACCAAGATTTAACCACAGAAAACTGTTCCAACTCGGGTGGTAAGCTTTTACCACCCATTTTTTATGAGGCTTTACCATGCGTTCTTATTTGCGTTTGTCTGCTTTCCTTCTGGGCTTGGCCAGCACTTTGGTTATGAACCAAAGCATCGCCAAGCCATACAAAGGTGCCGAACTCTACTCCAACCAAAGCTACCAATACGGCCGCTATGAAATGCGTATGCGCGTCGCCAAAGCAAGCGGCGTCCTGTCTACTTTCTTCACCTACAAAAACGGCTCAGAAGTTGCGAATACCTTTTGGGAGGAAATTGATATAGAAGTCTTCGGCAAAAACAACGCAACCGAATGGCAAAGCAATATTATTTTGGGCACCCAGCGCCCAACACTTAAAACCGAAGTCGTCCATACCGCCGCAAGCTCACTGGCAGACGCTTACCACACCTACACGCTGGAATGGACACCCGACTACGTGGCTTGGTATTTGGATGGCGCTGAAGTCAGACGTATAAACGGCACCAGCACAGTAACCAGTTTGACCAACCCTCAATCCATTCGCTTTAACTTGTGGTCGTCGATTGCCGAAACTTGGGTTGGCCCGTTTGATGACAGCCAATTACCGGTTTATCAGTTCATCAACTACTTGGATTACAAAGCTTACAACACAACCACCAAAACATTTGAAGGTGGCTGGCGCGATGACTTCAATAGCTTTGACAGCAGCCGTTGGGGTAAAGCCAACTGGACATTTGATGAAAACCGCGTGGACTTTGTGCCGGAAAATATAGTGGTGAAAGACGGTATTTTGGTGCTGGCTTTGACTAAAGAAGGCGCGACTGGCTTTAGCGGAAACGCTCCTGCGGATGACACGAGCTCAACCAGCAGTTCCAGCAAGACTTCCAGTTCAGCGGCGACAAGCTCTTCCGTTGCGAGTTCGTCGAGTTCCGTTTCATCGAGCGCAGCATCTTCAAATGCAACCTCTTCAAGCCTTGCTTCTTCTAGCGCTTCATCCGCACAAGCGTCCTCGACACCAACGAACAATTCTGGTGGTTCGAGCGGCGGCGGTTCTTCCGGCGGAGGTGCGATTGGGTGGATTGAATTAGCAGGTCTTGCAAGCCTGTTACTGATTCGTAGACGAGTTTAATGATGAACCAGCGGCGTGTTGTTTTCGATAATCCGCCGCTGACATTCCAGTATAGCGTTTAAAAAAACGGTGGAAGGATGACTTGCTGTTGAAGCCGCACTCCAACAAAATTTCTAAGATTGTTTTATCTTCATAAGCTGGATCAACCAACATTGCTTTGGCTTTGTTGACGCGATAGGAATTTACGAATTCAAAAAAATTCGTCTCGAAATGCTGGTTAATAATCGCCGATACTTCGCGGTAATGAATACCTACCTGTTTGGCGAACTCTTCAATATTCAAGGTTGGCCTTAGATAAAGCTGTTGAACATCCATCCCTTCGCGAATGCGATTAATCAACTCAGGCGAATGCTCAGCGACAGCGGCAGTTTTTTCTTTTGGTTGGCTTTCGGCTTCTGGGTTTCCAAGGTCAATGCTTTTGGTTTCTACCGGTTTGGTCTCAAGCAATTGGTGCGCGTAAAGCAAACTGTAAACAAACAAGGCGTTAACCAAAATAAAAGTAATGTAGTTATCCAAAATGCCCAAGCTATCTGCTCGGCTAATGCCCACCGATTCACCCAGAATGTGAACCACCAGCGACCAAAACCAATTCAACGCAAAGCCCAAAGTCAGCAGCATTAACCACTGCGGCCCTTCCATACTCAAGCTGGAATAAAATGCCTTAAGTTGTTGCTTGTATCGCCACACTATCCACACCGCACTCGCCGCGTAAATAACGGTTATAAATTTTAGGTAATGCCACAAAAGACTGGTTACCTTAACGGTAAACGCCGTTTGTGTAGCGGAGGTGTAACGTAATTGATCGCTATCAATACGACCAAAAAACAACAAACCAATAACAACACAAACGTTAAATAAATGGATTGCCTGCCACCCACCAAATCGAAAATTTGCGCGCGTTAGCGAATCCACGTAAAGAAAAAGACTACTACTTTTCCCTACGACGCTTAAGCTCAACCCGAACGCCAGCAACCATTTCAACAAGGGCGATTCAATGTGCAAGTAGTTATTCCATAGCAATAGATTGCACAATGCATTAACACCAACACACAGAAAAAAGGTGCACAACAAACGCGATGCTATTTCTTTTTGTTGGGACAGTAACAATTGAAAAACCACCAGCAACAAACACACGGCCAGTGTTAGGACAAGAATTAAATCGTGGATATTGAACACAGGTGATTGCATGAATGCGCTCTTGGACAAAAACTTTCTTACACAAATCTCTTGCTAAAGCTTAAGGCAACTAAGCGCGGCGATATTTTTAGTTAATAACCGCGCTCGATTGAAATCTGCATCAATCTACTAAGCGAAGCCCGCTCGTATCAGGAATAACAACCTGAACTTGCGATTTTAATTGCCCCAAATCTGCTCCCACAGGAGCAAGGCCAACCTCAGGAATATGAATTACCGGTGCTTGAACGATGGGCTTTTCAGTGGCGGCAATCAAATCCTCTCCCAAATCAGCCAAGGTCCAATCTTCGAGTTCGATTTCTAGCAAAGGTAAATCCAATTTTTCATCTGGCGCAATTAAATCGGCACCCACGTCCGCAATCCCAAAATCAGGCGCAACAACCGTTGCAACAGGTGCAGGCGCTTTTTCACTTGCATCCAAAATATCGCCGCCTTCGGGGCGCAAGCTAATCGCACTTGTATCTATATCGCGCGGCTCTTCAATTTTCTTTTCACCAGCTTGCAACAAATCGGAACCTACTGGCGCCAAGCTCCAGCCGAATTGAGGCGTTGGGTTTTGCGCAGCGTCTTTCGCAGCTTGTTCTCGCCGGGCGGCTTCGCGTGCTTCTGCCGCTTCTGCCTCACGTTTGGCCACTTCCTCTTGCTGAGCTAATCGTTGTGCAAGCGTTAGCGGAGCAGCGGGTGCAGGCGCAGCAGGAGCAGGAGCAGGAGCAGGAGCAGGAGCAGGACGAGTTTCGCCCATAGGCACAACATCAACCTGAGCGCCCGTTTTGATCAGCGCCTCTTTATATTTTTGCGCACTCGCTAAATCCAAACCGCGTTTCAGGGGAACTGGGCGGCCACTAAAGAGCGTATCGATTTTCGCCGCATCAGCTTTAAATAATTGCTGCAGCCGCAACTTCACATCGGCCAATTGGTGACCCAAAACGATGTCTCCACGAAAAATAATGTCGAATTGTTGATCGCTCATAATTTTGTTAACTCGTTCACAAATTTTTATTATCTTCGCACAGATGCACTCTTATGCGGCATCAAAATCACTGTTTAGCCATATGAACCTTGGTATATGTTCCAAAAAGGTATCAATCGCTTGTGGCAAGCCCAAAATACCAAACCATACTCTAACCATAGCCGAATTTAGCAGTTAAGCATTTACTAAAGGAGCAGTTGTTAAATGAATGCTTTGTACCAACGCAAGATTGTGGTGAACGGAGAGCTCAAAGAAGCATCCAGTGTGCAGACCAAAGTGGAGCAGGACATTGCTTTTCTGCAGCACCGCATTAACTTGATGAAGAAACAAAAAATCCCCAATAGCGTTGTCATCGAAACTTACGAGAACATGCTGAAAAGTCGTCAATCCGTTTTGGCTTGGCTGCAAGATGGCAATAGCGAGCAAGAACTTAAATTGGTTTAGCCTTTGGTTATCAAAGGCTCCTCCCTCCGCATTCCGTCAATCTTATTTTTCTTTTTTAATCTTCTGTTAAACGATGATCCATATTCAAGGCTGGCTCAGCGACCACGGGCTTGCCCACAACTTTAGCCGGCACCCCAGCGACGGTTGTGTGTGGAGCAACCGGCTCTAACACCAAACTTCCTGCTCCAATTTTTGCCCCTTCACCAATTTCAATTCGCCCTAAAATTTTTGCGCCTACGCCAATAAGCACACCGCGTCGAATAATAGGGTGACGCAAACCTTTGGCACTGCCCGAACCACCGAGCGTTACACCGTGCAGCAGCGATACATTATCTTCCATCACCACAGTTTCACCCATGACTACGCCAGTGGCGTGATCAACCATAATGCCTTTGCCAATTGTGGCACCGGGGTGAATATCTACATCAAACTGCTGCGAAATTTGGTTCTGTAAAAATAACGCCAAGCATTGGCGGCCTTGCGTCCATAACCAATGGGCGATGCGGTGAGTTTGTAATGCCTGATAGCCCTTAAAAAAAAGCAATGGCATTGAATAAGTGCTGCAGGCCGGGTCGCGTTCACGGTGCGCGCAGATATCCGCGCGCATGGCAATTTCAATCGACGGATCTGCATTCATGGCTTCCACAAATACTTCGCGAATCATCAACGCGGGCATGGCCTGCGAATCCAGTTTATTCGCCAAATGAAAGCTAATAGCCGCCTGAAAATCAGCGTGATTCAAAATGGCCGCGTGATAAAAACTTGCCAACACGGGTTCCTGCTGGCTCGCCACCTCGGCCTCTGCACGAATTATTTTCCAGACATCGAAATGTGCCGAATTAGCGGTAGAGCTTGATAAGGACGCAATCTTCACTGCCGTATCCAACTATTGAGTTTCAAATATGAGTGCTATGAGTTCATCCATGTGGAAGAAACATTTTGCACCCAAGTTTTGCATTTGCGGGACCAAGCTATTTGGCTTGCCATCATGATCGGGCGGGCAATAAGCCAGCGCACGCATGCCCGCTGCTTTGGCGGCCATAACGCCGGTGAGCGAATCTTCCACCACAATTGCCTGTGCGGCGGGAACATTCATGGTTTTTGCGGCGTGTAAAAATAAATCTGGCGCAGGTTTGCCGCGAGCAACATCTTCAAAGCTAAAAATATTGCCGTCTACATAGGGCATTAAATTCGTTTTCACCAAGGTAACGGCCATTTTTTCATGTTTACCGTTTGAGGCAACGCAAAACGGAACGCCGCGTGCTTGCAATTGTTTCAATACGGACTCAACACCTTCAACGGCAAACAGGCGATCATCACAAGCAACCAAGGTTTGTAATTGTACGTGACGCCAAAAGGCTCTGCCGCGCTCATCGCGCTCTGCTTGCGGAACGTCTTGCCAACTTAACTTTTCGGTTAACTCAGCGGTAATCATGCTGATGCAATCAGGCACTGATTTGCCGCGATAAGACTCCAGCGAATAATAAGGGCTGACGTGAATTCCGTAACGTTCAGCAAGACATTCTGAAAAAACTTGCGCCGACAAAATTTCACTATCGACCAACACACCATCACAATCAAAAATAACCAACATAAAATTTCTTACTCAATATTCACTGGAGACAAAGACGCTTTTGCGTTATCAACTGCAGGATAAGGTGCAATTAATAACAACGCGAAACCTGCAACTAAAAACACAATTAATGCGCACATACCTATTCGTACAGAATCGGTAAGGACTGTCAGTGTTGCAACCGACAAAGGCGCAAAGAAAGAGGTTGCGCGCCCCGCAAATGCGTACAAACCGAAATAACGCCCCGCTTCTTCCACACTAACACTGCGCGCAAGAAAGGAACGGGACGACGCTTGCGCGGGGCCAAACACCAACCCAATCAATAAACCAAAAAGCACATAGGCTTTTTCGGCTGCTGTTCCAAACAAACCGCCTGAATCTGCCTGCGATAATTGCAATAATCCAAACAAGGTATAGCCCGGCCCGGTAGACACAATGCCGAGCGTTGCAATAATCAAACAAACGAGGCTAACAGAGACTACTTTTTTTGAACCCATTCGAACATCAAGTTTTCCTGCAAAGTAGCAGCCGAATATGGCGATGACCAAAAGCAAAATTCCGTATACGCCCATCTCAACGGTTTTCCAACCAAACATGCCCGCCGCAAAAGTGCCACCGAGTGCGAGCAAGCCATTGATACCATCTTGGTACAGCATACGCGCCGCCAAAAACTTCAACACGGGTGCGCGATCTTTTAGTTCCAGTAAGGTTTGTTTTAATTCACTCAAGCCGTGTTTAATCGCGGTATTAAACGGCAAACCAGTACTTGTGTCTGGCGTAAACAAAAATAATGGAATGAGAAAAACAAAATACCAAAGCGCCGCTAAGGGGCCGGTAATGCGAGCGTCTTCACCGGCCGATGCATCCAAACCAAATAGAGGAGTTAATCCAATTAATGTTTTTCCTGTTGCAGGGTTCCCCGCTAGTAACAACAAGACGATAAAAAGCGCAACCAAACCTCCTGCGTATCCCAAACCCCACGCACTATTAGACAAGCGCCCTACTTCCGTTTTATTGACCAAACGCGGCAACATGGAATCGTTAAATACAATAGAAAATTCTGCTGCTATGGTCGCCAGAATAATGCATAACATAGGTAGCCAAAGTGCAGAGCCGGGCGCGGCGAACCATAAGAACATAAGCGAAGAAATTTTTATTACCGCGAAAAAGCCAATCCATTTTTTGCGCGAACCGGATGCGTCGGCAATGGCCCCCATTACAGGCGACAACAACGCGATTGCTATGCCAGAAATCGTTACCGTATAACCCCAGGCGGCTTGCCCAGCAGTGGGGTCCGCCACCAATCTCGACACAAAATAGGGGCCGAAAATAAAAGTAAGTACAACAGTAAAAAAAGGTTGTGCCGCCCAGTCGTAAAACATCCAACTGATAATGCCGCGCTTTTTATTTGAATTAGGCAAGACGGAGTCGCTCATGGATTCTCATTAAAGTTGATAAGGTTTTATGTAGTTTTGGTAAATAGTGGGTAAGAGTTTCAGCACACTATCTTTCAAGGCAATGTCCGTTGTCTGCAACTTTTCGCGCAATACAGATTCCGTCAATTGTGTTGCAAATATTCGTGCGAGTGGCGCGTAGCTTAAATGCCAAGGCTCGGGGGAAATGCTTCCAACACCCTTTACATAGGGGCGATAAAACTCACTTGGATTATCCTGTAACTCTACCGTTAGCCACTGGTGAAACTCCGCACAAACGCCATCACCTTCGGTTTCTTCTGTGGTTAATTGCAACTCGTAGTGATCCGGCATGCGCGAGGCATCGTAGACGTCAACATCTGTGCCCCAATGATGTCTTGATGCACCCGGTAAAGCGGACCAACGCAAAATGGCGAAAACCTTTTCGTCATCATTCAATTGGCTCATATCAACCGGCCGCCCCACATCGTCCAACACCGGGCGCAACCCTAGTGCCTTATTGTTCCAAATGAGCAGCTGTCGATCGAAACTGCGAAAACCGCTGGCGATACGCATGTCAAAACCGGCATTCGAGGCTTTTTGCCGAAGAGCCTGAACAGCATCTGTGATTCCGGGATGGATCATTGGTCCATTATCAAACAACCTGACTAAATGTTGATCAGTTTCGCCAATTAGGTCACAATCCGGCAACAAAGGTGTTTTAACCTCTTGGTCGAGGGCGTTTGGTGTACCCAATTTCATGTTTGCACCTTTGTTAAACCGTTATGGGCGCCGTGAAGAATTAAAACTTGCGGCGCAGCATTAACAGGTTACTATAAGGACTGACTATAAATGGATATTTATAGATAGCGGGGAAATAATCATAACTCAATTGTACGGAGCAGGATCTTCAAGATGGCAAGCAGCAGTGAATTACTACAGTTGAAAAACCTCGGTATGGCGTCAGTTAACATTCTGCATGCGGTAGGAATCAATACCTATGCAGACTTAAAAAAGATTGGCGCTGTAGAAGCTTACCTACGAATAAAAGCGCGCGACATCAACGTTTCCAAAGTCATGCTTTACGCCTTGCAGGGTGCATTGATGAATGTACATTGGAACGATCTCTCACCGGAATTAAAGCTTCAGCTAGTGAATGAAGCTGAGAACGGCATAGTAAATCACGAAGCACACGCGGTCGGGTAACACGACCCTTAAATTCTCAAGTCTGGGGCGTTGTGCGCAGAATTTCCTCAGTAACACGCTACACTTAAGTAATAATTTGTGTAGCTTTTACTGAGGGTGCCATGCATTTACCAACCAAACAATCCGACTCAATCTCTGATATAGCGGTTAAATCTCGCAGTTTGACGGAACTGTTTCTGCAAAACCTGTTGCCAGTAGCAAACCCCATTGAGATCAGTGTTAGTAACGATATTTTTGCTAACCAGCCTTCTACACGCCTGCTATTAATCACAGAAGGCCAAGTGTATTACCGCGTCCGCGGCAAACTCGTGGCGGTTTTCGAAGAAGGCGATCTTATTGGATTGACCCGCTCGCTTAACCTGAATGAAGGCGTATTTAGCTGCATCGATAAGGTTCAGCTTGTCCCCTACGAGCGCGATGAGCTAATCGCACACGTCAACGCAGACCTGAAGCTCCAAAAAAACTGGGCGCATTATCTGGTGTGTAACGTTGCCTTCTTCCAAAACGCTTTAGCGCAAGAAATTCGCGCCGAATTCCAACCACAAGCCGGGTTTATTCATTTTCACAAAGGTGAAGTCATCATCCGGCAGGGCGACGAAGCCGATAAGGTTTATACCTTACTGGACGGTAGCGCGGACGCGGTGTGTGACGGCGTAAAAGTTGGGGAGATTAACACCAATGAAATTTTCGGTGCGCTCGCCGTATTCACCCGCCAACCACGTATCGCCTCAGTCATCGCGACTAGCGATTGCACAGTGTTGGCGGTACGCAAAGAAGAATTTGTTGATTTGATCGATCACCAACCCCAAATCTGCATGGGCTTAATTGAAGAAATGGCCTCCAAGATCAATCAGCTCAACAACCAGTTGCTCGCAAAACAATAACCTGATTTTGCCCTGAAGCCCGCAACGGTGAATTGTCGTTTTATTTACCGTTCCTGCTGCGTTGAATTTCGTCCAAGTGAACATATATAGGTGATAGATTGTCTTATCGGGCAATTCACTATTCACTTGAGGAGATTCACTGTGTTACGCATAGGCTTATTTTTATTAACCAACCTCGCCATCATGATCGTTGCGGGTATTGTGATTAATCTGTTGGGCGTAGGTAAGTTCATCAGCCACGGCCAACTGAACCTGCAAAGCCTGTTTATCTTCTGCGCCGTGTTTGGCTTTACCGGCTCCTTCATCTCCCTATTTATTTCCAAATGGATGGCAAAACGCTCCATGGGCGTCGAGCTGATTGAAAATCCACGCAACGCTGATGAACGCTGGTTGGTGGATACAGTTGCAGATCTCGCCCAAAAAGCAGGTATCAAAATGCCTGAAGTAGGCATTTTCCCTGCACAAGAATCCAATGCTTTCGCGACTGGCTGGAACCGTAATGACGCTTTGGTTGCGGTAAGTCTCGGCTTGCTCCAACGTTTTGAGCGTGACGAAGTGCGTGCTGTACTTGCCCACGAAATCGGTCACGTTGCGAATGGCGACATGGTTACCTTGAGTTTGATTCAAGGCATCGTAAACACCTTTGTGATGTTCTTTGCCCGTATCGTTGGCTTTGCCATTGACCGTGCCCTTCAAGGTAACCGCGACAGCGAAAGCAGCGGTCCCGGCATTGGCTATTACGTAGGTTCATTCGTCGCAGAAATTGTGTTCGGTATTTTGGCATCTATGATCGTTGCTGCCTTCTCCCGCTACCGTGAGTACCGTGCTGACGAAGCCGGTGCGAACCTAGCTGATCGCAACGCTATGATCCGTGCTCTGCAACGCTTGCAAGTTGAAAGCGGCCAAACCTCAATGCCCGCCAGCATGCAAGCCTTTGGTATTTCCGGTGGTATGGGCCGTTTGTTTGCGAGTCATCCGCCCTTGGAAGACCGTATCCAAGCTTTGCGCAATGGCCACAACAGCCCGGACTCTTTGCGCCAAAGTCTGTCCTAATAGTTACCTGTAACTCTCACCAACCTGCAACACAGTAAAAGGTATCAGGAGCTTAAGGAATGCCAGGTTCTAAATGGTTACGCGGTTTAGTATTTGGATTGGCGGCTATGGCGACTACAGCCAAAGCCGCGCCGGAATTCGCCACTGACGATGAACGCAACAGCATGCAAGTGTTCGAGCATGCTCGCCCCAGCGTTGTGTTCGTGACCAACGAGCAACTGGCGCGCGACCCGCGTTCATGGGACATCATGAGCGTTCCAGCCGGCTCAGGTACTGGCTTTGTGTGGAACACCGAAGGCTACATAGTCACCAATTACCATGTAGTTGAAGGTGCCAATAAGGTGATGATCACGTTACAGGATCAATCTTCTTGGCCCGCAAAAGTGGTTGGCTTGGCACCGGAACGTGATCTCGCCGTACTTAAAATTACCGCACCCAATGAGAAGCTGATTGCCTTACCCTTGGGCGATTCCAGTCAGCTGTCTGTTGGGCGTAAAGTCTTAGCCATCGGCAACCCGTTTGGTTTGGACGCAACACTAACCACTGGCGTCGTTAGCGCTCTGGGGCGTGAAATTGAATCCCCAAACCAACGCAAAATTGGCAACGTCATTCAAACGGATGCCGCTATCAACCCCGGCAATTCGGGCGGCCCATTACTGAATTCTCAAGGCCAGCTTATTGGCGTAAACACCATGATTTACAGCCCGAGTGGTGCCAGCGCAGGCATAGGTTTCGCTATTCCGGTGAATACCGTTAAAGACGTTGTGCCCCAGCTCATCAAAAACGGCCGCATCATTCGCCCCGTGATGGGTTTTGAATCTGCCCCGGAACAATGGGCATTGCAAAGCGGTATAGAAGGCTTGCCGATTTTGCGTGTATTCAACAATTCTCCCGCTCAGGCGGCTGGTTTACGTGGTGTGTCGCGCAACAATTGGGGTCAACTTGTATTAGGTGATGTGATTGTCGCTATCGACGGAAAACTCACTCCCAACAACGACACCTATATGAGCATTCTGGAAACCCATAAGCCCGGTGATACGGTTGAAATTCAATTGGTACGCGAAGGCAAAGTCATAAAACGCACGTTAACCCTCGCCGCACCACCAAGATGATCGAACCTAAAATACTGCCCACTGGTTTACTGGCGAGCAACATTCCCGAAAACGGCAGCAAAGGCTTTGAATGCAACGGCGAAAAATATTTCGCCGTTAAAAAACAAAATCAGATTTACATTTACATCAATTCTTGCCCCCATATTGGCGTTGCGCTTGAATGGGTCGAAGATACTTTTTTAGATCACAGCCGTACCATGATCCAATGCGCAAACCACGGTGCGCTTTTTGTCATTGAAACCGGCGCTTGCGTCACTGGCCCATGTATGGGAAAAAAATTAAACGCCGTGAATTTTACGCTCGTTGATGACATGATTTTTTTAAATCGTTAAATTTAAAGATTCCGAACCGCTCGTAAAAATCAACCAAAGGCGGCCCAGCCTCACCTAATCGGTAAACATGGGTAAATAAACTCACCTTATTGCCACCGTTGATTTACATTCCGTTTTTTTACTCGCCACGAGGATTTCATCATGAATAACTTCAGCTTCAGCAACCCAACCAAAATTGTGTTCGGCGAAGGCCAAATTAGTGCACTTGCCGATTTGATTCCCGCAAACGCTCGCGTTCTTTTAACTTACGGCGGCGGTTCCATTAAGAAAAATGGCGTGTACGACCAAGTGATTAAAGCGCTGGAAGGTAAAACCTTTTTTGAATTTTCAGGTATAGAGCCAAACCCACATTACGAAACCTGCCAAAAAGCGATTGCATTGATCAAAGAAAAAAACCTTGATTTCTTACTGGCGGTTGGCGGCGGTAGCGTTGTGGACGCCACCAAATTAATTGCAGCTGGCGTGAACTTCGATGGCGAGCCATGGGATATTTTGGAAAAACACGCACCCGTTACCAGTGCATTACCCATTGGTTGCGTGCTCACACTTCCAGCAACCGGAACAGAAAGCAACGGTAACTCTGTGGTGACCAAAGCAGCGACACAAGAAAAGCTCGCATTCGGTAGCCCACTGGTTTATCCGCAATTCGCTATTCTTGATCCAACCACAACTTACTCATTACCACCGCGCCAAATTTCAAACGGTGTTGTGGATGCTTTCGTTCACATCATGGAGCAGTATTTGACTTATCCCGTGAACGCAAAAGTACAAGACCGTTTTGCGGAAGGTTTGTTGATGACCTTGATTGAAGAAGGTCCTAAAGCTTTGGCGAATCCAACCGATTACGAAATCCGTTCAAATGTTATGTGGGCTGCCACCATGGCATTGAACGGTTTGATTGGTGTTGGTGTTCCGCAAGATTGGGCAACGCACATGATTGGTCACGAACTCACGGCAATGCACGGTTTGGATCACGCGCAAACCTTGGCGATTGTGTTGCCTTCCGTAATGAATCAACAACGCAATCAAAAACGCGGTAAGTTGATTCAATACGGTAAGCGTGTTTGGAATTTGAATAACGCAAACGAAGATGAATTAATTGATGCGGCTATTGCAGCGACTAAAAATTTCTTCGAGCAAATGGAAGTCCCCACGACCTTCAAAGGTTACGGTTTGGATGGAAGCTCCATTCCTGCACTGGTAGAAAATGTTATCAAACACAACCCAAATCCGTTGGGTGAGCATGGTGATATTACAGCTGAAGTGACACGCAAAATTTTGCAAGCTGCAGCTTAATTATATCCCTCCTCCAGTTCCGCATTTTGGATGGGAATTGGAGGAGGTTTAGGTTTTTATTTCCAACTTTTTCTGCAGAAAAATCACGTTCAATTCCGGTTTAATTTCCGCTTTATACGCAATTACTTCAACACCCACCGCAATTGCTTCACGCAGAGTTTTTCCGTAGAGCGGATCAATTGCATCGGCGGGTTCGACCCAATTTATTCCGGTATGCTGCACGCAATATAATAAAACGGCTCTATGTCCATCGCTCACCATTTGCATCAACTCACGCAAATGCTTAGTGCCGCGCTCGCTGACGGCATCGGGAAACAATCCTTGGCCGCTGGCTTCCATAAGGGTTACGTTTTTAACTTCAACAAAGCATTTTTCGTTCACGCGTTCCAGCAAAAAATCGATGCGTGATTTTTCGTTTCCATATAACACTTCGCGTCGAATTGTTTCGTAGCCCTGCAACTCCGCAATCACACCTGAGCGAATACCAAGTTCAACTAAACCATTAGATCGCGCGGTATTAATTCCAGCCAAATCTCCACTTGGGGTCGTCACCACCTCCAAGGTTTGTGGATATTTACGGGCCGCGCTTTCAGACACGGAATACCAACAGGGAGCCATGGGCGCTATACAATTTTTCATCGAACCCGTGTTCGGGCAATGCACCGTAATGGTTTCACCTGTCGGCAAAACGATATCCGCCAAAAAGCGTTTGTAGCGCTGAACCAAGTGTGCGGAAAATAACTGATTATTTTTGGGGTGGTTAGTCATACTAATAAGATAGGGATGAGGGTGAATCAGGATGAGCGAAAGAGTAACAATTGCGCAGGATTGAACCACATTTTGAGCGATTTTGGGTTATCTTTAACGCTTATAAAGCGGCAGGCAAAAAATCGCTGGCACCCTGTTTTATTATCTGGTAGCTTGCCTCCCCTTCAAATTCTCTGTGGTTGCACGAAGCAGCTGCATCCCGTGTGGACCACGCCGTCTGCCGGTTTTTCAAGAACGAGATAACTAGCTCTAATGAGGCGCTAACGATATGGCGAAAAAAACTCCTTCAACTGAAACTTTTGCGCTACGCCCTTTTACTCCTTATGTGGAGAAAAAAGGCGAGGAATACATGAATGATGACCAGAAACTGCATTTCCGCGGTTTGCTGTTGAACTGGCGCGCTGAGTTGATGGAAGAGGTAGACCGCACCGTAACCCATATGAAAGACGAAGCGGCGAACTTCCCTGATCCAGCCGACCGCGCCAGCCAGGAAGAAGAATTTAGCCTTGAACTGCGTACCCGTGATCGCGAGCGCAAACTCATCAAGAAGATCGATAGCACCCTAGAATTGATCGAAAACGATGACTACGGCTACTGCAACGCCTGCGGCGTAGAAATCGGGATTCGTCGCCTTGAAGCGCGCCCAACTGCAACTCTCTGCGTTGACTGCAAAACCCTTGCAGAAATTAAAGAAAAACAAATCGGCGGTTAAGCCCGTACATAGCAAAACTAAAACAGGCGGCGAGGGAAACCTCGCCGTTTTTGTATGCGTCAGCTAAACCCTTCGCCCTACATCGGTCGTTTCGCCCCCTCTCCTACCGGGCCGCTTCATTTCGGTTCGCTCGTGAGTGCCCTCGCGAGTTATTTGGATGCCCATCACCACAATGGCAAATGGCTGGTCCGTATGGAAGACCTTGACCCTCCGCGCGAGCAAGCTGGCGCCGCAGATGCAATTTTGCGCTGTTTGGAAGCTTACGGTTTGGAATGGGATGACTCGGTGGTATACCAAAGCCAGCGCTGGGATCTCTACGAAAAATATCTAAGCCGGTTACGCAAACAAGACTTACTCTACCCCTGCGATTGCACCCGTCAGGACTTGCAAACAATGGGCGGCATTTACAACGGCCGCTGCCGCCATCGTCAGATCAATACCACCCAAGCTCACGCCCAGCGCTTGAAGCTTTATGATTTGCCAACAGGTTTTAATCTTGGCGAAGAGCTGCGCTTTACCGATCTCATTCAGGGAGAGCAAATCCAAAATCTTCGCACCCAAGCGGGCGACCAAATCCTGAAGCGCAAAGATGGTCTTTATGCGTACCAGCTAGCGGTTGTAGTAGACGATATCGAGCAAGGTATCACCCATATTATTCGTGGTAGCGATTTGCTCGAGGTCACCGCCCGCCAGATATTCCTTTTTCAATTACTGGGTGCGCCTGTACCGACGTTTGGCCATGTTACCCTCGCTAGTCAGCCCAACGGCCAAAAGCTCAGCAAGCAAAACCTAGCGCCCGCACTTAGGTTTGAAGACGCCGCCACGAACCTTTGGCATGCTCTTATATTTTTGGGACAAAAACCTCCGCAAGAACTTTTAGAGTACAGCCCATCTGAGATATTGATGTGGGCAAAGGATCACTGGACGCTGAAAAATATTAAAGGCCTCAGCGCCGTCTACACCCCTCTAATCTAACGAATCTTTACGCTCAGCGAACTTATTGTTCAAATGACAATATGCTATAAGTCGCCCCGTCAGTAGCTCAGGTAAAAACATAACAATCGCTTAAGTTACTGATAAACGCCTATCCGCAATGGGTAAGCCTGCCAGCGTGGAGATTATCCCTTCGGGATAGGATCAACCTAACCGCCCACTCGAGGCAGCTTGGGTGGGACGACGACAAAAAGAGAGTCTAATAATGAAAATAAACTTTATCGGCAGAAATGCTGTCGTGTGCCTCGTTTGTATTGGATGTTTATGTGTAGTTGATGCGTTCGCACAAACCACCAGTGGAATTACTGTCCGCGCGCGTGGTTTGAAGGGTGATGAACACATTAACCTCAGAGTCGGGGGCACCGCAGTTGCTCAATGGACACTCACCACAGCAGCTAAAGACTATATCTATAGCGGCACGGCAAGTGGTGATATTCAAGTTCAGTATGACAATGACGCAACTGGGCGCGACGCCATCATCGATTACATCAAAGTAAACAACGAAACCCGTCAAGCGGAAAATATGCAGTACAACACAGCTGCTTATGGAAATGGTAAATGTGGAGGTGGCTCCTACACAGAAACCATGAGTTGCAACGGTGTAATTGGCTTCGGCAACACTTACGATTGTTTTAGCGGCCAATGCGGTAGCGGTGGTTCAAGCAGCAGCGTAAGCAGTGGAACTTCATGCAAAGGCTACGTCGGCATTACCTTTGATGATGGTCCAACTTCCAATACCGCCACACTTATCAACCAACTGCGCCAAAGTGGCCTTACACCTGTCACTTGGTTCAATAAGGGGCAAAACGTGGCTGCTAACGGGTCCTTAGTTACACAAGAACGCAGCGTCGGCGTGGTACAAAACCACAGCTACACTCACCCCCATTTACCAACTCTCACCTACCAGCAAATTTACGATGAGCTAAACCGTACCAATCAGGCCATTACGGCTACGGGTGCACCTAAGCCCAGCATTTTGCGCCCACCTTACGGTGAAACTAACACCAACGTACAACAAGCTGCACAAGCCTTGGGACTGCGCGTGGTTACTTGGGATGTTGATTCGCAAGACTGGAATGGAGCAAGTACGGCCGCGATTGTGAACGCGGCAAACCAACTCCAAAACGGACAGATTATTTTGATGCATGATGGTTACACCACAACTAATAATGCCATCTCTCAAATAGCTGCCAATCTGCGCAACAAAGGTTTGTGCCCGGGTAAAATTGACCCGTCTACCGGGCGTGCAGTAGCACCCTAATTGTCACAACACCTAAAAAAGGGGCGCAGACTTATCTGCTCCCCTTTTTTGTGGCGACGAATCTCCCTTAAAGCGCTATATTAAATACCTATTTCACCAACGGTCTCCCCATGAACCATCAACGCCTCATTATTTTGCTGTTGCTGATTGCGTACTTGTTTTCGCCATCTCTTTTTACCTGGATTATCAGCCCCGACGGCGTTTGGTATAGGCCCTATTTGTTTTGGATGGGACTGGTGTTAGTGACTTTTATTTTTCAGTGGCGCCGCAAAAAGCCACAAAATTTTGATTAGTTTCGAATAACAAAAAAAACAGAACCAACTTTATGACTTTTGATTTTTTGCAAGTCGCCATCATTGGCGTTAGCTATCTTCTCTTGCTGTTCGGGATTGCCTACATCACCGAGCGCGGCTGGGTTCCTGAACGCATTACCAACCATCCGGTAACCTATATTTTTTCGCTGGGTATTTTTGCCAGTGCTTGGGCATTTTATGGCGTTATCGATTTAGCATTTCAGTTCGGCTACGGCGCGCTCGCGTATTACTTGGGCACTGGCGCGCTCTTTCTCTTTGCGCCTGTCGCGTTGGCTCCCTTGGCTGAGTTGGCGCGCCGCCATCAAGTTCACTCATTGGCAGATTTGTTGGTTTTCCGTTACCACAGCAATGCGGTTGGCGCCCTAACAACCCTGTGCATGCTGCTGGGAATCATGCCTTTAATGGCCTTACAGATTCAGGCCATTGCAGACACCATGCATATTTTGGTGGTTAGTGGTGATGGTAATCCATCGCTCAGCGTGGCGGAAAATGGCCTCACCTTTAAGGATGTAATGGCGGCCTGCTATTGCGCGATCCTGGCACTTTTCACAATTCTGTTCGGCTCTAACCGCGACCAGCACCGCGGCCTTATTACCGCCATGGCCTTCGAAAGCTTACTCAAAGTATGCGCCATGTTCGCCGTAGGTTTGGTCGCCGTCTTTGGCGTATTCAACGGCTTGGACGGCTTGAACGAATGGCTTGCGGATCACCCGGAAAACCTCGCGCTTTTGCATACGCCCATTCAGGATGGTTCATCCCACACGCTTTTGCTCGTGTTCGTCGCCACCGCCGTGACCATGCCTCACATCTTCCATTTGGGCTTGGCAGAAAACCCTTTGATGCGCAATTCGCGTACTGTTACTTGGGCATTTCCACTGTTCCTGCTGTTCATGGCGTTGCCTATATTCCCCATCCTCTGGGCTGGCTCTGAACTTGCTGTTCCGCTTGACCCGCAATATTTCACGCTGGGTGTGCCGATTCTTTTTAACTCACCATCGCTTACGATTTTCGCGTTTATCGGCGGCTTATCCGCTGCAACAGGGGCGATGATTATCATCACCCTCGCTCTGGCAACCATGGTGATGAACCACTGGCTGCTTCCCAGCTTGCGTCTCGCGGGCCGCAACGATCTCTATAGCCAGTTGATCTGGCTGCGCAGAATTCTCATAGGCACCATTTTCCTCGGTGGCTACCTGTTTTATTGGGTGCTCAATAATCGCTACAGCCTCACCGATTTGGCCTTTGCGGCATTTATCGAAACCCTACAATTCTTGCCGGGAATTTTCGCCATTATCTTTTGGAGCCCGGGCAACCGTCGCGGCATGCTGGCTGGCTTATCTGTCGGTACATCCATTTGGTTCTTCGGCCTGCTGCTACCAATTTTTACTGGCATCAAGGTGCTGCACATTCCTTTCACAGAGCTTTATATCTCGGTGGGCAACGAATACTGGAACAGCATCACCCTCTTCTCGCTTGGCTTAAATACCGCGATTTTTATTGGTGTATCCCTGCTCACGGAGCAATCGGAAGAAGAACATTACAGCGCCGATCTTTGCGCTGCTGACGAACTCAGCCACCCCGTGCGCCAAGCCTTGGATGTGCACTCTGCTGCGGAATTTAAAGAACGTTTGGCCAAGCCCTTGGGCAAAGTCATCGCCAGCCGCGAAGTGGATAACGCACTCAAACAATTAGATTTGAGCATTAATGAACGCCGCCCTTACGCGCTACGACGCCTGCGCGATCAGCTGGAAGGTAACTTGTCCGCATTGATGGGGATTCACGTCGCGAGCGAGATTATGGATAACCACTTACCCTTTAAAGTGGCTGACGAGCGCGAAACGCTGGACATCAACTTGATTGAAAACCGTTTGGCCCAATATCAAAACCATCTGACCGGTATGGCGGCGGAACTCAACAACCTGCGCCTTTATCACCGCAAAACCCTGCAAGAACTGCCGATGGCGGTTTGTTCACTGGGTCCCGACACCGAAATTCTGATGTGGAACCACGCTATGGCGCAGCTAACGCACACGCCCAGCGATGAGGTGACAGGTTCTTACTTAGAGGACATTGCCGAACCTTGGCGTAGCCTGCTGACAGATTTCAGCAAAAGCCGCGAGATGCACTATTACCGCCGTGAGATTGAGTTGGAGGGCCGCCCCCACTGGATCAGCCTGCACAAAGCCACCATTGAAGGCCCCATTACTGAAGGTGTTTACGATCAGGTGATGATGCTGGAAGACGTTACTGAAACCCAGTTGCTGGAGCAGGAACTCGTACATAGCGAGCGTTTGGCGTCGGTCGGCCGATTAGCCGCCGGTGTTGCCCACGAAATCGGCAACCCCATTACCGGTATCGCCTGTCTTGCGCAAAACTTGCGCTATGATTCAGACAACCCAGAGGTGCTGGAAACCGCAGACCAGATTCTCAGCCAGACTGATCGCGTTACGCGCATTGTGCAGTCGCTAGTGGGCTTCTCGCACACAGGTCATACGGCAAAGAGCGAGTTTCAGGCGGTGATACTGCGCGATTGCGCGAAAGAAGCCATCAGCCTCTTATCGCTGCAAAAAGATAAGCAACAGGTGCAATTTATTAACGAAATTGCGTCTAATGCTATTGTGGCGGGCGATACGCAGCGTATGATTCAAGTATTCATCAACCTGCTTTCAAACGCGCGCGACGCGAGCCCGGAAAACGGTCGCGTGTTGCTTGCCAGCATCGAAGATGAATACTCGATTGAAGTCACCGTCACCGACGAGGGCAGCGGTATTCCGCCCCACATCCAAGACCGAATTTTGGAACCCTTCTTCACCACCAAGGAACCCGGCGAAGGTACAGGCCTTGGCTTGGCTATGGTTTATAGCATTGTGGAAGACCATGGAGGACTGCTTGATATCGTCAGCCCAGTGGATACGGTGCGCAACCGCGGAGCCCAGTTCATTGTGAAATTACCGCGGCATGTTGATTCTTTGGTAGATATTTAAGGTAGGATAGCTGCCCAGGTTTTGGGCAGATGCCGCGCTTGGCGCAGGCAAACAAAACCCGTGTACTGATAACTGTTTAGACAAGTCGATCGCTATGAGCAAAATTCTGATTGTTGAAGATGAAAACATCATTCGCAATGCGTTGCGCAAGCTGTTAGAGCGCAATCAGTATGAGGTCAGTGAGGCCCCTTCCGTGAAGGAGGCGACCAGCAAATTTAATCTCAAAGATTTTGATTTAATTATCAGCGACCTGCGCCTGCCAGGTGCGCCCGGAACCGATCTTATCAAGCTCGCTGGCGAAACCCCCGTGCTGATCATGACCAGTTACGCCAGCTTGCGCTCCGCCGTGGATTCTATGCGCATGGGTGCAGTGGATTACGTCGCCAAACCTTTCGACCACGATGAGATGGTCAATGCCGTTAAACGTGTGATCGGCAAAGCCAAAGCCGCTAACAAAGCTGCACCCCAAGGTCTTACCGCAAGTAAAGCCATCGCCGGCATGATAGGTAGCAGCGATGTTATGCAAGACCTCTACAACCGCATCCACAAAGTTGCCCCCACCGCCGCTACCGTATTAATCCACGGTGAGACGGGAACCGGGAAAGAACTAGTTGCCCGCGCGCTTCACGAAGAGAGCCAACGCAACAACCATTTAATGATTTCCGTAAACTGCGCCGCCATTCCAGATACCTTGATCGAATCCGAACTCTTCGGCCATGAAAAAGGTGCATTTACCGGCGCACAAAGCAACCGCGAAGGTTTAGTCGCCGCTGCCGATGGGGGAACTCTTTTCCTCGATGAAATTGGCGAATTACCACTGGAGGCTCAAGCGCGCTTGTTGCGTGTATTGCAGGAAGGCGAAGTTCGCCCGTTGGGTTCTGTTGAATCCCGTAAAGTAGATGTTCGTTTGGTTGCAGCAACCCACCGCGACCTGCGTAAGCTCGCCAAAGAAGGCAAATTCCGCGAAGACTTGTACTTCCGCATCAACGTTGTTCAGCTGACACTACCACCACTACGCGAGCGTGGACGTGACATCATCAACATCGCTGAATCCCTGTTGCAACGCTACTGTAGCCAATTCGGCAAGCCGCAACTTAAGCTGTCTGCCGACGCGGTAGATGCCATAATGGCCTACCCATGGCCGGGTAATGTGCGTGAACTGGAAAACGCCATGCAACGTGCGGTTATTCTTTGCGAAGACAGTAACGAAATTGGCTCTCACCTGCTGTCGATTGACGGTGATTCCGCAACGCAAGATACGCCCATCAACGAAAGCAATATGCTGTTTGGACAACCGCGCACTCTTGGGGGGAACTCTCGCCCCGCCAAAGAGACTAGCGAAGACCTTTCTTTAGAAGATTATTTCCAGCGCTTTGTTATTGAGCATCAGGACACCATGAGTGAAACCGAGCTGGCTCGTAAGCTTGGCGTAAGCCGTAAATGCCTATGGGAACGCCGTCAACGCCTCGGTATCCCCCGCACCAAGAACAGCGCTTCAAGTCTAGCTAAGTAAAAACTCTACGTACGCCATCAGCAATCTGATGGCGTTTTGCTCTTCCGTCCACGCACTAACCCATCAAGTTAAAGTTACATTTTTGCTTATTTTTTAACCAACACGTTGATCCACGCGCCAATCCGTTACCCCCATCCACGAAACTGTTACCGCAAGAAAAGTGTTACCGCACTCAATGTTAGGTAACAAAACTCAGAATTTTGTAACCCTTCGAAATAACAAATAGTTATAAAAGAACATCCACAAAACCTAACGCATTGTTATAAAAGGATTTTTTTTTATTGGCACAACAAGTGCTATATATCGGACACTAAAAACAATAAACGATAATAAAAAAAGCACTAATGACAATAACAACAAGAAACAATAAGAAACTGAAAATTTACAATAACAACAACAAACAATAAGAAACTGAAATATTTAATAACAACAAAAAACAATAAAAAGCAGAAACATAACAATAACGACATGTAGATTAAGCAAGACCAGCGCTAGAAGAAAAAAGCAATAAGATACAAAAATAAAGCGGAAGACAGATTAGGCAGAGGATGGGATAGCAAGCGAGTTTGGATTTGTGTATGGAAGCGCCCCATTAGTTGCCTTATATGAGCACCTCAGTTGTGCTACCCTCCTGACGGGAAAGCTTACAAAGCTTTCCCGTTTTCATTTGCGCCATCTTTCCGTGTTCCAGACACTCCAAGAAACTTCCCACATCCATGTAGGTCGTCCATGGCGCAAACCCTTCGGGCAGCCTTCGGCTGTGCAAAAATGCTTTCCTGCATTTTTGGTCATTTGCTGGGACGGAATCAGCTTCCTCATAGTCCGACCTATTTTGAGCAGCCCTCCTACTGATTAGTCGTTTGGCCATTCATGGCGCAAACCCCTCGGACAGCCTTCGGCTGTGCAAAAATGCTTTCCTGCATTTTTGTCCATTTGCTAACCACGCTATTCCTTCGAAGCTCACGGCTGATTCAAATCCTCCCTCATTCCTTACCTTTATTCCTAATGCCATTTTTTGATCCGATTAACGGAAGAAGGGAGTCGTCATCCTCGCGTAGCGGGGATCCATCGTTTATGACCGTGCTCTTGGGACTGATTGAACCATATACAATAGTCCGACAGCCGAATAACGGCTTTGATTTCCTCTGCAATGCGGGTTCTGATAAACTCGCGGCCTTGTTTTGCCCTTCCTATCAATTGTGCATGGATATTATGCTGAAACGTTTGATCAATTTTTTCTCTTCGCGACCTGCTGAGCCTAAAGAGGCTTCATTGGTGGTGATTCCGCGCGATCAGCACAATATTTCACGTAAAAATATCAGCCCTGCCGCTATCAAGATCATTAAACAACTGGAAGATGCCGGTTTTACGGCTTATCTGGTCGGTGGTGGTGTGCGCGACTTGCTGTTGGGTGGGCATCCCAAAGATTTTGATATTGCGACTGATGCAAAGCCCGAAGAAATTAAACGCGTGTTCCGTAGCGCTCGCATTATTGGGCGTCGCTTCCAGATTGTGCATGTACGCTTCGGGCGCGAAGTGTTTGAAGTGACGACTTTCCGTGGTCATCACGAAGATGTCGCACACGAAAAATCCAAAACCGAAGACGGAATGTTACTGCGCGATAACGTCTACGGAACCATAGAAACAGACGCCGCACGCCGCGATTTCACCGTTAACGCGCTCTACTACACCACGCGCGACTTTTCCGTTCACGATTACTGTAACGGCTTGGAAGATATCAAGAACCGCACCCTCCGCATCATTGGCGACCCTACAACGCGCTATAAAGAAGATCCAGTTCGTATGCTACGCGCCATTCGGTTTGCGGCCAAGTTAGGTTTTAAAATTGAGCCCAACACCGCTAAGCCTATTCGTGAGCTAGGCAGCTTATTAAGCAATATTTCCGAAGCGCGCTTGTTTGAGGAAGTGTTAAAGCTGTTTCTAAACGGATCGGCTACCGCCACTTTCACCCTATTGCGCGAATACGATCTACTGAAGCAACTTTTTCCTGGCGCGGACACAGCCATTAAATCAGGCGATGAGCTGGGCGCGGCCTTGATTGAGCGCTCCATGATCAATACCGATAAACGCATACGTTCCGACAAAACCGTCACGCCCGCGTTTATCTACGCTGCCTTATTATGGCCGGCGCTTCAGCACGAGTTGAAGTTGCTGGAAGGAAAAATGCCACCGCAAGCCGCCTACTTGGAAGCCTGCCAAACGGTGATTAGCCGTCAGTTATCACGCACATCTATCCCCAAGCGCTTCCTGATTCCTATGCGTGAGATTTGGGATTTGCAGGCTCGCCTGCCTAGCCGACAAGGCCTGCGCGCCCTGCGGCTTTTAGATCACCCACGCTTCCGCGCAGCTTACGACTTTTTGTTGATGCGCGAAGATGCTGGCGAAAAACTCAATGGGTTGGGCAGCTGGTGGACGAGTTTTCAAAGCGCTAGCGAAGACGAGCGGGAGCAAATGGTTAAGGATCTTGGCAAACAAAATTCCAATAGCCGTCCGCGTCGTCGCCGTCCGCGCAAGCCCGCAGGCGCCGCCAGCGCTGAATAGTCGCCATGCTTGCTTACATAGGTCTTGGTAGTAATCTCGAAAATCCACGCGCGCAAGTGGAACAAGCATTCTTCGAATTATCCACCCTAGCCTCTAGCCAACTGTTAAAACGCTCGCCCCTTTATGGCAGCACAGCCGTTGGCCCGGGCGAGCAGCCAGATTACGTCAATGCAGTCGCCCTCTTGGAAACCGATTTACAGCCTCTTGAGTTACTCGACGCCCTACAAGCAATCGAACAAAGCCATAGGCGCGTTCGTATAGAACATTGGGGGCCGCGCACGCTGGATTTGGATATCTTATTGTTGGATGACCGCTGTATTGATAGCGAACGCTTAAAGGTTCCTCATCCATACCTTACCCAGCGTAACTTTGTGCTTTACCCCTTGGTAGATATCGCCCCGGACTTAAATTTACCTAACGGCGAAAGCCTGCAAGAACTTATTTCATCTTGCCCACAAGACGGGCTGGCACGACTAGAATAATCAGCGCAGTCGATTGCGCATCAGGAGCTTGCTGTGAACCCTGTGTTTGAAGATTTGTCTTTGGATTTAAGTAACACCGAGCTGCCGCGCTATATCGCGGTTGAAGGCTGTATAGGCGTAGGCAAAACCACACTCGCTCGCAACATCGCCAAGTTATTCAATTACGACATGTTGCTAGAGCAGCCCGAAGAAAACCCTTTTTTGGAACGTTTCTACCGAGATCCGAAATCTACGGCCTTGCCTACACAGTTATTCTTTTTGTTCCAGCGCGCCAATCAATTGCAAAGTTTGCGTCAAAGCGACATGTTTGAACCTGTGCGTGTTGCGGATTTCCTGATTGAAAAAGACCAGCTCTTCGCACGCGTTACCTTGGATGACGACGAACTCAATATCTATCGTCAGGTTTACGAAAAGCTGCTGATTAACGCCCCGCGGCCCGATCTGGTGATTTACCTGCAAGCACCGCTGGATGTACTCTCGGATCGCATCCGCCAGCGCGGTATTGCCAGTGAACAGCACATCAGCACGGAATATTTAAAAGCGCTTAACGATGCCTACACTGAATTTTTCCATTATTACGACGGCGCACCCTTACTTATCGTCAACGCGAAGGATTTAAACCTGGCGCAAAACCGCGAGCACTTTAAGCAGTTGGTGGAATATATTCTAACCATCAAAAGCGGCCGACATTACTACAATCCTACGCCCATGTTGTAAGTGGGCTGAGTTCACTAATTCGCATCACGTCTTGCTTACAGCAAGCGCATTTACGAGACGACATCATGCCTTACGGAACCATTACCACTAGCACCCCAACCACTAACAGTGCGCTGACGAAAGCGGTTACCGTCAATACATTGCACAAGCTTAAAGGTTCTGGCGAGAAGTTCGTTGTTATATCCCTCTATGACGCCCATATGGCCGCCATGGCGCAACGTTGTGGTGTTGAGGTAGTTCTGGTGGGAGATTCGCTAGGAATGACGGTTTTGGGTTACGACAGTACCATTCCCGTCACCATGGAGCAGATGATTTACCACGTTGAGGCCGTCGCTCGCGGCAATAAAAAATCCCTGATTATGGGCGACTTGCCCTTTATGACCTATGCGACACCGGAAGATGCTTTACGCAATTGTGCGCGTATCATGCAAGCTGGCGCACACATGGTGAAGCTGGAAGGTGGTGCATGGCTAGCAGAGACCGTGCGTATGCTTTCCGATCGAGGCATTCCCGTCTGCGCCCACATTGGCCTAACCCCCCAATCGGTAAATAAGTTTGGTGGCTTTCGTGTGCAGGGGCGCGAACAATCTCAAGCAGACAAACTGCTCGCAGATGCAAAACTTTTGGCCGAATCGGGCGCGGATTTATTATTGATGGAATGCATCCCCGCCGCGCTCGCTGCGCAAATTACGGCTGAAATCCCTATCCCTACTATTGGTATAGGCGCTGGAAAAGATACGGATGCGCAGGTGCTTGTCATTAACGATATATTGGGTTTAACAGAGCAGCCACCCAAGTTCTCTAAAAATTTCTTGCTGGAAGCTAATGATATTCCCGGCGCCATGCAAAAGTACGTGGCTGATGTAAAAGCGGGAATTTTCCCGAGCGAAGAAAACAGCTTTTAGTTGGGGGATCTTCTTGTGGGCATAAAAAAACCGGTGCTGATAACAACACCGGCCAAGACCATACTAGAGTACAAATAAAGGGGAAATCCAAACTGGGTTACAACCTTACCCACCTGACACAGCGTGCATCGCAATGCACTTTCAGTAACTTAAGTATTAGCGCAGATTAAAAAATTGCCAGTTTCAACTGATGTTTTTTTGCACTAATTTGAGATAAACCGCACAAATTAGGATGCTTAAAGTTATCAAAGCCACAAAAATCATCTTGCAGGCAAGGAAACAGCGTCATTAATCAAGCTATCCAACCGAGTTGCTGTGCTTGAGCGCAATACAAACTCATCCAACACCTTACGCAAACGAGTTAACTTGGTACGCGCCGCACGGAAATCGGCGGTAATGGGTTCGTACACCAAGTCATGATCCAACACACTTAACTTCCCAATTTCCGACAGTTCTGAATGAACGGCGCTAATGATGTCGTAAAAGAAATCCTTACGGTCAACGGTACTCGCCTCCCAGTAAGCATCATTTAAACCGGCTGCAAGCCCTTCAAGAATTTTCACGGCTTTCGCAATGCTGGCATTTGTCATAGATCACCCGTTCTAAGATCGATATTGCATTGAGTATAGAAGAGAATTTTACGGATACCCGCTAAATACGCACTTAGACTAGCTGCCTGCGCCCAGCTCAACTAAGATAGCGGCCTTGTGCGAGATAACCGATGCCCATTAATAATTTCAGTTTATTTTTATCAGTGACTTTCGTTGTATCCGCCAGCCCGGGGCCGGTGATGCTCTCGTGCATGAGCAACGGTGGCCGCTTGGGTTTACGCAAAGCCATTGTGGGAATGATAGCCGCAAGCGCGGGAAACTTAGTGCTGCTTGGTCTCTCGGCATTAGGGTTGGGCTTTATCGTCAGCCAAAACGATTTTCTATTTAATGCGATGAAATGGTTGGGCGCACTTTATCTCGTGTACCTGGGCATCCAAATTGTGAGAACGCCGATAAAGCTAGAGAGCACCGAAGATACACCGGCGTTAAGCTCTACAAAATCAGTATGGTGGAGTTCGTTTTTTATCGCGCTCAGCAACCCCAAAGGACTTATTTATTTCGGGGCATTGTTTCCGCAATTTATTAATTATCAACAACCACTCGCTTTACAGTTTTTGGTATTAACCATTACGTTTTTGGTGACCGATTTAATTTGGATGCTGATCTACGCCCTTGCGGGAAACAAAATTATGCAATGGCTTAAAGCACCTAATCACCAAAAACTGTTTAACAGTACCTCAGGGTTTATATTAGTTGCCGCCGGAATTTTTATGGCGCTTTCAGGAAATGTTCGATGAAACAAAAATTATTATTAATCGGTGTAACGTCTTTTATCTCTATTCTTATTGACCAATGGACAAAGTACCTCGCCACAGCTTATTTACTTGGCCGAGAAACATTAAGTTGGTGGAATGATTTCTTTGTACTCACCTACTCAATAAATCACGGCGCGTTTCTTGGTTTAGGTAAAGATTTGCCCGAGAGTGTACGCGATACTATTTTCAGTGGTCTGGTCAGCGTTTTTTTGATTGGCTTTACCATTTACGCCGTACGTGACAAATCCATGAACAAACTGCAAAACCTCGCTTGCGGTTTAGTCTTGAGCGGGGGCTTTAGTAATCTATATGACCGCGTGACAAATAACGGCGGCGTGGTGGATTTTATGAATATGGGAATTGGAAGTTTGCGCACCGGCATTTTTAATGTGGCCGATATGGCGATTATGGCGGGTGTTATTTTGTTGTTGTTTTATTCATATAAAGCTGACGCTAAAAAGTAATCGCAGTTCGATTATTTACATCATAAAGAGTCGTCGCTCGGACGACTCTTCACACATCACTTCTGAATTGAATCTCTTACCTGCATCAACGCCTGCGCCAATTCTGTTCCAGCTTGCGAATAACGAATCCCCTGCTGCACAAACTGCATGGCTAATTGTTTATTAGCCAACTGCACATAACTCTGCGCCAAAATTAAATACACTTCGGGCGAACGCCGATCAATACGCAAAGCTCGCTCAGCAGTTGCAATTGCACCTTGATAATTTTTGGCTTGGTATTGAGCACGCGCTTGCGCTACCAAACTTGCCGTTGCGTTACTGGTTGCAGAAGGCGCAGGTGCTTGCGTTTGCGGAACGGCGGGAGGTGGTGTTACAGGCTCCACCGGTTTTTCAGGTTGTTTTACAACGGGTGGAGGTGTGGGCTGCGATTTTTCGACGACCGGTGGTGCAGATTGTGTTGCCGTGTGTGTTGCACAACCCACTAGTTGAGTGAGCATAAAAATCGCAACGGGAATTAATAAATGTCTTTTCACTGAGTAACTTTCCTAATCAATGTTGCAGCCAATTAGTGGAAAATCTTTTGCCACCAATGCTCTTCAGTATCGCCATTAATTTTACATTCAACCGATTCTTTTGGCTTGAAATCATTATGCAAAGGCAACCAAACCGCACCTTCACAATGCTCAGCACTCAGCAAACCTGTCGATGTATCAATCCAATCATAGCTCACACCTTCCGGTGGTTGCTGATTAACGCCTTGCGTTGGTAATTGACGCATTAAATCTGCCCAGACTTGCAAGGCACCGGTCGCCCCGCTGAAGGGCGTTTTGGCGTTATCGTCTTTGCCTACCCAGACTACGGCGAGATGCTCGCCACTAAAGCCTGCAAACCAACTGTCGCGCTGGTCGTTGGTAGTGCCGGTTTTTCCTGCCAATGGAAGCGACGCTGGGAAGGAATTGTAAACGCTGCGCCCTGTACCTTCGCGCAACACGGCCTGCAAAGCGTACTGTAATTCAAAGGTGCTCTGGCCGGAGAAGCGTTGGTCCAGCTCAATGGGGTAACGCTTAAGTGGTTGGCCTTCAGCATTTAAGACTTCGCGAATGGCATGCAAGGGCGTGTAGACGCCTTCCGCTGCGAGCGTGTGATACATACCTGCAACTTCCATCGGTGACATGTCTACAGCGCCAATTAAAATCGAGGGCACTTGAGGAATTTCACCGGGATAACCTGCGGCTTTAACAGTTTGTATAACGGTCTTAACACCGAGCTGCATGCCCAGTCGCACAGTTGCCTGGTTTTCTGACTGCGCAAGCGCGCGATACAAAGGCATATTTCCATGACTCAAATTGTCGGCGTTTTTTGGCTCCCACAATTTTCCATCGCCGCCTTTAATGCTAACGGGATCGTCGCTGATTAGAGTGCCCAGATTGTAGTTTTGCGGTTGATCAAGTGCCGTTAAATACACGAAAGGCTTCATTAAAGAACCAATTTGGCGGTGGGCATCCAGCGCACGGTTTAATCCGGGGAAGCGCGGATTTTTATCGCCAATGAGTGCAAGAATTTCGCCGCTACCGACGGACGTCACCACCATGCTGACTTGCAGGTCTTTTTGTTTGTATTGCTTTTCAAGCTGAGCGACGCGCGTGGCCGCTGCTTTTTCCGCAAGACGCTGGACCATGGGCGCAATGGTCGTAAAAATACGCAAGCCTTCTTTGCGCAAATCATCTTCTTGATAATCTTGCTTGAGTTGGCGTTTAACCAAATCCACAAAGGCGGGGTAATTAATCAAGCTGACATCAGACTCAGCCGCTAAACCGAGCGGTGCTGCTTGGGCAAGCTTCAGCTGTTTATCGTCAATAAGGTTTTCCTGACGCATCACATCCAACACCAAATTACGGCGTTTTTTTGCGCGCTCAGGATTACGCCATGGGTTGTAAAAGGAAGCACCTTTAACCAAGCCAACCAGTAACGCAATTTCTTGCGGATTGAGTTCATGCAAAGGTTGACGGAAATAATGCTGCGCCGCTAAACCAAAGCCGTGAATTTCACGCGATCCGCTGCGGCCCAAATAGACTTCATTGATGTAGGTTTCCAAGATTTCTGATTTGCTGTAATGCAGTTCCAGCAACACAGACATAATGGCTTCGGGAATTTTGCGCGTTAAACTTTGCTCGGATGTGAGGTAGAAATTTTTAACCAGCTGTTGAGTAAGCGTGCTTCCACCCTGCACAACTTCACCCTCGCGCGCGTTCACCCACATCGCACGCAAAATAGCTTCGGGAGATACGCCGTGGTGTTCTAGAAAGTGCTTATCTTCCACAGCCAATAAAGTTTCGCCCAACAGCGGCGGTAATTGATCCAACTTCACCAACACGCGATCTTCAATATTGTTTGGGTAGATACCGCCAATTTCTTCCGGCTCCATACGAACAAGTGGAATTGCATTTCCTTTCTCATCCATCAAAGAGGCAACTTTTCCGTCATCAATACGAAGGCTAAAGCGTTGGGGTTCTTCTTTCTTGTCCCAAAAATTAAAACCGCGCGTGAATATCTCGTAAGTAACTTCAGTGCTGCTGGCAGAGCGACGAGACATCTGCCCCGATGAGCTTACGGGCGCAGCTGTACGGTACCCCAATGCTTCTAATTCTTTTTCAAAAAGCACGGGCGTAAGTGGTAATCCTTCGTAAAGCTCAAGCGGGCGAGAATAAACTCGTGCGGGGAGCGACCATTTTTTACCCTCAAATTTCTCACGCACGACTTTATCGAGATACAGGCTCCACACACCCAGAATGATGGTGCCGACCAGTATTAATCCTAAGCCGATTAACAACAAAAGCTTCCACGGAATCTGGAAAGAACTTCCACCTGACGATTTTTTATTACGGCTCAGAAAGCGACGTTTAGTCATTCAGATATCCAATTGAAGATAAGTTCTAGGAAAAAGCACTTCTGGAAATATATTTTCCGTGATCAAACAGCCGCAATAAGGCTGCCAGCGCACATAAAATAAATTTCCACAATTGCCAACATCTTGAGATTGTCCATTTTACGGGTTCGATAAGGCTTTATCGAGCTAAACCTTTTTAGCATAATGCCCGCCTCACATTCTGATTCTGACCAAGGCCTTACCATGAGCAAGCAATATCACATATACGGCATAGGTGCCGCCCTCGTAGACACCGAAATTACCCTCACCGACGCCGACCTTATTGCCATGAATGTGGACAAAGGTGTTATGACCTTAGTTGATGAAGCACGCCAACGCGAACTTATCAGCTACCTTGCCGATCATTTGGTCGCATCGCATAAAGCCAGCGGCGGCTCTGCAGCGAACACGATTATCGCGGCGAGTTATTTCGGTTGTAAGAATGTGTACTCCTGCAAAGTAGCAGACGACGAAAACGGACGCTTTTATATCGCCGATATTAAAGCGGCGGGTGTGACCTACCCTGCACACATCAATCCACCGGCGGGCACCACCGGCAAATGCCTTGTCATGATTACACCCGACGCTGAACGCACTATGAATACCTTCTTGGGGATCAGCGAAACCTTGTCAGAGGATGAGTTGGATGTAGATGCAATCGCGCAATCGCAATTCGCTTATATTGAAGGATACTTGGTCACTTCCCCGACAGGCCGCGCAGCAGCAGTGGCTTTACGCAAACATGCGGAAGCTAACAATACCCGCACGGCACTGAGCTTGTCTGACCCTGCGATGGTTCAATTTTTCCGCGACGGTTTAGTAGAAATGATTGGCGATGGTGTAGATATTTTGTTCTGCAACAGCGACGAAGCCATGAGCTTTACGCAAACATATTCGCTGCAAGATGCCGCCGAAGCATTGAAAAAACATTGCAAACAATTCGCTATTACCTGTGGTAGTGACGGCGCATTGGTATTTGATGGAAACACGCAATTTAAAATCGCAGGCAACAAAGTTACCGCGGTAGATACAAATGGTGCGGGTGACATGTTTGCCGGTGCATTTTTGTATGCATTAACCCAAGGCCACAATTTTCAAACAGCAGGCGATTTCGCAAGCCTAGCCGCGAGTAAAGTTGTAGCTCAGTTTGGGCCGCGTTTGAAAGCAGAGCAACATGCTGAGCTGAAGGAGGCATTTTTTCGCTAAGCCTGTTGCCTCTTAAGCTTGCGAAGAGGCGCTGACCTATCGCAAGCTTAACTGTGTTGTTTCTGATATAAATTCAGCTTTAATCACTTTTCTTTGCTCACTTTTCTTCTCCACTTTCTAAATCTCTGATTCGCGAAGAAAGCTAGGTATTGAGCTTTGTATTTGGCGTTATTTACCTTTGCCCACGGCCAATACAAACCCAGAGTCACAACGCACAATAGAATATTTTTGGTAACCAGTGCGTTGTAACTTGTTATATCCCAAGTTGATACAAAATTTCCTAATTTGCTACTGATAAACCCCCACTGCAAATTCACCAAAGCAACGCGCCAACGTATAAACACCAAAAGCCACACACCAATCAATAAGAGCAACCAAAAAATGGTGGGTAAATATTCGCGATAATAATAACTAAATGCGGTTAAGCATTCAGCTATCAATAAGCTGGGCAAAAGTGCTAGGTAAGGTTTCAACGGGGCAGAGAAGCTAAACTCGTAGCCGCCGATAGAAATGGACTCGGCGCGGTACTTTTGAATTCTATAAACAATGTAAGGAACCGCAACCCCAAAAGTGACTAATGCAACCAAAGGCAATACCAAAAGCACCTCATAGGCTTCCCTTAGATTCATAATTTTTTGAAAATGCGTATCACAATAGAAGGAATGATTGAGCTGAAATTGATTACGCAACACCCAATAATAAGGAAAGGCTGCTAGTAAAATGACAACGCCCAGTAAACCTAGCCATAACGAATTAAAAAACGCATAACATAAAGCGGCTGCGTAAATTACGAGAGCAAATTGAACCAAAAAGATTTTTTGCGGATTAGATGTATAAGAAAAAGCTTCGCCATCAAGACGGGTATTTTCATAAAAATAACGCAAAGTTCGCACTCTCGCCCACGGATATAAAACGCCCGCGCTCAAAAGGCACACTAGCAAATTGACAAGCCAAACCTTGCAATAACCCAAGCCTGTTCCGTTAAACTCAAATGGGATGCGACGAATTAGTTCCCCATAAATAAAGTCAACAGGCTGATGCATGCTGTTCGATTCGCAGGAAACTTCGCCGCGATCTTCTGTATAAATCGCTTTGGATGGGATTATTTCAACGGGAAGTTTGTCTGCTAAAACACCAATCGCAAATAGCCGTGCCACAAAAATATTGGCAAGACGCTCGTCAGCATTATTTTTTAAGGTGACTCGTTGGGATTTAAAAATTCGCTCGACTCTTGCAGGATCGAGCTTGAAGAGACTAGCGAATTGGCCTTTTACCAAGGCAGGATCAAAACCTGCACGCACACCGCGAAAAACAATATCAAACTGCGGAGCAGACATGTATAAAAAGCCTATCACTAAACATTGCAAACATTTTACGGTGACACCGGCGTTGGAGCCGATGGTTGCTTAAACTTAGCGGTACGTTCTTTTGTTTGCGGATGCGAAGAAAAATAACCGAGCACTTTAGAATCAAAAATGCTGTCGCCGCGGGAAGCCATCAGTTTATCGCATTCTTCACGATGCGCTTCTACATACTGCCAGCCTTTTTTATCTACAACTTCTTTCTTATCTACAGCTTCTTTTTTATCAACTGATCCGCTTTCTGATGAGCTGCTACCAGCAGATTCATTTGTTGACGAGTCGCTGGAAGAATTGTCTCCCTTATCCCCCAGCAGAAGCGAACATTCAACCTGGTAGCTCAAGCGCTCCATAAGGTCTACAAAATAATGCCGCTCAATATGATTAGCATCGAGAAATAGGAGCGAATTATTATCAGCCTCGCGCTCAAAATCACGCGAATATGACAGGGTAGTAAATACCACGGGCAAACTCGCGAGCAAGTTTGATGCGGCTGATACATCGCCAGTCACCATAGCCACCGCGAAACTAATAACAGAACCTTGAATAACAGACCGCAATGAATGGCGATATTTTACGTGGCCAATTTCATGCGCAAGCACAGATAATAATTCATCGTCATTTTTTGCCAAATGCACAATTTCGTCAGTAAATAAAACCGTTCCATCTGGCAACGCAAAAGCATTTGCGCCTATGTCGCCACCGCCACGAAAAATGATTTTAATGCGAAGATCGCTATTTTGCGCAATAGCCGGCGCAAAATGTTTGAGAATACGAGCGCGAGTTTCTTCATCCAAACTTGTGGGTTTTAAATGAACCTTATCAAGAAATTGCAGCGTTTCTGTTGCTGCTCTGTCCATTACCTTTTCCGGCAAATGGTATGCAATATAACGAGAAGCGGCTGGAAGACCGTAGACAACAGTCACCCAACTAAAGGCAATAACCAGCACTAGTGTGAGCGCTACAAAATAACTATGGGATTCCAAACTATGCGCAAGGCTATGTTTGATTGAAGGACGATATTGCTTTAACCAACGATCTACGACCGCGTGATCGCGGGTTTCACATTTTTCTCCGTCGGGAAAATAGATATAGCGGGGGGTATTACCCACCCGCGATTTTACATCAATATTAGTAATAGACGCGGTCGTCAATAAGGTTTGATCGCTAACACGAATAACGCTGATTGTACCCACTTCATTCATGCGCAATTCCACCGGCTGCGATGCCGATGTTTTTCCGTCAAACCAAATTCCCTGCAAAACCATTATTAACTCCCAGTGATAACCGCGTCTGTAGGATTAGAGACTGATGTCTATATCAAACAAATCATGAACGCCTTCCGCAAGCGAATTAGATTCTTCGAGTTTGTTCGCAATAAATCCGTCCAAGTCACCTTGTACCAAGAGAGCTGTATGTTCAGCTTTGTATGCAGCCGTACGCACTTTTGCGAAAGGAACAAACAGACCCAAGGTAAACAAAATCCCTAATGTATTAACAACCAATAATTTGAAATACGAGAATACCGACCAATTAGCTTCAAATTTATGATGTTGTAATTGGGTGTTATTCCAATGAATGTTTGCCAAAGAGACAACAACATATGCGCCCAAGCCAACATAAAATGCAAAGTAGGCAATCATCATGGGAATGAAGGCCATTAGCGCGGCAGGGTTAAATTTACCAAGAGTAAATAAAGACGCTGCCGCAGCACCACCCAACACCGCTAAGGCGATAAAGAACACCACCGTCGCCCCGATTAAAATGAGCAACATTTTGTAATATTCTTTTACATGCACATCAAAGCTAAAGGGTTCTGCACCGTATGAATGATTGTTAGTGACGTATGCGGCTTGTTTTTTCCATGCGAAAGGAAGGAGTAGACCCAGAGAAAGAACACCCAATATTGGCCAACCAATAAAAGCGGCCAGTGCTCCACCAATTGTTCCATTAAAACGGAAACTAATGTTGCGGTAGCTACTATGACGCGCATTGAAGCGCAACGAAGCAACGATAATCCACGGTAAAAATGCCAAGAACAAGAGCGAAACCACAATAGAAAAAATGGGTGAAATATGCCCCGATGCACCAATAGCCACGTAGAGCAAAAATGCAATAATGCGACCCTTCAAAATTTTTATGGGTTCCGCAGTGTACTCAAAGGTTGAGTCGGCAATGTGAGTGTTGCCGTAGAAATATTGCTTGTTGCGAACCTTGGCCCATGCGGAGTAAATGCCCAAGGTAACAATGCTCAGCAGAATATTTACAATCCAGATTTTGAAATACTCAAAACCTTTACCCGTGAATGCGAAGGGGTAACGCACAGTTTCTTGCGATGAAGCATCAGCAGAACTCGATTGATATGAGCTGGATGCGGATTCCGCCTTCACTTGCGGGCGAATAAAGTTTTCACTTGAGGCATAAGCCTGGGCAGGTTCCTGCGCTGCTTGTTGCTCAACGGCGGATGGCTCAATTTCATTTTTACCGGACTCTATAGGAACCAAACTCAATTCTGGCGCGGCAGGTTCAACTGCAATAGCCTCAGCAACTGCTTCTACGCCAATACCAGCAAGCCGAGCAACATACTTGCTAGCGACATCTTCAGCGATACCAGATTTTAATACGGTGCGTTTTGCGGAAAACAAGCGATCAACTTTTTCTGCATCCAAAGAAAAGAGCGCTGCAAAATCTGCTTTGGCTTTCGCCTCATCAAAACCAGCAAGCACACCTTTGAGGACAACTTCAAATTGCGGATTGGACATAAAAACTCCGTTTCGATTTTTATATGTTAAATTTTTAAAGGTAATACGCCCGCGATCCTAGCAAATTTTTGTAGGGGAGTCGCGGGCTTATTTAGAATCGGAGCAGACGGGACAGTGTGTATCTTTTGGTAACTTAAGTTCACGCCACTGACTGTAACGCGCATCGAAGATGAGTAATTTTCCCGCAAGCGTTTTTCCAAAACCAACAATGACTTTAATGGTTTCCAAGGCTTGCATGCTGCCAATAACACCTACCAACGGCGAGAGCACTCCGTTAGCTGCACAGGTGGTGTTTTCTTCAGATTCTTCTTCGTACAAACAGCGATAGCAAGGACATTCAGGTTGACGGCTATCAAACACCGCTACCTGTCCTTCCAAACGAATCGCTGCGCCCGATACTAAAGGCACCTTCGCCGCGACACAGGCAGCATTAACGGCAAAACGTGTTGCGAAGTTATCACAGCAATCGACCACAACTGAAGATTGGCTTACACAGGTTTGCAATGAATGCGCATCCAGAACCTCAGTAATACAACTCACCTGTACATCCGGGTTCAGTGCGTTGATTGTCTTTTTAGCAGATTCTACTTTGCTTTCACCAATGCGATCCGTAGTGTGTGCAATTTGCCGTTGTAAATTACTTAAATCGACTGTATCAAAATCAGCCAGAGTTAAATGACCGACGCCCGCTGCAGCTAAGTACATTGCTACCGGCGAACCTAAACCACCCAACCCAATAATAAGTACACGCGCGGCCAATAGTTTTTCCTGCCCGTCCAAATCCAGATCGGGCAACATAATTTGGCGCGAATAACGCAAGAGTTGTTGGTCGTTCATTTACGTTGTCCAATGGTTACGCGTTCGTTTCGGCCGAAATCGCGAAAGGTGTTGATATTATCGAAGCCATTACTTGCAAATGAATCGCGCACCGCTTCACCTTGATCATAACCATGTTCAACCAACAACCAACCTGCACTGCGCAAAAATGACGGTGCATGTTGGATAATAAATTCCAAATCAGCCAATCCGTTTTTGTCAGCGATCAATGCGCTCAAAGGTTCAAAGCGAATATCGCCTTGTGTTAAATGTTCATCATCGGGATCTATATAGGGCGGATTGCTGACAATAACGTCAAAGCGTTTATCACCATCTAACACAGAAAACCAATCGCTTTGGTGAATCTTTACGTTACTCAACTTAAGCTGAAGGCGATTTTTTTCTGCAAGCTCTACGGCAGCAATTTCTTTGTCCACTCCCACACATTGCCATGATGGCTTTTCATTCGCCAAGGCTAAAACGATTGCGCCTGTTCCCGTACCTAAATCTAGCAAACGACGAGGTTGAGCATCATCGTCCTCCGCAAACAACCCCAGAGTTGCTTCAACCAACAGCTCTGTATCAGGGCGCGGAATTAGAGTGGAGTTGTTAACCATCAATGGCAACGACCAAAATTCGCGTTGGCCAATAATATGAGCAATAGGTTCACCGTTTTTACGACGGTTAAAATATGTTTGGAATTGATCTGCTTCTTGAGAAGTTAATTCTTTTTCAGGCCAAGTGAAAAGATAAGTACGATCTTTTTGGAGAATATGGGTAAGCAGAAGTTCTATATCGAGGCGCGGACTGTCGCTAGCCCCCAAAAGCTGGGATGAAAGTTTTAAGCAATTTGCGATGGTGAGTGATTGCATTTATATTCCAGCTTAAATGGGGAATCGTCATCCTCGCGCAGTGGGGATCCACCGGGCTGGCGTTCCAGCTTTTTTCAAGAAGATTCAAGAGCTGGATCCCC